>CAMDFR010000010.1 GCA_945897725.1 Chitinophaga pinensis
GAAAACATATATAAAAATATGAAAACATTAGAAGGCTTACATGCGCTAATAAAAAGTAGACTTATAGAGAAGAAGGGAAATGTAAAATTGGTAGATAATGAAGATATTATTCTTTATGGGAAAGCTTTGGGAATAAACGAGAATCAATTATTATTTAAAGTTTTAGAAATTGAAGAAACGATTGACTGGGCTGAAGAGGAGTTAAAAAGAACTCGTCAG
Source organism: Chitinophaga pinensis (assembly GCA_945897725.1). Lineage (GTDB taxonomy): Bacteria > Bacteroidota > Bacteroidia > Chitinophagales > CAMDFR01 > CAMDFR01. Next base: position 220 of record CAMDFR010000010.1, read on the forward strand.
GATGCCTTAAGAACTGAAAATGCGAATACCGCCAATTCAACCGCTGCGCCCTCTTCAGATATCATTTATTGTGGTAATTGTAATACCGCAAATGAAAAAGGTTCTGCCAACTTTTGCGTAGAATGCGGTGCTGAATTAGTCAAAGCACCAGCCCCTAAAGCAGAGACGGAACAACGTTATGAATCAGAAACTATAAACCAACAACAAAATAATTATTCAACCACAGAACCTGAAAAAAAGAAAAGATCTAAACTTCCGTTGGTGCTAGGTATTTTAGCATTATTGACGATTGCTGCAGGAGTGTTAGGATATTTCTTTTGGGGTAAGGATTATTTACGCGATAAGAATGCAACTCGTATGTATAGTTTTGCAGGTTCCTTAGCATTACGTTCTAGCCCAGCTGGCGGTGGAGATTATAACATTATTGGAAATATAGCTTATGGGTCAGAAATTTTAGTTTATGATACAGGATCTGAATGGGTAAATTGTAAAGTAGATAATCAGATAGGTTATGCGCACTCAAAATACATGCTCAATAAAATTGATTTTCAAGAATTAAATGCGATTTTGGCAGATGAAGATACGCGAACTGCAGTTGCTCAAACTCGTTTCAAAAAAGCGTTGTTAAGTTATTTTCGTGATCATAATTACATTGGGAAAATGGATGAGATCATGCAGAAAGAACTTTATGGACAAATTTCTAATAAGGAAGTTTGGCAGTTAATTGCTAAAGCTGAAACCAATGTTCCTAACACAGTGTATCTATCAAAAAAATCTAAACAAGGCTCTAAGTTTAACGATTTTGCGTGTATCATACAAAATTTAAATAGTTCGGAAAGAAAATTTTTGTACTTCAGTTTCGATGATCAAGAAAATCCAACTTTTGAAGAAGAGTCAGTTGCACCATTAGAGGGTGACATTTCTAAAATAGATTATTATGAAGATATAGATTCATATGGAAATCAGACACAGAGTATAGCACCAATTTATACTACAAATTATCAAGAATTTGATTAATCTTACGGTAATCAGATAAAGAGATTAACACCAATTTATAACCAATGGCTAGACCGCTCCAACTAATACTTTTTATTATTCCGACATTATTATTATTCGGGGTTACTTATTGGTATTTCAATGAATTGAAAAGTATTAAGAATTCAAGTTTTATAATTATCAATAAAGCAGATATGACGCTATCTCAGTATAATTATCAAGGTCATTTACAACGTCAATTTAAAGTTGCGACTGGTAAAAATTTTGGAAATAAAATTGAAAAAGGTGATTGTAAAACACCAGAAGGAATCTTTACAATTGAAGAGATTGTTGATGCATCTACATGGAGTCATGATTTTAAAGACGACAATCAAGGTCCTATAAAAGGAGCTTATGGTCCATTTTTTATCAGATTAAAAGTACCAGGTCAAAAAGGAATAGGAATACATGGAACCCATGATAATACTTCATTAGGGAAACGAGCTTCGGAGGGGTGTATTAGGTTAAATAATAATGATTTAATAGATTTGGTCAAAAATATTAAAACAAATACAGTTGTTGTGATTACGCCGGGAAATGAAGACGTTATGATAAATTTCAATCCTGATTTGCCAAGCAATACAGATAAGGAAACCCAAAAAGTTAATTCCCAAAAATCCAATCCAAACAATAAAAAATAAAAATATGAGCAATAAATGTCCAAAGTGTTTAAATGCTTTTACTCAAAAAACAAAGTTTTGTAAAGTATGTGGATGTAATCTGGAACAGGAATTGATTGAAACGCCAACCTGTCCAAAATGCAATACGACGTATAGTTCTGATGTCAAGTTTTGTATAAATGATGGTATAAAACTAGTCCATCCCGATAAATTGATACCCGAGTGCTCAGTTTGCAAAAAGAAATATACAAATGGTGCTAAGTTTTGTCCACTTGATGGAGGTGCTATAAAATTAGATGATGATATTCTGAAAATGAAAGTCAACGATACTCAAAAAGAAAACAAGGATAGTAAAATCCAAGAAAATATTTCAACTCCTCAACAGCCAATAACAAATGGCCCTAGAAAATATGATAAAGCTCCAAATGGTAAAAGATTTTTAGCTTATTTACTTGATACAATGATCATCATAGGTCTATATTTACCATCATTATATTTGCTATATGATTTTTATTATCGTTTTCTCTACTATCATTATGCGGATTATGATTATCAGTTCCAAGGAAAATTTTTATTTGGTTTAGTTTTACTTATTTTCCCTATAGGATATGCATTGATAAAAGATGGTATAGGCGAAGGTCAAAGTTATGGTAAAAGAGCCCTTGATTTAATGGTAGTGAATGTATCTGATAATAGACCTTGTACTAAACCTAATTCAATGGGAAGAAACTTGGTATTCTCTATAATAGGAGGGATACCTTATGTTGGTGCACTACTAGAAATTATTATGGTATTTGCTAATCCGGAAGGAAGAAAACTTAGTGATCTAATAGCTGGGACACAAGTTATTGAAAAAAATAGCTACCAGAATGGTCAAGGTGTTTAACCAAATTGTAAGCACAACTTTTTTATGGCAATTTTAAATGAGCATCACACAATGTAAGCTACCCGCATTTTACTGATGTTTACAACATCTTCTTTATTCATATTAACAAATATTTACCCTCTCATATTTGTACCGAATTTGTACCTTTGTCGCCTGTAATCTATATAGATCAAGGGATTTAATTTATGTATCGGAAAGTAACCACGTAAGACTTAATCAGGATTTTGATACATCCTAAAGCATTCATATACACCTTTGCAACCTAACCAATAAAACTGTTGGATTTTAATGCACCATTTTTAAACTAAGAATGAAAATCATATCCTGTTTCATCAATTGCACGATGAATACTTGTTTTTGTCTCCTCCTTTGCACCGAATTTATACCTTTGTTGTCAATAAAAACGAAAAGCGTCAAAAACAAGTAACATGGCATCAGCTATCATCATAGGGTCTGGTATTGCAGGTATTGCTGCCGCGCTGCGCCTCAGGGCTGCAGGGTACGATGTATCTGTCTTTGAAGCGAATCATTATCCAGGAGGAAAGCTTCATGCTTTTGAGTTAGGGGCTTATCGATTCGACGCTGGGCCTTCCTTATTTACAATGCCTGAGCTTGTCACAGAACTTTTTGAATTGTTCAACGAACAAGCAAAAGATTTTTTTCAATATGATCGCAAAGAAACGGTGTGCAACTACTTTTGGGAGGACGGCATGCGTTTTACTGTTGATGCCAATCGCGAAATTTTTGCCAAAGAGGCTGCCACTTATTTCGACATAGAAGCAAGCTCCATACTCAACTATTTACAAAGAAGTGAAAAGAAATACGAATTTACCTCGCCCATATTTCTTGAAAAATCGTTGCATAAAATCGCTACATATCTTTCAATAGACACCATCAAATCAATCCAGCAAGTTTGGAGTTTAGACCTTGGAACAAACTTAAATTCGCTGAATGAAAAAAGTATTAAGGAACCTCATCTGGTGCAATTGTTTAATCGTTATGCGACTTACAACGGCTCATCTCCATACCTTAGCAATGGAGTCATGAGTTTGATTCCACATTTAGAATTACACAAAGGCACTTATTTCCCTGTAGGTGGAATGCATTGCATCACCACTAGTTTATATCAACTTGCCTTGCGACATGGAATTCAATTTCATTTTAATAAAAAGGTCGAAGAAATAATCATTAATGAAGGTAGAGCCATTGGTATAAAAACAGACGACAAGGAGCATTTTGCAGATTGTATTGTTTCAAATATGGATATCTATGCTACGTATAAAAAAATGCTAAAGCATGAAAAGCATCCAGAACGTACATTGCAGCAGGAGCGTTCTAGTTCGGCCATCATATTTTATTGGGGCATCAAAAAGCAATTTTCTGAATTGGATCTCCACAATATTTTATTTAGTGGCAATTATAAAAAGGAATTTGAACATATATTCGATCACAAAAGTCTCTTTGAAGATCCGACGATTTATATCAATATTACGAGCAAAGAAAAGGCAAGCGATGCACCCGCCGGACATGAAAATTGGTTTGTGATGATCAACGCCCCAGCAGATTTTGGACAGGATTGGGATGTATTCGTAGCACAAGCTCGACAAAATATTATTGACAAGGTGAACCGTTTGCTTGGTGTCGACATCGAATCGCTTATTGAAGTAGAAGACATACTCACACCTCCCTTAATTGAAGCACGTACAGGAAGCTACCGTGGTGCTTTGTATGGAGCCGCCAGCAATTCAAAGTTTGCCGCTTTTCTTCGCCATCCCAATTTTATGAGTAAATTGAAAGGTTTATATTGTTGTGGAGGCTCTGTGCATCCAGGTGGTGGAATTCCTTTGTGTTTACTTTCAGCAAAAATTACTTCAGATTTAATTATATCAAATTCATGAAAAAACTAGCATCATTGCGATGGTTTTATGAGAAGGAAAATATTTCCATAGTGATTATATGGTTTTTTACTATGGTCGGTCTGGTAGGGATTTGGCAAGGCTATGGCGACTTGTTTTTACCTAAAACAATCTTTAACCAATTATTGGGTGTGACGCTTTTAGTTTGGAATTTTCCATTGAAAAAAGGATGGAGAAGTTTGGCAATTTGGACAAGTGTTTATTTGATTGGAATCAGCGTTGAAATTATTGGCGTTAACACAGGATTACTTTTCGGCGACTATAGCTATGGTGCTAACCTTGGTCCCAAAATACTTGGCGTACCGCCGCTGATAGGCTTCAATTGGTTGTTGCTCACATTTTTAACAGGCACTATTGCAAAGCATGTTATTCCAAACAAATGGCTCGCAGTAATTTGTGGTGCTTTATTAATGGTAGGTCTTGATTTTTTTATGGAACCCATTGCACCTGTTTTTGATTTTTGGAGTTGGCAGGGAGGTGTTGCGCCACTTAAAAACTTTATACATTGGTACTTGGTATCTTTATTCATGCAATTGATTGTTATAAATGATTTGCCTGAAAAAAAACATCCACTTCCCATGCATCATTTTGTTTCGCAATTGCTGTTCTTTGTTTTTTTCTATATCATTTATACATTCAAATAGTGCCATTATTTTTCCCTATGATACAGGCTTTTCAAAATTATAAATGTCAATTTTTAAATGCAAAAAAAAGCACTTTCCTTGGTGCTGTACAAGAGGTAAGTAAACCGATTGCCTTTACTCAGAAAGCTTTTCTTCATTCATTTATTGAACCTAACATTCGCTAATGGAGCAATTAACCCACTGCCTCGCCTGTAACGCAACAAACAAGGAATCTTTTATTCAAACATCAGCTATGATGCATGAACACTCGCCCACAAGTTATAATTTCGATCGCTGTACCCATTGTGGTTTGGTGTTTCTAAATCCTCGTGTGTCAGAAACGGCATTAGGAAAATTTTATACCTCTGCCTATTTGCCCTACCGCGTTGAAGAAGCTTGGGGAAAATATGCATCCTTTGTAAAACAAGATCAACTAAACATCGATAAGGCAAGAGTCAATCGCTTGAAGGCGCACCACCAACTAACAAATCAAAGTCGCATCCTTGATGTTGGTTGCGGAAAGCCAAGCTTTTTAGCTTGCTTGCGAAAGCAAACTAATGCCACTCTCATGGGTCTCGATTTTAGTGATGAGGGTTGGAAAAATGAACCAAACACTTATGGTAATATTGATCTAAGAATTGGTGAAGTTGTTGACATGGAAGGAGAAAAGCCAGTGGATGTGATCACCATGTGGCATTATTTAGAGCATGATTATAATCCGCAATTACATTTGAAACAATTGCTCGGCATTGCGCATGCGCAAACAAAACTTATTGTAGAAGTACCTAATTTTGATAGCTATACACGTCGTAGGTTTGGGCAACATTGGGCAGGTTATCATACACCCCGTCACACAGCCTTATACGCTCCGAACAATATAGAACTATTGCTTAAAAATAGTGGATGGGAAGTAGAACAAGTCATGACTTATGGTACGCTGCATCCACATACCCTTCATTGGATGAGCCGCATGGAGCAGCAAGGTATCGATTGGTCAGCCTCTATGGAAAATAGGTTTGTAGGTTTTGTTGCAAGCATGTTGTTTAATGCGCCACTTTACATGCTACAGAAATATGTTTCTATGGGCTTTATGACCATTGTGGCACGACCTTCTGAAAGAAATTAATGTTTTAAATAAGTCTCTAAAATGTTTTGACCTTCCCATTTTCCAATGGAGCGATAAGGTTGAAAACGCGTAAACATTTCTTCGTGGTACCAATTGATTTGATGGGTTTTAGTGATGGCCTCACGATGTTCAGGACTATTATAAGCAAAGTTTTTGAGCGCCGTAGCGTTTTCCCATAAACTAAAAGTAGCCATTTGTATTAAGGGCGCTTCTCCGATTCCTTTTGTATAAATCAATCCGGGGCAACCTTGTTGAATAGGTCGTTGCGATATAGGAACATATTTCCAAAAAATCCCCAATTTATGAAGTTTAATGGTGGCTCGCGTAATGACCGCTATTAAAGGATTAGCGGCGTCCAAATCAGTAGATGGTGTAAATGGATTACCGCCCGACCACATTCCTTTGGTTTGGATAGGCTTCATGTAAACGGTCCATTGTTCGTTTGTTTTCGATACGTAGCGTTGAAATATTTTTGAGTGACTAAAAAAATCTTCAGCTGCTTTTTCGTTGTCCCACACACAAAGTAAACCATAAACACCCCAGTCTGGCAATGGATTGAAACCTAAGTCCCTGCCACTACCCAATAGTTTATAGAAATGTAAACCAGCGGTTTTGCTTAGTGATGCATGGGCAAACTGCATTTGACCGAAAGCCCATATTTTTTTCAGTAAACTAGGAAACCTAAATAGCGTAAGCGTTGTAACAGAATGCATTCGTATATAAAGCACAAATATATTCATAAATAATGGATTGGTTTTAAAATCCAGCAAATACGAAGGTATTCTTGAGCAATTTACCCTGGGGCATCATTCCTGGATATAGGATGGTGCTATCCTAAATAAAATAATGCGTCTTATCCAAAACGCAGATACACTGCCTTCACCACCCATACCTTTACAAAAACAATTCAATAAATTTTACGCATCGCGAAACAAAATTTCTGAAAAAAGCAACAATATTATCGTACACAACACACCTTTAAACCATGACATTAGCAGCTCAACTTTCATTATTTACGAAAGACCAAATCCATCATTCACCACGCAATCAAAAAGAGGCAGTGTTGTATTATCTCTCAAAAATGGATTTCGAAATGGTATCATTGGTATTGGATGAGGAACGCACTTATAGTGAAGCGACCAAGGATGTATTTATAGAAAAGCTCAAGGAAGTATTTTCATATTTTTCTTCCGAAGGTGATACAGAGCTTCGATTAATACCAGGGAGATGTGATCCTTGTCGTTGTCATAGAGATCATACTGGATATAGCTTTGTGGGTAATCAATCTAATTATAGGCTCGACTTAATTGTAGAAAAGAATGCCGATGAAATCATTGATATCTTTTATTGTTCCGATTTTGTGTTGTTCACAGAAGAAAATTTGGAATCCAAAGAATCCCTTTCTTTTTATTTTGATTTTGATGAAAAAGCAGATTTTAATCCACCTGCACAGTTTTGGATTGATGTTCAGTTGGGAGATAAGGCTTGTGAGGAGTTGGTTCAATCAGCTGGTGAATTCATTGATTTTAATAGCTTGGAGGAATGGTTAAATAGATATGAACCAATTTATGAAAGAATCGAAGAGTTTGAGGTTGCTGCCCTACAAGCGAGATTTCATTATTGTTATTCTCATGTAAAAAATCTTCAGGCATTTGATGAGATAAAGCAAGAATCGATGCATGCGATATCTGGGTTTCATTCGAAAGGACTTTGTAAGAAGAAGTGGAAGTTACTCTTAAAGTGGTTGGTTGAATATGAAGATTTGTACCACAAGGTAAATCATTTGGATATTGAGTTAAGCTGTTATTTGTATCCTAACTTAGAGAATGTTAAACAGCATCTTGTTGGTGGTATTAAAAAGCTATATTATGATCCTTCTCAGTTCGATATACAAAATAGTTTTTTGATTTTGTATAATCGATATGGTGGTATTATTTATCGCTATTACGTAAATTTACCCACCAAGTACCCAATTGTAAAAGCAGAAATGTACGCGAACTCCATAGTGCCGAAGACACTAAAATCCTTGTTAGAAGAAAAAGGTATTGATTATTAATTGGGGTCGATTTTAAAATACGTTAGAAAAAACAAAAAATAATATAGTTTTATTATTTAATATATATAACTGTTAATGATGAGAAGGAAATTATTCGGTTTTTGTGTGCAGGTCGTTACTGCTGCCCATCCCAATCACAAAGATGAACCACTTATGAAGTCAAGCGCACCACTTATGCAAGCTTTCTATGGTAAACGCATCAGGCTCTATATATTCGGCCATTTTATAAAAGTTGCTATACAAATACCTGAATCAGGATTGCCTTCATTAAAAAGATCATGAATTGAAAAAAAATAGAAAAAATGCTACATCATGTAACATTGAAAGCACTGATCAAAAATTGGAAGCTCCAGTGCTCGTCGATGAGATACTAAAAAAGGATTGATTTACAATTATTAATTACCAATTTTTATAATGGCAGCATATAAAAAAAACAATCAACAGCTACTTTTTGAGCAGATTCACATACATAAAATAAAGTTACACCAGAATGTGGCAGATATGAGATATATTAAGAAGAAATACATCCAAGAAGAGAAGTATGAATCTGTTAGAATTTGCAATAAGTATATTCAACTAAATCTGGAATTCTATATTACCCTCGACTGGTTGCTGGACATCTTACCTGAAAGTGGCGTTGGACTTACTTCTAGGATATATGTTGATTTTATAACCAAACATAAACTTAAAATTAATGGAATCAAACTTGCTTTTCAAAAACAACACGATGCACAGCCTAGCATCAAATACTGAGCTCATTCAGGAAATTGAAGTCTCTGAAGCATTGCTGACTTCCTTTGAAGAGGAAGGTTATACTTACCTGCATTGTGTGTATTATACTTCTCCCAAATATCATTTTGGTTGGTGGGTCAATATGAATGCAGACTGTTATTTGGAATCTGCTGTTTCGTCTGATAAGTTATCATTGATCAAAGCCATTAATATTCCGATGTCGCCTGCTCGGCATTATCTCAAACGAAAAGGTGATTGCTTGGGCTTTACACTTATTTTTCCGCGTGTGCCAAACGACTGGACATCGTTTCATTTCAGAGAGCTGAGCAATGCGGGGGATGGCTTATCCATTTCTCATATTTCTAGAAACAATAGTGGCGTGTATCGTTTGAGGATTGCTTGATGAAGTATGCTATGAAGTGATAGCTCTAAGAAAACAAGAGTGGGTATTCTTGTACCAAGCGAGGAGAGAAGACAGGAGCTAGAAGCTCGCGCCACTACTGGGGGCACCCAAGGTTTGTGTCCCCACAAACCTTTATTATACAATACTTATGAGTCTTTTTACATATGCACATTTCGTCCTTATAGCTTCTTCCTTTTATAAGATAAAGAAAACAGAAGTAGGTAATAGGGTACCAAGCGAGGAGAGAAGACACGAGCTAGGAGCTCGTGCTAACTATGTGACTTTGAGTGAAAAAAAATCAGTTTATATGCTTCTATTTTTGTTTTCTTTTGTCAGTTTATATACTTACATTTGTTTTTATAAAGTCAGTATATAAACTTACGATAATGAAAAATACATCACTACAGATTCAGCAATTGAATAGTAAAATGCTACGAATTGCCGTAATTAAAAAAATGATACCTCCACCTACTGGTTGGATAAGGGCGGTACGAACCGCTTTAGGAATGACTCTACAGCAATTAGGTAGTAAAATATTGATCACAAAGCAAAGTCTTATGGATATTGAACGTAGGGAAAAAGAAGGGTCCATCACACTAAAAACCTTGAGGGATGTTGCCAATGGTTTGGATATGGAACTGGTTTATGGTTTTGTTCCCAAAGATGGTTCACTTGATGCCTTGATCGACCGAAAAGCAAAGGAATTGGCCACACAAATTGTGCTACGTACATCCAATACCATGAAACTGGAGGATCAAGCTAATTCTAATAAACGAATACAAAAAGCCATCAAAGAGAGGACGCAATCTATTAAAAACGAAATGCCTAAAATTTTATGGGATTAGACATTGACTTTATAGACGGACAAACGCCTTTAGAAGAAGAAGAAAAAGAGGGTCTGCTCATTCCTAGCATTGCCACCCGTGGTGAGTTAGATGAGTTTGAGCAGCAGAATATTGAAGGGGCAGTGCAATGGACATTAGGACGTTCCTTTAAGCCGGAGTTGATTTTTACTGAAGACTTTATTCGCACATTGCATAAGCGGATGTATGGGAATGTATGGACATGGGCTGGTGAGTTTCGGAAAACCAACAAGAATATTGGTGTCGATAAATGGCAAATATCAAGCGAATTGAAATACTTGTTGGATGATGTGCTTTATTGGCATAAAAACAATACCTACGCACCCGATGAAATGGCCCTAAGGTTCAAGCACCGTATGGTAAGTATTCATTGTTTTGCAAATGGTAATGGCAGGCATAGCCGACTGATGGCAGACATAATTATCGAGAAAATATGCAAACAACCTATTTTTAGTTGGGGTTCTTCCAAACTTGCTAAGGAAGGCGATTCGCGAGCAGCCTACCTAAAAGCCGTTAAAGCTGCCGACAGAGGCGATTATAGTGCGCTGATAGATTTTGCAAGAACATAAAGCATCTGATTTTACCCCAAGGTTTGTGTCCTCACAAACCTTTATTATTCAATACTTCTGATTTTTTTATAGTCATAGACTTGCTTGTATACTACCATTATTTTGAACGTCCTTCATAATAAAACTCCTGCATTATGCTTTACCTTTGATAAGCCTTAAAATCATTCAAATGCAAATCATCCAATCTACCATCCTTATCAATGCCCCAAAATCCCTAGTATGGGACATCTTGATGGATATTGATCAATATAGCAAGTGGAATCTTTTTACGCCTACAGTTGAAACAAATTTTGAGATTGGTAGCAAAATTATTTTGCATGTAAACATGACACCAGGCAAAAAATTACTCAAACAAACAGAACAAATTCTTTGGATAAAGGAACAAGAATCTGTGGCATGGGGCATTGAGGCGATGTTTCCAGTGCGAACAGAAAGAGCTCAAATACTCACCGAGAAATCTGCCACCCAAACAGAATATCATACCTACGATAAGTTCTGGGGCTTCTTAGTGCCTTTGGTGATGTTGATGTATAGAGATAAAGTGCAAGCAGGTTTTGATTCCGTAGCATTAGGCTTGAAAAACTATGCAGAGCAAGAATTTCAGCGGAGACAAAATGAAAAGGTTTAATGTCCTTTTAATAATGCTTCAGATTTTTCCCAAAGCTTCTTTCCACTGATAGGATCCAAAGCTTTATCGTCCATCATTTTCTGCTGCATGAGATGTAAATACATACCTGTTGTATTTTGCAAGGAATGCGAACATGCTAGATATAATACAGGCGCAGCGGCCTCTTTAGGCGATTTAAAAAACAGGGCAAAGATTAGTTTTAATAGTGGCATAAAAATTTTAGGTGCCGCACGTGCGATATTGCTATTGATAGGGCCTGGACAAAGAGCAAACACTGATACGTTTATCTTGTCTGCATTTAATCGTCTGGATAATTCTGTAGCGAAAGTATTCATCAAGAGTTTATAATAACCATACAATGCGATGACCTTGCCCATAGTATAGTTTTCGAACACACCTAAATGATCAACATCAATGGGCTGTTGTGTGCGATGCGACTCTGATGAAACAAAAATAATGCGAGGCGCCTGCGCAGCATTTGCTACAATTATATTTTCAGACAATAAAAGATTGGCCAATTTAAAAGTCGATAAATAATTCACTAAAAACATTTGATCAAATCCGCTGGAAGTTTTTAGTGAACCCTTGGGAACCACGGCTGCGTTGAAGATACAGATGTCGATAAGAATTGATTTTTCTTTTAACTGTACCACTAAATTATCAATACTTTGGAGCTCACTGAGGTCAACAAAGAGCATCTCCACATTTTTGTTTCCAGATAATTTCATCACTTCAATGCCTGCATTTGGAATATCATTTCTGCAAGCCATAATCACATGTGCACCTCGTTCTGCTAATTGTGTAGCAATGGCAAATCCTAGCCCAGAATTGGCACCTGTCACCAAACAAGTTTTGCCATCTAATCTTTCATTGTCAGATAATTGACCAATAGGAATTTGTTTTTTAAACAAATCGAGAATGCCATTCATTGTGGCTTTGAATGCCGAGTCGTATTTTTGATTATTCATAAGGAATATCGAATTTTTTTCTATACATATCAAAGGCGGTATTCACATCCGCTGGGCTCAAACCAAAGTCAGCTAAGTCATATTGATGCACGCCGTATTTATGCTGTGTGTTTTCTTTATCAATGGTTTCTAATGCCTCTACAACACTTTCATTCATCTCTAAACCTACGAATGAAAATATTTTTTGCATATTAGACTTTGCATCTTTCAGCATATCGTAATAGGAGAGATGCAACACTTTTGATGCAGCATTTTTGTCCCAGTAATCAATGGCTTTATTCATCATATAGCTATTTTTTTTGAGCCAATGATTGGCCACTTCCTTAGCATCTACTTCATCAGAAAAGATGGCTCTACTTTGATAGACCATGCTACTAAAAGATGGTATCACTTTTAATGGGTCACGATAGGTATGTATGATATATGCGTCTGGAAACACTTGTAAGCTTTCTTCTAAAAACTCTAAGTACTGCGGTGTTTTGAGCACCCATCTGCTTTTTGGATGTTGCCATGTTAGGACTTGCAACACTTTTTTAAGATAAGTATAAGGATGCAAATGACTTTGTATTTCTACCCATGCTGCATAGGAAGGCACATGCATGGTGGCTTCTGGAACGGTGCTCACAAAGCTCATATCATTCAACAATATATCTTCTTCTGGTGCTAGATGTTCTACTGGATGTATCGCAAAGAAATCGGGCGACATATATTTTAAAGCACGCTCAGCGGTTTTCGCAAATTGAATGCGTTGCTTATTTTCAATATCATTGGCAATGGGAGCTGGTTGCAAAGCTTCCCAAGATAACAAAGCGCGCACATCTTTATGGGCACTCAACAAACGATGCAATCGAGTAGTACCCGTTCTTTGCAGACCAGTGATGATAATCGGAGCTTTAATTTCGATGTGTAATATCTCAGGATTCTTTTTGATGATAGCTTCAATGCGTAATCGATTGGCGAGCACATTTACAATTCTTTGCCTGGTGATAAAACGACCAAAGGCATGCAACTTCGCCTCTTGTTTCATCGATTGCAATAATCGCTCTAAGCCTTCTTTAAAAGGGTCTTCGCCGAAATCTTTCAGTCCTGTTTTTTTTTCTGCGCTAGCGATTAAATCTGCTAATTCAAGGGTACTATCCCAATTAAAAAAATTGTATGCACGAATGAGCCAAGGGCGATGAATCAACTTCATAAAGTGCTGGTTTTTTCATCCATCAAATCATGTAGTTTTACTAAGCGACATTGGGGCTCAGGAAAAACACTCGCATGCCACCATCTCCAAAGCATCGTACCACGGGTATGTCCGGTAGGATCTATCCAATTGTCAAAACCTAGATTCTGATGCGCAATCACTACCTGTACAGCGCCATCATTTTTATATTTCGCACTATGTTTATTCACATGTATCGTAAAGTAACGATAGTCTAATGACTCCATCCAATGATTATTCAGTTGAAAATTCCAATGTCTGCAAGCAGGCGGCACTACATCGATCACCAAGGCTTCATCTTTTTCTACTTTCCAATAACTATGATAGTAGGCAATATTTTTATCGCCACCAGCAGCGGTAGATTTTGCTGGATCCATCTGCGGCAAACGGTTGCTGTGTTTAGAAAAATCGTTCGCCCATTTTGAGAAAAGCATGGAAGCGCCGGCAACAAAGGTTCCTGCCGTATTCAATCCATTGTCAATCATAGCAGCGCTAATTGGTTTTGGCTGTAATGGTCCATCGATGCTCACAATCTTCATCTCTGCAATGTGCTCGTTGGCTCGGTCCAAATACGTTTGACGAACAATCAATAAAGACGTCGCATCTTCGATGCGCAACCAGTTTTTTCCTTTCCTTTCTTTACTCAAAATAATTTCGAAACTACCATCTGCTTCAAAGACCATGTCTTCCGCTTCTAGTGCACCACAAGGCGCTAAACCGCCCGTGCTACCATAACTTCCGCTCTGTGTAAAAAATCCTAGATAAAAAATCGTATTTCTAAAACCTGTAATTTTATATTCGTACTTGCCAGTGATTTGCGCATTTTGATAATAGTTATCAGGATTATCTGCACCTAGTTTTACCGTCTCATGCACCATGCGTCTGAGCTCCGGAAACTCAGGGTCTGCATATTCTACAAAAGCCTCTAAACCGGCCCTTGTGAGCCTCGACAAATATCGATAGCCTTCTGCTTGATTGAACGCGTCAGTTGGCGCATTGGCATACAACATCGATGCACCAGCGGCTTTAAGCGTGTCGCAAAATTCTTCCCATGCTTTGCCAGAAACGATTCTTTCGCTATGGATGTCATCTTCTGTTTTGCCTTTGAGGCGTAATAAAAATTGATTCCATTTTTTGAAAATGGAGAGCAATGCAACGATAAACTTTTTGATAGGACTATATTTTATTTGTAAAGATAAAAATAAGAAAGTAATTGCTTTCTGGATGTCTTTTGTTTTTTTGAAGCTTGTCCTGCTCTTCGTTTTATCTTTTTTAGAACAGAAAAAAGGATATCACTGCGATCAGGGCTAGGCATCCTCCTCAGTATGTTTGCTTTTCAATAGGGGCATGTTAAATGTTATGATCCATGCTTGACATCTTGATCCGTTTATTTTGTATGATGCCTGTATTTCACACTAAATGGTGCTTGCGTCACTTCCAAGTACTGTTCATCAAACTAAAAGAGTGATGTGTGATATTGTAATTTACAACCATTGTGTTAATTTTACATTAACTAGTATAATCAAATGTATGTTTAAGAGGAGTCATCAAAGATCTAGAGGAATAAATGTTTTAGGAGGAATGTTCCTTGGCACCCATACTATGTGGCTATTATTTCTATTGACTTGCTTTCATTCCAACGTATCTTCTAACAGCATTGGGAAAACGACAGCAAAGAATGCTTTTCAACATTGCAAGCCGACTGATTTTTTCCATCGAGCAAACACAAATGCTTTGAGGGTGGATGATCACAAAGTGCTGTCTAAAAATTATATACCATTCAAAACAATAAAATTTAAATCTTATGCGTAAAAATATTCTATACTTATGCTGCTTCCTTTCAACTGCGCTCTCTGCTCAGAGCTATTCTGTTGGTCATATGAGTATCAACTTTAAAGATTCAACGAGAAGTGGTGGTTTTGCCATTACTGGAGCCGTTCAAATGTTAGGCTCTGGAAGGGATATTGGTGCAGAAGTATACTATCCTGCAACATCAGCGGGTACCGACGTGCCGGTGGCAGTGGGTCAGTTTCCTGTCGTTGTTTTCGGACATGGTTTTGTCATGACCTATGATAATTATGATAATATCTACAATGAACTAGCAGCTAAAGGATTTATCGTGGCCTTACCTCGAACAGAAGGCGGATTTTCGCCCAATCATTTGGGTTTCGGGCAGGATATGGCATGGTTAGCGCGTCAAGTACAATCGTTCAATACCATTTCGTCTCCAGCCGCTCTCTCTGTTTTTAATGGAAAAGTACTTCAAAAATCAGCCATCGGCGGTCATTCCATGGGTGGAGGCTGTTCATTTATTGGAGCAGAAAACAATACCAATCTGACTTGTTTATTTAACATGGCAGCTGCAACCTCTAACACCAGTGGCGTATCTTCTATCGATGGTGCAGCCATGGTTGATGTGCCTACCTTGATGTTATCTGGTCAAAGAGATTGTGTAGCAGATACTGCAGTTCAAAATAGTCACTATGCCAACTTAGCATCGGCTAAAAAATTTCACGTTATTCTTAGCGATTTGACGCATTGCGATTTTGGTAACGGAAGTTCTGTCACCTGCACACTCGGACAATCAACTTCTGGATGTAGCAATACGATTAGCAATTCACTCGCTTTCTCGAGGTATATGAATTTTTTACTTCCCTTTTTAAACAATCAGCTTAAGAATAGTTGTCCAGATGGCAATCGTTTCATGGATAGCATCACCGGTAGCTCTGCAGCCATGGCAGGAAAAAAGATTCAAGGTAGTATTGCTTGCTCAAACATTGGAATACAGGATTTACAAAACGAAGCCGATTGGAAAGTCTTTCCAAATCCGGTAAAGGATGAGTTGGCAATTTCTACCAGCTTGAATAGGAATGAACTGGTTTCTTTTTACCTCAGCGATCAGATGGGCAGAGTGCTGTGGATGAAGGAGAATTGTGGAATGCAAAAAGGACAAGCGTTTGAGAAAATCGACATGAAAGCATTTGAAAGTGGCGTCTATCAATTGTCCATCATTTCTCAAACCCAAAAGTTGACTAAGATATTAATCAAGCAATAGGCTTGCTTGATGTCTCGATGCTCTTCTGTTGAAATTTCTCGAATACAATTACATTTAGAAGAAGCAAGTCAAAGCCATAGAAAATATCTTCATATGGAATGGTAAGCAATCTGTGAGAAGAATTATGCATGTTGTTGTACCATACAATAGGCTCATCTAAGTATGTGCCTGTTAACAATCCATTCACAATAAGAAATGGAATCAACGAAATCAGAAACATGATATAAAAATAGGGCAGGAAAGCATATTTCTTCCGGGCAATAAAAAAAAGTAAAAGTGCAGCGATACCAAGGGCGCTACAAGTATAAATTCTGTTATAAAATAGAAGGGCTATAATCGCTGAAAGTGTCCCTAATACATAGGAAATAGCTGTTGTTGGAAAATTTAATGTAAATCCATTTTGAAGCGATTTGTAAATTAATAAACAACAAAAAGGAATGATATAAAAGAACAATACTTCTTCAATGGGCAAATTAAAAAGATGCAATCCAATGACATATTTTTCATTAAAGCCCCACACATTAAAGTAAGTAAATAGGATGTCCCAGCTCACAAAAAAGGTCGCTATGATACTAAAGGCTTTGAATAATTCTTTCCAATTTTTATTGTATTTCAATCTCTTGTCAAACCCAATGATAAAGGGAAAGAGGAATGAACCCATCAAAATAAAAAGGTAAGTATATTGTGTTTTCACTATTCGTCTTTTAGGGAGTCTTTGAAATAGTGAAGTGGAATCAAAAAAACAAATCCAAAATTATCGCCTGGCTTTTTATCTAAAAAACTATGATGCACTTTATGTGCTCTTCTCAGCGCTCTAAAATATCGATTTTCTGAAATCACTCCCCATTTAAATCGGTTGTGAATTAAAATTTCATGAACAAAAAAATACGCGAGCCCATACAAAAGAATACCAAAACCTATAGCAAGGATGAACGGGTTAGAGAAGCCGAAAAGAAGGGCTACAAAACTTGGAATCGCGAATATGATGACGAAAATATCATTGAGTTCCCACCAATGATTGGTTTTTTGATGATGATCTTTATGGAGTTTCCACAAAAAACCATGCATGATGTATTTGTGAGAAAACCAAGCCATACATTCCATTCCAATGAATGAAATCATTACAGTAAGAATGCTCATGCCGATACTCATGGGGTAGAATTTGTTTTGAGGTACTTCAAAATTTCGTTTCTAAATGCTTCGTTTTTTATAGAAGCAATATTGTTGCTGATAAAATTTCTGTCTTCAGTTTTGTTCTTATTATAGCCTAAGGCCGGGGGCAATTTTGTTTGAACAGAAAATCGAATAAAACGTATCTCAACATTGTTTTTGTCTCTTAGGATGGCTGCTTCTATGAATGCTTTTCCTTTATTGACGAAAGTAACTTTTTTGGCAACCACTGCAAATTTTGCCATGCCCATATAGATACCACCTTTATAGGCTTCCAACAAAGGTTCGCTGAAACTATTTTGTTTTTCAAAAAGGTCAAACCACTTTAAGCAAATACTTTTGTCTTCCATGGCCTTTGGATATTCTTTACGAATATCGTCTAGCACAATAGTACCAATACTACCTGTGATGGTCTCAAAACAAAAGAAGCTTAAGAATATAAATAGCAATGGGTATGACATTATGAAGTGTTTAACATTTTAAATTCTATTATGTTCTTCTATTTGCAATTATCATCCTAAAAAATTTTCTGTCCAAGTGCCACTATTTGATCTGTGGTGAGAAGAACAATATTTCCTAAGTCATCAGAGATTCCTAATACCAATACTTCCGACATATAATTCCCAATTTGTTTTGGGGGCAAATTTGTCACAGCGATAATCGTTTTTCCTATCAATGCCTCTGGGGTATAAAGACCAGTTAATTGAGCTGATGATTTTTTAATTCCAATCATGGGTCCAAAGTCAATACGCAATCTAAAAGCAGGCTTCATTGCTCCATCCGCATAGATTGCTTCCATGATCTTTCCAGCATGCATGTCAATCTTTTCAAAATCATTCCATTCAATGGCCATGAAAACTACTTTTAAGAATGGGAATAAGCAATTGATCTATTTTACCATTGCATGCTACAATTTCTCTTGACTTTAGATAATCCCCATTACCTTGAAAGTCACTAATATTTCCACCTGCTTGTTGTACAATGAAGGCGCCTGCTGCGATGTCCCATTCATTTAAACCATATTCAAAAAAACCATCAAAGCGACCACAAGCCACATAAGCTAGATCTACTGCGGCAGAGCCCATTCTGCGAATCGTTCTACACTCAGGCAATAAGACGCGCATGCTTTGAAGATATTGTTCTAACAAATCAAATTTTGTCGGTGGAAAGCCAGTGGCCAAGGCGCAATTTTTTAATGCAGTGTTCCTCGAAACATAAATAGGAGTACCATTCATAAAAGCTCCATTGTTTTTTACCGCATAAAAACATTCCTCTCTATTGATTTCATATACCAAGCCAAGGATGGTCTCATTGTTTTTTTTTAGTGCGATACTAATAGAATAAAGGGGTATTCCATGCACAAAATTGGTGGTGCCATCAATAGGGTCAATAACCCACATGTATTCTTTTTCTTCTTGACTTACTGTTTTTTCTTCAGTAAAAAAGCCTGCTTCGGGAAGTATAATGGAAAGCGATTGAACTAATATTTCTTCTGCTTTTTTGTCCACTGCAGTTACTAAATCTGTCTCGCCCTTATGCTCAATGTCGCTCTCTGTCAATAGTTTTTGTCTTTCACGGATGTAATGTCCTGTTTTAATCGCAACTTCGATTACAAATCGGCACATTTCTTCTAGTGGCATCATTTGGTATTAATTGTATTAAACGAAGTTAATGATTTATTTTTGTTCGATGACAACTCTTCTAGATTTTCCACTCCAAATAGCCACTCCAAGATTACGGCTATTTACTGCGCAGGAGAGGCATGTCGACGACATTCTTACTTATCTCATTGAAAACAAAAGTTTTTTTCAACCATGGATGCCTACCTATGGTCCTAGTTTTCACACAAGATTTGAACAGTTAAAATGGATAGAAAATGACATTCAGATGTTTCATCACAGAGCGAAACTGAAGTTTTATATTGCTTTGAAAGAAGCGCCTGAGGAAATTGTCGGGGATGTCGTTTTTACAAATATCATTTATGGTGGCTTCTTATCCTGTTTTCTGGGGTATAAGCAGTCACAAAAATTTGAAGGAAATGGATATATGAAGGAAGCCATTGAAGCCGCTGTTGACTTTATTTTTAAGCATTGGAAACTGCATAGAGTAGAAGCGAATATTGTTCCAAGAAATCAAAAGTCGATTAAATTAATTTCAGGTCTCGGCTTTGAGGAGGAGGGTTATTCAAAAAAATATTTAAAGTTGAATGGTGCATGGGAAGATCATGTACATTTTGTGAAAAGAAATCTTAAATTAGAATAGGATGAGTATGTATAAAAGGTGCTTTATAATTTGTTGTGTATTTCTTTGGTCTTGCCAGCAGCATCCCAAAATAGCTCCAACGAAACAGCAACCCGTACTCGAGCATACGACCGACAGCAGCTTCCTTGCAGATTCGGTACTCATATTCAAAGATTCCTTTTTTAGTCAACTTACTTTTCCATCAGACTCCACCTTTGACACACTTTTACTGAAGCATTTTGATTATAATGCAGAGAGTTTATCTTCTATAGAAAGATCCATGGCAGATCATGGTTTGGTGGATGTCTTGGATGTTATACCTAGCATCAAAGTGGATCTTCGTTACGCCACTGCAGATAATTTTGTGGGAGAAGTATTGTATCCATCTACCACGCGTTGTTTTTTAAGAATGGAAACTATTCTGAAGTTATTGAAAGCTGCTTGCTACCTCAAAGAATCTAATCCAGCCTATACTTTCATCATTTTTGATGGTGCTCGCCCTCAAAGCGTTCAATACAAAATGTACGAGATTGCAAAAAGCAAAGGACAAACAAAATATGTGGCTAGTCCTTTAAAAGGTTCCTTGCATAATTTCGGAACTGCGGTAGATATTTCCCTCTTCGACCTCGATTCAAATAAGGAATTGGATATGGGTACTCCATTCGATTTTTTTGGACCAGAAGCACAACCTAGATTTCAAGAAAGCTTGCTGCGTGAAGGTAAACTAAGCGCTCTGCAAATAAGCAATAGAAATCTACTTAAAAAAGTGATGAAAAAAGCTGGATTTCGTTCGATCCAAACCGAATGGTGGCACTTCGAAGCTTTTGAGAAAAACTATGTTAGATCAGTATTCAAAATAATCCCTTGAATGTTTGCGGTTTGATGAAATACATTTATATTTGTTGCATTAAATTAATTAAAAAAATAAAAACGATGAAAAAAAACATTTTACTTGCTACCATTTTAAGTGGCTCTTTTCTTATCGCGAGTGCACAAACACCCGTTAAGAAAGTTGTATTAGAAGATTTTACAGGAACTTGGTGTGGATGGTGTCCAGAAGGAACTGTTGTTATCGAAGGATTGGATGCTACTCATGGTGCTAATTTTATTGGTATTGGTAATCACTCAGGTGATGCTTTAGAGGTGCCAGATGGCGCAGGTCTTGATGCAGGCTTTGCTGTAGGATCATATCCAAGTGGTGCTGTAGATAGATATAACTGGCCTACAGGAGGTATTGTACAAAATAGAGGATACTGGCCAAGTGACGTTACTACACGTTTAGCAATTAGTCCTATCGCATCTATCTCATTGAAAAATCAAACTTGGGACGAAGCAACTCGTCAGTTAGAAGTTGATGTTGAAGTAATGTTTGTTGCTGCAGATGCAGCTATTGCAAAAGCAATCAACCTAGGTATTTTGGAAGATAGTATTCCAGCTACTGGAACTTATGCACAAAGTAATTACTCATCTGCAGTACAAGCTGGTGCAAGTCCATTAAGTCCATGGTTCCACAATCATACATTGATGGATTGGTTGGATGGTGTTTGGGGTGATGCAACTGTGGTTCCAGTGAGTCCAACTTTATCAACTCCTTATACTAAGCATTATTCTTACACTTTGCCAAGTACTATTGATTTTAATCAATGTCACTTAGTAGCTATTGTTTCTCACAATGGTACTACTACAGAAAAAGACATCATCAATGCAGAGTCAGCTAGAATTACAAATAACTACAACACTAGTGTAGCTAACGTTGACAATCAATTCCAAGGGATCAATGTATATCCAAATCCTTCAAACAGTATTTCAAACATTCAATTTAATGTTGAAACAGCTGGTGTAGTTACAATGGATGTATATGATATGACTGGTTCAAAAATTGCAACTCCAATCAACAATTTCTATAATAGTGGTACTCACACTATTAATTGGGATCTAAAATCTAGCAATGGCACGAAAGTACCAGCTGGAAATTATGTAGTAAGATTATCGAATGCTTCTTCTACAAAAACAGCAACAGTTACTGTGAACTAATAATTTTCAGTAAAAAATATAAAGGAAGCCTATCATTTATGATAGGCTTTTTTTATGTCAAATATTGAACAAGGATATTTTACCTATTGATTCCTATTCAGCTCTTGTTTCTGTATTGCGTGCGCGACTGACAGGAGTATCCTCGATAGCTATCGAGATACGACAAAAGGCGCGAATTTCACGCCCAAAAGAAAAGGAATAATAACCACAATATCATGGTATATCTACGCTTCGCCAAATTGAATGGTAGACGATTTTGATTTTTTTAACACCAAACTAGCAGAAAGAACATAATTTATAGATGTTTTTGGATAAGTTTTTTATTTTTACATCCCCAAAACATTAGGAACCTATAAATTATTAGTGATTGCAAATTAGAGCAAAAATATCAGCCGTTCATTCATACGTCCCAGATTATGTGCTTACCAATGACGAGCTAGCTACGATGGTAGATACAAACGATGAATGGATCACCTCTCGTACAGGAATCAAAGAAAGAAGAATATTAAAGGGAAATTTAGGAATATCGTTTATGGCAGAGCATGCTGTAAAGGGCCTATTAGAAAAGAGCAATACAGATCCAAAGGATATTGAATTATTAATTCTTGCCACCGTAACAGCAGATTATAATTTCCCTGCCACAGCCAATATTGTTTGCGATAGATTGGGTATGCACAATGCATTTAGTTATGATGTGAATGCTGCTTGTAGTGGTTTTTTGTTTAGTCTAGATACCGCGGCACGCCTTATTGAAAGTGGAAGGTATCAAAAAATAGTGGTTGTAGGAGGGGATAAGATGAGCAGTATTTTGAATTATGAAGACAGAACAACCTGTATCATTTTTGGTGATGGATGTGGAGCCGTCTTGATGGAGCCAAGTACCGATGAGAATGGTTTTATAGATAGTATTTTAAGATCTGATGGTTCTGGTAGTAAGCATCTTTTTCAACCCGCTGGTGGTTCTGTGATGCCTGCGTCTATCGAATCGGTGACACAGAAAAAACATTCAGTGTATCAAGAGGGCCAATATGTATTTAAGTTTGCGGTAACCAGTATGGCCAATGTATCAGCCGAGATTATGGAAAAGAACCAACTGACGGCAAATGATGTAGATTGGTTGGTGCCTCATCAAGCCAATAAAAGAATCATTGATGCCACGAGAGAGCGGATGGGATTGCCAGAGGAAAAGGTGACTGTGAATATTCAAAAGTATGGCAATACCACCAATGGTACTATTCCTATTTGCCTGCATGAATGGGAAGATAGATTTAAAAAAGGGGACAATATTATCATTTCAGCTTTTGGAGGTGGATTTACCTGGGGAGCTATTTATCTTAAATGGGCCATTTAAAAACGGCCATAGAAAGAATTCAAGGAAGCATTTATATCAACAAATAAAAGAATAAACAAATGGCAAGTACTGCAGACTTAAAAAAAGGAATATGTATAGATCTGAATAATGAACTATGGCAAGTGGTGGATTTTCAGCACGTGAAACCGGGCAAAGGCAATGCCTTTGTAAGAACGAAACTTAAAAATTTAAAAAGTGGAAAGGTGGTTGAGAATACCTTTCAAAGTGGCCATAAAATAGATACGGCGAGAGTTGAACGTCGAAAATTTCAGTTTTTGTACTCTGATGAAACAGGATATCATTTTATGAACAACGATGACTTTGAACAAGTGTCTTTAGATAAGGCGATGATTAATAACACAGAATTATTGAAAGAAGCTCAAGATGTTGAAATTTTGTTTCATGCGGAAACTGAAATGCCTCTCATATGTGAACTTCCTGTGAATGTAACTTTAGAGGTGACTTATGCAGAACCAGGGGTGAAGGGTGATACGGCCACCAATGTGACGAAGCAAGCGACACTTGAAACTGGTACTAAAATAAATGTGCCATTGTTTGTGAATGTTGGCGATAAAGTGAAAGTAGACACAGAAACAAATCAATACGTAGAGCGCGTAAAATAACAATTATTAGCAGCGCTTTTTCGAGATAAAACAATTTATATTTAACCAATAAAAAATAAATAAGATGGATTTCAAACAAATTCAAGAGCTGATCAGAATCGTTAGTAAATCAGATTTGGCAGAGGTGAAATTAGAACAAGATAATTTTAAAATTACGATTAAAAACAAGGTCAATGAGGTAGTGACGATGATGCCACAAACATACATTCCACAAGCTGTTCCAATGCAACAATTGCCTGCCGCAACTCCCACGGCAAGTTCTAGTGCGAATGCGCCTTCCACGACTGATAATAACACCGCGGCAAGCAATGATGAACCAAAAGGAAATTATGTTGAATTCAAATCACCCATGATTGGTACTTTTTATCGCAAGGCAGGTCCGGATAAAGAAGTTTTTGTGAAAGTGGGCGACGAGATCAAAACGGGTCAAGTGCTTTGTGTGGTAGAAGCCATGAAATTATTTAATGAAATTGAATTTGAAGGCGCAGGAAAAATCGTTAAAATATTAGTGGAAGATGCTTCTCCTGTAGAGTATGATCAACCTTTATTCTTGATTGAAATGAAATAAGGATTGTGAAATAATTGATTGATGTTTGAACATTTAATTTGGTTCAAGCATCTTAATGTTAACTTAATAATTATGTTTAAAAAAATATTAATTGCAAATAGAGGAGAAATTTCACTTCGTATTATTCGTACTTGTAAAGAGATGGGAATAAAAACAGTGGCAGTTTATTCCACAGCAGATAGGGATAGTTTACATGTTAGATTTGCCGATGAGGCTGTTTGTATAGGACCACCGAAGAGTGTAGATTCTTATTTGAATATTCCTAATATATTGGCAGCTGCAGAGATTACCAATGCGGACGCTATTCATCCTGGATATGGTTTTTTGAGTGAGAATGCAAAGTTTGCAGAGATTTGTGAAAAACACAATATTACATTTATCGGACCTACTGCCGATCAGATAAGACTCATGGGAGATAAGGTAACAGCCAAAGACACCATGAAAAGGGCGGGTATTCCCGTGGTGCCAGGATCTGATGGTTTGATTGATGATATTGCTATAGCTAAAGTAAAAGCCAAAGAAGTTGGCTATCCTGTAATATTGAAAGCCACTGCGGGTGGAGGAGGAAAAGGCATGCGAGTGGTATGGGCGGAAGATGAAATCGAAAAAGCATTTGACACTGCCTCAATGGAAGCGGGAGCGGCATTTGGTAATGCGGGAATGTATATGGAAAAATTTGTGGAAGAACCGCGTCACATAGAGATACAAGTAGCAGCAGATAAATATGGCAAGGCTACTCACTTATCAGAAAGAGATTGTTCCATTCAACGTCGCCATCAGAAATTAGTAGAGGAATGTCCTTCTCCATTTATGACTGAAGCGCTAAGAGAAGAAATGGGTAATGCAGCTATCAAAGCAGCAGAATTTATTAAATACCAAGGATTAGGTACCATAGAATTTCTTGTTGATAAAAATAGGAATTTTTATTTTATGGAGATGAATACTAGAATTCAGGTAGAGCATCCAGTAACGGAAGAAGTAATGGATTATGATTTGGTAAAAGAGCAAATCAAATTGGCTTGGGGCGAACCTATTTCAGGTAAAGTATATTATCCACGAATGATGCATGCGATTGAATGCAGAATAAATGCAGAAGATCCAAGAAAAAATTTCTCTCCTAGTCCAGGAAAAATTACTTCATTGCATACTTCAAAAGGTCAAGGTGTGAGAGTAGAAACGCATATCTATGCTGGCTACACAATTCCTCCTTACTATGATAGCATGATTGCAAAAGTGATTTGCAGGGCACAAACTCGAGCGGAAGCTATTTCAAAGATGGACAGAGCACTCAGAGAATTCATTATTGAAGGGCCGAAGACCACTATCCCATTTCATTTATGGTTGATGCAAAATGAAGATTTTAAGGCAGGTAATTATACCACTAAATTTTTGGATGATATTGATTTGTCATCTGTATTGCCGCAATAACATTGCACAGCTGCACATAAAAAAAACCATCCGCATCGGATGGTTTTTTTATTGGTTGAATAGTTGTTTTATTGACTTAAATCCGTTGAAGGTTAGCTTCCTCTTTGAGCTCCTCTAGAACGATTGGCTGCGGAATTACCTCCGGTAGTTTGTGACTTACCAGCTGTCTTTGTATTGCTCGACATATTGAACTTACTACCTGATGCTGCTGCACCTTTCTTTTTGTCTTTGTCGTCTTTCTTGTTTTTGTCGCCTAATGCCATGATACTTATTTTTAGTGGTGATATAATAATTATTTGTTTTTATTACACTGCCTGTGATAGGGAGTGTCTATTAATCATTCAAATATAATTTTAAATTTTTAATAAAAAAAACTTGCCATACATTTATTTTAGTCTTTCATTTAAATCCAAGCCATGATTTCTTGCGGTATCTTTTGCAATATCATAACCAGCATCAGCATGTCTTATGACCCCCATTGCTGGATCATTATGAAGCACTCGTTTTAATCTTCTCTCTGCATCATCGCTACCATCTGCAACGATGACCATGCCTGCATGTAAGGAATATCCCATTCCAACGCCGCCACCGTGATGAAAACTCACCCAGCTTGCGCCTCCAGCGGTATTAATCAAGGCATTTAATATTGGCCAATCCGCCACGGCATCTGAGCCATCTAACATTGCTTCTGTTTCTCTATTGGGAGAAGCCACCGATCCAGTATCTAAATGATCACGACCAATTACAAGAGGCGCTTTTACTTTGCCTTCTTTAACTAGTTGATTGAAAGCAACACCAGCCTTTTCTCTTGCGCCCATCTCTAACCAACAAATGCGTGCTGGCAATCCTTGAAAAGCAATTTTTTCCTTTGCCATGTTCAACCATCTAATTAAACCTTCATTTTCAGGGAATAGTTCCTTTAGTTTTTCGTCACAAACAGCAATGTCTTGCTCATCACCACTAAGTGCCACAAAACGGAAGGGTCCACTTCCTTTACAAAACAATGGTCGTATGTATGCTGGTACGAATCCAGGAAAGTTAAACGCATTTTTAACATGACGTTTATCTTTTGCTTGTCCTCTTAAGTTATTGCCATAATCAAAAGTGATGGCACCGCGTTTTTGTAATTCAAGCATCTGTTCCACATGCTTAGCCATGGTATCCCAGCTCTTGTTTCGATAGGTTTCAGGATCTGAAACTCGAAGAGCATTTGCTTCCTCAACACTCAATCCTTCTGGAAAATAGCCGATTAATTCGTCATGAGCTGATGTTTGATCTGTTAAAGTATCAGGCGTAATATTTCGATCAATCATCCGTTGTAATAAATCAACCACATTACAAACCACCCCAATCGATACCACCTCATTGTTCTTTGCTGCTTCAACCGCCATGTCAATGGCTTGATCTATATCAGTGGTCATCTTATCAATATACTTTGTATCAATTCTTTTTTGAATGCGCCATGCCTCCATTTCTGCAGCCAAACAAACGCCTTCATTCATCGTAATCGCTAGGGGTTGAGCACCTCCCATTCCTCCAAGACCTGCAGTTACATTCAGTTTCCCCTTTAGAGAACCATTATAGTGTTTTGTTGCAAGAGACAGATACGTTTCATAGGTACCTTGTACAATTCCTTGAGAACCTATATAGATCCATGAGCCTGCGGTCATCTGACCATACATCATCAGTCCTTTTTTTTCTAATTCGTCAAAATGATCCCAATTAGCCCAGTTGCCAACAAGATTCGAATTAGCGATAATCACTCTTGGGGCATCCTTATGTGTTCTAAGTATGCCTACAGGCTTGCCACTCTGCACTAGAAGGGTTTCCTCTTCACTAATGTCCTTAAGCGCTTTTACAATCAGTTCAAAGCTATCCCAATTTCTTGCCGCTTTTCCTCTGCCTCCATACACAATTAAATCTTCGGGACGCTCGGCCACATCTGGGTCAAGATTGTTATACAACATACGCAATGCTGCTTCTTGTACCCAACCTTTGCAACTCATTTCTGTTCCTCGTGCTGCTCGTATATTTTTTTTATCAATCATACTAATAAACATTTACTTTTAGAACGCAAAAATATCCTATTCTAAGCTAATTAATCAATATTAAACTGACACCATGTATGATGTTCAAAAAAATAAACACTTGTCTCTTTATTTTGTTTTCGATTTCATCCTTTTTGTGGGCTCAAACAAATAAAGTATCGGCTCCAGTGGATGCTCAAAAGGCGATAAGTGAAGGTATTAAGCTTCATGATCATGAGCACTTCGAAGAGGCCATTCTTAGATATGATTCAGTAAACAAGAATGATGATTACTACTATACTGCGCAAATAGAAAAAGCCAATAGCTTATACGAATTGAAAAAGTATGACCAATGCTTGATCGTTTGTGAACCTATACTGAAGCAAAAAAATATGACGGATTTAGCCAACCTATACGTGATATATGGCAATGCTTTAGATGAATTAAATAGAGATGAAGAGGCTTTGGAAGTTTTTAATGAAGGCATCAAAAAGTATCCACTCAACTATTTACTTCCTTTTAATAAGGGCATTGTTTTGAAGAAACAAAAGAATAGTCAAGAAGCACTTAAATGCTTTGAGCAGGCTATTTTAAACAACCCTTATCATTATAGTTCGCATCTTCAACTTGGTATCATAGCCAGCGAAGAGGGTAAGATAACAGAAGCAATGTTTTCTTTTATGACTTGTCTTTTATTAAAACCTAAAGCAAAAAAGTCATTGGAAGTGCTTGGATTTATGGATCAGTTGGTGTCAAAAAAATATGAAGAGAAAGACAGTAAAATTACATTCTCAGCACAAGGAGATGACTTTAGCGAAATAGAGGCATTGCTGAGAGCTCAGGTAGCTTTGAATCCTAAATACAAGGCAACTTCTGCCCTCATTTATCCCGTTATCAAACAAGCACATCTTTTATTGTCCCAGTTGGAAAAGCATACAGGTACTTCAGGTTTTTATGAACGAAATTATTTGCCATTTTTTAAGGGTATCTATGCTTCTAATAATTTTGAAGGCTTTAGCTATTTCATCATGTTGTCGACAGACAATCCAAAAGTGATTCCAATTCTTAAAAAAAATGAATCAAAAATCAAGAAGTTTCAATTATGGGGAGAAATCAATTTTGTGCCCAATTTCTGCAAACGAGAAATCGAACGTGGTGGTCACAAGATCAATACATTTTATGTTTACGATAACAAAAATAATCTCTATCTCATAGGGAATATGGTTGATAATAAAATCGATGGAATAACCGAAATGTATAACGAAAATGGCTATATGGCTGCCTTTGGGAATGCAAGTATGGGTAAAATGGAAGGCTTATGGAAATACTATGATGAGAATGGAAACTTAAGGTCAGAAATCAAATACATGGACGATAAACTGAATGGACTTACCACAAGCTATTATCAAGATGGCGTGGTGGAGTCTGTCCGCAATTACAAAATGGATAGTCTAGATGGAAAGTCAATCTTTTATTTCCCCAATGGAAATATGAGTTACAGTATTGATTACGCCAATAATA
The DNA here is from genome assembly GCA_945897725.1 of Chitinophaga pinensis. Classification (GTDB taxonomy): domain Bacteria; phylum Bacteroidota; class Bacteroidia; order Chitinophagales; family CAMDFR01; genus CAMDFR01. The sequence continues at coordinate 29,873 of CAMDFR010000010.1, forward strand.
AAAAGAATGGATTTTTTGGTCGTTATTATCCAAATGGTAAACGCAGATTTGAATGTCGTTACACCAATAATGATATGGAAGGTATCTATATTGAATATTATAGAAACGGTGACACACAAACCGTTATTCAAATGTCAAAAGGAATTAAAAATGGAATGGCCACTTATTATCATCCTAATGCTATTATACAAAGCCGAGAAGTGTATAAGGATGGCAAGCTCAATGGTCCCTACAATTCATATTACGAAGACGGTAAAAAGAAAGCGGAAGGGAAGTATCTAGATGATGAAATAGTTGGGACCTACATGGAGTATTATGATGATGGAACGTTGGCATCGGAATATAAATACGATGAAGAAGGAAATTTGAATGGAACGATTAAAAACTATACCACAGAGGGATGGCTAGAAAGTGAAATTACTTATCAAAGAGGTAAAATGAGTTATCTAAAATATTTCGATAAAAGTGGAAACATTTATTATGAGGTGAAGGTGAAAGACAATGTAGAAATTGAGTTGCATCGATCCGATAAAAGCATTTATGCTAAAGGGAAATTTGTTACTAATGAAAGAGATGGAAAATGGGTTTTTTATAATAGATTTGAGAGCATTGTGTCAACCTATATCTACAATCACGGTGTATTGAATGGACCCTCTCAATCTTTTTATGCTAATGGTATTTTAAAGCAGCAATCGAGTTATAAAAATGGTGAGGAAGAAGGTTTGTATCAAAACTGGTATGACAATGGTCAGCTTATGAAAGAAGGTTGGATGGAAGCTGGGGATGCTGTTGGGCAATGGTATGAGTATGCCATTGATGGTACACTCAGTCTAAGTTATTATAAAGAAGAAGGAGCATTAAAAGGACAGTACGAGACCTACGATGTTTTAGGAAAGCTGAAAGATATTTATATGTATAAGGACGAATTCGAAGATTTTTATGCACGATATGATACTTCTGGAAATGAAACCTATCGGTATGTGTATGGCAAAGGTACTTCAGAAAAAACGGTCTTCATACCTGGAAGCAAGACTGAGAGTGTCTACCAGTTAAAAGACAGACTTTGTGAAGGTGCCGCTTATGTCATACACGAAAATGGAGTCAAGGCTTTTGAAGGTCAGTACAGTGATGATCAAAAAAATGGCACCTTTGTCTGGAGAAATACCAGAGATAGCATTTCCAATATCGAACATTTCGAAGATGGTAAACTTGAAGGCATCACAAAAATATATGGACTCAATGGGTCATTGCGCAAGACCTATCAATATACCCATGGCGATTTGAATGGTATCTATACCAACTATTACTTGAATGGCGCCAAGATGTACGAAATGAATTATAAAGATGATATGGAACAAGGCAATCAAAAATTCTTTGGCATCAATGGAGAACTATTCTTAGTGCTGATGTATGACAAAGGTGATTTAATAGCATGGGTAAGAAATAGCAAGCAAGGCACTTTGACAGATACACTTAGAGTGACTGGTGCCAAACAAACTATTGAAGCAAATTATAAAAATGGAACATTAGCTTTTAAAGATGAGCTTGAATTTGGTATGGAGAATGGCACCTATATGGTTTATCAAAATGATGGTAAAGTGGTCTATCAATCTAAAGTTAAAAATGATAAATTGGAGGGAGAGCGAACAATAAGTTATCCGAATGGAAAGTTATATTCAAGAGAATTTTTTATTCACGGTGATTTGGAAGGAGAATGCAATTATTATTGGGAGAATGGTAATTTGATGGTGACATCAAATTACAAGCGAGATGAATTACATGGAACAACTAAGCTATACGATATCAATGGAAAACTTAAAGAAACAAGAATGTATTATGATGATGAACTTATTTCAATCAAAAAAAATTAAGGTGAATTATTTTCTTATACTAACGATATTGCTCTCTTCTTTTTCAATCTATGCTCAAGTGCCAAAGGATGAATTGTTGTTAAATCAGTTGCGTTATCCAAATGAATATTATTTATACTCGACTAGAAATAAGGTGTATCAAATTAATATAGTGAACGGGGCTTTGAAAATCACCGCTCAAACAGAAGAAGCATTGATGATTTTAAAAGAGCTAGCCACTAGGAGTACTGAAGAAACCGTAGAGTATACGCCTTTGTTTGCCTTATCAAATCTAGAGGCATATACCTTGGTGCCGGCTGGAAATAAATATAAAAAAGTAAGTATTGGCGAGGTGAAGGACAGGCATAAGTTTGATCGGTCCATTTTTCATGACGATATCAATGAAAAGGTATTTGATTACAAAGAATTGCAAGTAGGTGCTAAAAGATATTTGAAATATACCACCACTTATCTAGATCCTAAAATGCTAAATGGCTATTTTTTTGGATATAATGTACCAACAGATCATGTCTTTTTTCAGGTAGAAGTGGATAATGCGGTAGAGCTTGGTTATAAGGAATTTAATACAGAAAACTGCCCCATTAAATTGAATATCGAAAAGCAAAAGACGAAGACAATCTATACTTGGACTTGCGATACCATGCCAAAGACAACTTTTTTTGACAATAGTCCTTCTTTTAGAAGCATTATCCCACACATCGAAATTTTTATAAAAAAATATACTGTCGATGGTAAAGAGGTTCGAATGTTAGAAAATGTAGAAGATTTGCATCGTTATTATGCTGCCTTCCTAAAAGATTTGAATGTAGAAATTTCTCCAGCCTTAAAAGCATTAACAGACTCATTAGTGGCAGGTAAGTCGGACGAAATTGAGCGACTGAAATCTATTTTCTATTGGGTAAAAGGGAATATCAAGTATATCGCATTCGAAGATGGTTATGGTGGCTATATTCCACGACAAGCTTCTGATGTATGTGACAAAAAGTATGGAGATTGTAAGGATATGTCTAGTATTACGCATGCTATGTTGCAATATGCGGGGATTCAAAATGCCTATCTCACATGGATTGGAACACGCGATATTCCTTATACTTATGAAGCGTTGCCAACAGGTGCTGTCGACAATCACATGATCGTTACCTATAAGACCAAGGATAGCACTTATTTTTTAGATGCCACGAGCGAACATACGCCTTTTGGCTATCCCACAGAATTTATTCAAGGAAAGGAAGCCATGCTGCATATTGATTCTACCCATTTCGAAATTGTGAAGGTGCCAGAAATACCCGCATCAAAAAATGTATATGAGGATTCTGTCTATCTGGTATTGAAACGTGATACCATCGTTGGAGAAGGATTGGCAACCATCACCGGATATGTCAGAAATTATTATTTAGACATCAATTATGATTTAACTGGCGACGAAAAATTAAAAGCAGTAAAGTCCTTTCTAGAAAAAGGGAATAATAAATTTTATCTCGACCACTTTACAGAGTTCAATAAAACGGATAGGGATAAAGCATTAGGAATTCAGTATTCCTTTTTACTCAACAATTATTCTATTCAATCAGGGAATGATCAATTCATCAATCTATTTCTAGAAAAACCTATGATGGGCTCTAAGATTGATAATGTTAGAAAGGCAGATATTGAATACGACTATAAGGATATTTATAGATATACCGTGGTACTCGAAATTCCCGAAGGCTATAAAGCTAAGTATATTGCTCCGCCTTCTAATTTGAAAAATGATTCCTATTCATTTTCTTCTGAATTCAGAGTATTCAACAATACCATTATACTGAAGTATGAGATTCAGGTCAATACACTGCTTCTAAAGCAAAGTCAGTTCGAAGACTATAATAACCTATTCGCATTTCTGAAAAAACAATATTCCGAAAATATTTCTATTACCAAAAAGTAACCTTTGATGAAAAAAGTTTTTTTATTATTTCTATTTCAAACAATCCTGATCGCTTTATTCAGTCAGCATTTTGAGAGCGAATCTTATACTTGGTCTACTGCTCCTAAACCATATAAGCCAAAGGAAGCAGATAAAGGGTTAAGTGAAATTGGATTGCAAGATAAGCGCATTATTGAAATTGCTCTTATTGGGGAGAATGCCGTGCAATTAATGGTGGTTCACAACATGAAATTTATGAACTCCAATGAAGCTATCGAGCGAAATAATAAAATTAGTGTTCCTTATTCTAATGAGTCAAGTATTGTAGAGAGTAAAGTACGTGTCATTCAACCGGATGGTACGATTATAGAATTAGGGGCTTCTGACATTCAAGAGGCACAAGACGAAACCTCCAAAAAGAAGTATAGATATTTTGCGGTACGCGGCCTTATTGTTGGTTCCGTTTTGGAACAACTTTTTATAAAAAAAACTATTCCAAATCTCTCTGGTGTTACCTATAATATGCAATTTCCTTATACGAGTCTAAACAGTAGTTTCTCCTTGATTTATCCAAATAATTTGGTGATGGAAACGAAAAGTTATGCTGGTTATCCTGAGTTTAAATTGGATACTAGTATTGAAGGTAAACAGAGAAAATATGTTGATTCTACGGATGTGCAGGCCTTAGCAAAAGAAAATTATAGTAATTATAATGCAAGTGTGCAACGTATCTCTTATAAGATTTCAGGTAATAAAAGCAGCGGTAAGATGAATCTTTATTCTTTTAGCAAATGGGGAGAAAATATTTTTAACAGCTTGAATGCAACACTTGAAAAGTCTGATAAAAAAGCAATTCAGAATTTTTTAAAAAATGCAGACCTAGCTTCGGCAAATACTGAAGAAGAAAAAATTAAGTGTGTAGAAGCTTTTCTTAAAAAGAATAAATTTATGAGTGATGAGGTGGACAATAAAAAAGCGGATATCCCTAGTTTGATAGGGGAGAAGGTTTTGGGGAAATTTGAGATGACTAAACTATTTTGTGCCGTATTCAATTATCTTGGTATTAGCCATCAAGAAGTTGTTACCAATGATCGATTTGACGAGCCTTTTGACCCTAAGTTTGAAAACTACAATCACTTGCAAGAATTTGTAATTTATTTTCCAAATCAAAATAAATATATAGCGCCCACCGAGATATTTTATCGATATCCTTTGCTACCAAGCGGCTGGATCAATAATTATGCACTTTATATCAAACCCATTGAATTAGGAAGCATAACGATGGGCATCACTGAAAAGAAAATGATTCCTGCCTTAGATTATACTTATTCAGTAGATACGATGAATATCGATGTAGATTTGACTAAGGATATTAGCTCGCCAACCTATCACTATCGACTCACTTATATGGGTTATTCTGCCAATAATTTGCAGCCCTTATTCGATTTTATTCCACAAGAAGAAAAGGACAAAACAAGAAAGGAAATTGTAGGAAATTATGTGGGTGAAAGTGATGAAATAAAACTAACTACTGAGAATGAAGGCGTCGATTTTCTTGGTAAAAAACCATATGTCATTGATGCCGACATAGTGAGTTCTAAATTAACGGAAAAAGTAGGAGATCAATATTTGTTCAAGGCTGGTGAAAGCATTGGTAGACAAGTAGAAATGTATCAGGAAGGAACAAGAAAGCTTCCACTAGAACTCGAATATTGTCATGCATACTATCGAAATATCTCTATCCTTATTCCAAACGATTATAAAGTATCGAATCTCGAACAACTGAACATGAATTTCGCTGTGGTGCAAGATGGTAAAGAAGTGACAGCTTTCAAATCTACCTATACTTATGAGAATAATATTCTAAAGATTAGCAATGTCGAATACTACAATGTGATGAATCTTCCATTAGAACAATACGAGGCATTCAAGAATGTGGTGAATGCTGCAGCAGACTTTAATAAGATTGTACTGGTATTGGAGAAAAAGTAAAGTTCAGAAATCTTAGTTACTGTTCTTTATTCATCACCATCGTTTGGTGACGAATACTTTCCTTGTGAATTTGTTGAATTAATCTCAATAAAAAGTCTTCCGACAATCCATTGATCGTTCCAATTTTTAGGCATCTGTCGACGATGATGGCCCAACGTTCTGGTTGATATATCTTAAGATTATTGGCAGCTTTATAAACACCAATTTCTTCTGAAACGCCCATTCTTTCGGATAAAAGCTGAATGATATAATTATCAATTCTGTCGATTTTGCTGCGCAATTCATTTAAGGATGCATGTTCTTCTTCCTCTAAATTGATATTTTCTCGATAGATAATTTGGCTGAGGAGCTTGGCTAATTGTTCGGGTGTGATTTGTTGTTTCGCATCGCTCCATGCTTCATCAGGTTGAAAATGAGACTCAATCATCAAGCCATCAAAGTTCAAATCCATGGCCTTTTGAGATACTTTTTGTAAGGTGTCTCGCCTGCCGCAAATATGGCTAGGATCGCAAATGATCGGCAAGTTTGGAATTCTACGTTTCAACTCTATGGGCAATTCCCAAGTAGGTTTATTCCTGTATTCTGTTTTTGTATAAGAAGAAAAACCTCGATGGATGGCTGCTAATTTTTTAACTCCTACTTTCTCCATTCTTTCGAAGGCACCTATCCATAATTCTAAATCTGGATTCACAGGGTTTTTTATCATCACTGGAATATCTACGCCCCGCAAGGCTTCTGCAATTTCTTGCACAATAAATGGACTTACTGTACTTCTTGCCCCTATCCATAAGATGTCAATACCAGCCTTTAATGCAGCTTCCACATGTTCTGTATTCGCTACTTCAACTGTACATAGTTTATTGTATTTTTTTGCTGCCTCTTTTATCCATGAAAGACCTATAGCACCAACCCCTTCAAAAGCATTAGGACGGGTGCGAGGCTTCCAGATGCCTGCACGAATCACATCAACTTGTGGCACAAATTGAATAAGCTCATCAACGGTTTGTTGCACCTGCGCCTCGGTTTCAGCACTACATGGACCAGCCATTAAAAAAGGATGATGATCGTTCGGAATAAAAGATTGTATCTCCAAAATAAAATTTTATTTATACTGCAAACTTAACAATTAGAGGGAGAGGAAAGTTCAGAATCTGGCATCATACGATGGAGTTTATAAACAAACGGAATGCCGCATAAGGGGGTGGCAGCGCCTACCGTGTAGCGCCAAACACCCGACCCGGCTTGTCTTTGGCCGGGATATGCCCCCAAAAAAATAACAATTGGTTTTCTACCTGCCTCATTCCAATTATTTAACATCTTCTTTACTATTATCTTCCACTGAAACTTTGCATATCTCTTATCTTTGTCGAAATTTATTTTAAAGATGAAAAATCTATCTATTCTTTTGCTGATTTGTTTGATTGCTTCCACAGCCTTTGCAAAAAAAATGCCCACTACTTACAAAGTCATTTTTTACAATGTAGAGAACCTTTTTGACCCTGCCGATGATTCTAAAACAACAGATGAGGAGTTCACGCCCAATGGCACCAACAAATATGATGATGCAAGGTATCAAATACATTTGGAGCATACCGCTAAAGTACTCACTTCCATGCTCGAAACCGAACAACCTTTATTTATTGGTTTGAGTGAAATTGAAAATAAAAAAGTCTTAGAAGATTTAGTGAAAACAACTTCTTTGCATAATTATAACTTAGGTATTGTACACCAAGAATCGCCTGATGCAAGGGGTATTGATGTTGGTTTGCTATACAATAAAGATTTGTTTACGCTCATCTCACAGGAATTTATCACTGTGAAAATAGCGGATGATGCGGACTTCAAAACCAGAGATATTTTGCATGCAAAAGGGACATTAAAAAATGGCGAAATCATTGATGTATTTGTGAATCATTGGCCTAGTAGAAGAGAAGGTCAAGTGGAGTCGGAACCACGAAGAATAGCAGCAGCAAGCATCTTGAAAGTAGCAACCGATAAATTATTAAGCGCCAATCCGAATGCGAACATATTGATGATGGGTGATTTTAATGATTATCCAACAGACAAAAGTATTTTAAATACCTTGGGTGCCACTCCCGTGAGCGAAATGAACCCAAGTTCAAAATTGTACAATATCATTCAAAAGCCTGCTACAGGAGCGATTCAAGGTTCTCATTTTTACAATAAAGAATGGGGCTTTCTCGATCAAATGATGGTGAGCAAAGCATTGTTGGACGGAAAAAAGACCGATATCATGAATAAAAAAGCAGAAGTTTTTTATCGTGATTTTATGATTTACACCAATAAAGAAGGTATTCAAGCACCCAATAAGTTTTATGTGGGATCTAAGTATGTCGGTGGTTACAGCGATCATTTCCCCATCTGCACTAGTGTTTCAATAGCGAAATAGTTTTCAATACCTATCCTGGGTCTGCGACCTCTTGGTATATAACTAGTTTGGTGATATCCCTTTTTATTCCGAAATTTGCTACTCAATTAAGAGAGAAAGATGGCAATTATCAAAGCATTTAAAGGCTATAGGCCAAAAGTAGGATTAGAAAAATTAATCGCTGCAAAGCCTTACGACGTATTGAATAGCGAGGAGGCACGTGTTGAAAAAGGAAATAATTTATATTCTTTTTATCGCATCAATAAACCTGAAGTAGATTTAGATCCTGCTATCAATCTTTACGACGAAAAGGTCTATGTCACCGCAAAAGAAAATCTAAATACTTTCATTAGCGAAGGTTGGTTGCAACAAGATGCTGTCAATTGTCTATATATCTACAAACAAAGAATGGCTGCCCATGAGCAATACGGTCTGGTTGTTTGTGCAAGCATCGAAGATTATTTCAATGATATTATTAAAAAGCACGAATTTACAAGACCTGATAAAGAGAACGATCGCATCAAACATATGGATACATTGAGTGCGCATGTGGGCCCCGTTTTTACATGCTATCAGGACGTTGCAGAGATTGATGCCATTATAGCGCAGGAGATCAAAAAGACACCAGTCTACGATTTCGTAGCCGATGATGAGGTGCAACACACGATATGGGTGATCGATAACCAAGAATATGTGCAAGCACTAGAACATTTATTCAAAGAAAAAGTCCCTTATACCTATATCGCAGATGGACATCATCGCGCTGCTTCCTCTGCTAAAGTTGGTCAACGTCGCAAAGAAGCGAATCCGAATCATACGGGTAGTGAAGAGTATAATTATTTTTTGAGCGTTTTGTTTCCAGCATCACAATTGTCCATCATCGACTATAATAGAGTGGTAAAGGATTTGAACGGACTTAGTTTTGATGAATTTCTTGCCAAAGCATCTGAAAAATTTGATATTGAAAAGGTCGGCAGTTCCATTTGTAAGCCATCTTCATTGCATGAATTTAGTTTTTATTATCAAGAAAATTGGTATAAAATGATTGCAAAGTCAGGCACCTATAACGACGATGATCCTATTGGAGTACTAGATATAACAATACTTTCAGAGAATTTACTCTCTCCTGTTTTAGGCGTGCATGATCAACGAACCGATAAACGTATCGATTTTGTTGGCGGTATTCGTGGCCTTGGCGAATTGGTGAAAAGAGTGGATTCAGGCGAAATGAAAATCGCTCTTGCATTATATCCAGTAACAATTCAACAGCTGATAGATATCGCCGATAGTGGTAATGTGATGCCTCCCAAAACGACTTGGTTTGAGCCTAAATTGCGAAGCGGATTGATCGTACATACTTTTTAATCTCTTTTGTTTTTAATGTTTTAGGGCAGCTGCCATGGCAAAGATGCAAAGTGCCATGTCACCGTGTGTTCCGCAGTACCCCGATGACTTATCGGGGGTACTTACTCCACCCACTGCTGCGCTTTAGTATTGAACACAGGTATTGGAACGGTTGCTTTCTCCTTCCTTTGGCTAGTCTCTTTTCAGATAGCTTAGAGGTAGGTTTCAGCTAGATAAGTCAATATGTTCAGAAGTCGACTTGATAGCCTAAAAATAGCTTAACTTTGTACCTACTAAAAAAATGATATTTGAACTTTTCTGATTTTAATTTTGACTCTAGTTTGCAAGACGGCTTAGATGCGATGCAATTCAAGACACCTTCGCCCATTCAAGAACTAGCCATCCCAATTATTTCTTCTCAGCGAGATTTGATTGCTGTGGCACAAACAGGAACAGGAAAAACAGCCGCATTTCTCTTGCCAGTGTTGAATCGACTGGCCATTAAAAATATTCAAAGCACCAATACCCTCATCATCGTTCCTACAAGAGAACTCGCTTTACAGATTGACCAAGCCATACAAGGCTTCGCCTATTTCACTGGAGCAACCTCACAAGCCATCTATGGTGGTGGTGATGGCGCTGTTTTTGAAACAGAAAAAAAAGCATTGACCCAAGGTGTAAATATCATTGTTGCCACACCAGGTAGATTGATGTCGCACTTAAATATGGGCTATGTAAAATTCGATCAGATCGAACACCTTATTTTGGATGAGGCGGATAAGATGCTAGATATGGGATTTGTAGATGACATCGCCAAAATAACCACCTATCTTCCCACTAAAAGACAAACGCTTTTGTTTTCCGCTACCATGCCACCATCTATTAGAAAGCTGGCACAGAAATTAATGGTAGACCCAGAGCAGATCAATATTGCCGTGTCTAAACCAGCAGAAGGGGTGACCCAAGGTGCTTATATGGCATATGACGCACAAAAAAATAAGTTGATCAAAGCTATTCTTCATGAAAAAGAATATTCTTCTGTTTTGGTTTTTGCCTCTACCAAACAAAAAGTAAAAGACTTGCATCGTGATTTATACCGCATTGGATTGAATGCAAAAGCCATTCATTCAGAATTGGAACAAAAAGAAAGAGAAGAGGTGCTGCGAAGTTTTAGAAATAAGCAAACACAAATATTGGTTGCCACAGATATTTTATCGCGTGGTATAGATATAGAAGATATTGGCTTAGTGATTAATTATGATGTCCCAAATGATGCAGAGGATTATATACATCGAATAGGACGTACAGCTAGAGCGAGCTCTAAGGGTGTTGCATATACCTTTATTAATGATATAGATCAACAGAAGTTCCAAAAAATAGAAGCCTTAATCGGCAAGGAGGTGGAAAAAATTCCTTTACCCAAATTTTTAGGAGAAGGTCCAATCTACAATCCTAAATCACCACCACCGAAAAAGTCATTCAATAAATCGAGACCACCAAGAAGGAATTAGGAGTATATACCTATCTTTTTTATTAATTTCTTTTCAGAATGAGCACTCCACATCCAAGATATTTAACCCTTCTCAAAGCCTTAGAAGCCGAGCGATCAAATGAATTGGCTTATTTCAAAAACATCAACGACAATAAATCGAACAAGCAAAAGATTGATTTAGGCGTGTTGTGGTATCCTGTTGAGATTAGTCGGAAAAGCTACGGGAACGGAGATTTCATAGAGGTTGAAATTAAAAAGCTAAAACACTTAGATACGAGTCATCAATTTAAAGAAGGCGTTGCTGCTACTTTTTTTAATGTCCAAGATGCAAGAAAAGATTTGAAAGCCAGCATCCTTTCTGTAAGAAGAGATAAGATAAGACTATTGGTAGATGCCGATAAATTCAATGATTGCGATCAATTTGAAAAAGGTTTATCAGGTATAGAGTTGATATATGATGATAGACCATATAGGGTGATGCAATATGCCTTGAATGATATTATCAAAACCAATTACGAACCTCATGTTATACTTCGTGAAGCAGTAAATACTCAGTTAATGTCTGCCGAAGCGCTTGATACGCGCTGGACAGATCATCATTTAGATTATCGAACAGACATCAATGAATCGCAGAGAAATGCGATCAAGTCAGCACTAGCTGCGCCATCTATGGGTATTATACATGGTCCACCAGGAACAGGTAAAACCACCACTCTAGTTGCCTTAGCGGAGACATTATTAAAACAAGAAAAACAAATTTTGGTTTGTGCACCAAGTAATACCGCCGTAGATATTCTTGCAGAAAGATTATCAAAGAAGGGGTTGAGTGTGTTGCGAATTGGAAATGTTTCAAGAATTGATGATGATATCATGCATCTTACCCTAGATCAAAAATTGCGTGATCATGCAGAATGGCAGCAGATAAAGAAGGTAAGAATTTTGGCACAAGAAGCTGATAGAAGTGCGAATGCATTTAAGCGAAGCTTTGGGCCTGAAGAAAGAAATGAAAGAAAAATATTTAAGCAGGAAGCCCGTGAGTTAAAGAAATGGGCCTTTGAGTTGGAAGAAAGGTTAACTGAAGAAATTTTGCATTCGACGCAAATTATTGCTGCTACATTGATTGGAGTGAGTCAACACACTCTAAAGTCTATAAAATTTAAAACGGTATTCATAGATGAAGCCTCACAATGTGCAGAAGCTGAATGTTGGAACGCTATATTAAAAGCAGATAGAGTCATTTTAGCAGGCGATCATATGCAATTACCACCGACCATCAAAAGTACAGAGGCCAAGGCTTTGGGCATGGATATCACTTTGCTAGATAGAATGAAAGATGTAATTCCTCATGCCTCCTTATTGAAAGTACAATATAGAATGAATGATAAAATATTGGGCTTTTCTAATAAGGAATTTTATAATGATCAATTGCTTTCAGATATTTCTGTTGCGAACCATCATCTGCTGAATGACTCCACACCCTTATGTTTCATTGATACGGCAGGTTGTGGATTTGAAGAAGTATCAAATAGCGAAAATAAGAGTTTGTCTAATCCCGGTGAATACAGCATTATTTTAAATCATTTATTGATGCATATTGATGACTATGCCAATGTAAGTATTGGTATCATTAGTCCTTATGCTGAACAAGTGAGATTTATACAGCAGCAAATCAATGACGATTCAAGATTAAAACATCTAGATATTGAAGTGAATTCTATTGATGGATTTCAGGGACAAGAAAAAGAGTTAATCTATATTTCGTTGGTCCGTTCTAACGAACGTTCTGAATTAGGATTTTTAAAAGACCAACGTCGACTAAACGTTGCCATGACAAGAGCGCAAAAGAAATTGGTGATAGTTGGCGATAGTGGGACCTTAGTAACATTCAAATTATTCGAGGATCTTGTAAACTATGTTGAGTCTAAGGGATATTATCAATCCGCTTGGGAGTATTTAAGTACCTAATTGTTTTATTATAATTCTAGCAAGAATATCCTTTGATTAAGAAGATCGATAAGCAATGGGATGTGTTTGTTTTTTGTTCGGTCCCAAAAATAATCTTGCATAGATTCTGAGCACAGTTAGTTCAAGTACTAAGAAACTGATGGCTGTAAAAAAAGTCAAAAGGTACTCGTTGTGATCGATGTGACTAAACATTAAATCAACACCAATAAAGGAAGGTGTAAAAGGTAATCCTACAAATGCCAAGCTTGATAAAAGAAACCAAAATGCTAGTTTGGGATGATCATAAGCATATCCATAAAAGTCATTTAAGTCAAGCTTATTTTCTGCCTTTTTTAACTTTAATAAAATCAATATTCCAAGGGTAGCCGCGATCACTAAACTCGCGACATAAATAAGTATTTCCAAATATTCATATTGGTCATTTAATAATGCAATAGATAACACGATGTATGCTTGACTAAGAATAATAAGCAGCCACGCATAAATTGGATTTTTCTTTTCTGCAAAGGCAATTAAAATAATGATCATTCCTAAAAAAGCATAGAGCAAATGCAAGTATTTATCCAAAATCAAAGGCATGTGTCTATCTAAAACAAAGAAGCAAAGCCCGATAGTGAAGATGATAACAAGTGATAGAATTCCATAAAATGAAGAAATAATATGCAGAGATCTTCCAATCATTTTAAAGGGATTCCAAAAGGTTTTCTTTAAAAAACCATCCAGGTTCCATTCTTTAATACTTAATGTGTAAATACTATTACTCAGTTTATTTAAGAAGGTGTTGCTTGTTTGGTAAACCTTAGGGCTATAATTAAAAAATTGATCATGTATCATATAACCAAGTACCGAAGGTGATACCAGTAATTGATACGTTCTTAGTAAAGCATTGCCACAAAGATGAAATAGTAATAAAGTATGCCAACCCATGGCCACTTCAATGAACATCAATCCAATTTGTGCTATGGCAGCATAGGCTATTTGTGTTTTAACAGTGGATTGAACCCTAGCAATGAGGCTAGCAATAATGGCAGTTAAGATTCCAATCAAAATCACTAGTATTTTGATGATTAGTATAGATTCCCAATAATGGAATGTTCTTAATAGTAAGAATACACCTAAATGAACAGATAGAGAGCCGTAGAAAACAGCGCTTGAGGTGGTTGGTCCTTCCATAGCTCTTGGCAACCATGATGAGAATGGAAATTGTGCTGATTTTATAGATGCAGCAATGAGAATCATCGAAAGTAAAAATAATACAGAATAGAAATTTTCATGTATATGTGCGACCACAATTTGTACATCATCTAGTTGAATAAAAGTGATATTCTTGTGCCAAATATGATGGCTAGTCCATAAGGCTAGTATTAAACAGATGTCCCCCAAACGATACAGAGAAATAGTTTTGAGAGCATTTTTCACAGGTAAGTATCGATCTCTATAAAAAGCAACCAATAGAAATGAGGTGATACCTAGAAATTCCCAACCAATAAAAAGTGTTTCGAAGTTTCCTGAAAAAACAGTCAGATTATATGCAAAATAGAAGAGCAATACTGTGTTGAAAAATCGTTTGTAACCTTCATCCCTATGCAAATAGTACTTACTGAACACAAGCACTAAAAAAGTTATAAATGCTCCAAGTATAGAAAAAACTGCTGTCGATTTATCAAAGTAGTAGTCTAAGAATATTTCTATATTTCCCTCTTTGTAGAAAACAAAATGCTTTAAGTTGAGTGTCGGTGTATGTTGAATCAACCAGTATGCGGTATATAAAACAATAGTTATGAATTGAATTCCCACAATAGTATAGGCGGTTGCGGCAATCAACTTCTCTTGTTTATTTGAAAAAAAGAGACTAACTATAAATCCTAAAAGCGGAATAAAAATAAAAATTTGAATAAGTGACTCCATGAATAAGGTTAGTTATAAAGATATACGGGTAGGTTTTCTTGAGTAGCGTGTGTAATATGATTGCTTTCCATCTCCTTTGCCTCTTCAAGTAAAGTATGCACATCTTTATAAAAATGGATTTCTTTTGCCCTTGTTTGATAA
The DNA here is from genome assembly GCA_945897725.1 of Chitinophaga pinensis. GTDB lineage: Bacteria > Bacteroidota > Bacteroidia > Chitinophagales > CAMDFR01 > CAMDFR01. Next base: position 44,878 of record CAMDFR010000010.1, read on the forward strand.
GGAATAAAGCCGCCATTTTTAAAATAGGAAAGTTCATTAGTCTCTGGATGTATAGAAACAAGATGCACCCATTCGTTCTCATACCATTGATACATTTCTGGTGAAGACTGAATGCTTTTTAGAATTATCTCAGGAAAATGTTCAACAATTATGAGTAATCGCAATGGGTCGTGTACTTCAATCATTTGCCAAGGTAATCCAGTGCGTAAATCCCCATCACTGCTATTAGCCACCCCAATGAGACCTACAACATTATGAGGTAATTTAGTACCAGCTCCAAGTTTATAGTTATCCACTCTCGAAAAGTAATATTCTAAATTGATTCCACCGCATACTGGTCCAAGAGGACGCATAACATCTGTTAAATAATTACCCTCTTTGTCTGATCTAAAATCATATGAATTTAAAAAGGCTCTTCTATCTAGGAAAATGCCTTTGGTTATTTCTCTATTGCCAACAATACAAAGCGTATTGGTACCATGTCCTAATTCAGGTCGTGGTTCAAACAATGATACAGATCGTTCCTTGATGGCTTTTCTTATTTTTTTAATATCCATTTTGGTATCTATGGAGGCAAAGCGCCTGGAGCGTTCTTTAGCATTTAGGTCTAGGGCGTTTTCAAAAGTCTGTACATGAAGGAGATGGTTTTTTGCATTTATTGTTTGAAGAATTTCAGTGTCATAGTATTCGATCTCATCGGCTGCAGTATCATGTAAAGCTCCAATAAATTGGGTCGTGTCAGGAATATCTATTCCTTTTTTTTGTAATTTTTTTCGCACTTCAACATGATTGGCCATGGCAGAAAAAACTCTGCTATTTACAGAGCCAGGTCTTCCGCTGCAGGCTCCGCAATCGTGAGCTCCATGGTGAGGATTATTGGCACTACTGCTTCCATGCGCAACAACGTAAACTATGGGCGAAAATATTTTTGTTAGTCCGATGCCATTCAAAACACCTTCTACTCGTGATGCCATCTCCTCAATCGTAAATCCAATTTGTAATCCATTCTCCCTATCTGAAGTGTTTTTATTCTCAATTGTAAGTTTCCCTTGTTCGTTCATATGAGCAAAGGCATTAGAAATAGCTGGACTCATTCTAGGTTTAAACAAGTTTTGAATGAGTCTTAGTCCAGCCCAAAATCCAAAAGTTAGCGCACTTAAAAAACCAGTAATAAACTGATGCGTCTTATCAGTATAGAACAAATCATGTTTTCTTTTCTCTGAAACATCATATTCTTTGATTAAGTACTTAGGCGTTACTGGCGCTGGACAAAGTTTATCATAAAATTTGGCATGTTCGGCTTGGAAGTAAAACTCTACGCCGAAGAATCCAGGACAGCCAAATGTTTCAACCTTTTTATTCAAATTTTCAAGATGTGTTCGCAGACTGCATTCTCTTTCATCAATACAAAATAATGCTTGAAAACTATTCTGTTCTTTTATTGAATGAGTGCTAGGGAAAAGCTTTTTATGTTGATTCAATTTTTGTAAACCCGCTAATATTTCATCATAATAACTCCACTCAAATGCATCCTGCCATATTTTTAAAACATCAAATAGTTCTTCATTTGATACATCAGCAAACAACTCAATTGGTGCTTCTGAAACATGGTTAGACAGTGCCGTCCAGTTTGGACCTAATTCAGTATCCAAATTATCAATTTCAAAAAGTAATTCAAGTATGATTAAATCTTGTAGATTAATTTTACGAGGACTTAATAAGGTATGGGGTTGAGATTCAACTGCGGAAACCATTCCACTCCATCCCTTGTGCGCAAATTGTTGATCAAAAATGTATTGATTATAATAAGTTTCTTTGCCAACAACAATTTGTAATAGTTCAGATATTGAAAGACCTTTCTTAAAAAGTAGTTGTCTAGCTCTTTGTTTCTTGAATAAACTGCTGTAGCTATTTTGTTCTAACTGTTGAATGGATTCTAAAAAACCTATGTTTCCAATTGGGAATTCCCATATTGAGATTCCTTGGTCTAAATAATTACTTAGCAGTCGGAATAGAAGTGGTTGAACTAAATTATCAAGATCTATTTGAAATAACTTCTTCCAATGAGCTCTTAGCTTTCCAATTCTTTGCTCATTATGTTCATCATAAGGATATTTTAAGACCTTTTCTTTCCATTTGATAATACCATCAGTACCTTTTCTGTCCATGATGATTTTATCTAAAACCGTCGGATCTATTCTACCTAGTTCGTATAATTTTCTGAAATCATTTAAAGGCAAAGTAGCCTCAAAGCCGAATATCTTTGAGGCTTTAAAAATTGCATCGTAAAATTTCATCTCCTGAAATGCGTGCAGAGAATTATGATGAATGAAGTCCTTTAAAGGTGTTTGTGTCGGTAAAAAATGTTTTAGTGATGCTATCAAATCTGCTTCGTTAAACGTATCAACTCCTTTTGTTAAACTATTGGTGGATTTGTTTTGCATTAATGTTTTATTCTCATTTTTTGGGAACACTTATTAGATCAAATTGTTAGTTTTTGGTTTGAATCGTGCCCTTATTGATCCAAGTGGTATACCGAATGTAAATCTTTCGTGCATGTGAACGAAACATTTAAATCCTTTAAAACGCCATCCTTTAAATCATATACCCAACCATGAATATGAAGTGGCTGATTCTTCAGCCAAGCATTCTGTACGATAGATGTTTTACCTAAATCGTGTACTTGTTCCATCACATTTACTTCTACAAATCTTCTACCTCTTTCTTCCTCTGAGCTAATAGCATCTAGCTCCTTGTGATGGTATCTGTATACATCCTTAATATGTCTAAGCCAGTTGTCTATGAGGCCAAATTGTTTGCTACCCATTGCTGCCAAGACACCGCCACATCCATAGTGACCACATACAATAATATGTTTTACTTTTAAAACTTCTACCGCATAGGATAGAACACTAAGCATGTTCATATCGCTATGTACTACCATGTTGGCAATGTTTCTGTGTACAAAAATCTGTCCTGGCATAGTTCCAGTAATTTGATTTGCTGGTACTCGACTGTCTGAACAGCCTATCCATAGGTATTCTGGGTTTTGTCCTTCTGATAATTGTTCAAAGAAAGAAGGATTTTTTTCATTTTGCTCTCGAACCCAGTTTTCATTGTTTTTTAATAATATTTGATATGATTTTTCCATTTTGTTTATTTATTTAATGTCCTGCTGTTCCAATAAAAGCAGGGATTTCTATGAATTCAAGTTTAATATTTTTAAGTGAGGCTGTCTCTTTAAAATCATGAATAATTTCAAGCACATCCATGTCTATGTTTTCTGCATTTCTTCCATCAATAATCACAGTGGAATTGTCTGGAAGTTCCCGAAGTGTTAAGGCAATGCCTCCCTTATTTAAGAAGGAAACGTCCTCTGCTAAAGTGATAGTAATTTTTTCTCCCTCATCGTTAGTTTCTTTCTTGTAGTGGTGAGAAAGTTTGTAATTATTTCTAAGAATGAAAAAAATGGCAACGACCATTCCCACAGCTATTCCTTTTAATAAATCGGAAAATTGTATTGCAACAATGGTAATAATAAACGGAATAAATTGTTCCCATCCCAATTTATACATCGATTTGAATAATGAAACTTTTGCCAACTTGTATCCAATCACTAAAAGCACAGCAGCCAAACATGCTAATGGAATTAGATTTAAAAGGGATGCTATGGATACAACACTTACAAAAAGTAATACTCCATGGACAATGGCTGATAATTTTGTTCTACCGCCAGAATTGATATTGGCTGAGGATCTCACAATAACAGCTGTCAGTGGCAAGCCACCTATCATACCAGATACTAAATTTCCAATTCCTTGTGCTTTCAGTTCTCTATTTGTTGGTGTATTACGTTTGTATGGATCTAGTTTGTCCGCAGCTTCTACACTTAGCAGTGTTTCCAAACTTGCTATGATGGCGATGGTTACAGCCACCACATATACTTGATAATTTACTATTGCACTAAAATCAGGAAGTGTAAATAATTGAAAAAAACCAGCGGTAGATGTTGCTATTGGTAGCTGTACTAGTTTGTTGGTTTCAAGGACAAATCCTGGATTAAAATTTTTGAATAATTCATTCATGATGACACCTAAAATAACGACTACTAATGCACTTGGAACGAATTTGAAAAAAGCATATTTCTTCAAAAACGGGCGTTCCCAAATAATTAAAACAAAAAGTGAAAGGACAGCAATGATGACAGCTCCAGGATGAACAAATTCTATCCATTCAAAAAGTTGTGAAAAAGTGGCTGAGATTCCAGTGGCTTCATTTGTTAACGTGTTTTCGGTAATTGATTCTAATCCTAGGGCAGAACCTATCTGTTTGCGAATCAAAATAATTCCAATGGCGGCAAGCATTCCTTTAATAACACTTGAAGGGAAATAATGTGCAATAAGTCCTGCTTTGAGAAAACCTAAAACTATTTGTAAAAGTCCAGCTATAACAACCGCTAACAAAAAGATTTCATAACTTCCAAGTGTGGTAATTGCATTTAGAACAATCACTGTTAGACCTGCTGCGGGTCCACTAACACTGAGTGATGAACCACTAGCAAATGCAACGACCGTGCCTCCAATAACGCCAGCAATGATGCCAGCAAATAAAGGAGCACCTGAGGCTAAAGCAATTCCTAAGCATAGAGGAAGGGCCACAAGAAAAACAACCAAGCCTGCTGGTAGATCATTTTTTAAATATTGAAAACTTAGCCCTGAAGACATTTTTTGTTGTGTGTCCATAAATTTATTCTAAATAATAATGAAGGAAATTCAATTTTTAAACATTCTATTTTATCAAAGATACTTGTGTCAGTTTATACATATTCAAAGAAATTAAAAGTATTTACTTTGGTTAAGTATCTAAATAAAATGGAATAGAAGACAAGGTCTTCTGGATGAGAAATAATTAGAGAAACTCAGGAGGTGAATATACCTCTTGAATGAAGTCGTGTGAAAGGAAAAGAACATCTTGTCTGAAATCAAATGATAATAATTCCGTTTGAAATAAACAATGATTAACTATCATTGATGGATGAAAACAATAGAATTCAGTATCGCACTCATGCTTCTCATTTTCTATATCTTCAGCCTTCTTTTCATTCTCATTAATCTCTACATATAATGCAAACTCTTCTTGGCTTATGAGCTTCGAAACATGAACGATGGTGTCAAGACTTAATGAAAATAAAAATAATAGGAAAAAACCAATAGAATAAAAAGTTCTCATGAAGCAGTTTAGTATCTGCAATAATACAAACATATGTTTGTATTATTGCAGACAATGTATATTTAAACAATTTTTAACCATAAAAAAACTCAGTTAATTTGCTTACACAAATTAACTGAGTTTTATGATATGTAAAAGTTTAATTAAGAGAAAAACTTAATCTAACTCTTCTCGTTACGCTTTTTTACCTTCAGAAAATAACTTACCATTATAGTAGATATTACCATCTGATTCGTATGCTCTATGGCTACGGTGTATTTCACCTGTTACAGAACAAGTTGTTAAATTCATTGGCGTCAATGAATCATGAGTTCTTCTTTTATCTCTTCTCGTTTTCGAAATTTTTCGCTTTGGATGTGCCATGATTTATTATTTAATGTTGTATTTAATTTTTTAATTTATTTAGTGCTGCCCATCTATCATCTGGACCTTTGTTTTCATCTTCTTTCTTATTCAATATCGCTAATACTTTTTCGTCGCAAGTCGATTTCCCATCTTTGTCATCTGGATGTATCTTCTGAATTGGAATCGCTAATACGATGTATTCATAAATCAATTGAGCAACATCTAAATGAGATTCTGTTCTACTAATGTACAAAACATCCGCATCTTCATCATTAAGGGCATTGTCATCTTCAAACTTAACATACAAAACATTTGATGTACGAATGGCTAAGTTCAAATTATTGCCACAACGATCGCATTCAACAATCACTGTTCCATTGATGGTAAAAGTTAATAAATAGAGCGTATCTCTTTTGTCAAGTGTTACATCTACGCTTAACTTACCTTCCGTGACAGGCGAATTTTCAAAAAAAGTAAAGAACGAATTTCCTATACTGTAAAGAAAAGTGTGTAAACCATTTTTGAGCCCTATATAGGGTATCCTAAACTCATTTAAATTTTTCACGTTATCTCTCCACTTTATTAAAGGGATGCAAAATTAAGAAAAAATATCTAATAACTACTATAATGATGAAAATATTTCCTAGTTGTTTTGCTCATAACCTACTGAGCTTCTCGGCAAAGGGTTGATAGTCATCTCTTTGTATGATTTTCGGTTCCTTACCACATCTAAAGCTGTAAAAATAGCAGCCTCCATCGAACCTGGGTTAGCTAGATTTTTACCTGCAATATCAAATGCAGTGCCGTGGTCGGGGGAGGTACGAATCACCGGCATTCCAGCGGTGTAATTCACGCCATTACTAAAAGCAAAAGATTTGAATGGTATTAAGCCTTGATCGTGATACATTGCTAAAACAGCATCAAATTTTTGAAATTGACCTGCCCCAAAAAAACCATCAGCAGGGTATGATCCAAAAGCTAAGATTCCTTTGTCCTTCACAATTGAAATCGCTGGATTGATAATCTCACTTTCTTCCTTTCCAATAAGATTGTTATCACCAGCATGCGGATTTAATCCTAAAACTGCAATTTTAGGTCTATTGATTAAAAAGTCTTCCTTTAATGTTTTATTTAAAATTTCTAGCTTACTTACAATACTTTTTGTATCAATAAACTTATGCAAATCACGTATCGGAACATGTCCAGTTGCTAAAGCAACTTTAAAGCTGTCTTCAACCATCAACATCAAAGAGTCATTCACTCCAAAATATTGTCGAATATAATCTGTATGGCCTCTGAAATCTTTTGTTGGAACCTTGATGGTACTTTTGTTTATAGGGGCGGTAACCAATGCATCAATTCTTCCTTCTTTTAAGTCAGACAGTGAAAGGTCTATGCATTGTAAGGCAATTTCTCCTGCTATTGAAGTGGCATTGCCTGGCTCAATATTGACTTCTTCATTAGAGAAATTAACGACACTAATATGCTTTCCGTTTGACTGTTCAAATGCTGTGATATTAGTATAGTCGAAGTGCTCTATTTCTAAGGCTTTTTTATAATAAGATAGCACCTTAGTCGATCCATAAATAATAAAGTCGCAATACTTAGCAAATTTTTTGTCTTGTAATGCTTTTAGTATGATTTCTGGACCAATGCCATTGATATCGCCAATACTAATTCCTATAAGTGGTTTATTCATGTTTTCCATGTTTCGTTTGTCTTGGCTATTTATAGTTCTTTAAAAAATCATATAGTAATCTCACACCCACTCCTGTTCCATTCTTACCCTTATAGGTATCTTCTGAAGTGAGAAACGCTGTTCCAGCGATGTCTAAATGGATCCAATCATATTTGGTATATCGCTCTAGAAATTTTCCTGCTGTGATACATCCGGCCGTTGGGCCACCAATATTTTTCATGTCAGCAATATCAGACTTGATATAGCTATCATATTCGTCATAATAGGGCATCTCTGCAATTCTCTCATGTACCTTGCTTCCAGCTGTCTTTAACTGATTCATCTGATTATCTTTTGCAGTTCCCATAGCAACAATCCCTTCCTTTCCAATGGCAGCAACAGCAGCACCAGTCAAGGTAGCTAGATCTATCACCAAACTTGGTTTGTATTGTTGTGCGTAGCTTAAGGCATCTGCCAAGATCATTCTACCTTCTGCATCTGAATTCAGCATCTCAACAGTCATACCATTATGCATTTTAATGACGTCACCAGGGACATAAGCATTTTCTCCTGGTCTGTTATCAGTTGCAGGAATGAGGCCTATCACATGAATAGGAAGTTGATTCTTGACAATGGCTTCAAAAGTTCCAACTACTGCTGCGGCCCCTGCCATATCACTTTTCATAAGATCCATACTGTTGGGCGTAGGCTTCAAGCTTAAGCCTCCTGTATCATATACCACTCCTTTGCCCACTAAAACAATCGGTTGTTTGTTTTTTGCCTTTGCGGGTTTGTATTCTAGTATATTGAATGTGGGAGGATCAATACTTCCTTTGTTTACCGACAACAAGCCACCCATTTTAAGAGCAGTTATCTTTTTCTTGTCAAAATATTGAAAACGGAATCCTACCTTTTTAGATAATACTTCAATGTCCTTAGAAAGTTGCAAGGCTGTTAAATAGGAAAGAGGTTCGTTCACCAATGTCCTGGCAGTAAATACACCAGATACAATGTGCTCGAGTTCTGTTATCTCATTTTTTGTAAGTTGATTATTATGTAAAACGATTTCAACTAGACTATTTTTCCTGTCGGCAGCCTCCGAAAAATATTTTAAGAATTGGTAATTAGATAGCATTAAACCTTCAACAAATGCTAGCTTTTCTGAGCTATTATCAATATCGAAAAATATTTCTGCTTTTGAAATTTTATATCTATTCAATTCTTTGTTACATCCACATGCAATACGACGAGCCATCTCACTTCCTTGATCAATTGATTTTGCTACATCGAGCTTATAGACCAAAAGCTTCTTATTGCCTCTCGTTAGAATTGAAAATTTAATTTTTTTTGACCAATCGGATTTTACTTGTTTGGATTCTAAATCATCCAAAGGGGTTTTCTGTAGGGTGGATTTGTCGTTGCAAATAATCACCATATCGAGGTTATTTCCGCTTTTGCTGATAAAAGATGTTTTCATTTATTGCCTTGATTGTTTAGATGAGATGTATTTAATTAGCACGCAAAGCTAAAGTATTTTGTTAGTTATTGTAAGTTTGTATTCATATATGAGAACTTTCAATTCAAAAAATTTAAGAACTAAAGATTTTTTAGGTGCCAACAAGTCTTTAGGCCAACATTTTCTAAAAGATGAATCCGTCTGTGAGCGAATAGCCGAAGCCAGTAGAAACATCGATTCTTTCCAAAACGTGGTGGAAGTGGGTCCAGGCAAGGGTATTCTTACCAAACAATTGTATGCAATTTATCCAGAAACGCTTCACTTGGTAGAATACGATTCAAGATTTATTGACCTATTGAAAACAGAATATCCTCTTTTGAAAGAAAGAGTTTTTCAAGATGATATACTTCGTTTTGACTTCAATCAAATAAAAGGTAAGATTGCCTTGATTGGAAATTTCCCATACAATATTTCCTCTCAGATTTTATTTAAAGCATTAGAGCATAAAGAACAGATTCCTCTTATCATTGGTATGTTTCAAAAGGAAATGGCTCAAAGAGTTTCAGCGATTCATGGCAATAAATCTTATGGAGTATTAAGTGTTTTAATTCAGGCATTTTACAAGGTTGAATATTTGTTCGACGTTTCTCCTGAAGTTTTTTCCCCGCCACCTAAAGTAATGTCAGGTGTTATAAAACTTGAGCTTAAAAACGAAGCATCAAATATCATCAATCACCAAGTATTTCGCCAGGTGGTGAAGATGGCATTCAACCAAAGAAGAAAAACAATGAGAAATAGTCTGAAGTCCATGATTAATGAATATAAGATACCTGATATGGAGATATTTGATCAGAGACCAGAACAGCTTTCCGTATCAGAATTGATTGATTTATCCAATCACTTTAACACATTTATTAATCCACTTTCATGAAAGCAAAAGTTCTTATAACAGATTCCGTACATAAGGTGATGATAGAAAATTTTGAGGCTAATCATTTTGAGGTAGATTATCAACCTTCCATCAGTGTTTCTGAAGTGTTTGAGTTAATCAATCAGTACACTATGTTGGTGATTAATAGCAAGATTATATTGGATAAAGCGATGATAGATAAAGCTACAAATCTCAAAGTTGTTGGTAGGCTTGGATCTGGAAAGGAAGTGATTGATTTAGACTATGCCAAAGAAAAAAAAATATTGTTTCACAATTCACCAGAAGGCAATAGAGACGCAGTGGCAGAACATGCCATGGGAATGCTTCTATCATTGATGCACCTAATCAATCAAGCCTCTGCAGAGCTAAGGGAAGGCAAATGGTTGAGAGAAAAAAATCGAGGAACGGAGCTTAAAGATAAAACAGTTGCTATCCTTGGATATGGTAATACTGGAATGGAAATGGCTAAAAGGCTTAAAGGATTTGGTGTTCGGGTACTTGCTTACGATAAATATAAAGTTGATTTCTCTGATGAATTTGTGATTGAATCGAGCATGCAAGAAATATTTGAAAGTGCAGATATTGTTAGTCTGCACTTGCCTTTGACTAATGAGACAGAATACCTAGTAAATAAGGATTGGATTAAAAAGTTTAAGAAACCATTTTACTTAATCAACACGGCACGCGGAAAAATGATTCGAACCTCTGATATCGTTGAAGCTTTACAAAGGGGTTCTATCATCGCCGCTGCCTTTGATGTTTTGGAAAACGAGCATTTAGCATCATTCACTTCAGACGAAACAATGATGTTTGAAACCTTGGTAGCAATGAACAATGTTATTTTAACTCCACATGTTGCAGGTTGGACTTTTGAATCGAAATATAAGCTTGCATCCTACTTAAGTGAGAAAATGATTGATTCATGGAATTTTATGCTTTTGTAAAAGTATTGTCACATTAAGTTTAGTCTATTGTGAATTCAATTAAGTATTTTTAACTTTGTTCTACCGAACATGAGATTCCGTTTTTGGGACGTAATTTACTGTTTCACAGTCGAATAAAAAAAACTTGCTAGTAGCCTTAAAATATGTAATTTTGACGTCCTTAACAAGAATTAACGATAAGCTAATAATTCTATAAAATAAACAATTATGAAAAGATATTTACTGGTTGCATTGACGATGTTGGCAAGCCTATCTATTTATGCGCAAAGTGGCGATATTTCAGGTAAAATAAAGGATGAAAAAGGTGAGGGTATTCCTTTCGCAACAGTAGCAATTTTGCAAAATGGTGTTTCAACTGGTAAAGGTGCTCAGACCGATTTTGATGGTAACTACTCACTAAAACCTCTTACGCCCGGCAAATACGATGTCAAGTTTTCTTATGTCGGATATACTGCACAAATCAGAACGGGTATTGTTGTTTCCGCAGAAAAGTCTACCTTCATCGATGTTCAGTTGAAACCATCGGAAAGTGTCATGGCAGAAGTTCAAGTGATTGCCTATAAAGTTCCTTTGATCGATGCAGGTCAGACAACCAGTGGTGGAACTGTTACTCAAGAAGAGATTGCTGCACTTCCTACTCGAGATATTCAAACGATTGCTGCATCTACATCAGGTGCTTATATGGCCGACGAAGGTAGCAGTATCAGTATTAAAGGAGGGCGTTCAGATGCAACTGCTTATTATGTTGATGGAGTAAGGGTTAGAGGTGCTGTAAATGTTCCAGCAAGTGCTATTGGTTCATTAACTGTTATTACTGGTGGAGTACCAGCAAAATATGGAGATGCTACTGGAGGGGCTATTAGTATCACAACTCGTGGACCATCCAATAAATTTACAGGTGGACTTGAAATGGCTAGTTCTGAATTTATGGATGCCTTCGGTTACAATCTTGTAAGTGCCAATCTTACTGGTCCTATCTACACAAATAAAAAATCAAACAGAACTATACTTGGTTTCTTTATTTCAGGCGAATTTGAAAGAGAAAGAGACCCAGATCCAAATCCATTTGGTTCTTGGGGTGTTAAAAAAGATGTTCTAGATGGTATTAAAGCTAAACCATTAATCAATAATCCAGCAGGTGAAGGATTTATTTTAGCTTCTGAATCTTTGACAAGAAAAGATTTAGAGTTGAAAAAGTTTAGAGAAAATGTTGCAAATGACCAATACAGAGCAGTTGCTAAGTTGAGCTTTAAGCCTTCAGAAGCAGTTGACTTTACCGCAGGCTTTACCTATAACTATGAAAAAAATCGTCTCTGGGTTGAAAGATATTCTCTAATGAATGCAGAGAACAATCCAAAATATGTGAACCAAACCTATAGGGGTTTCTTAAGAATGACGCACAACATTGGGCAAGGAGGAAAAGCTGAAGCAGCAGATAAATCAGATAGAAAATCTTCTGCTGTGCAAAATGCGTATTACACTATTCAAGTGGACTATGAAAAATTCAAACAAAATTATGGCGATGAAAGTCACGGCAGTAACTTATTCAATTATGGGTATATAGGAAAGTTTGATGTTTTCAGAACGCCAACCTATCTATATTCTAATTCAAGAGAAGTGGTCGATACAAATGGTGTTTCTAGATTTTTATCTGGATGGCAATTGAATAGTGATCGTTCTGACAGCGTTTACTATACTCCATCTGATATAAACGATTTAGGAGCTGCTCTTACTTCTAGCTACTATGACTTAGTGAAAGATTTTGATAAAACCGGGTACTATGAAAATTTATTACAAATTCAATCTAACAAAGGTCTTATAAATGGAGAGCGATCTCAATTGACACACGATATTTGGTTCAATCCAGGTAGACAATACAATGGATATGGTTACGTTGATAATGACCAATATACTGTAAAGGTGGATGGTGCATTTGATATTTTGAAACCAGGTTCAGATACAAAAAATAAACACTCAATTGAATTCGGTTTTTCATTTGAACAACGTATTCAACGAAATTATGAGATCAATCCATTAAGTTTATGGACACTAATGAGAAATTTAGCAAACAGCCACATTAGTGAATTTGATACAAAAAATTTGAATCCTACTTTATTGATTGATGGCCAAACATATTCTTACAATGACCCAAATAGACCGGATTTTGGATATAATGATACTATCATTGCAGACAGAATATATACAGCAAGTGAGCAAAAGTTTTTTGATAAAAATCTGCGATCAAAGTTAGGTCTTGCAACAAATAGTACTCAATTCATAAATATTGATGCACTCGACCCAAGTTTCTTCTCTCTTGATATGTTCTCTGCAGATGAATTACTTAATTCAGGTTCTGCCTATGAAAGTTATTCCGGTTACGATTATCTAGGTCAAAAGCTGAAAGGAAAAACTTCTTTCAATGACTTTTTTACCAAGAAAGATGCAAACGGAAATTTGAAAAGAGATATTCCATCTTTTCAGCCAATTTATATTGCTGGATATATTCAGGATAAATTCCAATATAAAGATTTGTACTTTAACATTGGTGTTCGTGTAGATAGATATGATGCTAATCAAAAAGTGATGAAAGATCCTTATTCTCTTTATGAAATCTATACAGCAAGTGAATATGCTACTAAGTTTACAAACTATTCTAAGCCAGCTAATATTGGAGATGATTTCGCAGTTTATGTGGATGACAATTCATCTGCCTCACCTACTATAGTAGGATATAGAAGTGGAAATCAGTGGTATGATGTTAGAGGTAATCAATTAGCTACAGGCCAGAATATTGCAAAAGGTGGTGCTTCAGGTAAAATAACGCCCTATCTAGTAGATGCAAATGTTGTAGATGCAGGAGGGGCATTGATAAGAGATGCTGATAAATTTAATGCTGATGGTTCTTTCTCAGACTTCAAACCGCAGATTAATATTATGCCTCGCTTACAATTTTCTTTCAGCTTAACTGACAAAGCTTCTTTCTTTGCACATTATGACATCTTAACTCAAAGACCTCAAGCAGGGAACTCATCTTTTGCTGATCCTTATCAGTACCTATGGTTTGATCAATTGTCAAACGGTGGTACTATCAATGCTCCAAATCTAAAGCCAGAAAAAACAATTGATTTTGAGCTAGGATTTCAACAAAAAGTAAGCAATACAAGTGCTATAAAAATCTCTGCTTTTTATAGGGAGTTTAAAGATCAGGTACAGATTATAAAAATAAACTTCACCTATCCAGGTACTAGTCAATCATACAAAACATATGGTAATGTTGATTTTGGAACAACAAAAGGATTCACGTTTGATTATGATTTGAGAAGAACTGGTAATTTAATGATGAAGATTAACTATACACTTCAGTTCGCTGAAGGTACGGGTTCAAGTAATACTTCGCAGAATAGTATTGTAAGTAATGATCAACCAAATTTTAGAACCATATCGGCACTTGATTACGATGCAAGACATACATTCAATGTTACTTTAGATTGGAGATATAAAGATGGAAGTGATTATAATGGTCCTTATATAGGGAAACAGCAAATATTTTCTAATTCTGGAATTAACTTTACGTTCGTTGCTAGAAGTGGTACACCTTATACTAAGCAAAGTTTTGCAACTCCTTATGGACTTAATAGCTCACCTTCACGACCTGTAACTGAAGGTTCATTAAATGGTGCGCGCCTACCCTGGACCTTCCGTTTAAATGCAAAAGTTAACAAAGATTTTACTGTGAAAGTAGGTAAGAAAAAAGAGGGTAAAGAACAAGGTACAATGGACTTTTCAATCTATCTTCAAGTTCAAAACTTACTAAATACTAAAAATGTAACTGGTTTATATAGATATACGGGCAATGCGTCTGATGATGGTTATTTAGGAAGTGCTTCAGGAAAGTTAGATATTTCAGGAAAACCTTATCCAGAGTCATACGTGGACTTATATAGAGCATATATAAATAAGCCAGATAATTATAGTCGTCCACGATCGATTCGTTTAGGTTTAATTGTCGGATTTTAAATTAAGTAAATTAGTAATATCATAAATTATATATTATGCGTAGAATAAAATTTTATAAAAGCTTTCTGACTGTTTTAGCTTTTTGCTCCTCAACAGCAATATTGGCAAAACAGCCAGATTATGTGGTTGAGCGAGGTATCGTCGTTGATACGAAAAGCTACAAAGAAGGCGCAGCTAATTGTGAGCCTGCCTCTTCCCAATTTGACTTAGATATCAATAATGTAAGAGCAAAATTGCTGAATGGTGGTGACTTATGGTGGGATTTGTCTTCGGCAAGATATGAGGTTCCAAAAGTTGATCCACCTGGATCTTCCACCTCTATTACAGCAATCTTTGCAGGTGCTATTTGGATTTCTGGAGAGGATGAAGGTGGTAACTTGAAGTTGGCTGCACAAACTTATCGAAGTGGTGGTAATGATTTTTGGCCAGGTCCCATTGATGCTACCGGATCAGTTGATAATTCTGTTTGTAAGATATTTGACAAGCATTTCAATGTCTATGGAGAAGAAATAAAATTAGCTATTGCTGCTGGTGCTGGTGGATATCCAATTGGAACAAGTTCAATACCAAAAAATGTCCTTGAATGGCCGGGAAAAGCAAATCCATACTTAGTTGAAAAAGGTCAGTATTTTGATGGAACATTAGCTCCTTTCAATGATGTGGATGATGATCAAATCTATGATCCAACAAAAGGTGATTATCCAGTTATTAATGCAAGTCCTAATTGTAAAGATGGATTTACCTATGCTGATCAAATGATTTTTTGGGTATTTAATGATATTGGGAATGTCCATAACGAAACGAATGGTGATGCCATTGGTCTTCAAATTAACGCTCTTGCATTTGCATTTAGAAGTTCGGATGATTTAAATAATATGACTTTCTATAGATATAATATTATCAATAAATCAAACACAACATTAGTGAAGACATATATGGGGCAGTTTGTTGATGCTGATTTAGGTTGCTATCAAAATGATTATGTTGGATGTGATACAAATAGAAGTTTAGGAATCGTTTATAACGGTGACGTTATTGATGCAGGTTGTCCAAATGGTTACGGATCTGAGGTGCCTTTGTTGGGAATAGATTATTTTGAAGGGCCTCGAGCAGATTTAAGAGACGGAATCGATAATGATAGAGATGGTATTATAGACGAAGGTACAGATGGAATAGACAATGATGGGAATGGATTGATAGATGATGTCGCTGAACAGGAATTGTTGGGTATGTCGTCTTTTACATACTATAATAATGCTGCTGGTGCTCAAGGTGATCCTAGGAATGCTGCTCAGTTTAGAAATTATATGACGGGAAAATGGTCAGACGGTACATTTATTACTTACGGTGGTAATGGTTATGGAGGCTCAACACCTACTAAGTTTACTTACCCAGGTGACCCATCTGTTGCAAGCCAGTGGAGTGAATGTAATAACCAAACCTCTGGTGCGAATGTTACTGCAGATCGACGGTTTTTACAGTTTTCAGGACCATTTACATTGAAGCCTACAGATGAAAATAATATTACGCTTGGAGTTATTTTTGTGAGACCTAAAGCAGGCGCTTATCCTTGCCCTTCATTTAGTAAATATATTGGCCCCGCAGATGATAAAGCTCAAGCCTTGTTTGACAATTGTTTCAAAGTATTAGATGGTCCAAGTGCTCCAACTTTATTGCTAAGAGAGTTAGACAAACAAATTATCATTTCTTTAGTAAATTCCGCAGCAACATCAAATAATAAGGGAGAAAGTTTTGATGTGGTTGATGCTCAAATTAAAAATATAGATCCTGATGGTATTTTTGGTTTGGATAGAACTTATACATTTCAAGGCTATAAGTTATATCAATTATCAAACGCAACCATCTCCTTCCAAGATTTAGATGATTTATCGAAGGCAAGATTAGTATCTCAAGTCGATGTTAAAGATGGAGTATCAACGATTATCAACTATAATTTTGATAATGTAAGTAACTCTCTTGTACCCACGATAAAGGTGGAAGGAGAAGACAAAGGTGTTATTCACTCTTTTAATGTGATAAGCGATCTTTTTGCTCAAGGAGACGCCAAGTTAATAAATCACAAAACATATTATTATACAGCTGTTGCTTATGCTTATAACACTTTTGAAAAAGTGGATAGAACATTCTTGTACCTGAGTCCTCTAACGGGAGATTCAGTCTATGATGTTGTAACAACTAAACAATTACAACCATATCTTCAGGGCAATGGTAATTTGGCCATCTATACGGCCATTCCACACATTACGTCTCCACGAAATGGTGGTACAGTTTTGAATGCTAAATTTAATGATTCTATTTCAGTAACTCGTCTTCAAGGTACTGGAAATGGTGGGAATCTTCTCTCTCTTTCTAAGGAGAGTATTGATGGAATTTTAAGCAGTCCCACCAATAAGTTGGAAGTTATTAAGTATGTTCCGGGTGGTGGGCCTATAGATGTTCGTGTTGCAGATCCACTAAAATTAAGGGATGCTGATTACAAGTTATCTTTTGTAGATACGAATCTTGATTATTCTACTGGCATCCTTTCTAGAAAAGCTCGATGGATGTTGACCGATATCACAAATAACGAAGTTGTTTATGCAGAAAGAGATATTGATCGTCCTAATGATCAAATTATTTACACTACACCGACTGGAGCATTGGCTGAACCAAATCCTTGGGGAATTTCAATCTCTTTGGGTCAATCATCACCTGTTTATGAAGCAGGATATCAAGGTGCTATTGGTGCAGCCGGAGCGGTTTATGGCGCATTAAAATCAAATATTGATTTTGAAGATCCTGAGAAGCCATGGCTATCATTTATTAAGGATGAAGATGGAAACAAACTAGAAAATTGGATTAGAAGTGGTGATTTTATCTTAAAGCAAACAGGTTCAACACCACCACCAACTTTGAAAATTTATGATGATGCTAATTTTACAGTTCTTGGGGAGAATGTGTTTCATGATAAACTATCTTTGTTTGAAAAGATGGCTGAAGGGGCCTTTGCCCCATATTGTTTAGCCGCTAACTTTAGTGATTTTACAAAAATACCAACAAGAGATAATCCAGATGCAGTCCCTTTTGTAGAAGGCCCTGGCTTTAAATGGGATGCGGTTACTTCTGGTGCCAAGTTTAGTCAAAACAACTTGGACTCAATGTCAAGTGTTGTTATTGTCTTGACTTCGGATAAAGCTAAATGGACTCGTTGCGTTGTGTTTGAAGAAGGAGAGCAGTCGACATTGAATGAAACGAATACTATTTTACCTTCTACTTCACCAGCCACTTACCCTAGTATCAGTAATAATGCATATAAAGGCGAAATCAGGTCACAATATTCTGTAGACAAAGATGGTGTTTTTGATTTGGCAGATATTGGTAGAGGCTGGTTCCCAGGTTATGCAATCAATCTAGAATCAGGCGAAAGACTGAACATGGCATTTGGTGAATCGTCCAATTTAGCAGATCAGAATGGAAGAGATATGATTTGGAACCCTACTGGTGACTTAAAAACAGACTTAGATCAAGTTCTATATGGTGGAAAACATTATATCTATGTTTTCAAATCACTTTATGATGAGGGTGAAAAATATCAGCAGCTTTTGATTGATAATTTTAACAAGTATACAGGAAGTAGTTCTATAAAGACTCAGGTACCTACTGCTTGGAAATATCTATACAAAGATTTGTTATACACAGGTATGCCGTATTTAACAAAAGGGTATAAGTTAAAAGATATTAGCGAAGGCTTGATACCAAATACTGTAACAATCCATTTAAGAGTAGACAGACCATATCAGCGATACCTCACATCTGAAACAACAGAAACTGACTCGCTTAATGTGTATCAATTTAGTACCAAGGGAATGGCACCATCGGAACAATTAGCAGATGCGGCTAAAAGCGCTTTGGACTTAATTAATGTTGTTCCAAATCCTTACTATGCCAACAGTGGTTTTTATGAGACAAGTATCCTAGATACAAGGATTAAAATCACTAATCTTCCGAATAAATGTACCATCACAATCTATACTTTAGATGGTGCTTTGGTGAAGAAATACGAAAGAGATATTCCGCTAACAAGTGGTTATATAGATGGCAAGCAGGTAATCGATATCTCTGAAGGAGAAGCGAAAAAAGAGAATTCAGTAAATATGGAAAACTCATTGGATTGGGATTTAAAGAACTTTAAAAATATCCCTGTTTCTAGTGGTGTTTACCTCATTCATATAAATGCTCCAGGGATTGGTGAAAGAACTTTGAAATGGTTCGGTGTGCTAAGACCTACTGATTTAGAGTCATTCTAATATTAAAAACAATAATTGAAATTAAATCATATGAAGAATTTTTTTAAATATATACTCACTGCATCTGCATTTTGTCTTTCCTCAGTATCCTTGTTGGCTGGTAATCCTGATAGAGCCGGCGAATCAGGGGCTTACGAGCTTTTGATTAACGGATGGGGTAGAAGTTCTGGTCTTTTTAGCATGAACTCTTCCAATGTCAGAGGTCTAGAGGCAACAACACTTAATACTGCTGGTTTGACTTTTGTGAAGAAGACTGAGGTGATTGCCTCTTACACGAATTGGTTTACGGGTTCTGGAGTTAATATTATTAATGCAGGAATTGCTCAGAAATTTAAAAAGACGAATGTAATTGCTGTTAATATTTCATCATTTAACTTTGGAAATTTAGAACGAACAACGGTTACAAATCCGGAAGGTGGAATAGGGACTTTCAAACCAAGTTTTTTAAATATCGGTTTATCGTATGCAAAGAGTTTTTCAAAAAGTATTCATGCAGGAGTTACGGCACGAATGATTAACGAAAGAACAGCTGATGCAAGTGCGATAGGGTTATCTTTAGATGCTGGTATTCAATATGTAACTGGAAAGCGAGAACAAATTCATTTTGGCGTATCAATTCGTAATATAGGTACTCCCATGAAGTTTACCGGCGACGGATTAAACTTTAGGGCACCCTCTCCAGATGGCAATTATTCAAGAGCAGAGTTTCATAAATCTCAAAAGTTTAATTTGCCTTCGCAGTTAAATATCGGTGCGGCCTATGATATATATATGGGAAAAGTAAAAGAGAAGCAAGCCGCGGTGAGTTCTGATGATGAAGAAAAATCTGATGATGAAAAAGCAATCGCAAAACCAAATAATCGTCTTACAGTTTGTTTTAATTTTACATCTAACTCAGTTGGAAAAGATCATTTAGGATTGGGCTTGGAATATGGATTTAAGGAAATGTTTATGCTAAGAGTTGCTTATCGATATGAAAAAGGCATCTTGAAAGCCGAAACCTTGGATAATACAGGAAGTACCACAATCTTTACTGGACTTGCAGCAGGCTTGACCTTTGAGACTCCATTAAAAAAAGGAAAGGACTCTAGACTTGGATTTGACTACTCTTATCGTATGACGAATAGATTATCGGGAGTCCATTCAGTCGGTATTAGATTTGCACTATAATCAAAAAACGATATATTTGTATCTTCAAACGTTTCTACTGTCGTGGAAACGTTTGTTTTTTTAGTTAATTAAAATTGAGTAAAATGTCGAGTGTATACTTAACCCAAGAGGGAATGGAAAAATTGAAGGTGGAGTTAAACGCATTAAAGTCCGCTGGACGTATTGAAGCGGCAAAAGCAATATCAGAAGCTAGAGCACAAGGAGATTTATCTGAAAATGCGGAGTATGATGCTGCGAAAGATGCTCAAGGACATTTGGAGAAAAAAATATCGGAATTAGAAAATACGCTTGCAAATGCACGAATTATCGATGCAAGTAAGATTGACACGTCCAAAGTAACCATTCTATCAAAGGTTGAATTAAAGAATATAAAATTGAAGAAAAATGTTACTTATACTCTAGTTAGTGAGGCGGAGGCTAATATCAAAGAATCTAAAATATCGGTTACTTCACCAATAGGCAAGGCTATTTTAGGGAAAAAGAAAGGTGATAAAGTTCAAGTGATTGCGCCAAATGGTACAATAGATCTAGAAATTGTTAAGATTTCAATATAGCCTTTAGAAGTTTGTCATCTTTGTATTATAAAAGCTCAGTATGTCATCCATTTTTACCAAAATTATCAATAGGGATATTCCAGCCTACATCATTTCTGAGAACGATTTGTTTATAGCCTTTTTAGATGTGTTTCCATTAGGCATAGGACATATACTTATAGTTTCTAAAATTGAGGTGGATAAGATGTATAATTTACCTCAAGAATCATTAATGAATTTGATGACTTTTGCTCAACCAATATGCAATGCATTGGAAAGTACTTTTTCATGTAAAAGAATTGGGATGGCTGTGATTGGGCTTGAAATTGCGCATGCCCACCTTCATTTAGTTCCATTGTACGATAATGCGAATGACCTAAACTTCACAAAACCAAAGTTAAAGTTGAGTCATGAAGAATTGTTTGAGCTGCAGCAAAAGATACTAAGTAATCTACCAAAGAATTAGCGGTTTAATTTTTACTTTTTTTTATTCTATCTGGGTTCTGTGAGATAAAAGAATTCCATGAATTAGCCTTTCCTCTCGCAGACTCGATTCCACTACTTTGTTGAAAGTGATGGCAAACAGCTATTCCAAGGGCATCTGTTGCGTCCAAATACTTAGGAGTCTCTTGGAATCCACATAGTCGCTGTAACATGGCTGCTACTTGTTCTTTAGTTGCATTACCATTTCCGGTAATTGATTGTTTAACTTTCTTTGGCGCATATTCAATAACAGGAATGTTTTTATTTAAGCCTGCAGCCATACAGATACCTTGAGCACGGCCAAGTTTTAGCATAGACTGTACATTCTTTCCGAAAAATTGGGACTCAATAGCCATAAAATCGGGTAAAAACTCTTCTAACATGGAGGTCACTCTTTCATAGATTCTCTTTAATCGCATTTGGTGCTCATCCTTAGAATCAAAATGAATGCTACCAAGCGCTAAAAGTTCAATTTTACTTCCCACACACTTGATAACTCCATAGCCCATAATAATAGTACCTGGATCAATGCCTATTATTATCTTTTCTCGATTAGGAGTTGTTACTTTTGTATTCATATTAAATTCGATTGGACAAAAGTAAAAAAATACTTCTTTGGGTTTTTAAAATAATCATTTTTATTGTCTTACTAGTTTGTTTGTTCTTGCAAATTAAAAAGTCTGGATATACAAAAGTGTTACTTCTTGAATGGAATCATGAAAGACTTATTGCCTTGATAATTTGTTTCTTTCTGATGCCGTTAAACTGGTCAGTAGAAGCGCTCAAGTGGCGTTACATCAACAAGTCCAATGGTGATTCAATTTCCTTCAAACAGTCACTAGGGGCTGTTGTTTTTGGGGCTTGTGCAGGAATGCTTTCACCAGGCAGATGGGGAGAGCCACTTGCAAGAGCAGCTTATTTAGGAAAGAACAGAAGGTCGGATAGAATTTATTGGAATATAGCTGGTATTCTTGCACAATGGTTAGTGACTCTTTTTGCTGGGTTTGTTGCTTTTTATTACTACCAAAATCAAGTATTGAATTCTTTTGCTTTTCGCCTATCGGCTTTTTTCTTTATAACATTGCTTGTTGTTCTGTTTTTATGGCATGATAGGATATTAAGTAGATTTAGTCAAATGTCCTGGATTAGAGAGTTTGGTGAATTTAACTCAGATAGATTGAAGATTAAGGATAAAACAAAATTTCTAATCTTAATTTATACGGCACTTCGATTCAGTGTTTATACTTTCCAATATTTCATTCTCATTTATGTATTCTCTATAAATCAGAATGCATCTGAAATTCTAATGAACATATTTCTCATTTTTTTCTTTCAATCCTTTTCTATTTTACCAGGCTTAATAGATTTAGGTGTTAAGGGAAACATAGCCTTGGCAGTTTTTCATAACGCCGATATTGACCCAACAACATTGGTATTCATCATCTTTTTTATATGGATAGTGAATTTGTTTATCCCCGCCTTACTTGGCTATGCTTTGTTTTACCGGAAGTTTAATCTACTGCTAAACGAAAAATAGAGAAATATCATGTTTGCTCTCTGTCTATTGAAACAATCATTTCTTTAAACTTTGTTTGCTAACCCAAATGCCTACTTTCTCATTCACTGTATAATCTCTATATGCATTTAGGTAGTGCGGTAAGGAGTCTAATAGATAAAAATCTTTTTTGAGATCTAATTCATTACTTGCTAAAAAATCAAGGATTCCCTGATTACTTTCATAAGAGGTAGGAAGAAATAGAACACAAGTTTTAAATCTTTCTTTTTCACTTGATAAGAAATAAGTATTTAACTCAGGCACTGTTCTTGAAAACCATGCATTTCTTGGTGTATAGCCATTTATAGCATAAACCACACCTGGTATTTTACAAAAATCTATACAAGGAATATTGTTTTTGAAGGTTGTTTTTTGCTCAATATTATTTTCAATTCTTACTAGAAAATAGTTGGTTGAAGAATCTGTATAAAGGGAGGATAGTTTCTGGTTTGAAAACTTGAGATTTAACTCAGTAAGTTTGCCATTAATACGATATGGATGATCAATAAAGCCTGATTTGGTTTGAAAGTATATTAGACAACATGTTGCAACAAGAATTAAGATATTTATTGTTTTGAAAATAGTGTCTTCTTGTAAAATAAACAACATACAAATCAGAGCTACTGGTGCAAACATGTATTGAAGACATTGCAATGTTAGTTGGTTACCAGTACCTAAGCTGCATAAGATTGGAAGAGAAAGTAGTAGAAAAAAACAAAATATTGGAATAATATTTTTGGTTCGATAACTACGTAGAAAAAGTAAAGGAAAATTAATTAAGCTAATGGTGAAAATAATTGGTAAAAATGCATCTAAGGCTCGCCACAAATAACGCATACCGCTTTTGTATAGTTCGAGTTCAATGATTCTATTACCGTACATGCTAATGTAGATAAGTGTTAAAATACAAAGAATAATTCCGAGGACTTTCTTTGTCATAGATGGACGAATGAAGTAGTAAATGAATGACAGTCCTGAGAATAAATAAATATACCATTTTACCCTGTAAATAGATTGTTGATATGAATCGCTAAAGCTTTCAAGATATAATGCTTTCAATAAATTTGGGTCATGATCTTTAAGTAGACCAATGCTAGTTTTTAGATCTATAAAATAGGAGTAAAAAGGTCCTTGAAAAGATTCGATAATTAAAGCAATAAATAATACAAAACAGACGGTGAAAATAAGAATCTGCTGAATCAATTCTAAAAGAGGGGTTTTGTTCAAAATGGCCATTAGAGCGAATACAGCAATAACTAAAAAATAAAACAAAAAAGCTGTTGGGAACTTAACAGTGAATTGAATGCTGCACAGTAAGCTCAAAGAAAGGATTACAGTTAGGGATGGCTTTTGCTTACGAAAGAGCAAAAACATGAAACCAGAAACATATAGAACAATACATAAGGTAAGCACATTGTATGATAGATTGCTTTCAAAAATGGAGTAGCACATTAAATTTGCTAATAAAATGCTTGAGTAAACAATAATCCTAGTGCTTATGTCTAGTTTTACTTTTGAGGTATAGCTAAAGTAAGAAATGAATTGATAACAAAAAAAGAAAGAAGATAGCAGTATTAATAACAAACGTAAGCACCTAAAAAAAATAACGCCAGGACTAAAAAAATGAACAAAAAAATGTAGGAATACTTGGTAAATTCCGGTAGGCTGAATATGTATGGGATTTGTGTACCCCATCATTAAATAACCTTCATCAGAGAAATCAAAGCCCTTGTTGATTCCCCATATCAATGAATACATCAAACTAATTGCCAAGAAAGCCGGGATGTAGGAGATAATAAAATGGATGGATCTACCAATCTTTTTCAATATATTTGATAAATATTTTCATCAAAACTAAAATAAATAAAATATTTTTTGATAAATAATAAAAAAGTTCTATTTTCGCACCCTAAAAATATTATTTAGATGTTAATAATTGACGCAAGAGAAAGTGATACTATCGATAAAGCTTTAAGAAAGTATAAGAAAAAATTTGAAAAGTCTCAAGTTTTGAAACAATTGAGAAAAAGAAAAAACTTCACTAAGCCATCAGTCTTAAGAAGATTTCAAATTTTAAAAGCTGCTTACAAAGAAAAAATGATAACAGAATCAGAGATTTAGATATTTTTCTGAAAATATAGTTGTGAAACCGGAAACTAATTAATAGATTAGTTTCCGGTTTTATGTTTATACACAACTACATTACTAGCTTCCTAAGCTATTTAAAGCATGAGCGAAGATTTTCGCCACATACTATTCTTGCCTATGAGCAGGACTTAAGTTCTTTCTCGATCTACTTAGAACAAGAAACCGGTCAAATTGATATTGTTAGTATAACGCACAAGCACATTAGATCTTGGATTGTTGACTTGATGAATCAGGGAATTATTGCAAAATCAATCAATAGAAAAATTTCTACCTTACGCTCTTTCTATAAATTCTTACTTTCAAGAAAAGAGGTTACAGTTAGTCCATTAACAAAAATAAATGGACTAAAGACTCCTGCAAGACTACCAAAATTTGTCGACGAGAAGGATATTCAAACACTTTGTACAGAAATTTCATTCCCAGAAGGATTCGAAGGAAAGAGAGATAAGTTGATGATTGAGTTATTCTATGCAACAGGAATTCGACTTTCAGAATTGGTAAATATTAACGAAGGAGATATCGATCGTCATACTGGGAATTTAAAAGTTCTTGGAAAGGGTAACAAGGAGAGAATCATTCCACTTCACAATTACTTATTAAATGAAATAAACGAGTTTTCAATGCTTAAAAAGAATTTGTTTGACCTAGAAAGTGACAAATTATTTTTAACTGTAAAAGGACAACCTATTTACTCAAAAATGGTGTATCGAAAGGTGAAATTTTATCTTTCAATGGTGACCACTTCGGAGAAGAAGAGCCCCCATGTCTTAAGACATTCATTTGCTACCCATTTATTGAATCATGGAGCAGAGTTAAATGCTGTAAAGGAGCTTTTAGGGCATTCAAGCTTGGCAGCTACTCAAGTATATACACACAACACCATTCAAAAGTTAAAAGATGTGCACAAGCAAGCACATCCAAAATCATAATTTCATCATCTAAAAAAAGAAAGAAATGAATACGAACATACACTCCGTAGGATTTACGGCCGATAGTAAATTAGAAAGCTACATCATTAAGAAATTAGACAAGTTGGATATTGTCTATGATAAAATTATTCATGCAGATGTATATCTAAAATTTGATAGTCATGATCATGTAAAGGATAAGAAAGTTGAGATTAAAATTAATGTACCAGGCGCCACTCTTTTTTCGGAAGAAATTTCTAAGAGTTTTGAAGAATCAACCGACCTTGCTATAGAGTCAATTCGAAGACAAGTAAGTAAAAGAAAAGAAAAAGAGAAAAATATTTGAAAAGATTTGGATAATTGGTAAATTATTCCGTAGATTTGCGTCCCGTTTGAAATAGAGAGTTAGAAAAAACATCAACATTTCAATAGTTTTTTGACGTTTTGAAATCAAATTTTAATCGATGTAACAAGCCGAAGTAGCTCAGTTGGTCAGAGCTACTGATTTGTAATCAGTAGGTCGGGGGTTCGAATCCCTCCTTCGGCTCATGATTTGATTTTGAAAATATTGGGGAGATTCCAGAGCGGCCAAATGGGGCAGACTGTAAATCTGTTGTCTTCGACTTCGTAGGTTCGAATCCTGCTCTCCCCACTAACAAAACGTAAGTTAATGAAGGGGTAAAAGTGAAATAAGATTCATGAAATATGAGTCTTATTTTTCGTGTTTGAGTTCTTTAAAATGTTGCAACGTATGCGGGAGTAGCTCAGTTGGTAGAGCGACAGCCTTCCAAGCTGTAGGTCGCGGGTTCGAGCCTCGTCTCCCGCTCATAATTTTGGAGTGAACCATGCTGTTGTAGCTCAGGGGTAGAGCACTTCCTTGGTAAGGAAGAGGTCGTGGGTTCAATTCCCATCAACAGCTCTTTCTTTGAAAAATCGAATGAGTGTTTTATGAAAAAAAGATACACGGAAAATTGAAATGAAAATACGTTGTTAAGCGAAAAAAAACTCGACAAGAGAAGAACAAAATTGCATTATTACTTTTATTAATAATATATTCACAAATAAACTAAACTAAAAAAAAATGGCTAAAGAGAAATTTGAAAGGTCCAAACCGCACGTAAATGTTGGTACGATTGGACACGTAGATCACGGTAAAACGACACTAACGGCTGCTATCACCTCAGTTTTGGCAGGTAAAGGAATGGCTGAAAAGAAAGATTATGACTCTATCGATGCAGCCCCAGAAGAAAAAGAAAGAGGTATTACTATTAATACTGCTCACGTTGAATATTCAACAGCAACTAGACACTATGCACACGTAGATTGTCCGGGTCACGCCGATTATATTAAAAATATGATCACTGGTGCTGCTCAGATGGATGGTGCGATTTTAGTTGTAGCGGCAACTGATGGTCCAATGCCACAAACTAGAGAACATATACTTTTGGCTCGTCAGGTTGGGGTGCCAAAAATTGTAGTATTCATGAATAAAGTTGACTTGGTTGACGATCCTGAATTCCTTGAATTAGGAGAAATGGAAATCAGAGATTTGTTGAAATTCTATGGTTTTGAAGAAAATAGTCCAGTGATTCTTGGATCAGCATTAGCTGGTTTGAATGGAGAACCTGCTGGAGTAAAAGCAATCGAAGACTTAATGGCGGCTGTTGATAGCTGGGTTCCAGTTCCACCTCGTCCAGTAGATTTACCATTCTTGCTTCCTGTAGAAGATGTATTTTCTATTACAGGTAGAGGAACAGTAGCAACAGGTAGAGTAGAAAGAGGTATTGTTAACACAGGTGATCCAGTGGAAATTATTGGTTTGACCAATGATGCTCCAATGAAATCAGTATGTACTGGAGTAGAAATGTTTAGAAAAATTCTTGATACAGGTGAAGCAGGTGAAAACGTAGGTATCCTTTTAAGAGGTGTTGAAAAGACAGATATTAAAAGAGGTATGGTTATTTGTAAGCCAGGTTCAGTAAAACCACATACAGAGTTTAAGTGTGAGGTTTACATCCTTAGTAAAGAAGAAGGTGGACGTCATACTCCATTCTTCAACAAATACAGACCTCAGTTTTACTTAAGAACTACTGACGTTACAGGTGAAGTTGAATTACCAGCAAACTCAGAAATGGTTATGCCAGGTGATAACGTTACTTTGAGTGTTAAGTTGATTTATCCAGTAGCATTAGAAAAAGGACTACGTTTTGCAATTCGTGAAGGCGGTAGAACTGTTGGTGCTGGTCAAGTAACAGAAATCTTGAAATAAACATCATAGAACTGTAAACGGGTGTGGTGCAAGGGTAGCATACGAGTCTCCAAAACTTTTGATGGGAGTTCGAATCTCTCCACCCGTGCAACTAAATAGAAGCAAACGATAAATAAAATAATTATGGACCGAGTAAAATTATATATTCAAGAATCTTATAATGAACTAATGCACAAAGTTAGTTGGCCTACTTGGCAGCAACTACAAGAAAGTGCTGTAGTTGTATTAATCGGTACCATCATTATTGCTTTGTTAGTGCTTGCGATGGATTTGGTTTCTCAAGGAGTGATTCAAAAAATACTCTATGAAAAAGTTTTTAAAGGTTAATCCATTATTGCAAAAAAATAGAAAATGTTAATTTCATTAGAAAATAAGAAAGAAAGTAAGTGGTATGTACTGAAAGTATTCAGTGGTCAAGAAGCAAAAATTAAAATGCATCTTGAGATTGAATTGAAGAGATCTGGACTTGATAAAGTAATTCATCAAATTCTTATTCCTACTGAAAAAGTATATCAAATAAAGGCTGGAAAAAAAGTGGTGAAAGAGAAGACATTGTTTCCAGGTTATTTGTATTTGGAAGTGGCATACCCTGGTTTGAATTCTGATATTATTGCAGATATTAGAAGCGTGCCGAATGTCATGAATTTTTTAGGTGGGAAAGATCATAAACCAGAACCTTTGAGACTATCAGAAGTCCAAAAATTATTTGGTAAGGTAGATGAACTTTCAGATTCTGGCGAAGTTAATATTGAACCTTTCATACTGAATGAATCGGTTAAAATCATAGATGGTCCATTTAATGATTTTATCGGAACCATTGATGAGATTCATGAAGAAAAGAAAAAAATTAAAGTTATTGTTAAAATATTTGGAAGAAGAACACCTGTTGAGGTGAACTACCTACAAGTAGAAAAAGTATCATAAAATGGCAAAAGAAATAGAAACCTTTGTAAAGTTACAAGTAAAGGGAGGGCAAGCGAACCCGGCACCACCAATTGGTCCAGCATTAGGATCAAAAGGCGTAAACATCATGGAATTTTGTAAACAGTTCAACGCGAGAACACAAGATAAAATGGGCAAAGTTTGTCCAGTAATTCTTACTGTCTACAAGGATAAATCATTCACTTTTGAAATCAAAACACCTCCAGCAGCCAATCTATTGCTAGAAGCGTTGAAGATTCCTAAAGGGTCAGCACAACCTAATAGAGATAAGAAAGGAAGTGTAACTTGGGATCAGGTGAAAGAGATAGCAGAACTAAAAATGCCTGATTTAAATTGTTTTACAATGGAATCAGCAATGAAGATGGTGGCTGGTACAGCAAGAAGTATGGGTATCACAACATCGGGTAAAGCACCTTGGGAAAATTAATCATTTTTTAATCACAATAAATTATAACCTCAAATGAATATTACAAAGAAGAGGAAGGTAGTCGAAACAAAGGTGGACAAAAACAAATTGTACTCAATTGATGACGCAACCGCACTAGTTAAAGAAGTGAATACAGCAAAGTTTAATGCTTCAGTTGATATTCACGTAAGACTTGGAGTAGACCCGCGTAAAGCTGACCAAGCAATAAGAGGAACCGTATCATTGCCTCACGGTTCTGGAAAAGTTAAAACTGTTTTAGTTTTGACCACACCAGAGAAAGAACAAGAAGCAAGAGATGCTGGTGCTGATTATGTAGGTTTAGATGAATACATCGAAAAAATTGAAAAAGGATGGACAGATGTTGATGTGGTAGTAGCTTCCCCAAATGTCATGGCTAAAATCGCAAGATTAGGTCGTGTACTTGGACCACGCAACCTGATGCCAAATCCTAAGTCAGGAACTGTTACTCCTGAAGTAGGTAAGGCTGTTGAAGAGGTAAAGAAAGGAAAGATTGCATTTAGAGTGGACAAATTTGGTATTGTACACAGCTCTATTGGCAAGGTATCATTTTCTCCTCAACAGTTGAAAGAAAATGCTGGTGAATTGTTGGGTACTTTAATGAAGATGAAACCATCTTCAGCGAAAGGTATTTACATGAAAAGTATTTCTATGGCATCTACCATGAGCCCTGGTATTAAAATTGATCCAAAATCAGTAAGCGGAATTTAATTATGACAAAACAAGAAAAAAATCAAGTTTTAGAAGAACTTACAGAAAAATTTGCTGCAAGTCCAATTTTTTACATTACCGATGCTTCTACACTCACTGTTGAATCGATCAATAAGTTTAGAAGGAAATGTTTTGAGAAAGGAATTGAATTTAGAGTAGCAAAGAACACGCTTATCAGAAAAGCACTTGAGGCAAACAGTGGGGCAGATTATACAGAACTCTACGAGTCTTTGCATGGTCCAACCTCTATTATGTTCTCTAGCGTTGCTAACTTACCTGCAAAGGTTTTAAAAGAGTTCAGAGAGAGTTCAGAAATGCCAATTTTAAAATCGGCATATGTAGATTCTTCCATTTTTGTTGGAGACAACCAAATTGAAGTGCTGAGCAAGTTAAAATCTAAAGATGAACTAATAGGGGATATTATCGGATTATTGCAGTCACCTGCGAAAAACGTAATCTCAGCTTTAGTAAGTTCAAGTGGAGGTAAAATAGCTGGTCTAGTGAAGACCTTATCTGATAAACCAGAATAATTAAAATAAAATTAATAAACAATTAAAAATTAGAAAAAATGGCAGACGTAAAAG
Source organism: Chitinophaga pinensis (assembly GCA_945897725.1). Classification (GTDB taxonomy): domain Bacteria; phylum Bacteroidota; class Bacteroidia; order Chitinophagales; family CAMDFR01; genus CAMDFR01. The sequence goes on from CAMDFR010000010.1 coordinate 75,533, forward strand.
CAATCGCAGAAACATTAGTAAATCTAACTGTAAAAGAAGTTCAAGAATTAGCAACTGTTCTTAAAGATAGTTATGGTATTGAACCAGCAGCAGCAGCTGTAGTTGCAGCTCCAGCAGCAGGTGGCGGTGGTGCAGCAGAAGTTGTAAAAACAGAATTTGATGTTATTTTAGTAAGTGCAGGTGGTCAAAAATTGAATGTTGTGAAAATCGTAAAAGATATCACAGGCTTAGGCTTGAAAGAAGCAAAAGATTTAGTTGATGCAGCTCCAAGTACATTAAAGGAAAAAGTAACAAAAGACGAAGCTGAAAGCTTAAAAGCAAAATTAGACGAAGCTGGAGCTACTATTGAAATTAAGTAGTAACTTACAGTTTTTCAAGCATTTAGGGTTTGGTTCGCATTGTTAAATGCGACCAAACCTAAATTTATTTATATACGATTATTAATTTTTTATATTATTCTATAATGGCTCAAAGTAAAAATACTGAAACAATAAACGAAAGAATTAACTTCGGGAAAACCAAACAGAGAGCGCCGTACCCTGATTTTCTGGATATACAGTTACAATCTTTTAAAGAGTTTTTTCAAATAGAAACGACTCCTGAAAATCGTAAAAAAGAGGGCTTATATAGCGTGTTTTTGGAGAACTTTCCAATCACCGATGCAAGAAATATATTCAATCTTGAGTTTCTTGATTTTTCGGTAGATCCGCCTCGTTTTACTATTGACGAATGTATCGAAAGAGGTGTTACTTATAGCGTTCCGATTAAGGCAAAGTTGAAATTATCATGTAATGATGAGGAACATATTGATTTTAAAACAATAGTACAAGAAGTGTTTTTAGGGAATATTCCTTATATGACGCACAAAGGTACTTTTATTATAAATGGGGCTGAACGAGTTGTTGTTTCTCAGCTTCATCGTTCTCCAGGTGTTTTCTTTGGAAGAAGTTTCCATCCAAACGGTACCAAAATCTACTCTGCGAGAGTTATTCCATTTAAAGGTGCTTGGATGGAATTTGCTACAGATATCAATAACGTAATGTATGCATATATTGACAGAAAGAAAAAGTTTCCTGTTACCATGTTATTGAGAGCAATTGGATATGATACTGATGCCTCGATTCTCTTCTTGTTTAATCTTGCAGACGAGATTCAGGTCAACAAAAAGAATATTAAAAATGTGGTAGGTCGTAAGTTGGCTGCTAGAGTATTGAAAACTTGGATAGAAGATTTCGTTGATGAAGATACGGGGGAAGTAGTTTCTATTGAAAGAAATGAGGTCTTGCTTGAACGTGATACCACTATTAGTGAAGAGAATAGCGATTTGATTATAGAATCAGGTGCGAAAACAGTGATACTTCAAAAAGAAATTTTATCAGCTGATTTCTCAATTATTTCCAATACTTTACAGAAAGATACTTCTAATTCAGAGATAGAAGCATTGAATCATATTTATCGTCAATTAAGAGGTACAGATCCACCTGATGAAGATACAGCAAGAGGTATTATAGATAAACTGTTTTTCTCTGACAAGAGATATGATCTTGGAGAAGTAGGTAGATACAAGGTAAATAGAAAATTGAATCTTTCTACACCTATGGACACTAAGGTTTTGACGAAAGATGACATTGTTGCGATTATAAAGTATTTGGTTTCTCTTACCAATGCAAAAGCGGAAATTGATGATATCGACCACTTAAGTAATAGAAGAGTACGTACTGTTGGAGAGCAATTATTTGCTCAATTTGGTGTTGGCTTAGCACGTATGGCTCGAACTATTAGAGAGAGAATGAACGTTCGAGATAATGAAGTTTTTACAGCGACCGATTTGATTAATTCAAGAACACTTTCGTCTGTCATTAATTCTTTCTTCGGAACTTCTCAGTTATCTCAGTTTTTGGATCAAACAAATCCTTTAGCAGAAATAACCAATAAGAGAAGAATTTCGGCCTTAGGACCCGGTGGTTTATCTAGAGAGAGAGCAGGTTTCGAGGTAAGGGATGTTCACTATTCTCATTACGGAAGGCTATGTACCATTGAAACTCCAGAGGGTCCAAATATCGGACTGATTTCAACGCTATGTGTGCATGCTAAAATCAATCGCATGGGCTTCATCGAAACTCCTTATAGAAAAGTTTCTAAAGGGAAAGTTGATTTGAAGTCTGATATACAATACTTGTCTGCTGAAGAAGAAGATAATAAAAAGATAGCTCAAGCAAATGAGCCGTTGCAAGATAATGGCAATTTTGAAAATGAAAGAGTGAAATCAAGAGAACAAGGTGATTTCCCTATACTAAATCCTGATGATGTACAATTTATGGACGTTGCCCCAAATCAGATTGTGGGTGTTTCTGCTTCTTTAATTCCGTTTCTTGAGCATGATGATGCTAACCGTGCCTTGATGGGGTCGAATATGCAACGTCAAGCCGTTCCATTGTTACGTCCTGAAGCTCCGATTGTTGGTACTGGTGTTGAGAAAGACGTTGCTCACTATTCAAGAAATTTGATTAATGCGGAAGGTGACGGAATCGTTGAATATGTAGATGCAAATGAAATTATCATTCGTTACGAAAGAGATGATACTACCAAATTGATTAGTTTCTATGATGACGTTAAGTCTTATAAATTACCTAAATATAGAAGAACCAATCAAGATACTTGTGTTAATCTAAAACCAATTGTTAGAAAAGGTCAGAAGGTAAAGAAAGGTCAAATTTTATGTGAAGGTTTTGCAACTCAAAATGGAGAATTGGCACTTGGAAGAAACTTAAAGGTTGCCTTCATGCCATGGAAAGGATATAATTTTGAGGATGCCATTGTTATTTCAGAAAAAGTGGTTCAAGAAGATATTTTTACCTCATTGCATATTGAAGAATATGAATTGGAAGTAAGAGACACTAAGTTAGGTGAAGAAGAGTTAACTCCAGATATTCCGAATGTAAGTGAAGAGGCCACTCGTGATTTAGATGAAAATGGAATCATCAGAATTGGTGCAAACGTAAAAGAAGGTGATATTCTAATTGGTAAGATTACACCAAAAGGTGAAAGTGATCCTACTCCAGAAGAGAAACTATTACGTGCCATCTTCGGCGATAAAGCAGGTGATGTGAAAGATGCTTCATTGAAAGTTCCACCATCCACAAGAGGTATCATCATCGGCAAAAAACTTTTTGAAAAAGTTAAAAAAGATAAGACATCCAAAGCTCATGAGAAGGTAGTTGTAGATAAGTTAGAGAATGAACATGCAAAAAGTCTTGGAGATATTAAAAAAGTGTTACTTGATAAAATTGTTAAATTGATTGATGGGAAATCTTCTAATGGAGTTTTCACAACATTCAAAGAAGAACTAATACCAAAAGGCGCGAAGTTTTCATTAAAAATTCTTAAGGACATTGATTTGCTAAATGTTGATGCGTCCAATTGGACAAAAGAAGCAGAAACAAATGAAACAATCAAATCACTATTGAATAACTATACCATCAGAACAAATGAAGAAATTGCACGATACAAACGTGAAAGATTTGCGCTGACTATAGGAGACGAATTGCCAGCTGGAGTGTTGAAATTAGCTAAAGTTTATATTGCTAAAAAGCGTAAACTAAAAGTAGGTGATAAGATGGCGGGTCGTCATGGTAATAAAGGTATTGTTTCAAGAATTACACGTCGTGAAGATATGCCTTTCTTGGAGGATGGTACACCTGTCGATATCGTATTGAATCCATTGGGAGTACCTTCGAGAATGAACCTTGGACAGATTTATGAATCGGTACTTGGTTGGGCAGGACAAGAATTAGGATTGAAATTTGCCACTCCAATTTTTGATGGAGCAACACTTACAGAGATTTCTTCCTATGTAGAAAAAGCAGGTATACCTGAGTTTGGTAGAACTTTCTTGTTTGATGGAGAGACTGGAGAAAAATTCCATCAGCCAGCAACGGTAGGTGTAATCTATATGTTGAAACTTGCGCATATGGTGGATGATAAAATGCATGCTCGTTCAATAGGACCATATTCATTAATTACGCAACAGCCATTGGGTGGTAAAGCACAGTTTGGAGGTCAGAGATTTGGTGAGATGGAGGTTTGGGCTTTGGAAGCCTTTGGAGCTGCAAATATTTTGCGTGAGTTGATTACCGTTAAATCTGATGATATCATAGGAAGAGCAAAAACTTATGAAGCCATTGTAAAAGGTGAAAATTTACCTACGCCAGGTGTTCCAGAATCATTTAATGTATTGATACAGGAGTTAAGAGGACTTGCATTGGATCTTAAATTTGAATAAGCAATTGTTCAATTGCATAAGTTAGAGAAATTATTTATAAAGCAAAAATTCAATAAATATGTCTTTCGTAAAAGATAAACAAATAAGAAGTGACTTTAATAAAATTATCATCGGATTGGCATCGCCAGATGTAATTTTAGCTCAGTCTTTCGGTGAAATTTTAAAGCCAGAAACCATTAACTATCGTACCTACAAACCAGAAAGAGATGGCTTGTTTTGCGAAAGAATTTTTGGACCTGTAAAAGATTATGAGTGTTATTGTGGTAAATACAAACGAATTAGATATAAAGGAATCGTTTGTGATCGTTGTGGAGTTGAGGTTACAGAAAAGAAGGTACGTCGCGAAAGAATGGGGCATATAAAGTTAGTAGTGCCTGTTGTTCATATCTGGTACTTTAAGTCTTTACCTAATAAAATTGGTTACTTATTGGGCATGTCTTCAAAGAAGCTAGAATCTATCGTTTATTATGAAAGATATGTAGTTATTCAGGCTGGTAAAGCTGCTGAAGGGATCACCATGTTGAATGATAAAGATGAGTATGAAAGAAGAATATTGTCTGATGGTGATTTGTTAAGTGAAGAAGAATATTTATCAGCTATTGAGGCACCTGAACTAGAAGGAAATGGTCATTTACCCGGAACAGATGTCAACAAATTTATGGCAATGATGGGTGCTGAAGGTCTGCGTGAAATGTTGGCTAGAATCGACATGGATGCATTGTCTTTTGAGTTAAGAGATCAGGCATCAAACGAATCTTCTCAACAAAAAAAGGCAGAAGCACTAAAAAGATTAAGTGTTGTCGAAGCTTTTAGAAGTGCAGCGGAAAGAACAGAAAATCGTCCAGAATGGATGGTTATCACTCATTTACCTGTAGTTCCACCAGAATTACGACCATTGGTGCCTTTGGATGGAGGTCGATTCGCTTCTTCTGATTTGAATGATTTATATCGCAGAGTGATTATTAGAAACAATCGATTGAAAAGACTTGTTGAGATCAAAGCTCCAGAAGTAATTTTACGAAATGAGAAGAGAATGTTACAGGAGTCTGTGGATTCATTGTTTGATAACTCTAAAAAATCTAATGCTGTAAAAGCAGAGGGTGGTAGACCATTGAAATCTTTGAGTGATGTATTGAAAGGTAAACAAGGTCGATTCCGTCAAAATTTATTAGGTAAGCGTGTGGATTACTCTGGTCGTTCGGTTATTGTAGTTGGACCAACGCTTAAATTACATGAGTGTGGTATTCCTAAAGAGATGGCTTCTGAATTATTCAAACCATTTATTATTCGTAAATTAATTGAAAGAGGTATTGTAAAAACGGTTAAGTCTGCAAAGAAATTAGTAGATAAAAAAGAACCAGTTATTTGGGATATTCTTGAGAATATTTTGAAAGGTCATCCGGTATTATTAAACCGTGCACCTACACTTCACAGACTTTCTATTCAAGCTTTTGCACCAAAATTAATTGAGGGTAAAGCAATTCAGTTACATCCATTGGTTTGTAGTGCATTTAATGCGGATTTCGATGGTGACCAAATGGCGGTACACGTTCCACTTAGTAATGCAGCGATACTTGAAGCACAAATGTTGATGTTGTCTGCTCATAATATCTTGAATCCACAAAACGGAACTCCAATTACCTTACCTTCTCAGGACATGGTTTTGGGACTTTACTACATCACTAATGGTAAACGTTCTACGAAAGACGTGAAGGTAAAAGGTGAGGGAAGAGTTTTTTATAATGCAGAAGAAGCGAATATTGCTTTCAATGAAGGCCAAGTTGAACTTCATGCTTATGTAAAAGTAAAAACAAAGGTTAGAGAAGGTAATGTTTTAGTAGATAAGATTATTGAGACCACTGTTGGTAGAATTATGTTCAACCAATGTGTTCCTGAAGAAGTAGGTTATATCGACAAATTATTAAAGAAAAGTGCATTAAGAGAAATCATTGGTGATATTATCACTTTGACGAATTTAAGAAAGACTGCAAAATTCTTGGATGATATTAAATCACTTGGATTCACATGGGCATTCAAAGGTGGATTATCTTTTAACTTGGGAGATATTATCATACCGAAAGAGAAAGAAATTTACATTAAAGAAGCCAATGTAGAAATTCGTGCTATTGAAGATAACTATTCAATGGGGGTTATTACCGCCAATGAGCGATTCAATGCCATCATTGATGTTTGGGGTAGAGCAGATAATAGATTGACTGGTGTTTTAATGGATCAGTTAGCTAAAGATAAACAAGGCTTCAACTCTATCTATATGATGTTAGATAGTGGTGCCAGGGGTTCTAAAATGCAGATTAAACAGTTGGGAGGTATTAGAGGTTTGATGGCTAAGCCACGTAAATCAGGTTCTACAGGTTCGGAGGTTATCGAGAATCCAGTATTATCTAACTTTAAGGAAGGATTAACCATCTTAGATTACTTTATCTCTACTCACGGTGCTCGTAAAGGTTTGGCGGATACGGCATTGAAAACGGCAGATGCTGGATACTTGACAAGAAGATTGGTGGATGTAGCACAGGATGTTGTTATTCGCGCAGAAGATTGTGAAACACTAAGAGGAATTAGTATCTCTGCCTTGAAAGATAATGATATGGTTGTGGAAGATTTATACGAAAGAATCTTGGGTAGATTTAGTTTGTATGATGTAACGCATCCAGAAACTGACGAGGTATTGGCACGTGCAGGGGAAGAAATTAACGAGCAAATTGCAAAAGCAATTCAAAATTCAGGCATTGAAAATGTTGATATTCGTTCAGTATTGACTTGCGAAACTCGTAGAGGTGTTTGTGTGAAATGCTACGGTAGAAATTTATCAAATAACAGAACTACTGAATTGGGTGATGTTGTTGGTATTCTCGCAGCACAGTCTATTGGAGAGCCAGGTACACAGTTGACATTACGTACTTTCCACGTTGGAGGGGTTGCCTCTTTATCTAGTACAGAATCTCAATTTGTAGCAAAATTTGATGGTAAAATTGTATTTGACGGTGTTCGTACAGTTAAGTCAACAGATGAGAATGGTGAGGTCGCAAATATTGTAATTGGTCGTACAGGTGAATTGAAAATACAAAAAGAAGATTCTGACAAAGTATTGATTACACACAATATTCCTTATGGGTCAATTATGGCTGTTAAGGATGGTCAAAAAGTGAAGAAGGGTGAATTGATTTGTAAGTGGGATCCATTCAATAACGTCATCCTATCTAACGAAGATGGTGTGGTGAAATTTGATAGTATCATTGAAAATATTACCTATAAGGAAGATATGGATGAACAAACAGGCCATAAAGAGAAAGTAATTATTGATGGTAAAGACAAGACAAAAATTCCATCCATCACTATTGATTCTGGTAAAGCAGGTTTGAAGTTCTACAACTTACCGGTAGGTGCATATATCATTATTGAAGAGAAACAAAAGATCAAAGCTGGAACTATTTTGGCTAAGATTCCAAGAGTGATGAATAAGGCGAGAGATATCACGGGAGGTTTACCTAGAGTTACGGAATTGTTTGAAGCACGTAATCCATTGAATCCAGCTGTTGTGGCAGAGGTGGATGGTGTGGTAACTTTTGGTGGTGTGAAGAGAGGAAATCGCGAGATCATGATCGAAATGAAAAATGGTCAAGTGAAAAAATATCTTGTGAAATTGGCTAAGCATATTCTAGTACAGGATCAAGATTTCGTAAGAGCTGGTACGCCTTTAAGTGAAGGTACTATCACTCCTGCAGATATCCTAAGAATCAAAGGACCATTCGCTGTTCAACAATATTTGGTGAATGAAGTACAGGATGTATATCGTTTACAAGGGATTAAAATTTCTGATAAACATATCGAGGTGATTGTTCGTCAGATGATGAACAAAGTAAATGTTGAAGATCCAGGTGATACTAGATTCTTACAAGAAAGAGCCGTTGATAAGTTTGAATTCATTAGAGTAAATGATGAATTGTTTGATAAGAAAGTTATCACTGAAGCAGGTGGCTCACCAAATCTTAAGAAAGGACAAATTGTATCTTTAAGAAGAGCGAAGGAAGAAATTTCATACTTAAAGCGAAATGATTTGCCTCTGATTGAATATAGAGATGCGATTCCAGCTACCGCAAGTTCAATGCTACAGGGTATTACAAGAGCTTCATTAGGTACTGATAGTTGGATTTCTGCGGCTTCTTTCCAAGAAACGACCAAAGTACTAAGCACGGCATCTATTGGTGCGCAGGAAGACTTCTTGATGGGATTGAAAGAGAATGTAATTGTGGGACATAAAATTCCTGCAGGAACTGGTATGAGAGTTTTTGAAGAAACGATTGTAGGCAATAAAGAAGAATTAGAAAAAATGCGTGCTAGAAAAAATAAAATTGAAGCGGTTATTGAAGAATAATTGATAAATAAAATTTTATACATTAAACCCGATGCATTTGTATCGGGTTTTTTATTTTGATGTGGGTTGATACAGGTGAACGTAGCTTGCGCAAAGGATAGCAGCGGAAAGCCCGGAATGTAATGAGGACTTGTAGCGAATAGCCTGGTGGCTCCCGATGGCCAACGGGACAGAAGAGACAGGCGCCCATACCATTTTATTATTCATTACTTTTGCGTTTAAATATTTTTATTATGAATATTCTTTTGTTAGGCAGTGGTGGAAGGGAACATGCCTTGGCTTGGAAGTTGGCTCAAAGTCCGTTGTGTGATAATTTATTTATTGGATCCGGAAATACTGGAACAGAACAATGTGGCGTGAATGTTCCGATGGATATCATGAATTTTGAAATGGTGGCCGACTTTTCTGAGAAGAATAATATTGATCTAATTGTTGTGGGACCAGATGATCCAGTCTGTGCAGGAGCTTTTGATTTTCTTAGCAAGAAAGGCTTTAAGACATTTGCTCCATCCAAGCAAGCAGCAAGGTTAGAAGGCAGTAAATCCTATGCGAAAGAGTTTATGAAGCGCCACGACATACCAACGGCAGATTATATAGAGGTGACGAAAGAAAATCTTGCTGAAGGCATTGAACATATAAGACAGAGCAAGGCGCCCTATGTATTGAAGGCCGATGGTTTGGCAGCAGGGAAGGGCGTTTTGATATTGCATCAGCAGGAGCAAGCGGAAAGAGCGTTGAGAGGAATGATAGAGGAGTCGAAATTCGGCGATGCGGGATCAAAAGTAGTGATAGAGGCATTCCTAGACGGAATTGAATTTTCTGTCTTTGTTGTTACAGATGGTGTAGAATATAAAATTATTCCAAATGCAAAGGATTATAAACGCGTAGGAGAAGGCGAAACAGGTCTGAATACAGGTGGTATGGGAGCGATTTCTCCAGTGCCATTTGTAGACCAAGCCTTAATGCAAAAGGTGGAGGAGCGCATTATAAAACCAACAATTGATGGCCTTGTGAAGGATGGATTGACATACAAAGGATTTGTTTATTTTGGATTGATAAAAGTAGGCGATGACCCGATTGTGATTGAATATAATTGTAGAATGGGCGACCCAGAAACCGAAGTAGTGATGCCACGTTTAAAAAATGATTTGGCAGATTTGATGATGGCTACTTTTGATGGAACATTAAAAGATAAGAAGATTGAAGAGGATGAAAGGGCTTGCTGTACGGTTGTTTTGGCTAGTGGAGGTTATCCTGAAACATTTGAAAAGAGTAAAGTAATTACCGGTCTGCCTATAGAAGATCAAAATGTCATGGTTTTTCATGCAGGGATGAAGCGAACTGGTGATTCGTTGGTAACAGCAGGCGGCAGGGTGATGATGATTTCGTCTTTTGGTGATGATCTAAAGGATGCCTTGAATCATTCACTCAGAGTGGCTGATAGTATTCATTTTGATAATAAATATTTCAGACGGGATATTGGCTTTGAATTTAATTAAATGATGGCTCTGCTATTTTAGAGAAGCTAGGTATTGGATTCGGCATTCATTTCATTTTCTTGCAGTTCTTTCTTGTATTCTGAGGGGGTTACTCCTGTGTATTGTTTGAAAATGTTATTGAAGGACGATTTTGAGTTAAAGCCACAATCATAAGCAATGGCTAGCAAAGTTAGATGTGCAAATTTCTTATCTGCAATCTTCTTTTTTACAGCTTCAATTCTATATTCATTGATATAGTTGAAAAAGTTTTTACCAATGTTGTTATTCAATACTTGAGTGAGGTGATGCTTGTTAATGTTTAGAGCAGTAGAAAGATCTTGTATGGTTAGTTCGGCAATTAAATAAGGTCTTTCCTCTATCATGTATTTTTGAAGGTTTCCAATAATAACCTTAATTTCTTCTTCCTTAAGTCCTGATTTTTTATATCTCTCCTCTTCGATAATTCCTTTCTCAGTTGAGGGTATAATGCTGTTATCGTTTTGTGGATGATCTTGTTTTGACATCATTTGTCCTACTCTATGAATTGGAGTGTCGATATAATTATCTTCTATGCTCAGTCCAGCATTAAGAATGGTATTGTCTTCGTTTTTGATGTTATCTATTCTGAAGATAGTAGGTTGCCGTAGACCAAAATAACTGACAGAAAACGCCAATAGAGTTAAGCCTATACTTGAAACAATATTGCTTTCGATAACATGTTTAAATGAAACCGCATTGATTCCACCCACGATAAAATAAATGAGAAAAGTAGTGCCGAATAATAAAGCAATATAGTTTAACCAGAAGAGCTTTGATTTTCCGGTTTCGTAAGAAAGCGTATCCCGAATCTGCTTTCGATAATTTTTAAGAATAGTGAAAGTGAAAATCGTGTAAATGAGAATGGAGGTGAAGTAGGAAATGGCATAAATAATTCTTGCCCAAAGAAGATGATCATGATTCAGAAATACGGATTCATCAAAGGACAGTGAATCTCCAAACACAAAGAAATACAAAATAGTAAGGACAAGAAATGGTCCGAAGTGAAGAAAATGCTTGGCACGTAGCTTTGCCTCCTCATTGGTCAAAAATTTGGTGTATAAATAAAGGAATGGACCAAAGGTAAGGGGTATTAACCCAGCACTAAATTGTATATTGAAAAACTCTTTATGTTCTTCATTCAATAGAAAAAGCAAGAATTTGAAGGCAATAGTGAGTAGCCATGCTAAAAGCACCTTATCAGGTGGAAATTTCTTTTTCTTTGTAAGCACCAAGATAGCTGCGAACAAGCATTGGGCAATACCGATATATAAGATAGCTGAAATCATTTCTACTAGTTACAATTATTATTTAACACCCACATATATTTTAGTACTACCAAGAAAGGATAGGAACCACCAATAGCCATGTACTTCTAGATTGCCATCACTATTAATTCTCATTTTGCCATTGTAGGTATTCCCATTTTCAAAATTGTAAATTTCTCCACTTTTCCATTTTTCCTTTCCGGGCCTATACTCGAACTTTAAGAAAACATCTATTCCTGTTAATTGTCTGCTTCTATGATTTGGATTTTCATTATATACATCTCTTTTAAGTTCACCTTCCGAAACACTATTTTTGAGCCAATGTATTTTACCATAATAAAAATTGTTTTTAACATAGATTTCTATGATTTGCGTTTTATCAGGTGAATACCAAAGACCAATAATGGCATCTTTAGTTTGTTGTGAAAAGACGGGTAGAATGGCTGTGAGAAAAATAGCAAGCAGCAAAAAATTCTTTTTCATGTTGTTTTGATATCGCTAGATGATGAAGCAAAGCTAAGTGATGTTAAGTTAATATCAGTCTATTTTTTTCTGATCATAAATGCTTCGATTTTATCGGATAAAGCAAAAAAAAGACCTGTTAAGATTTTTACATCTTAACAGGTCGAAACGAAACACCCCTATTTTGAATTTCAAAAGTTTAGGACAATTGAAATATTTCTTTTTATTTGATGATGCAAACAAAGCATATTTAAAAATACTGCGCGCCTTTCTTTAGAAACTCTTTAAAAGATTGACGTCCAAGTTTTGTGGGGTGATTTAAAAGATTGATAATCAATTATTTTTTATTTTGTTGGCATTTAATTGGGACTTGTTTCTTTTATAAATCTCTGAATGTAAAATACACATGTGTCATTTTAGGAGTAAAAAAAGCCCTATACTGAGTTTACTGAGGAGCAATATTGAACTGGAATGTAGTGTTTTTAGATTGCTGAGTTATTGCAAATAAAATGGTCACTGGAAAAAAAAGCACTTCAAAATCTCTGACGAAACAACAATATTATGCTGAAATTATGTTAAAACAAGAAGTATTGTCATAAAATCTACTATGTAGCATACTTGTTGTTGCTATATTTGTTGAATCTATTATTAAAGTTAAATAAACAAAAGATGAATTTTTCATTGTTGATGATTACCATCATTTTTGCCTTAATCGGCATGGTCGTTAGTTTTGTATTAAAAAGTAAATTCTCGAAGTATAGTCGAGTTCCTTTGCGTGCGGGCTTTTCTGGAAAAGAGATTGCAGATAAAATGCTGCGCGCTCATGGAATTTATGATGTGAGTATTACTTGTGTACCAGGACAATTAACTGACCATTACAATCCTACTGATAAAACGGTAAACTTAAGTCCAGAGGTATATGAAGGAAGAAGTATAGCAGCCGCGGCTGTTGCTGCCCATGAATGCGGACATGCAGTCCAACATGCTACAGCATATAGCATGCTTAGTATGAGATCGAAACTCGTACCTATTGTTAATTTTAGTAATAATATCTTGCATTGGGTCTTTATGCTTGGTTTCTTAGGGATGGCATTTGGCATGTTAAACAATTACTATGTTTTAGTTGGTATTATCGTACTTCAATCAATCGTGACATTGTTTTCCTTGGTTACCTTACCTGTGGAAATAGATGCATCAAGAAGAGCACTAGCTTTTGTTGAAACAAGTCGTATCACACAGTCTGAGGAAGAGTATCATGGAGCGAAAGATGCGTTGACTTGGGCAGGTTTGACCTATTTTGTGGCTGCATTAGCCTCTATTGCTCAGTTAACTTATTTTATCTTGAGATTAAATAGTCGAAGATCTTAAGAGATTCATTCAATGTCTGAACATTTCTAGATAAGCAAGAACAAAAAAAAGGGACTATCCGTCGGATAGTCCCTTTTTTTTGATTGATTAACTTGTATTAATCTTTATTGACCACTATTCTTCTAGTTTCACTATAACCGTTAGCGGTTAATCTAACGAAGTATAGACCAGAAGCAATTCCTTTTAAATTCAATGGATAGGTTCCAGTGATCTTAGGTTGGTTTACTTTGTCTGCCATCATCACTTTTCCTTGAGCGTCCACAAGGATAATATCTAGGATGGTAGCCTCAGTAGGTAGTGAATAGCTCACCGTAGCATTTGACATTGCTGGATTAGGATAAATACTCATTTCCCAAGTAGCCTCGTTTATGTTTGCAATAGCAGTTCCCACAGAGAGATTAAGAGTCACTACAGAATCGCAACCAGCAGTATTAGTAAGCGTGTCTTTGTAAACACCAGGTTGTGTAAGATTTACCCCGTTAAATAGGTATGAAGTGCCAGTTGTAATTGTTGTTGTAATGGTGCCAGTGCTAGTTGCCAGTACGGTTAAATTTAAAGTTACGACAGAATCACAACCAGTAATGTTGCTGAGTGTATCTTCAAACACGCCAGCAGTTGTTCGGTTAATTCCATTGAAAAGATAAGCATCTCCTGGACAAATACTTTCATCAATTGTGCCAGTTGAAGCAGCTCTAACTGTTAAGTTTAAAGTTACGACAGAGTCACAACCAAGTGCATTTGTAAAAGTATCTAAATATGCACCAGTTACTGATAGCGTAGCCCCATTAAAAGTATATGACGCGCCAGCGCAAACTGTTTGATCAACGGTCCCAGTAGAAGTAGGCGCAACCGTAAGGTTGAGTGTTACGACAGAATCACAGCCAGCCACATTCGTAAACGTATCAAGATAAGTACCACCGATATTTATGAGTACACCATTGAACAATACAGGTTGATTGCTACAAGTTGTTTGAGTAGAAGCAGAAGCACTAGTAGCAAAAACGCTAGCACTTACGCGCGTTCTTTTTCTAGATACACAACCAGTAGAAATGTTTCTCACTTCTGCATAATAGATAGTTGTTGTAGCAATAGAAGGTGTGGCAAATGTAGTCGTACCAACCCCTCCCGTTAAAATAGCACCACCTAAAGAATCTGCATACCAATCTATGGTTTGACCAGCAGCAGTAGGCATAGCAGAAATTGTTACACTACCAGTTCCGCATCTAACGCCATTTGTAACAATAGGTGCATCAATCTTGATGACATTTACTCTTACTGCAGAACGAGACGTTGCGCAATAGCTAGAGCCACCCCAAGTAAATACGATAGAGCCATTTCCAGTCTTGAATGCGTTAGTATATATTCCTCCAATTACGCCTCCAACGTATGAAGATCCGCCGCCGCCGCCAGAGCCCCAGTTTCCACCGCCA
>CAMDFR010000011.1 GCA_945897725.1 Chitinophaga pinensis
GTGTTTTTGGGTCATTAATGGCAATATCTTTTCTGCAACCCATCAAGGAGGCAAACAAACAAAAAGTGAGTATGCTGTAATAATTGTTCATGTATCAAATTTAATCTATTTTGATCAATATAGCTTGTCTAATCTATGCAATAGCTAATCAATGGGATTATCAAGTCTTATCCATCTCAGCGAGGTTATCTGTCAGACTAATATGCCAAGCTTTTTATTTCACCCTAGGGCCTGCCCTCCAAGCTTCAGTCTTTTTGTAGTAATAGAGGTCAATTCTAGATGTATGATGCAATATCTATTTGTTGAATAGCTTGGAGGTCCTGCTTTTCGCTGTATCTTTTTTGAAAAAAACATCAAAAAAGGATGTCGCTTCAATCAGTCAGGCAATAAAGAATAAGGTTATATGTTCATGTCTAATGCATTAAAATAGTTTTCATTAAAAGTTTAATATATCCCGACGAATTTGATATTTATGGAAAAAAAATAAATTTGTGTCACATTAATCCATCATCTTATGAAAAAG
Organism: Chitinophaga pinensis; assembly: GCA_945897725.1. Lineage (GTDB taxonomy): Bacteria > Bacteroidota > Bacteroidia > Chitinophagales > CAMDFR01 > CAMDFR01. The sequence continues at coordinate 524 of CAMDFR010000011.1, forward strand.
GTTTTACTTCTATCTCTTTGTTTTCTATTCTCTAAAGTAGCAATTAGTCAGCATGTCTTATTTGTGAACGATAATGATGTTATCAGCTATAATACAGATACGATGCTTCATGCGCTAGATAACTCAATGTATTCAAATTATGATTATTGGAATATTCCTGACTCTGGCTATACTGGTCCAACAGCAGCCTATATGTCTAGTTATGATTTGGTGATCTGGTATACCTCAACTGATGGTTTAGGTTTAAAATTTTGGCAAGACAGTAGCTACGCCAATCCAGAAATTGTGAGCTATATTAATTCAGGTAAAGCATTTTGGATTATAGGTTTGGATGTGTTGTATCAAGCTTATGGCTTAGCGCCCAAGACATTCAATGCTGGAGAATTTACCTATGATCACTTGGGATTGAGTAGTTATGATAATCAATCTTATGTAGACGATACAGCCCTTGGTGTTAGACAAGTGAATAAAGTAGCTGGCGCACCTGCTGGAATGCCAGATTCGTTAAGATGGGTTTTTGTGACCTTATGGTATGTGGATGGCTGTACTCCACGCACAGGTGTTCAAAGCATTTATCAAATGGGGCCGAGCATTTATTCATTAGCAGGTTCAAAAACCATGTTTTACAATGGCCTTGCTAGCCACAAGGTCATGAGTACTTTTTTTGATCCAGCATTGATCAATACTCAATCAAATTTAATCACCTTCATGCAATCGGGTATTCAGTTTCTTACACCCACTAGTGGAATCTCTGAGGTAAATGCTGAGCAACAATTAATACTCTATCCCAATCCATTGAGTGCGGATGTAAAATTAAATTATCAATTCCTGACTGGTGATAAACTTGATTTTTTTGATATCAATGGTCAATTGTTACATAGTATTGATCTGTCTAGCAAAAATCAAAAAGAAGGCATAGATATTAGTGCACTCCATCAAGGTGTTTATTTTGTTCGTCAAACATTGAATGGAGTCTTCATTACCGAAAAACTGGTCGTATTGGATTAAGACTAACCAAGATATTAATCCAAAAAATCACAGAAATGATGATAGACATAATATTATGTCACCATCTGGGTTAACCAATTTGGTTTCATGTTATACATTTCTTACCTCGGTGAAGCAAACATTGCCTATCGTTAATGATTGATTTAATACGAACCTAAGTTGAGCCCTTTTTGCTCCGCCGATGATAATACGTTGCGGGAACTACATTTTTTTGTCTATTCAATTAAATTGATAAACAGTCGATTAAAATTCATCTTTTATAGAATGGTCTCCAGTTAATTCTTTGCATTGATAAGCGCTTTTGGCTCTGTTTATCTAGGCTTCCTCTTTTAGGAGCAAAACACAGAAAAAGTGACTTCATTATTGCTAATCTAGAACAATATGTAGTACCTTTGTGTTTAGTTTTTAAATCAAACAAAAATTATAAAATGAGTATTGTAGAAACAAAAGAAGCTTACAAAGTTAAAGACATGTCTTTGGCAGATTGGGGCAGAAAAGAAATCAGTTTAGCAGAAGCAGAAATGCCAGGCTTAATGTCGTTGAGAAGTGAATTTGGTCCTTCTAAACCACTTAAAAACGCGCGTATCGCTGGGTGTTTGCACATGACAATTCAAACGGCTGTATTAATTGAAACTTTAGTAGAATTAGGAGCACAAGTATCTTGGTCTTCTTGCAATATTTTCTCTACTCAAGATCATGCAGCAGCAGCTATTGCGGCCGCAGGTATTCCAGTATATGCTTGGAAAGGGATGAACGAAGAAGAATTTGATTGGTGTATCGAACAAACTTTGTTTGCCTTCGAAGGTGGTGAGCCATTAAATATGATTCTAGATGACGGTGGTGATTTGACAAATATGGTTTTGGACAGACATCCTGAATTATCAGCTGGTATCAAAGGTATCTCTGAGGAAACTACAACAGGTGTTCATAGATTGCACGAAAGACAAAAAAATGGTACTTTAACTTTACCAGCAATCAATATCAATGACTCTGTTACCAAATCAAAATTTGATAATAAATATGGTTGCAAAGAATCTTTGGTAGATTCTATTCGTCGTGCAACAGATATCATGATGGCAGGTAAAACTGCTGTAGTTGCTGGTTATGGCGATGTTGGAAAAGGTTCTGCTGCTTCATTGAGTAGCTCAGGTGTACGTGTTATCGTTACTGAAATTGATCCAATTTGTGCCTTACAAGCTGCTATGGATGGTTATGAAGTAAAAAGAATGAGCGATGCGGTGAAAGAAGTTGATATCATTGTTACTGCAACAGGTAATTTCAATATCATCACTGGAGAGCATTTCAAATCAATGAAAGACAAAGCCATTGTATGTAATATCGGTCACTTCGATAATGAAATCGATATGGCTTGGTTGAACAAAAACTATGGTTCAACCAAAAACACCATCAAACCACAAGTTGACTTATATACTATCGATGGTAAGGATGTAATTATTCTTGCTGAAGGTAGATTGGTAAACTTAGGATGTGGAACAGGTCACCCTTCATTTGTAATGTCTAATTCATTTACCAATCAAACATTGGCTCAATTAGAATTATGGGAAAATAGCGATAAATACGAAAATAAAGTATATGTACTTCCTAAGCATTTAGATGAAAAAGTAGCAATGTTGCATTTGGCAAAAATTGGCGTTCAATTAGAGTCTTTAAGCAAAGCTCAAGCTGATTATATAGGAGTAAAAGTGGAAGGTCCATTTAAACCAGAATACTATAGATACTAGGACTTAGTAATAGAAATAAAAAAAAACGGCACTTGTGCCGTTTTTTTTATGTGTAAAAAGATTGCTAAATCAACTTATTGAGCTTGTTTGTCTTTCTTATAATATTTGAACAGAAGAGAAAGAATTCCCATAAAACCTCCCCCAGTGATTGCAATATCATCAATAGGAACGAAGGGAATTAAATCGATAGGGGAGACATCATAGACAAATACAGCAATGATAATAACAATCATAAAAATCAAATATTTGATTTTTTTACTTTTCTTGGGTGCTGAGTGGTTTGTATTTTCCTTCTTTGAATCAAGAAAACGCATTTTTGGTACTTCTGCCATCTTTATTTGTTATTTTTTTAGGAATACTAAAGGTATAACGAAAGAAGGCCCTAAAAAATTCAATATCTTAAAATTTGAATCTGATTTGTGCTTTTATTTCAGATTTTGTGCTACCTGAAATCTCTTCAAGACCTGAGCTAATGTTCTTCTTATTGCTAAGGTAAGTCTGCGCAAAACGCACCCAAAGATCTATTCCTTTGTAGATCGTCCAGCGAGCATTCAGATAATAGCGCATACCTCTGTCCTGATATGCCGGAATAGAAAAGGAATAAAGCACATCATCTTCATAGGCATAAATTCTTGTATTATAACCTTGTGTTTGAAATAAGGCGACTCTAACTGAAAAGGCAACAGGAAAACTTAATGCCTTATAACCAACATCTTGATACATTAAAAAGCCCTTCTCTAATGCACCAGAACCTTGTTTGTAAAAACTCATTTCCACCCTGCTGCTCAATGTGATAGCATCATTGACTTTTGCATCAATATTGATTCTGAAATTATCTGTTCTTTCATTTACAATTTCATTAAAATAGCCTGTATTATTACTCAAGTTCACTTGTTTTTGTTGGTGCTTATATCTTGCATACAACAGCGTTTTTTTACTCGGAATATAATTGAATTGTGCAAAGGCATCATAGCCAAAGGAAGGTCTGTCCACACCAAATCTTAGCCATGGAAACTTGAAAAAATCGAGATAGCCATCTACTTTTATTTTTCTAAATGGCTTCAAGCTGATACCGATATAAGTGCCATGTTCATTTTGCGGCGAGCTAGATTCTGCAAAGGGTCTAGCAAACAACGTTTGGAAATTGCGTGCATAATATCTATGGACCACACTCATTTCTACACTATTACCTAAACCAATCAAAACACCATTTAAAAAACCAAATCCGCCATTATCACTGATGGCTTCTTCTCCAAAGAAATGAAAATTCTTAATGATCAAATGGTAATCCATACTTGCGTTCAATAAATGTGTCCCTACGAAATTATATTGACTATAGGGTCTTAGCGTACTATTTAGTGGAGCGCTTAGTGTTGAATACACGGCGTTGAAACCGATATGATATTTTCTTTTATTGAAACTGATATTTCCTCCTGTTACCAATTGTTTGATGGTTTCTCGATCATCTATTTCTGCTTGTGTTCTGTGAAAGCCAGACTGTTGAAGTGAGGTGACTTCAAAAACTTGTTGATTAAGGGTATCTTGATTAGAGACGTTCGCATCAATTTTATTATAAGAGGCAAAAGCAGAAATCTCAAGCGATTTGAGTCCAATGGTAAAAGCACCTCCTCTCAAATAATTAAACTCAGTAACCGAGGTATAGGGTCTAATTTTTCTCGATTGTCTTTTAACGTTCATCACGAACGGACTCTTGCCAAAACCAAAACCTGTCCACATAATTAATCCTTGTCCTAAGTTTACAGAATAGTCACCTAAGGCAATGGCTTTAAAAACACTTACATCCTTAACATAAATATGTCCGCTATAATAATCGAATCCTCTTTTCTGCGTTCCTTTAAAAAACTGTTCGCCAGCATCCTTTTCAGCTGTGATGCCATAAGAAATTTTAGTGCCATAATTATACCTAAAACGCGTGTAAAAGCGAAAGGGACTTCCCAAATAACCGTTGGCAGAGCCACCTTGTGCTTCAGTGAGATATCCTTTTTGCTTCTCTAATATTTGTTGATATCGAAGAAATAATTGATAATCTCCTTTAAAAATCAAGTCCTTCGTCTTTACATGAAAATCGTTGAGGTCACTATTGATTTTTACATAAGGAAGTATTTTTCTAATGGTCTCCAAATCAAGGTTAGGTATAGCCTGCAATTCATAAATTGCAATTAGTTTACCATAGGTGGCAATATATTGAAATAAATTATCGACTTGTATTGGAGTCAATAATCCCAAATCATTCAGCTCTTCCACATCCGTATGATTGAGATTGATAGGATGATCTGCATATTGTTTTAAGTCCTCAATGATGGTATTATAATCGAATTCGTTATCACTTTGTGAGGACAGCGTTTCTATGGTATTTTTTAAATCAGCATCTTTCATCTCCTCATTACTTCCTTGCCCCATCGCCGATTGTTGTGTCAGGAGCGCAGATAGAAGGGTAGCGAAAAGTAGAATATGTTTATTTAATATCACTTTTTTTGTGTAAGGTATATTGTAGAGAAAGATGTGGTGAAAATCCAAGTTGTGCTTGATAGGCTGCAGCTAAGTCAATAGTGTAGCCACTTTTAGTGGCTACACCAGCACCGAAGGTAACTTGAAGTGGTTGCGTATTGAATCCTGCTCTTAAATACAAGATAGAAACTGGATGATATTCCACTCCAAATTTAAAGTTAGGCTTATAGTCCAAATCTTTTTCAAATTCAGCAGCTACAACCACCTTTTTATAGGCCGTGTAGGAAAGTCCAAATTGCATCAAGGTAGCAAATCGTTCTTTGTATTTTTCACCATCCACCTTAAATCTAGAAGGATTAGAAACATGCGCACCTGCAGTGAGGTTATTGAGTATTTTGTACTGAAGTCCTACATCAAAGGAAAATGCATTTTTATTTCCCAAACTCATAATGCCCACCCTCATATAATCGAATCGTAATCCGATAGAAAACTTGTTGCCAAAGGCTTTGCCATAGGCTAATCCAGTTCGTAGTTCATTATAATTTTTGTCGCCATAAAAATTTGCTGCATAGGCAAAAGTGCCTGCTTTTTTTGTTGGAAAGGCCACTTCGATAGAATTATTGGTAAGACCGAGTGACGCATAACGCAATTCTGTGGAAGCTCCTATGGAAATATTGGTCAAAAAGCCTAGCCCTGCTTGATTGTAATTGACAGCAAAGACATCATTCAAGCACACACTTGCATTGCCCATACCAGTGTGTCTAGCACCCACAGCCTGATACTCCCCACCTGCAAAGCTTTGTAAGGAAAGCGAAAGAATGATCCATGTAAAGAGTTTTTTCATAGTTTATTATTCGGCATCTAATTTAAGTCATTTCAACATATTTACAAAAAGCACTTAAATTTGTCTGTGAATAAGTATTATGAAATTAAACTTTAAAATCTACGGCGAAGGATTTCCAATTCTGATCATGCACGGACTATTAGGTTCTCTGGATAATTGGCAAAGCGTCGCGAAATCTTTGGCAGAAGAGAATATGATCATCACCATAGATCTTCGTAACCATGGTCGTTCCATGCATTCTCCTGTCTTTAACTATCAAGCGATGGTGGATGATGTCTTAGCTTTTTTGGAGGAACAGCATATTTTCCGTACCCATGTTTTAGGTCACAGCATGGGTGGTAAGGTGGCCATGTATTTTGCATTACAGAATGCAGATTTTGTGGAGAAATTAATTGTTGCAGATATTGCACCTATTCAATACATAGCACATCATGAGGACGTTTTTAAAGGTTTATCCGCTGTTCCGTTGCCATCAATTCAATCACGACAAGAGGCAGAAACCATTCTAGCTGCGTATTTGAAAGAGGAGAGTGTGATACAGTTTTTAATGAAGGGATTGTATAGAAAGGATGATAACCAGTTTTCATGGCGTTTCAATTTAAATGATATTATCATCAACTACGAAAATATACTTTCATTTGAATCGAAGGATGGAGCTATTTTTGAAGGTCAGACTTTGTTTATTCGTGGCGAAAAATCTAATTATATTCAGGATAAGGATAGAAGCCAAATGCTGAAAATGTTTCCAAACATGCAATTAGAAACCATTCTTGGAGCAGGACATTGGCTACATGCAGAGAAACCAAAAGAATTTATTGATTTGGTTAAAGAATTTTTGAAGGAATAAATACGGATAGCTCTATCTACTATTTAGTTCATTTACCACCCTAAACAACGCTCCTTTATCATACCAATCTACTGTTAAAAAATTGGGAATGTGACCTGTTTTCTTTTGGCAATAGTTCGCATGCGACATTAAAGAAGCATATTCATTTGTGTTCGCATTTACTCTTTTTCTATTCAAAAAATGGTACAAAAAATGGTTCATGATAAAGACAGATTTGGATGTATCACCACGAATGATGTTGCATTGATAGTCTGCTGCTGAGTGATTGTTATAATCATTTTCGAAACAGAATTGATCTTGATTTAGATACCAATCTGATTGACTATTACAATGTGTAAAGACCACTAATCTTTGATTTTGTGTTTGCATCTTAGCGATACTTGGCCATTCAGCATCGGTATTTTTATGAAATAGATACTTATAGATTGGATGCTTTTCAAAAATAGAAATCACTTTTTCAGAATCTTCCACCGTACAATCGAAAATAATGCTAATGATTTCTGAGGGATGCTGCTCTAAAAAATCAAAAAAATAATTCAGAATAGCACCTAAAGGCTCATAACCTAGTAAGGCGAATTGATGAAATACATCTACCTCTTTCTGTTTTCTCTTGGCAATATTTAGTCCGTTATAAGAATGGATATCAATCATAAATCCACGAATCCCATCCTTCAGTTGTTGTGGAATATCATAGCGTTGATTAGGATAGATGAATTGCTTAGGGCCAATTAGATAGTTGAATGAATTATGTGTGCTAGGAAAACAAACTTCATTATACTTTTTGTTGATAATATTTTCATTGATTGAAAAGCTACTGACTTGAGCCATTGTCAATGTCGGACTAATGAAAAAAACAAATGCAAAAATTAAATGTTTAAACATTGTTATTCGTCAAGATAATTTCTAGTCCTGGATCAACGAATATCACCCATCCATTTTTTTACGATAGGAGAGATGGCCGTCATGGTGATACCACTAATCAATGTAATCCAAGCGATTTTCTTAAAGACACCTGCATAGATCATAAGTGATTGAACCTTTGGTAAAGCTTCTGTTCCATTTGTGTCAGGAATGGCCATCCATGTACCAACAACACCCGCAAAATATTGACCCAAACCAGAAGCCAAGAACCAAATACCCATTACTAATCCAACGATATGCAATGGAGAAAGTTTGGTGACCATGGATAAGCCTATAGGCGAAAGGCAAAGTTCGCCTGTGGAAAGAAATAAATAACCTAAAGTGAAATAAGTTAAGGAAACCAAACCATCTGTAGTGGCATGCATGGCACCTAAGTAAAATACATAGAAACCAAGCGCTAATTGTAACAATCCCAATCCAAATTTAAGAGGTGTACTTGGTTCTAGCTTTCTATCATTTAAGAACTTCCATAATAAAGTAAACAGCAGTCCGAAGATAACGATGAAAGCTGGATTAATAAAGTTGTTGACTGCTGTGGATGGCATTTCATAACCAAACAAAACCATGTCAACATTTCTTAAGGCGAACAGATTAAGCGAGCCTCCACCTTGTTCATAGAAAGTCCAAAAAAGCACAGAGAAAACAATCATGACAGTGGCTGCCAGTAATTTATAGCCTTCTGAACCCTTTAATGTATAGGCTGTATATAGAAGGAATGCCAATGCAAAAAAGGATAGAGAAATCATGATGGATAACATGATGCCATTAAAAATAATCATCAAAACAAAGCAGGGTACCAAAAGAAAAGAACCCAAGTAAATGAGATGTTCATAGCTCAAAAAGCCAAGGACTTTCTTCTGAATCACCTCCATATTGGTTGGCAATCCGATTTCTCCCAAGATGTCTTGCCATTTGATAAAAACGAAAAGTCCAAGGATCATAAACACGCCCGCAAGTCCAAAACCTAGATGCCAGCTAATCTTTTGACCTATGATGCCACAAATCAAACCACCCATCGCCGCTCCAATATTAATCCCTAAATAAAATAAGGTGAAGCCTGCATCTCTTTTTGGATCGCCTTCTTTGTATAATTTCCCTACCATACTCGAGATGTTTGGTTTGAAGAAACCATTCCCTACAATGATAAATCCGAGTCCAAAGAAAAAACTGATATCATTCGGAATGGCCAACACAAAATGACCAATTGCCATCACGATGCCTCCCCAAATCACTGCTTTTCGATAGCCTAGAAATTTATCAGCCAATAAACCACCGAGCATCGGCAGAGAATATACTAAAGCAAGATAGGAGCCAAGTATTAAATTTGCCTGTTCATCAGGGTATTTCATTTGAGTGACCATATACACCATCAGCAAAGCTTTCATGCCATAAAAAGAAAAGCGTTCCCACATTTCTGCAAAGAACAATACATACAAGGCTTTTGGGTGTTTGGTACTAGTTTGATTCATACTTCATTTATTATTTAATTATCAATAATACGTTATATTCTTAATTATTACTAAATAATCAGCAAAAAAGAGATGAGAAACCTACTATTCATTCAAATTTCGTTATATTTATAAGTTGAATCCAAAAGCCATAAAGTACAACGCTCAGCATGATGCCATCTAAACATCATTATTTTGTAATAATCCTATTCCTTTTATTTTTTAGTGAAAGTGATGTAAAAGCATTGGGCACTGCTACCATAAAACAAGTGCAAGAAAATGGCTTGACGAGCAGTCCTGATTTACGTTTCATTGAAAACAAAAATCAGTGGGAATCAAATATTCATTACAGAGCTAAAATAACCCCAGGGCAAATAGACTTTGAGAAAGATAAGTTTCATTTCGTCTTTTTTAAAGAAGACCTTCATGAAATGGCGCATCATAGAATGTTGGGTGATACGCTTCTGTCCGGACATGTATTCAATTTACAATTCGTCAATGCAAATCCGAATGTTCGTTTTGAAAGTCAAAATGCTAGTTCTAATTACTTTAATTATTTTGTAGGTGATGATCAAAGTAAATGGGCAAGCCATGTTCAACAATTCCTTAACATCAGTTATATAAATCTATATGAGGGTATTGACATAAAAGTACATGGAGAGAAAGATCAATTGATTTATGATTATATCGTTCATGCAGGTAGTGATGTGACACAAATAAAAACAAGGTATGATGGTGTTGAAAATCTAAAAATAAAAAATGGGAGTTTGTTTTTTAGCACCAGCGCTGTTGATGTTCAAGAGTTAAAACCATTGGCATATCAAATGATCAATGGGGAGCGAAAAGAGATTCCTTGTAATTATCTTTTGGATGATGACGGCGTTATTTCTTATGAATTTCCAAAAGGATATAATCATACTTCGGATTTAATTATTGATCCTACCTTGGTCTTTTCTTCATATACTGGTTCTACTGCGGATAATTTTGGATTTACAGCAACCTATGATGCAAGTGGTAATCTATATGCAGGTGGTATTGTGTTCGATGCAGGATCCTATCCAATAGTTGGTGCTTTTTCAAGTTCATTTAATGGTGGTTACTATGATATTTCCATTTCGAAATTTAATGCCACTGGCACTTCCTTGATTTACTCTACTTACTTAGGAGGTAATGGAGATGACCGTCCCCATAGTATGTTTGTTAACTCAAATGATGAATTATATGTCTTTGGTTCTACAAATTCATCGAATTATCCAACCATAAGTAGTTCTTATGATCGAACGTACAATGGTGGCTATGATATTATCATCACCCGATTTTCATTTTCAGGAGCCACCTTATTGAGTTCAACGTATATGGGTGGAACAGCCGATGATGGTATGCATCAACCAGTGTTTGAATACAGAGGATTTGATTTAGCAAAAAATTATTCCGATGAATGTAGGGGAGAAATTTTTATCGATAGTTTGAATAATGTTTATATCGCCTCTTATACCATGTCACCGGATTTTCCAACTACTTCAGGAGTCATTCAACGTGGACTTCGTGGAGATATGGATGCCTGTATTTTTAAGCTGCCAGCCAATTTAAATACACTCACGTTTTCTACCTATTTGGGTGGTAGCAATATTGACGCAGCCTATTCATTGAAGCTAGATTTGTCTAATGACATTGTAGTTTGTGGTGGTACGATGAGCTCCGACATGCCTGTTGGTGGCTCCTCTTATGATCCAACTTTTAATGGAAGTATCGATGGTTTTTTATATAAGTTAAATTCGACAGCATCTTCTATCATAGCTAGAACTTATATTGGAACGAGTTCTTATGATCAAACCTATTTTGTAGACATAGATAGATATAATAATATTTATGTGATGGGCCAATCGGAAGGTTCCATGCCTGTTGTAGGTTCAGTTTATTCAAATAGTGGAGGTAAACAATTCATTGAAAAATTCGACAATAGCTTAGGTGCTCTTCTTATTGCAACTGTCTTTGGAAGTGGTAGAGCCATAGCTGATATTTCTCCAACAGCTTTTCTTGTGGATCGATGTGATAATATTTATGTGAGTGGTTGGGGCGGGAATGTCAATAGCCCAACTTTTGGATATGCTGGCGGAAGTACCACTGGAATGACTGTAACATCTGATGCCATTCGGTCTACGACAGATGGGTCTGATTTTTATTTTATTGTATTTAACCGAAATGCAGGCAGTTTATTATATGCTTCTTACTTTGGAGGGAATGCATCTGTAGGTGAACATGTGGATGGTGGTACCTGTCGTTTTGATAAAGAAGGCGTAATTTATGAGGCTATTTGTGCAGGTTGCGGTGGTAACTCATTGTTCCCTTCTACTCCTGGTGCATGGTCACGTACCAACAATAGTTCCAATTGTAATTTAGCTGCCATGAAGTTTGAATTTAATCTCGCAGGCACTAACGTGGAGGTAAATGCATCTCCAAGAGCCACCGGCTGTGTGCCATTAACTGTGAATTTTACCAGTGTACTCACACGTGTAAGAACTGTTAGGTGGATCTTTGGTGATGGTGCAAGCTCTACTTTGTTAAACCCATCACATACCTATACAGATACAGGAACCTTTTCTGTGATGCTCATTGGAACTGACTCAACTAGTTGTAATATTACTGATACCGCATACTTATCTGTCTTTGTAGATGATGATAGTATTACTGCTAATTTTACTCCAAACTTAGTCGAAAATTGTTCCACCAAAACAGTATCCGCTTTTGTTGTAAACTTCCCTACAACCACCTATTCTTGGGATTTAGGAGATGGCTATACATCAACAAATGATACAGTGATTCATACCTATGCAGCCCCTGGCACATATACGATTCGACTACGCGTAGACGATAGCACCAGTTGTAATGGAACACAAACTGTGACCCGTACCATTGTCATCAAACCAGTGGTTGATTTGAACTTCGCCCTAAGCGACACCGTTGGATGTTTTCCACTCACCATCACCTTTAACAATACCACCTCTTCATTAGGGGCTTTCTTATGGAATTTCGACGATGGTAGCACTTCTACTTTAAAGACCCCAACACATACCTTTGCTACTGGTGGTCATTATGATGTGATGGTGACACTATTGGATTCTTCCACCTGTAATATCGTAGATACGGCTTTTGCCTCTGTAGATGTTTTGTTTGATACAGTAGCCCCAGCCATGTTGATCAACAGAGTCTTTTATTCTTGCGATTCGGTGGGTATTGATGTCACTTCGCTTAACCCCACAGCCAATTCAATTCAATGGCTTTTTGGAGATGGAAGTTCTTCGACACTACTCCATGATTTTCATATCTACCGTGATTCTGGCTTATACTATATCGATTACATTGTTATCGATAGCTCTAAGCGTTGCCGCATGATTGATACCTTGCATGAGTATGTAGGATTAAATCCCATCGATGCAAAAATGTCCTTTAGTGATACGAATGGTTGTGTGCCTTTAGATATCATATTTACAGACAACAGCGGTTTATTCTTAGCAACTTCTATTTGGAGTTTTGGCGATGGTCGTTCAGATACTGGTTCGGTAGTCCCTCATCTTTATACAAGCGTTAATAATTGGACGATACAGCATATTATCCTTGATTCTTCCGTCTGCAATTTTGCAGACACCACCTATGCAACTATCAAGACAAGAAATGATTCTAGCGTTGCAATTTTCAGTTCTGTAATATTGAATCAATGTGACTCAAATTTAATCGTTCAATTCACGAATAGGAGCATCAATGCACTTCGATATGAATGGAATTTTGGTGATGGCCAAACTTCTGATTCTGCCAGTCCAACACATGTTTGGATATTGCCAGGTATTTATACAGTGCGAATGATTTCAATTGATTCGACGCGCTGTCATCCATATGATACTGCCTATGAAACTTTTAGGCTAAAGCCCAATGCTATTGCGTCTTTCAATGTCTTGCCTACCGCCTGCTCAGGTGTGTCAGTACCCTTTGAAAATACGAGTAATTTGAATGCACAATTTACATGGCTATTTAGTGATGGAGGGATCAGCAATGCTGTACAGCCTTCTCATACTTTTGATTCTGCAGGCATCTATACTATAACACTTGTCATAAGAGATACTGGTACTTGCGATATGTTTGACACCATGAGAACAACTATTCAAATCCTTGCTTTTCCTATTGCAAATTTTATCATGGATAGAGATTCTTTTTATTATTTGGATCAAATTCAATTCACAAACTTGAGTCAAAATTTCACCAATGTTCTTTGGCATTTTGGCAACGGTGATACTAGTATTGAGGAAAATCCATTATATCAATATCAAGAGATACATGCTCAACATCCATGCATCATCGCCTATATCGTTGGTACGGGTTGCGCAGATACTTTTTGTCGCGACATCTATATTAACTATGACGCTATCATTGGTGTACCCAACGCCTTTTCTCCCAATGGAGATGGTATCAATGATATGGTAAAAGTTGAAGGATTGGGTATTGTAGAATTAGAATTTATGATTTTCAACAGATGGGGTGAGAAAGTCTTTCAAAGCAATGATAAGAACATTGGTTGGGATGGTGTTTACAAAGGAGTGCCTCAAGAAATGGACGTTTATGCCTATACAGTGAAAGCAAAGTTTCTTGACGATACTAGAAGAAGACTCAATGGAAATATTACTTTATTGAGGTAAGAAATGAGGAATATGTGTGATGAAAAAATTAATCCATTGATACATCGATTGAAAAAGTATCTTGCAATAAGCAGTTTGTTTTGTGTGCTGATCATTGGTTTTTCGATGTTTGGTCAGGACCAACATTTCTCTCAATTCTATACCCAATCTTTGACGATTAATCCCACCAATACAGGCTTTTTTAATGGCAACTATAGAGTAGGGGCCATCTATAGAGCACAATGGCCTTTTGCATCGAATGGGCAGTTTGTTACTTATAATAACTATAGTGCTTTTGGTGACTTTTCTTTTCATACCAATAAAAAAGATTTTATGGGTATTGGGGCCTATGTTTGGAATGATGAAGCAGGAGATGGTAACCTAAGAACTACCAAATACAATCTTTCCATGGCTTATCATAAAGGATTTGATAAAAAGGGAAAATACATCTTAAGTGCGGGCTTTGCTGCTACTTATGTGCAAAGAGGAATTGATTTCAAAAATCTTTATTTCAATAATCAGTGGAATGGTAGAGGTTTCGATCAAAGCATTATCAATAGCGAAAATTATACGAACATTAAATCCGCCTATTTTGATTTGAGTGGCGGACTTCAATTTCATTTAGGCATCAACGAGAAGTATGCTATTGGTTTTGGAGCAGCATTATATCATATAAATAGACCAAAAGATAGCTTCTATAAGGGCGGTAATCGTATTGGTATGCGACCAGTTTTTAATGTTTCCTTTGATATGAATCCGAATAGAAATTGGAATCTAAATGCCAATTTTATATTTAATTATCAGAAGCAAGCCATAGAAACCAGTCTTGGATTTTTATTGGGCTATTCGCCTGAAAATTATCGAAAGACAATCAGTTCCACCTTTTATATAGGCTCATATTATCGGATAAGAGATGCCTTTATTCCAACCCTTGGTGGTCAGGTGCACAACACACGAATGCTGATTAGCTATGATTTTACTAGCTCAAAATTATCATCCGCAAATAAAGGTTTTGGAGGTTTTGAAGTATCTTTGACCCACACAGGAAAGTTTAAAACAAAAAATAATTTCAAAAAAATATACTGTCCTAAATTCTAAGTTTAATGAATCAAAAAACAAGCAGATTAATTTTAATGCTCTGTCTTTTTTTATCCTCTTCTTTGATGCTTCTGGCTCAAACAGAAGATGATAAACCCTTTGCCGGAAGTGATAAAAAGAAAAGCAATACAGTGACAAGTGAAGAGCCTAATCAGACAGAATCATTTGCTCCTAAAAAGAAAGGCTTCGATAAAAGTAAATTGCGGATCGGCCCTAATTTTGGAGTAGGGTTTACTACTGGATACACATCAATCTCTTTAGCACCAGTAGTGGGTTATCGTATTATGAAATATATTGAACCAGGTATTGGAATATCCTATCAATATCAAAATCAAACCTACAGCGGTATTACCAGTGAGGCGCACACTATTGGAGGGAATATATACGTAAAAGTATATCCTTGGAATGAATTCTTTATTTATCTCTCGCCGCAAATTTATAATTTTAGATATAGAGAAAAGTATGTAAGAGGTCCGAAACAATCATTTGGAAATTTGACTTATGGAAACGTGATTGTGGGTATTGGCTATAATGTAAAGGTGGGCAATAATTCTTTTTTATCCTTAGGACTCACCTCTAACATTATTAAAAACCAATTGTACAATAATACTTATCAGATACAACCAATGATTGGATTCAACTTTGGCTTGTAATATCGATGAAGGTGTAGGAAAACAAAGTATCATTTTAATTATTATTTAATTTTCAATTTAAAAAAAGATAAATCAATTTATGAAGTTAAAGTTCGGAACAGACGGATGGAGAGCCATCATTGCAGATGATTACACTGTTGCTAATGTTGCCAGAGTGGCAAAGGCAACTGCGATTTGGTTAAAAAACAATAGAGAGCACCCCAGCATGACTTTAGGTTATGATTGTAGATTTGGAGGAACCTTATTTGCGGAAACAGTTATAAAGGTTGTATGTAGTGAAGGCGTGAAAGTATATTATGATAAGGCTTTTGTTTCTACACCCATGATTTCATTGGTGACAAAAAATTATGATTGTCTATTGGGAGTGATCATTACGGCTAGTCATAATCCACCAAGTTATAATGGATTTAAATTAAAAGCTTATTATGGTGGACCAGCCACACCAAAAGTGATACAAGAGGTTGAAGATTTAATTCCAGATAGTTGTGATGTACCGAATGTAGACATTGAAAGCTTTGTAGATAAAGGACTCTTGGAATATCACAATTTTGAGGATGTGTATTTCAATCATGTCAGTGCATCGTTTGACTTAGCTGCGATCAAAAATAGTGGCATTAAGGTAGCTTACGATGCCATGTATGGTGCAGGGCAACGAGTGTTTAAGCGATTGGTTCCAGAAGCATTGCATTTGCATTGTGAGTATAATCCATCTTTTTATGGACAAGCACCAGAACCTATTCATAAAAATTTATTAGAGCTTTCGAAAACCATTGCTGATGCTAAAGGGGGAATTAAACTCGGCATTGCAAACGACGGAGATGCTGATAGAATTGGGTTATATGACAGTAGTGGAAAATTTATAGATGCACATCATATTTTACTTTTGTTGATTCATATCTTATACAAATACAAAAATATGAGAGGTGAAGTGGTGGTGGCTTTTTCTGCCTCACCAAAAATTAAAAAAATGTGCGATGCCTATGGTATTAAAACACAAATTACAAAAATTGGATTCAAGTATATCAGTGAGATCATGATAGACACAGATGTATTAGTAGGTGGAGAGGAGAGTGGAGGAATTGCCGTGAAGGGTCATATTCCCGAAAGAGATGGCATATGGGATGCTTTGGTAGTGCTTGAATACATGGCCATCAGTGGGAAGTCCATAGAGGCATTGATTGCAGAAGTTTATGAAGTGGTAGGTGCCTTCTCTTATAATAGAAATGATTTGCACCTTACAGAAAGCGTGAAGCTGAAGATTGTTGAAAATTGTAAAAATGGGTTTTATAAAAAATTCGGTTCTTACGAAATAGAAAAGATAGAGGATATTGATGGATTTAAATATTATCTCAGCAACGATTGCAATGTGATGATCAGAGCATCCGGCACAGAACCAGTACTACGTGTCTATGCTGAGGCGGGTACTCCAGAGGAAGTAGAAAAAGTTCTGAAAGAGACAAGAGACACGCTTTTGAATTAATTATATTGAAACATTTGCCACATATTTCCGGAATGCTGTTTTCTTCTTTTCAGAGAAAGCAGCATTTTTTTATGCTTGTTATACTGTTTTTTACATTGAATAAAGCAGTGGGACAGGACAGTAGTTTTCAAAGAAAAATAACTTTTTTGGAGACTGCACCTTCTTTCAATAAAAAGCGATTTGCTACCGTGGTTGGAAGCACTACAGCAACCTATGCCGCTGCACTGACAGGCTTAAATTATCTTTGGTATGCTGGCTATCCAAGAACTCGTTTCCATTGGTTTAATGATTTTGGCGAATGGAATCAAATGGATAAATTGGGTCATTGTCAGACCGCTTATTTTGAAAGCGTCTTTTCCTATCAATTGTATAAATGGTCAGGCGCCAAAGTCAATAAAGCAGCCATCGGTGGTGCGATGACAGGCTTGTTGTTACAATCTACCATCGAAGTTTTTGATGGCTTCTCTGAGAAATGGGGAGCAAGTGCCGGGGATCTAACTTTCAATACCATTGGGTCAGTGATGTTTCTCTGGCAGGAATTGGCTTGGCATGAACAAAGATTTCAAATTAAATTTTCACCCCATATAGAATCTTATAAAAAGGGTGTTTTAGCAGATAGAGCCAAAGCTTTGTACGGTTCAAATTTCGCCCAGAGTTTTTTGAAAGATTATAATGCGCAAACCTATTGGTTGTCTATCAATCCCGCTTCATTTAATAAAAAACAGAAACATGCTAGGTGGGTTAATATCTCTTTAGGATATGGAGCAGGTAATCTCTATGGAGGCTTCAGCAATACATGGCAGGATGATAAAGGGAATGTGGTGGATAGAAGTGATTTAAAAAGATACCGAAGTTTTTACCTTTCCTTAGATTGTGACTTCTCAAAAATTCAAGCTAGAAGCAGGACAGCAAAGTTATTTCTTGGCATCTTGAATATCTTTAAATTACCTGCCCCAGCTTTGGAGGTCAATACCTTGGGACAAGTGATCTTTCATCCTTTGTATTTTTTGAATTGGGAAGTACCTTTATATCTTAAAAAATAGTTTATGATTAATTTTTTGATGCTCAGGAACTATCTCCTTTTTATGATGATTACTTCTACCGTCTCATACCCTATGTGTATCTTTCTTACTTCAACAGGTGCTACGGTAAGCTTAGAAAATCTACACTTCCTTAAAGCCTTTCAATATTGGCTCTTGTTGCCACTTCCTTTGTTTAGTTTATTGTTTTTGTTGCTCTCCTACATTCTGAAAATGTTGAAAAAATCATGAGAATTATGTTTATTGTCTTCTATTAGTATCAAGAATTCATATGGATTGGGTTTTATCCCAGTGATTAATTATAAGATAGACTTTTAGAGAACGATGCGTTGTGTAAGGGAAGGAAGCGGTAGCTGTGGGCTTCGCACACACTACAAGCGAACTACCCGACCCTGCGGTTTTTTGCAGGGATACGCCCAAAGAATATTATTCATTTTAGGAGATATCGGCGAGTTGATCTTCAATAAATTCGCGGACACAGGCTTCGCCTCCTGTCTTGGTTAAAACGATATCCACCAGGCTTTTGATGGCATCTACCGCATCGGAAGGACAGGCACTCAAGCCCACCTTTTTGATGATAGAGCTGTCGTTGACATCATCACCTACAAAGGCAACATTTTCGAAATCGATATTCAATTTTTTTAACCAGCCTTCAAGGACTACAGCTTTGTCTTCATCACCGACATAGCAATATTTAATGCCAAGCATTTCAGCTCTGGTATGCACGATTTGTTTCTTGATACTCGCACTGATGATACCCACTTCGATGCCATTTTTAATCAAGTATCGAATGCCTGTTCCGTCTTTGGCATTGAACTTTTTGAATTGATCACCACTTTCTGTGATGTAGATGCCACCGTCCGTTAAGGTACCATCGACATCAAGCACCAATAATTTAATGCGTGAATTTTTTATCATGAGGAGCGTTTCTTAAATTAAGTGATAGCCAACTGCATTTGCCACTGGTTCTACCGAACGATATAGATTTCTGAACTCTTCAAAATTCAATTGTTGAGCAGCATCGCTTTTAGCCACTTTAGGGTTCGGATGTGTTTCTATTAATAATCCGTCCACACCCATTGCGGTGCAAGCTCTTGTTAAGTCCGCGATACCGTATGCATAGCCCATCGCATGACTAGGATCGAGTATGATAGGTAAGTTCGTATATTCTTTTAAAAATGCCACACCACATAAATCTAGTGTGAATCTAGTTTTTGTTTCGAAGGTTCGAATCCCTCTTTCGCAGAGTACTACATTGGGATTTCCTCCACTGAGTACAAATTCTGAAGCCTGTACAAACTCTTGTAAGGTAGTTCCAAAGCCCCTTTTGATTAAAATTGGTTTTTTGATGGCGCCACATTTTCTTAAGATACCTTGGTCATACATGGCTTTGGCACCAATCTGAATGATGTCGCTATATTCGATCACCTCATCGATATGTGTAGAATCTCGCACTTCTGTGATGATGGCTAAGCCATATTTTTCGCGCATTCTAGCTAATAATTTTAAACCATCTAATCCCATGCCTTGGAAGCTATAAGGTGATGTACGTGGCTTGTAACAACCAGCGCGTAATACTTTCACACCAAGTTCAACGCATAGTTCAGCGCAAGCCATAATTTGTTCTTCGCTTTCTACCGAACATGGTCCAGTGATCATCACTGTATTTTTTGTTGAACCACCGATAGTGGCATCACCTAATTGGATTTCTCTGACGTTAGGAAGATATTTTTTGGAAGCTAATTGAATGTCGCTATCCATGTAGAAAGAGCTCTCTGTATGCGTTTGCAAATAATCTGGTACCTCTTTTAGCGAAGAGGGTGTAATTAAAATATAGGTTCCGTTTTGATGTAAGACAATAGATTGTGACTGTACGCCAAGTTTATCGGCCTCTTCAGTGCTAGTATTGCTTTTTAAATGAATGATCATAATTCTCCTTTTATTAGATGATTAAATGTGACGGCCCCTTTCAGAATACCCTTTTCGTCGATTACTGGAATAAACAAAATGGTGAAGGGCAATGATTTTATTTGTTGTAGCATTTGTGTGATGCTATTGCTTTCTTGTGTGCTGATTGGGTTTGAGTTAATGATATCGGTAGCACTAATGCTTGATAGGTCATCTATGTTTTTAAGAATACCTCTTCTCACATCAGCGTTGCTTGTAATTCCCTTTAAAGTATTGGAATCATCCACTAAAAGTACAAAGCCTTGTTTGTATTGTTCCATGGTGCTTACAATTGATTTGAAATCCGCTTTAAGGATATTCAATACCGGCAAGTCGATGGCTTCTATCATGAAATCTTTGATGAGGAAATGCGCTGTATTTGTCGCTGCTTTTAGCTGATAGAGGGCAGAACCCAAATTTTCGTTTTTCAGTAAATAGGAACCAGACACACTGGAATACACCCCAAGGTCTCTTAGAATGAAGGATACTTCGTTGTTAACCCCACCATCTACATGAATATCTTTGTTGGGATATTTGGCTTTGAATTGTCTAATCTTTTTGAAAGTATCCGTATTAAAGGCACCGCCACTTTGGCCAGGTACCGTGGTCATCAGCAGGATAAAACTACATTGATTTTTATACTTTTCGAAAACATCTATGGAGGTATTGTTCGTAATGGCTAAACCCATTTTGGTCGCTCCTAGCGATGGAATTTCAAAGTATGTAGGCAATTCTTCATATTGATAGGTCACCCAATCTACAGGCGTTTCATCCAATAATTCCTTATATTTTTCAGGTGTTTTGGTGATGATATGTAAATCAATAATGGTTTTACTCAGAGATTTTATCACTTTGATATCATCAAATACGGTGATATCGTCATTGCAATCTATGTGGAAAGCATCTATTTGAAAGGCATCCAGCTCCTGTACCAAGGCTTGGATACTTCTATTTTTATCTGAATATAGTGACGCTGAAATTTTCATTCGTGCAATTTAATAATTTCCAATGCTTGTTTTGAATGCGTAACGAACTGTTTTCATTGGTAGCACAAAGTTAATGCTAAATTAAAATTTTAATGACATAGGCTTCTTTTATTTGTTGATTCATTTTGTATAAAAATTTACGGCATATGCTATTAATGTTAGTGATTGTAAATCTCTTATTGATGACGGGCAAAGTGGTCTATGATAGAGTGAAGGATGATGTTTAGCGAGGTTTTGGATAGAATGCTATGATTTTCGGGTATTCTGAACGCTTCTCTCATTTTTTAGACGCTCGTGTTAGGTCGCGCGAAGCTTCACTGATGTGCTATAATCCTATGAATAAATGTGCCGCCATGTTAAACAAACACAATAGAAGCTTATGTTGATCTGTCTCGTTATTTTGAATGTGCTCTTGCTGATAGCCAAAATTGTGGTGACCTTAAAAAAGGGATATTAATCGATTTTGCTTTCTGAGGCAATGGTGTCCTGATCTTGATATTGTGCTTTTAACAAAGCATGATAGATTCCTTCAGCTGCAATAAGGGTTTCGTGCTTTCCTTCTTCTGCAATTCTTCCATCTTTGATCACATAAATCTTATCCACTTTTCTAATCGTTGATAATCTGTGTGCAATGACAATGGTGGTTCTGTTTTGCATTAATTTTTCGAGCGCATCCGTTACCAAGGCCTCGCTTTGTGAGTCAAGCGAGCTAGTCGCTTCATCCAGAATCAATATTTTGGGGTTTTTGAGCACCGCTCTGGCGATGGCAATTCTTTGTTTTTGTCCACCACTCAATTGAATACCACGTTCACCTACCAAGGTGTCTAGCCCTTCTGGAAACTGGTTAATAAATTCCAGTGCATTGGCTTGTTCGCAGGCTTTGATAATCTCATTTTCTGAAGCATCAGGTTTGCCGTACAGTACATTTTCTCGAATGGAACCACCAAATAACAAGACTTCTTGAGGGACAATACCAATACTTTTTCTCAGGTCTCCAAGTTCGTAGTCCTTTATATTTTTGTGATCTACGGTTATGGTACCATTATCTGTTTGATAATAACGCAATAATAATCTGGTGATGGTTGATTTTCCAGAACCACTTTGTCCTACTAAGGCAATTTTTTCACCCGCTTTGATATCTAGATTGATATCTTTTAGAGTGGTGATATCAGTGCGCGTTGGATACGCGAAAGAGACATTTTGAAAACTAATATCACCGTGTTGGACAGAGCTGCTTTTGATTTCTTTGATCTCCAATTCGTTGTCTTCTCCTAATATTTCTAAGATGGTTTCGCTGGCACCGACAGTCTTTACCAATCGACTATAGACATCACCCAAAGAAGCGATTGAAGCACCAACGGTAAACATCAAAATGGCGAACTCAATAAAATCACCAGTGGTTAAATGCCCTTTGGCTACTTGTGAAACGCCGTACCATAATACCAAAACAATACCACCGAAAACACCTGTGATAACGAAGGACACCAATGCACCTCTAAATTTACCCGCCCTCAAAGCCATATCGATATATTGAGCAATTTTATTTGCATATCTCTTACTTTCGTAATATTCTCCCGTATAGGCTTTCACAGTTTGAATGCCTTGGAAAGCTTCATCTACGATGACATTGGATTCTGCCACCACTTTTTGAGTTTCCTTAGAATAGGTTTTAATTCTGCGTCCGAAATAAAAGGCGATGCCTACGGTGATAGGGAAGGTGGAAAGCATCACCAAACCAAGCTCCGTATTTTTGATGAGGATATAAGTGACACCGACTATTAGTAAGATAATTTGTCGCAGAAATTCCATTAGAGTAAAAGAAAAGGTTTCTTGCAATTGCGACACATCATTTGAAATTCGACTTGTCAATTCTCCGACTCTATTCTTTTCGAAGAAGTGATAGGGCACCGAAATCAATTTATTAAAAATAGCTATTCTGATATCGCTGATGGTCCTTTCTGTAAGTCTGTTGACGAGTACAATACGAATATAGGAAACGATAGACTGCGCTACTAGGATGAATGCCAGCCATTTGCCGATGGTATTGATTTTTGCTTGATCTTTAATGATACCAGAATCA
This sequence comes from Chitinophaga pinensis, assembly GCA_945897725.1. Classification (GTDB taxonomy): domain Bacteria; phylum Bacteroidota; class Bacteroidia; order Chitinophagales; family CAMDFR01; genus CAMDFR01. Next base: position 23,754 of record CAMDFR010000011.1, read on the forward strand.
ATTAACTGACCAGTGGAACGAGGGAAGATCAGAAAAACGGAGGTTGAGATAAGCAATAGAATAAGACTGATGATCAAGTCAGTTTTGTATGGTAAGACAAACCTATAGATGCCTAATAGTTTTTTGATGCCGTCTTTGGTTAATTTTTTCTTTGGTTCTTCAGTATTGGTATTACTCATAAATAGGTTTCAATTATCAAGGATAATAGGTTTTCTTATTAAAAGGTTCAGTTAACAGAGGCGCTATTAATTTTTTTATGATCAAAAAAGATTTTAGAAAATGGTATTATTTGAAAATAATTTTAAAATGACTCCTCAAAGTTGCAAAAAAGCCAAAGTGTTTTTGTAAAACATAAAAGCGATCTTTAAGAGAAGCAAAATGACTTTGTTGCGAGGCACCACCAATTTGAAAATGTGCAATGGGACTCTCCTCAAAAAAGAAGGTTTTCTTGCAATTTTTGAGCCCTTTGATAATCCAATCGATATCTGCGCTCAATGGATATTGCAGCGAATACTCCAAGCATAAAGATTTTTTGATGATAAAGCTTTGGTGGCAAAAAAGCATCCCCTCTTTCATATCATGCCAGGAGCAATCTTTTTTGAGTGGTCTTTTTCTCACCTCACTCATCAAACCTAAGCTAGTACTTGCCTCATTTACAAATAAGGTATCTCCATAGATAGCATCTGTATTTGAAGGCAAGTGACTAAATATTTGTTGCAACACATATTTATTATCAAAAGTATCACCAGCATTCATAAAAGTCACAAATTGACCTTGAGCAAGTCGCAACCCTTTGTTCATAGCATCATAGATGCCTTTGTCAGGCTCAGAAACTAAGGTGTTGATATGGGATTGTGCTGCTTCTAATAATGCTTTGGTACCATCTGTAGAAGCCGCATCTATAACAATATATTCAAAGTCCTTGAATGTTTGTTCTATGACAGATGCCAAGGTTTTTTGCATGTCCACTTTTCGATTGTAGACCACTGTTATAATAGAGAGTAGCGCCATATTGCTGCAAAATTAAAATAATATGATGGAATGTATTGATTATCTTTGTTAGAACCTAATAATGAAACCTATTCTCATGAAGTCTATATGCTTATTGATTTATTTAATAGCAGGCTTTTCCATTGGCTTTGCTCAAACTAATATTTCAGGTATTATCAATACTTATACCCCAGTGACAAGCATTAGTAGTGCCTCTTGCCAAACTACTGTTGGTGTGGTAGATACAAGTAAGTTCAGAATCGGCACGAAGGTCATGATTATTCAAATGAAAGGGGCCACTTCGAGATTAACGGCAGATAGTACTTTTGGTAATTTATTGAATTATAATAATGCAGGCAATTATGAGTTTTCTTATGTTGTAAACAGAACAGCCTCAACTGTGATTCTTTCGCCTGGATTGGGGCGAACCTATACTATTTCAGACTTAGTACAATTGATAACAGTGCCTGTTTATATAGATGCCCGAGTGAATGGTGTCTTGACTTGTTCTTCATGGAATGGTTTGACAGGTGGGGTTTTAACCATGGAGGTGACGAATAATTTAACTGTAGATTCGAGTATAAATGCTAGTGGGAAAGGATTTAGGGGAGCAACTTTAAATTCGCCATTGGTTTGTGTGAACAATAATGAAAGTGGTTATTTTTACAGTGCAAGCGCAACAGAAGCAGCTTTAAAAGGCGAAAGTATTGCAAAGGCAATTGTGGGATATGAATCAGGTAAAGGTAAATTTGTTAATGGTGGTGGCGGTGGTCAATGTAAAAATGGCGGTGGCGGCGGTGGTGCTAATGCAGGACGAGGAGGAATAGGCGGCAAAGGTTTCAATGTCTTAAGTAATACTTCGATTCCAAGTGGTATTGGTGCAGATACCGTTAGCTATAATCTAAGTTTGAATAAAATTTTCTTGGGAGGCGCAGGTGGAAGTGGACATCAGGATGACACTCCTCCCATCGGCACTGCGGGTGAAAGTGGTGGTGGCATTATACATCTATTGTGTGGAAATTTAATTCTTGGATCGGGGAAAATTATTTCTAATGGTAATGATGTTATACCGATTGCTGGCTCTGACGGCGCTGGTGGTGGTGGTGCGGGCGGTACTGTATTAATTATCTCTAATTCAATCGCATCAACAATTACAATTAATGCAAAAGGTGGAAGAGGTGGGAATAACAACAACAGATACGCAGGAGGTGGAACTACCTCAGGCTATTGTCATGCTCCAGGAGGTGGAGGTGGTGGCGGATTAATTTGGTTAAATGCTCCTACAACTGCGACTATGAGTGTTATTGCAGGAAATGCTGGACTTGTGTTAAATGTAAGTTCTTCTTGTTATAATACCACTTTTGGTGCTGTAAATGGACAACTTGGTAAAATCAAAACGGATCTAACAATGGTAGCTTTTCTACCTGCTACTTATGATACATTTAACTACACCAGATGCAATGGCGATTCAATATTGTTTAATGGTATATATAGAAAAACTACTGGACTGTATGCAGATACCATTGTTCGAGGAGGATACTGTGACTCCATTTTTTTATTCCGGATCACTTTTGTTAATTGTGATACCTTCACCTATACCATTAACAGAAGCCTTGTTAGATGCATAGGAGATTCGGTTTTGCTTGGTCATTTATACAGAAAAACAGCTGGTGTTTATTATGATACGATTAACCCGCGTACCAGTTTTGACACCTTGGTAATTACAAATTTAAGCTTTGTGAATTGCGATACCTTTACCTATTCAAGAAGTAGAAATTTAGTGCTTTGTAATGGTGATTCAGTCCGATTGCAAGGACTTTTTAGAAAGGTGGCAGGCACCTATTATGATACAATAAATCCACGTACAAATTTTGATACTCTTGTCACCACTCGTCTGAGTTTTATCAACTGTGATACCATAAATTATTATAAGACCTTAAACAATAGAATTTGTGTAGGTGATTCTTTTTTTATACATGGTAGTTATGTTAAAGTTTCGAGTGTTTTTTACGATACGATTCTTCCTCATACTAGCTTTGATACACTTGTAACTACTAATCTAAATTTTATTAGTTGTGACAGTATCAATTTTTTTGATACAAGTCGCTATGTATTATGTGTGGGAGATTCATTTTTTGTCAATGGAGCTTATCAAAAGTTAAGTGGCATTTATTATGACACTATCAATCCGCACAGCATTACCGATACCTTAGTCACGACATTTCTTACCTTCATCCCTTGTGATACCATTCGACATTTTAGAAGTGAGACTGTGAAAATTTGTATTGGTGATTCAATAGAACTTGAGGGTAATTTTCAAACAACGAGTGGTATTTATTATGATTCCATCAAATCTGGGATTTATATTGATACTTTAATCAATACAACATTGATTGTGATTGACTGTGATACTATCCCCCCTTGTAAGCTTGGCGTACCAGATGCTTTCACGCCTAATGAGGATGGGAATAATGATCTTTTCAAAATATTCTATACATGTCCAATAGAAAGTTATAATCTTAAAATTTTTAATCGATGGGGCGAATTGATTTTTGAAACTAATGATATTGACATACTGTGGGACGGTCAATATAAGGATACTGGCTCTTTATTGGGTGTGTATGATTGGAAGATAGATGTAAAGTTTCGTGATGTGGCTAAGGTTAACCATTTGAAAGGAAATGTAACCGTAATTCGTTAGCCTATTTTAAAAAGGATTTCAATTTATTGAGACCGTTCTCTGCAAGTAAATTCACATCTTCTGATGCTTTAAAGAAGTAAGCAAGTCCGCAAAAAACTATTGTAATGAGTACTGAGCGTACTACTAAATCTAAATATGGATTGGCGATTTTTGGTATAAAATAAACGATTCCATAAACAAGTATTGTGATGATAATTACCTTAATGGTGCCTACACTAAATGGCGAAATATTAAACTTCCAATAGACATAGGAGACACATATAAAATTATAAATGGATAAGGTAATGAATGCACTAAAAGCAGCACCGAGAAGTCCGTACATAGGAATGAAAATTATGTTGCAAATAATTGTCATAATTGCTAAAAGGATCAAGAAATAGAAAGTGACTCTGAAATACTTTGAGGTATTTAGAATGACCATGTTTATCGAAGTAAGTGCATCAATTAATTTACAAAATGCAACAAACAAGATGACATACTTACCAGCAGCAAATTCTTGACCATTCGGCATGATTTTAAAAACATTATCGATATTCATCCAAATACCAAGGAAAATAAAGCAACCTGCCATGAATTGCAGAATGGATGTTTTTTTATAGAGTTGATTTAATTTTGGAATATCGTTGCTTATTAAAGCTTCTGATACTACAGGTTGAGAAATTTGAACTAAAGAGCGTCCTGGTGCCTCAATGACAGTCGCAATGAAAAATGCGGTGGTATAAACACCTGCAGCAGCTAATCCTTGATAATGATTGAGCATAATGCTATCAATCTTTGTGACAATCACACCACCAATACCACCAAGAATCATATATAGACTATAGGTAATCATTTCTGCTTTTAGGTTTTTGTCAATAAAACTGAAATTTGGTTTTATTTTGAATGGCTCTAACTTTTGGGTATAGATAAACTGCAAAAAGAGGATGAGTAAGTATCCTAGAAAGAAAAGAAGTATGAAGATATTGAAGTTGTAATACTTAAAATAAAACAATAGACAAATACAACTGATAAATATTTTTAGCAGTATTTCTTTTAGAATTTTGGGTACAACAATTCGGTATAAGGCACTGGCGTAGGTATCAAGCAAGCTTATAAATAGAAGTAGAAATGTAAATGGAATTAATAAATAAGCATAATGATTTAGTAGGGCTGAATTTTCACTGAAATAATCTATGATTGGCTTTTTGAATAGAAAAAAAAAGAAGCAAAAGATAAGAAAGCCAGCTAATGGAACACCTAACATAAGAAAATGAAAACCATTATGCTTTTTATCTACATCATAGAATTTAGGAAAATACTTTATGATGGTACCATTCATGCCAAGCACAGCAAAGTAACTGAATAAGAAGCCAGCATCAACTAGTACTCTAGTGAGTCCAATTTGTTCAGTGGTCAGGCATAAAGGTAAAATCCATAGAAGATTTACATAGCCAATTACCATACCTATGTACGTGACTACTGTGCTTTTTAGACCTTGTCGCTTGATAATTCCCATCTTGAGCACAAAGGTAGTCTTTATATGTTTTTTTAATAATCTTGAATTTGTCCTATTTTTACAATTACAAATTATTATTATGACAGAAATAGAAAGATTGTATTTAGATTTATTGAAAAAGTCCCTCTCAGATTCACTCAGATTGGATAAGCCAATGTTTAGAATCAAGGACAATGTTGTTTTAAATGTGGTCAATAAAATTTTAATGACAGTTAACTATTCAGTGATAAAAGTGCTTTTTCCTAAACGAGAAGATTTGATAGAAGGTAAAATGCTCCCTCCAACTGCGGAAAGTATGATTGGTTTTAAAAGACTTGATAATATTCAATATTGTATTGAAGAGGTGGTTAAAAATAAGATTGAAGGCGATATACTTGAAACTGGTGCATGGAGAGGCGGCGCAACTATATTGATGAGAGCAGTACTTAAAGTATTGAATGTAACGGATAAAAAAGTTTGGGTGGCAGATTCATTCGAAGGATTACCAAAACCTAGCTTTGAAGCTGATATGGGTGATAAGTATTATTTATTTAAAGGGCTTAATGTTGGATTGGAAGAGGTGAAAGAAAATTTTGAAAGATATTCCATGCTTGATGATCAGGTTGTTTTTTTAAAGGGTTGGTTTAAAGATACTTTACCTGTTGCACCAATTGATAAATTGTCAATTCTTAGATTGGACGGAGACATGTATGAGTCTACTATGGATGGACTAAATAATATGTATCATAAACTTTCGATTGGTGGATACTGCATTGTAGATGATTATGGATGTGTCCCTGCCTGTAAAACAGCAATTGAAGAATTTCGTGCCAAACATGAAATTACAGATGAAATACACAAAGTTGATTGGACTGGGGTTTATTGGAAAAAAACAAAGTAAAAATTAGTTGTGTTTCAAACTGCCATCCAATTATATTTTTAAATAACATCTGTCATTCTATTTGCTACCTAGGCCCTAAGGTCCTAAAACCTGAATTCTTACTATCTTTGCTTAACTAAATAAATATCCTAAATTCATTTTGATGAGAAAAATTGTCTTGGCTTTCCTATCCTTTATGCCAAAATCCTTACGCAGTCATATTATTTTTGAAATGCAATCTTCTATTGGTCGCATGATTACAGGTCGATTGAAACTTGATACTACAAAGAAAAATTATATCAATCTAGGTTGTGGTGATACCTATATTCCTTCACAAATCAATATCGATTTTTTCTTTCCAAAATTTAAAATTGATTATGGATCCGATTTAAGGTATCCTTTAAAGATAGACAGTAATAGCATTGACGGTATTTTTACAGAACATACATTGGAACATTTGACCTATGATCAAAATGATCGTTTGATGGCTGAATGTTTTAGAATCATGAAGCCAGGAGCGGTTTTCAGAATATTGGTTCCGGATGTTTCATTATTTGCCAATAATTATGCTGCTAACAATAAGGCTTGGTTTGATGAATGGGAGCGATTGATGTTTATCAATAGTGAAAGTAAAGAAAGAGCTGCTCGGAAATTATCTACACCAATGGAAGCCATTAGTTTTGTAACCCAAGAGTATTATCATATGGCTTGTTGGGATTTTCAAACCATGAAATATTATTTGGAAAAAAATGGCTTTAAGAATGTGACTAATCCAACATGGAGACAAGGCAAAGACCCTGAATTGTTAAAGGATTTAGATAGTACCGATAGAAAATATGTTACCTTGTATGTTGAAGCAGAAAGATAATTTCTAATCTCTTTTGAATGTTTTAATGTCTATAAATAAGCAAAGCCGACGAATGTCGGCTTTGCTTGTTGTGTAAGGGTAAGGTCTATATTATGTTTGGCAACACTTTATGAGACGAATATATAGAGCATGATGCGTATGCCATATAAATCTTGTATAAGTGGTCTGATTGACTTGATAAGTGGCTCGAATTTGTGTAAGGGATTGGCAGCAGTACCGCCTCTGTATTTGGCGTACTGCAGAAAGCCTGGTGCTGGCTTGTATGTTGACATCCAGGATAGATTTCTTTGTTGCAAAAAGGATGCTCTGTGGCAGGAGCCAGCATACACCCAAAGCACAAACATTTTTTTATAATTCATGAATCACGCTTCTAAGTGCAATTAAAAATTGGATTCGAGGTCAGAATGAGCCAAAAAAATTGTACTTTTATTTATTAATTTAAGCGTATGAAATATTTTATCGGACTTAGTTCTGTATCCTTGGCGGCCATTTTAGGCTTCTTTTTTTTGAGACCTCAAAGCCCTTCGAAAGTGGCGATGCCAATACCTGCTGTTGAAGAATCCTTCTCGCCAGATGGGGAAGGGGAGCATGGCGAAAAAGTGTTGTATGAATTTAATAGAATCAAAAACCCTATGACGGGTGAGGTGCCAAAACATATACAAGAAAGGGCTTTGCTGTTTTCTTCAAGGCTTCCCAAAAAAGACGAATCGAGTAGAAGTCTTTCTTGGCTAGGTAGAGGGCCCATCAATTTTGGTGGTCGTACCCGTGCTTTTGCTACAGATGTTTTGAATGAAAATATTGTGATTGCAGGTAGTGTAACAGGCGGAATTCATAGAAGCACCGATGGAGGACTTACTTTTTCTCCTATGTTGACGCCACTACAACTGCATTCTACCACTTGTGTAGCGCAGGATACAAGAACTGGAAAGAGCAATACTTGGTATTGTGGTACTGGTGAGTTTTATGGAGTGGTGAGTGCAGCGAGCTTCTCCAACTTATTTAGTGGTAATGGTATTTATAAATCGACAGACAATGGCCTTCATTGGAACTTGCTTCCCTCTACGGTTTCGAATACGCCGAGCACTCATTTAACTTATGGAGATTTTGATGCTGTATGGGATATTGTTTGCGATAATCATGATGCAACAAATGATGTGGTGTTAGCAGCAGTGTATGGTGGAGTTTTTAGAAGTGCTGATGGTGGTGCTTCATGGACTGCTGTCCTAGGTCTCGATACCACGGGTGGTGCTTCTGAATATGTAGATTTGATGCAGACACCTAGTGGTGTTTTTTATGCTGCTTTGAGCAGTGGTGGTTTAGATAAAGGTATTTGGAGAAGTACGGATGGTATCAATTGGACGAATATCATGCCTTCTTCTTTCGCTGGAACTTATGATGGTATTCAAATGGCCTATGCGCCAAGCGATGAGACCAAAATATATGTGATAGCCAATACGCCTGGTTCAGGTACCAATAATCATCAGCTTTGGTATTATCATTATGTAAGTGGTAGTGGTGCGGGTGCTGGTGGTACTTGGCAAAACCGCTCAGCGAATATTCCGATGGAACATTGCTTAGGATATTTTTCTTTTGATTTTGGAATATTCAATTCGCAGAGCAGTTATAATATGTGCATTGCTGTAAAGCCCGACAATCCTGACTTTGTATTGTTATGTGGTACCAATATTTATCGTTCTACTGATGGATTTACTAGTTTAAATCACGATTGGATTGGTGGCTATCAATGCGACACGATGGATCCTTCTAATTATACCTATCCAAATCATCATTCAGATCAACATGTTATTTTCTTCTCAGCTTCGAATCCTAATAAGGTTTATTCAGCAAATGATGGAGGTATTTATTATACCAATGATATCAATGCTATGCCAATGACTTGGGTGAGTATGAATCATAATTATTTGAGTACTCAATTCTATACGATTGCTGTACAGCCAGGCAATACGAGCAGCGATGTAGTGATTGGTGGGCTTCAAGATAATGGTACTTTTTATACGAATTCTATTGATCCATTTAGCATTTGGAAACATATTTTTAATGGTGATGGGGCTTATTGTTCGATTACGCATGTAGGAGATATATATTACCTTTCGATACAACAAGGGAAGGTCTACAAATGTGCGGTGAGTAGTGATGGTACCGTGACCAGTTTTACAAGAATAGATCCGCGAACTGGTTCGGATTATCAATTTATCAATCCATTTATTTTGGATCCAACCAATGATGAGATCATGTATGTGGCTGGTGGAAAATATATTTGGAGAAATGATAGTTTGTCTTCGATTCCACTCCTAAATGATATTTACAATAGCATTACAAAGGGTTGGAAAAAATTAATAGGAACAGGCACTGGACTTGGTTTTGGCTCACCTCAATATACAGCGCTTGCCATGAGTGAGTCGAACAATAACAAATTGTACATAGGGACAGATGCGGGTCAAGTTTGTGTGATTGATTCCGCAAAAAGCAGCAGTGGCACGCGAAGAATTATCTCTGACGCCACCATGCCAATAGGCTATGTAAGCTCTATTGCCGTTGATAAATACGATGCCAATGCATTGCTTGTGTCATATTCGAATTATGGTATCAAAAGTATTTTTTCTTCACAGGACGGGGGAGGTTCATGGTCAGACGTGAGTGGTAATCTAGAGCAAAATCCTGATGGCACAGGCGATGGACCTTCTGTGATGTGGGTACATTGCTATCATGATGAAGATACTACCATTTATTTTGCGGGCACTAGTACTGGATTGTATGCCACTTCACAATTGAATGGCTTGTCGACTGTGTGGACCCAAGAAGGGAGCAGTACCATTGGTAATGTGCCAGTCAATATGATCACTTCTAGAACGCATGATGGGATGATTGCTGTTGGCACTCATGGAAAAGGTGTGTTTACCACCAGATTGAAATCAACCTTATCTATAGATGAAGCTATCAATACACAAAATGTCTTTTTGAAAGCTTATCCAAATCCATTGATTGATTATGCTGTCATCAATTTTGCGGTACCAACTGAAGTACATGCCACTATTACCATCTACAATATGGGTGGACAGGTGATTCGACAATTGTATGATAAGACGGCGTCACAAGGAACCAATAGCATTGTATGGGATGCTAAGAATGATCGTGGTGTGAGCGTAGGTACTGGACATTATCTAGCGGTCATCAAAATTGGTACGATGACGAAGTCGGTTTTATTGGTGAAGCACTAAGATAGCGAAGGCTTTCTGGAGAAAACTAGTTCGCCATCCACATAGGTAGCATCTATGCTTGTGTGAAGTATATCTTCTTCTTTACAAGTAAGTAAATCGGTAGCACTGATGACAAAATCAGCATGTTTATGTACTTCTAAACTGCCTATTTCTTTTTCTTGAAACTGCGCATAAGCAGCCCAAATCGTCATGCTTTTGAGTGCCTCTATTCTAGTAATTTTCTGAGATGGATCGAAGCCAAAGGCTGGTTGTCCGTTATCATCTTTCCTAGTGATGCCAGCATAAAATCCACGCAATGGATTTGGTTTTTCTATTGGGAAATCACTTCCGTTGACAATCATGCCACATTCTTCTAATAAGTCTTTGATTCGGTAGGCCGTTTTCATACGATTGTCGCCAAGTCTATCTTTGGCCCATGTATAATCGCTGGTGCCATGCGTAGATTGAACGGATGGAATGATTTGATTGTTGGAAAATTCTTGGAGTAAATAGTTTGGCAGAATTTGTACATGTTCGATTCGCCATCTTCTTTCATTTTTCCCTTTTAAATATTTTTTATAGAGTTGTATGATTCTTTCGTTTGCAGCATCACCAATGCAATGGGTAATCATTTGCAGATTATGATCGATACAAAATTGAGCTTCTTCATTCCAATATTCATCAGATTCTAAAAGCAATCCTTTGTTGAGTGGATCATCGGTATAGGGTTCTAACAAAGCCGCACCACGTGAGCCAAGTGCCCCATCTGCAAAGTGTTTGGTGGCATTGATCATAAACTTGCCCTTTTTATATCCTTTGTTTTGGGATAGAAAATCTTTGTTTTCTTTTGATGGAACAAACATTCCAAACAATTTAATTTTTAAACTATCCTCCTCATACATCGACTGAAAGAGTTTAAAATCGGGATGTTCCATAAAGGCGTCGCCAACGGATGTTAAACCAAATGCTATACAAATCTCTTGCGCTTTTAAAATGATTTGTTTTTTTACGGTATCATTTTCTTGCACAAAAGGAAGCATATAAAACATCGCTTTGTCATACACAATACCAGTGGCTTTGCCATCTTTCATCTCTATGAAACCTTCGTCGATAAAGCTTTGTTGGAGCACCTTGCTTCTGTCGATAGCAGTTTGATTAATCAAAGCGACATGACTGTCGATTCTCACAAGAAATACAGGTGTATTTGGAAACAAGATATCCAAAACCTCTTTAGTGGGCAATTGTTTGTCTGCCCAGTTATTATTGTTCCAACCTCGACCCACTAACCATTCGCGTGTATTTGTTTCTTGAAAGCTTTTTACTTTTTCTATCACCTCATCAAACGAATTGGTCGTGTGCAAGGCAGCGGTGAAATATGTTCTACCTAAGTCAATGAAATGACAATGCGGATCGATGAAGCCCGGATAGATACATTTACCTAGGCAATTGATGATTTCAATCTCATCTGTGCTTTGAAATTCGTGTTGTTTGCCAATAAAAATAATTTTATTAGCTTCAATCACCATGCAATCTGCCACTGAACAGTTGGCATCTACGGTATAAATTTTTGCATTTATAAATTGCTTCATCATTGCAGAATGGATGTTTTTGATTGTTGTTAAATGCCAGCCATGGCAGCCATTAGTTTAGAGATTTTTTGACGCAGCACAAGATTCTTAGAATTGTAATTATTGAACATAATGGAGAAGCTCAAGGTCTTGCCACTACTTGTGTTGACGTAACCAGTGTATGAAATGCCTCTTTCTACAGTACCACTTTTTGCAAAGATATTTCCCTCCGCCAGCGTGCCTATGCCCATCCCTTTTAATGTTCCTGATTTACCTGCGACTGCCAAAGAATTTTTGAATGTTTTGAAATAATTTTCTTTAGAAATCTGTAGTAAGATTTGTGTGAAGTGATATGGACTCACTGCATTATGTCTACTCAGTCCGCTGCCATCTTTCATATAAAAGCCACTTAAGTCAATCCCTTTGCTCTGCCAGTATTTTTGAATAATTCGGATGCCATTTTCAGTGTTTGCTACTTGACCTTTTTCTTTCGCAATTGTTTTTAACAATGCCTCAGCATAGAGATTGATGCTTTTTTGATTGGTGACGCTGATGATATCCTTTAGGGGAGGAGAATAGTAATTGAAAATAGAAACACCTGTTGAGCCATAAGCAATGCCCTCATTGGCTAAAATCCTTGATGTGCTTAGGCTTTGTTTCACTTGTATATTCTTGGCTGCTAATGAATCTTGAAGCAGTTGTGCCAAAAAGAGCGCAGGATCAGGTATAGAGCCACTGATGGAAAATTCTTTATCACTCAAGGGTACTAGTCCCGCTAATGTTCTTTCATTCGTGTAGGGTGCGCCATAGATATAGGCATCATCCATATTGCCGACTGTATCATTGGCAATCAGAAGATTGGTGAACATGAGCGAGGATATGTTTGGTTCTAGCCTCGAAAGGATAGGTTTCGTATTGTTGATGATACATGGTTTAAAGAAAATATCATAACTATTTTCGTTGAAATTGATGCCAGCCGCACCTGCACCAAAATAATTGCCTATATCACTCCAGTTCCAAGTGCTTGGTATATTTGAACCAGTAAAACAACTTTCGTCTGCAATCAGTCTGCCTTCGATGCTACGAATACCTGATTTTTGTATGGAGTCGACCATCATTTGAATCATGGAACGATAGTTGGGCACTCCAAGCATTCTATCTGAACCTAAGCTCGGATCACCGCTTCCTCTGATGATTATATCGCCATGAAGCACGCCCTTTTCAAGTGTTCCTGTATAGGTGATAGAGGTTTGATAACGATAGTTTTCTCCCAACAAAGCCAACGCTGTAGAAGTTGTAATGATTTTCATAGAAGAGGCAGGCAACAGGGAGAGAAATTTATCTTTTTCTGCGAGCACTTTACCATTCTGATTATCGAGCAAACAAAAGCTCCAGCTAGCGTTCAGCAGACTGCTGTCTTTCTTAAAGGTCTCTATTAGACTATTGACTTTCTCTATCTGCGCAAAGAGCGCATGTGTAGAAATGACAACTACAAAAAGTAGAAATATTATTTTTTTCATCCCTTAAAAGTAAGGATAAAAAATATTTTTTGAAGCCTATAGTACTTAGGAAACATAGAAAATTCGATGGCTAGCCGCTGTTCTATTGTAGCACAATACGATAGCTCACGTCTTCTATTTCTTCTGGATGTTGAATCAGTTGAATCAATTTTTTTGCTACATCTATTGGTTGATAGAGCACATTTTCATTTTTCATATGCAGGAATTTAGCGACATTACTGAAGTCGTCGTGATTGGTTTCACGAATGTTTTCCTGCATTTTAGTGTCCACAACACCTGGTGCGATATTATAGACTTTATATCCAGTATTTACTTTTTCTTGCTCCTTCAAAATTACATTTGAAATCATTTCCAGACCTGCTTTGGAGGCACAATAGGCACCCCAACCATCATAAGGTGTTTTAGAGGCACCTGAACCAATATTAATGATGGTTTTATCAATTTCTAAAAGTTTGTACTTTCTCATGAATTTATTGATCAGTACCAATGGAGCTACAAAATTAGTGACCATGGTATTTGCTAAGTTTTCATCATTCAGGTTTCCGAAATATTTAATCTCACCGAGTGTGCCTGCATTGTTGACTAGGCAAATACTTTCAGCATTCGGCACATTGGGGAAATCGAAATTGATGATACTTTCTGTATTGGATAAATCTAGATGCTTATGCGAATAATTGGATTCCTCAATGTTTTGATTTCTTGCAAATCCCAGTACATAGTTGTTCTTGTTTAAAAGTAATTCTTTGGCTAGTGCTTCACCAATCCCTCTGCTGGTGCCCGTAATAAAGTAATAATTCAATGTTTAATAGTTTAATTTCTAAATCCCCCCGATGATGCAATAATACAAAAACGAATTTAATTCTTTGATTGTTGCATTTGTTTATAATCTTGTTGTTTTATTTCTTAATAAATGATCTGCAATCGTCAGCGCAATCATTGCTTCTACAATGGGTACAGCTCTTGGAATAACACAAGGATCGTGTCTACCTTTGACTGCCACCTCCACCTGATTGCCTTTTTTGTCCACACTTTGTTGCAGGTGTGCAATGGTAGCCGTGGGTTTGAAAGCCACATTACAATAAAAATCCATGCCATTGCTGATGCCCCCTTGAATGCCCCCTGAATAATTGGTAGTCGTCACCACTTTACCATTTTGATTGGTAAAAGTATCATTGTGCTCGCTGCCTTTCATCTTCGTCCCTGCAAAGCCACTTCCATATTCAAAACCCTTTACAGCATTGATACTGAGCACTGCTTTGCCGATATCAGCATGTAGCTTATCAAAAACAGGTTCGCCCAATCCGGCAGGCATTCCGCTCACAATGCATTTGATGATACCACCTAGAGAATCGCCTTCTTTTTTGGCCTTTTCTATCGATTTAATCATCGCATCACTCACTGTCTTGTCTGGACAACGAACCAAACTTTTTTCTGTGTCGGCAAGATTTAATAATGAATATTCAGTGCTGCATTTAATTTTACCAATCTCCGAAACATAAGCTGTGACATTGATGTGGTAATGCTTTAACAATAATTTTGCAATGGCTCCTGCCACTACTCTGGCTGCCGTTTCTCTGGCACTGGAGCGACCACCCCCTCTATAATCTCTGATGCCATATTTTGCATCGAAGGTATAATCGGCATGTGAGGGTCTATAAATTTCTTTGATCTGCTCGTAATCACTGCTCTTCGCATCTTCATTGGGAATCAATATAGCGATGGGAGCGCCTGTGCTTTTTTGTTCAAACACGCCTGAAATGATACGAAATTGTTCATTCTCTTTTCTACTGGTCGTGATGCTAGATTGCCCTGGTTTCCTTCTGTCTAGCTCCTGTTGTAGGAAGGCAAGATCGATGTGCAAGCCAGCGGGACAGCCATCTAACACTACGCCTATGGCTTCTCCATGAGATTCACCAAATGTAGTGATGCGAAATATTTCTCCTATACTATTACCAGCCATGATGGTGCGAAGTTAACAAGTATCTGTAAAATGAACGAATTAATGAATGCTAAATTATGCCTGCATCTATATAATCGTTCAAGATGAAGTGTTTACAAAGCTTGTCTTTAACCTTGTCCTTTGTCTTTCTACTAAATCCATGTACTTTTGACATCGATATTCATTTATTATTCATCCATTTTAATCCCAGTCTTTGCGCACATTATTTAGCAATATCAAAGAATTGAAGCAAGTATATGATAGCACACCTTCTCTAAGAAGAGGAGCTGAAATGGCTGTGATACCTAGCATTCAGGAGGCTTATTTACTTATAGAGAATGATATAATTATCGAGTATGGCTCTATGGACCATTGTCCAAAGCATGTAGATAAAGTGATAGATGCCACAGGTAAGTACATTTTCCCCACCTGGTGCGATTCGCATACCCATATTGTGTTTGCGGCCAGTAGAGAGGAGGAATTTATCATGAAGATAGAAGGCAAAACTTATGAGGACATTGCTGCCAAAGGTGGAGGGATTTTGAACTCTGCAAAAAAAATGCAAAGTATTGTTGAAGATGACTTGTATAGCTCTACGGCAAATCGTTTGCAGCAATTGATACAATTAGGAACTGGTGCGATTGAAATAAAAAGTGGTTATGGTTTGAGTGTAGAGAGTGAACTCAAAATGTTGCGTGTGATACAGCGATTGAAACAAGCTTTCAATATTCCGATTAAGGCTACATTCCTTGGGGCGCATGCTTTTCCTAGCGAGTATAAAAGCAATCATGAAGGCTATATCAATTTGATTATTGAAGAGATGTTGCCTGCCATTGCCAAAGAAAATTTAGCAGATTATATAGATGCTTTTTGTGAAACAGGATTTTTTTCTGCGGAAGAAACGGATCAAATTTTAACTGCTGGTGCTAGATATGGTTTGAAAGCCAAGATACATGCCAATCAACTCAATATATCAGGTGGCGTACAAGTCGGAGTGAAGCACAACGCCATTTCTGTCGATCATCTGGAAGCAGTGGACGAGGCGGTGATGCAATGTTTGAGCGATTCTACCACTATTGCTACCCTCTTGCCTTCTTGTTCCTTTTTCTTAGGCATTCCCTTTGCGCCAGCGCGCGACATGATTAATAATAATATTGCTATTTCGTTGGCCAGCGATTATAATCCCGGGAGCACGCCGAGTGGCAATATTCCTTTCCTTTTTTCATTGGCATGCATCAAGATGAAATTGAAGCCCAATGAGGTTTTGAATGCCTTGACCATCAATGCGGCTTATGCCATGGAAGTGCAAGATTTGGTGGGAACCATCACAGTTGGCAAGAAGGCTAATTTTATTTTGACGAAAGCCATGCCTAGCTTCGATTATATGCCTTATTCGTTCGGCGAAAACTGTATCGAAAGTGTCTATATCAATGGCGAATTAGTGTAACAGCATTTTCTTTTTATTTGTTTGGAGCTATTTCCTGCTCTACGTTTCTAGCTTTTTTCTTATCGTTTAAAGGGTTGATATTTTTACTTTTTAAATTCTTCTTTTATAGCAACAAATAAGAAAAAAGGCTAGCACTGCGATCAGGGCTAGGGATTTCGGTAGGTGTAGAAATGCTGCTATCGCAAGTTTAGCGAAGCGTAACATGTGAGTGAAAATATGAGAAGTTTTTAACTATAGTTGGACATGTAGAACATAGGTATTGTTTGTTTTTTTATAAAGTTTTATGAGGATATAAGCTTGGGAAATTTTTTAGCACGAGCTAGAAGCTCGCGCTAGCAATTTGTAGTATACAAAGTTTTAAACTTTGTTTATAAATTCTCACAAGTTACACTGCGTTAAACTTGCGAGATCCAATATGGGTATTGGTTTGTGAGGACACAAACCAAGGGAGGGAATACTTACAAGTTACACTGCGTTAAACTTGCGAGAGCCAATATGGGTATTGGTTTGTGAGGACACAAAACAAGGGAGGGAATTCTCACAATTTACACTGCGTTAAACTTGCGAGAGCCAATATGGGTATTGGTTTGTGAAGACACAAACCAAGGGAGGTGGTAACACCGAGCTAGAAGCTCGCGCTAGCAATTTGTCTAGAATTAAAAGTTAGAAAGTGGAACGAAACGCCCGCAGCAAGGGCTGGCAGCAGTACCATGTACTGCCGAAGACCCGATGCCATTACGGCTGTTTGGGCAATGGCAGCTGCCCAAATAATGAAGATCATGTGAAGTTTAATATTGCTTTTTTATACAAGAAAGCTATCTATTTACGTTATTTGCGTCATGTTTCAAAACCTCAGAATTGCAAGCTAAAAATCTATTCAATCGAATTTATCTCTATTTTAAAACTTCGCGCAAAGCGAGGTGGACGACCTATTTGTTGCTCTTTCCATGCCTTGTTTTTTTCTTGCTCAATCTGATTTTTCCGTTAGATGCTAAATTGGAATATAGTCAAACAGTGCTTGATAAAAACGACCAAGTGCTACAATCTTTTTTGACCTATGACGATAAATGGCGCTTGTATACGGAGTTGAATGAAATTTCACCCAACCTAAAAAAGGCGATCATCAATAAGGAAGATAAATATTTTTATTATCATCCAGGCATCAATGTTTTTGCGGTGTTTCGCTCTTTGGTGAATAATATTTTTTATCATAAACGAACTTCTGGTGCTTCTACCATCACCATGCAAGTGGCAAGAATGTTGGCGCCCAAAAAACGAAATTATTGGTCGAAATTAATTGAGATGTTTCGTGCTTTGCAATTGGAATGGACCTTTAGCAAAGATGAAATATTGCAACTCTACCTAAACAAAGTGCCTTATGGCGGTAATATAGAAGGAGTGAAGTCTGCATCCTTATTTTATTTTCAAAAAAATCCTGATTTTTTAAGCATTGCAGAGATTACAACCCTAGCCATAATCCCCAATAGACCTAATTCTCTGAAGATTGGTAAGGATAATATTTATTTGGTAGAAGCTAGAAATAAATGGCTTAAAAGATTTGAAAAAGAAAAAGTATTTACACATGCGGAAGTCAGTGACGCCCTCTCAGAACCATTGACAGCCAAGCGAAATAAGTCGCCAAGATATGCACCGCACTTCTGTCGTAGAATGATTAAGATGTTTCCAAAAATGCCTTTGATTAAGACAAATCTGGATATCAAGATACAAAGTGAGGTGGAAGAAATTACCATGAATTATATGCGTCGTATGCAACAGAGAAGTATCAGAAATGCCTCTGTTTTTATTATTGACAATAAAACAGGCAATGTGATTTGTTATCTGGGTTCTGCCGATTTTAATAATAGTATTGATGGTGGACAAGTAGATGGGGTGAAGGCGATTCGTCAACCTGGTAGTACCTTGAAACCATTGATATATGGACTTGCTATCGATAAAGGATGGATTACCCCCAAAACGGTAATGACTGACGTTTCTGTGAATTTCGAGGGCTATAGACCTGAAAATTTTGATAGAAAATTTAATGGTTATGTTACGGCGGAACAAGCATTGAGTAATTCGCTCAACATTCCAGCGGTGAAATTATTGGCTCGATTAACACCAGATACCCTTACCAAACACTTGATAGAAATGGATTTCAAACAAGTAAAAAAGGATGAAAAGCAGTTGGGTTTGTCTATGGCATTGGGTGGCTGTGGTGTTCGCTTAGAAGAACTCACGAATATGTATGCAGCCTTTGCAAGAGAAGGAAGATGGCAAGCCATCCGATGGTTAAGAAGCAAGGAACCAGTTCATCAATCTCCTATACTGTCTAGCGCTGCAGCCTTTATCATTACAGATATTTTGGTGCAGAAGGAGCGACCAGATATGCCAAGTGCTTACGAAAATACTTATCATTTGCCTAAAATAGCATGGAAGACAGGCACCAGTTATGGTAGAAGAGATGCTTGGAGCATTGGTTATAATATGCGTTATACCGTGGGCGTTTGGTGTGGTAATTTTGATGGAGAAGGCGTTCCAGAATTAAGTGGTGCCGAGATCGCTACCCCTTTATTGTTCGACATTTTTAATACCATTGATTATAATTCTGATAATGCTTGGTATGCGGCACCAAAGGAAGTTGACTTTAGATATGTCTGTAATGAGACAGGTAAGAGACCAAATGCCTATTGTGCGAATCAGGTGATTGATTATTATATACCAATGCTTTCAGATAATTCGGTCTGTAATCACTTGAAAGAAGTATATGTATCTGGGAATGACTCCTTCTCTTATTGCAATGCTTGTCTGCCAACTTATGGCTATAAAAAAATAAGTGTCAAAAATAATCCTCCAGAGATGATTGATTATTTTGAGCAACATCATATCAACTATGAGCGCATACCACCCCATTATCCGGGATGCGAAAAGCTTTTTGTCTATGGGGCACCTGAGATAGTCTCGCCATCCAACAATATGAGTTATTTGCTCGATAAGAAGGAGACCAATCAATTGATGTTGGCCTGCAATGCTTCCAATGATGTGAAGAAAGTTTTTTGGTATATCAATAATCAATTTTACAAAGCAGCAGATAGAAATGAAAAACTATTTATACAACCAGAAGAAGGTAAAATAAAAATCTCTTGTAGTGATGATAAGGGCAGAAATTCTGATGTATGGGTAACGATAAAATATATCGACATGTGAGTTGTATCTTTGTATAAAATCTATGCGATGAACATTAAAAATACCAAGCCAGATCTTTATTGGAATCAACAATATGAAGCGAATGAGATAGGATGGGACTTAGGGTCAATATCGCCACCGCTTAAAGCCTACATAGATCAACTTTCAAATAAAGATTTAAGGATTTTGATTCCAGGAGCGGGGAATAGTCATGAAGCCAAATACTTATTAGAACAAGATTTTAGCAATGTGTCTATCATTGATATCTCTTCGGTAGTTACAGATCATTTGAAAGAAAACTTTAGCAAGTATCCCCAACTGCATATTTATACAGGTGATTTCTTTTTACATGAAGGCGTTTATGATCTCATTTTAGAACAAACTTTTTTCTGCGCCATCAATCCCTCTTTAAGACAAGATTATGTGGCAAAAATGCATGCATTATTAGCAAACAAAGGGAAGTTGGTAGGTGTTTTGTTTAATAAAATTTTCGAAAAAGAGGGGCCACCTTTCAGCGGTAGCAGAGCGGAATATGAGCCAATGTTTAAAAAATATTTTGATCTAAATCATTTTGACCTATGCTATAATTCGGTAAAACCGAGAGCAGATTCAGAATTATTTATTAATTTTACAAAAAAAGAGACCTTATCATTTATTTTTTAAAAGCAATTCCTAACTATGGTACAGTTCCAAAATGTTGATCAAAGAGCCTTTCAGGAGATGTGTTCACAAGAAAATGTAGAAATTCTTGATGTTCGAACGCCTTTAGAAATCAGTGAAGGTTTTATCAAAGGCGCCACACATTTTATTGATGTCAATGCTTTTGACTTCACAGATAATCTAGAGCATCTTGACAAGTCAAAGACTTATTTAGTATATTGTCGTAGTGGTGTTAGAAGTGTGAAAGCATGTATGTTTATGCATGAGGCAGGTTTTCAATCTTTGTATAATTTAGAAGGTGGCATCACCGGATGGACAGGAGAGAAGTCTTCACAATAATTTAAAGTCCTCATATTGAATACAAGCATTCATACTTTATTTATATCCTTCATATTGCTATATTGCAATATAAATTAAAATTATGGGCGTTACCAAAACGGCAGATTTTTCCACCAAGCAGAATCATATTTCAGACCTGGCAAAGGCGATTTCTCATCCAGCTAGGGTGGCTATTCTAGACTATTTGTTGAAGGAGAATGGATGTATTTGCAATGATATTGTTGCGGCCTTGCCTTTGTCTCAACCTACCGTTTCTCAACATTTGAAAGCATTAAAAAATGCAGGACTTATTGAAGGTGAGATTGTAGGCAATGCTATTTGTTATTTTGTGAATGAAAAGCCTATCCTTAAGTTAAAAAAGTATATGGATACACTCTCGCAAAAGTTGGAGCGCAATCTTTGAGAAGAATAGTTGATAGCGCGCCTTTCTAAAAGTTAAAAGTGCTTAAGAGCAAAACTTTAATAGCCTATCAGGCGTTTTTTATTAAGTTATTTTCATTACCATGCGAACATATTTTAGTCTTTTAAACCTTGCGGTCATTATGATTTTTGTGATTGGTTGTCAATCCAAAGGATCTGCGCCCTTTCAGAGTGAAAAAAATATAATGCCAATGTCCAATCACGAAAAGAATATCGTCAAGAGCGAGAATCCCTATTATTCCCGAACAGACACCACTAGACTTCATGTAAGTGATGTTGAATGGAAAAAGGTATTGTCACCTGATTTGTATGCAGTGTCGCGCGAGAAGGATACAGAAAGACCCTTTACAGGCAAGTATTGGGAATTCAGTGCTAAAGGAACATACTATTGTGCCGCCTGTGGCAATAAGTTGTTTAGGTCTGATTCAAAATTCGCAAGCGCTTGTGGTTGGCCAAGTTTTTTTGAACAAGAAAACCTATCTAGCGTAGTCTATCAAAGTGACAATGCCTATGGCATGAACAGAACAGAGGCATTGTGTGGTAGATGTGGCGGTCATTTGGGGCATTTGTTTGACGATGGACCTCCACCTACTGGAAAGCGATACTGTATGAACTCCATTTGCTTAGATTTTGAAGCAGCTAACTAATAGTATAAGTTAATAAATTCTAAGATGACAGAAGAGGACAAAGTAATAGAACAAACCAAGCAATGGATTCGCACTGTTGTCATAGATTGTAATTTCTGTCCTTTTGCGGCGAAGCCTTTTGCAGGAAAAAAAATTCGTTATAAAGTACTTGCTGATTCAAATGAGGGCACCTTGCTAGAAACCTTAATAGCAGAGTGGCAAATGTTGGATGCGAATGCAGCTATTGAAACTTCTTTTCTTATTTTTAAAAATGGCTTTGAAGATTTTGAAAGCTACCTCGGAATGATTCATACAGCAGAAGAATTGCTTGCTGATGAAGCGTATGAAGGCGTCTATCAATTGGCGAGTTTTCATCCCCTGTATTGCTTTGAGGGAGCGACAGAATCCGATGCTTCTAATTATACCAATAGATCGCCTTATGCGATGATACATATTTTGAGAGAAAGCAGTTTGAGCGATGCGATTGCCTCTTTTAAAAATGTGGATCTTATACCTGAGCGGAATATTCAATTCGCCAATGCAAAAGGTCTGAAATATATGCAAGCTTTAAGGGGGGCCAGTCTTCTGTAATTTCTTTCAAAGCATGTAGTATTCAATCTTCTCTTCCCTTTGCCTATCTGCCCAACTTTAATCTAGATATTTTGAACTTAAAATTGTTATATTCGCTTTCAATTTTATGAAAATCACAATTACATGACCATAGAGCAAATCTATACAGGATGTTTAGCACAAGGTGCTTATTATATTACTTCAGAAAATGAGGCGGTGATTATCGATCCCCTCAGAGAGATTCAACCTTATTTGGATAGAGCTAAGAAGGATAATGTGAAGATTACTTATATTCTTGAAACCCATTTTCATGCAGATTTCGTAAGTGGACATATCGATTTGGCCAGAGCTACTGGGGCTTCCATTGTTTTTGGACCAACAGCGAAGCCAGCCTATCACATCCATTTAGCTACGGATGGCGAAATACTAGAAGTTGGAAAAATCAAAATAAAGGTCATTCATACGCCAGGCCATACCATGGAAAGTACCTGTTATCTATTGATAGATGAGCAGGGAAAAGAGGTGGCCTTATTTACTGGAGATACTTTGTTTATCGGTGATGTAGGCAGACCCGATTTAGCACAGAAAGTTTCTTCTGAGCTGACTCAAGAAAAACAAGCGGAGTTATTGTTTGACTCACTGCGCAATAAAATTATGGTGCTTCCAGATGATGTTGTTGTTTATCCAGCTCATGGCGCTGGCTCTGCTTGTGGCAAAAATATGAGTAAAGAAACAACAGGAACGATAGGCCAACAAAAAGCAACGAATTATGCCTTAAGAGCAGACATGAGCAAGGAAGCCTTTGTAGAAGAGCTATTGAGAGGATTAAGTCCTTCACCGGCGTATTTTCCTGCCAATGTCATGCTGAATATTCATGGCTATAAACAGATTGATGATGTTTTAGAAGAAGGTACGAAACCATTGACTGCAGAAGCGTTCGAGGTTATAGCAAATGAGCGAGATGTATTGATTCTAGATACTAGAGAAGCACAGGTTTTCGCCAAGGGACACATACCAAACTCAATCAATATAGGAATAGATGGAGGCTTCGCCCCATGGGTAGGCAGTTTAATTCCAGATATACAGCAAGAGATTTTATTAGTGACCGATCATGGACGTGCTTCTGAGGTGGTGACAAGATTGGCAAGAGTTGGTTATGATGGTTCGATTGGATTTTTAGCCGATGGTTTTGAAGGCTGGGTTAAAGCAGGCAAAGAAGTTGCTGTTATCGATAGCATCACAGCGGATGAGTTTGCCAAAGTTTTAAGTGAAAAGCCAACGATACAGATTCTTGATGTAAGAAAACCAAGTGAGTTTGAATCACAAGCTATAGAAGGTGCGAACAACGTTCCGCTGGATTATATCAACGATAAGATGCAGGATTTAAACAAAACACAAACCTATTATATTCATTGTGCTGGCGGTTATCGTTCCATGATTTTTACTTCTATTTTGAAAGCAAGGGGATTTGAAAATCTTATTGAAATAAAAGGTGGCTTTAAAGAGATTAAAGAAAGTGGAAAATTTTCTTTGATACAAAAGGAGCTGATTGTTTAATCAATAGTGTAATGGATCTTTTCAACCTAAAAAAGTAAATATGAATCTGATTTCAAAAATGATTTTAGTGCTAAGCTTTTCCTTAGCTATACAGCAAAGTGTTTTAGGTCAAGCTACCATGATGAATCACTTGTCATTGCAGGAATTTGAAAAGATGACGGCTAAGACAAAGCAGCCACAAATTATAGATTTGAGACCCATCTCAGAATTTAATCTTCAGCATCTACCGAATGCCATCCATGTTACTGCCGCTGGATATAATGAAACATTAAAAGGATTGGATACAGCTAAAGCTATTTTTATCTATGCTACTTCAAATGTTAGTCTTAGTGCAGGCATTGAGCAATTGAAGATTGCTGGATTTAGTAAAATATATGGAACATTTAAGGACGTGACTAGCATTGCAAGCGAAGATATGGGGACAAATGTTGCAACAATAGCAAGTACATCTAATACTGCCAGGGCATTAGCATTAGACAGTATGCAAGTTAAAAGTAATGGCTCCTCCTTAGATGATTACAATAAAATGATTCGCAAAGAAAAATTCTTATTGATTGATTTTTATGCAGATTGGTGTATGCCTTGTCAAAAAATGGTTCCTATTATTGAAGAAATAACGAAGGAGCTTAAAGGCAAATTATTGGTAAAGCGGTTGAATGTAGACAATTGTAAAGAAGTTGTCTCTGCTATGCCGGTGTTTCCAATTCCAATGCTTTATTTGTATAAGAATGGGAATTTATTATGGAAAAATCAAGGCTTGATAGATAAGGCCAGCCTTTTAGAAAAGATTAAAGCTTCCAGATAAGAAGCGTTTCAAGGTAAGTTGATTCGTTTTTACGTTAAAAAAAACTAGTATTCACACGCTAAGAATGTTCTTTATACATTAAAACCAAGGAAGGATTTCAGTGGTTCAACAAGAATTCTATTGTGATTACTTTTAATGATATTCATAATTCTAAAATATTCATTAATCTGTATTTTCAAATGATAAAGGTTCCTGAATAAGCATTTAGCGACCTTTAAAGTCAGCCTTTCTTTTATCGACAAATGCAGCCATGCCTTCCTTTTGATCCTCACTTGCAAAACACATGTAGAAGTTTTTTCTTTCGAACATCAACCCTTCATCTAGAGTAGAATTAAAGGCTTGATTCACCGATTCTTTAGCCAATCGAATGGCGATAGGAGAAAAGGTTGAAATGGTTTTAGCTAAGAGTACTGCCTCTTCAAGATACAGTTCAACGGGAACCACTTTGTTAATTAATCCATGCTGTAATGCTTCTGTAGCAGTTAAAAAACGACCGCCCAGCACCATCTCCATCGCAATCACTTTTCCTACAGCCCTAGTCATTCTTTGTGTACCACCTGCACCTGGCATGATGGCTAGATTGATTTCAGGTTGACCAAAGCGTGCGGTTTCGCTAGCAATCACCATATCACAAATCATTACCAATTCACATCCACCTCCGAGCGCAAAACCTGAAACAGCAGCTATAATTGGCTTTTTAGTTTTTTTAATCGTATCCCATGTAGTAAATTGATCGATATTAAACATGTCAATAGCCGTTTTATTTGCCATTTGCTTGATATCTGCACCAGCAGCGAAGGCTTTTTCATTTCCTGTGAGAATGATCACTCGCACGGCATCATCAGCATCAAGCATTTTTATTGCGTCGCGAATTTCTCCCATGGTTTCGAGGTTTAAGGCATTGAGCTCCTTAGGACGATTGATTTGAATCAATGCTATGTGTTTGGCGTATTGTGGGGTAATGATAGTGAATTGATTTTCCATTTATTGAGATTGCTTTTGTTTGTGGTAAAAATAATTATTTGCTTTGGTATATAGATAATAAAAGAAGATGCCATTGAAACTCCCAAGAATAAATCCAGTAATGACATCAGAAGGATAATGAACGCCAACATACACCTGTGCGAATGCAATGGCAAGAGCCCAAAAGATAAACAGGATGAAGATTGCCCAACCACGCACCCTATTTAGAAAATAGTGCCCAAACATAAAAGCTAATGTGGCATGATTACAGGCATGTGCAGAAGGAAAACTGAATCCACCACTGCAATTTTTTAATAGCAAATGCATATGAGGAATCATGGATAATTCATTACAAGGCCTTGGTCTATGTACCAATGCTTTGATGCTGTTGCAGATAATACTATCGGAAAAGACGAAAGCAAGAAGGACAAAAAATCCTAACAAGAAAAATTCTTTTGAATTCTTTTTTAATATCAAAAATGCAATCAAGAGATAGAGCGGAATCCAGGTATTTTTGTTTCTAATAACGGGCATGACAACATCAAAAAAATCATTGCTTAATGTTTGATTGATGAAGGAAAATAATGATAAGTCGAAGGAATTTATTGACATATGCTTGACAGAACAAACATAATAAAATTAAGTGAAATTGCGTTAATTAGTCCATGAACAAGAAATTGGGTATTATATTTGCTCTCTAAGTATTTATATGAAAAAAGCTATTTATCTTTTGTTGATTGCCCTTGG
The DNA here is from genome assembly GCA_945897725.1 of Chitinophaga pinensis. GTDB lineage: Bacteria > Bacteroidota > Bacteroidia > Chitinophagales > CAMDFR01 > CAMDFR01. The sequence goes on from CAMDFR010000011.1 coordinate 50,229, forward strand.
TATTAGTTCTACGGCTACTGCTCAACTTAGTAGAGATTCTAAAATGATGTTGGATGAATTACAGGATTCACTTATAAAGGTAGGAGAGGTGATGGTGAACGATACCAACACTGGCAAAAGAGTTGATGCCTTACATAAGTTTATTCCACTAATGACTCGAGCCTTGAAAATAGAGGGTTCTTTTTATTATTCTTTTGACTCTCTTCAAAGCATTTCGCATTTATTCGCACCAGACTCAAGCTTTAAGATTTTAACCTGGCAACTCTACCTTGGAAAAGGTATCAATAGATATTATGGAACCGTACAAATGAAGGGCGATAAATTAAAGATGTTTCCTCTATTTGATACGAGTGATACCATGGAGTATCACAATCAAACAATACTAAACAAAGACAGTTGGTATGGAGCTTTGTACTATAAGATTTTAAAAAATTACGCACAAGGTAAATATTATTATACCCTACTTGGATATGATGCTGGGGACTTGTTTTGTGATCGCAAAATCATTGATGTCTTATGGTTTCAAGACGGTTATCCGATGTTTGGTGCCCCTTTATTTAAATTAAAAAATGCAGAGGGTAAAACTGATATCAAGAATAGAATTTTTATTGATTATAAGTTTGATGCTTTGGCAAGTTTAGGCTATGATACATCGCAACAAATGATCATCTATGACCATACCGCACCAACGGATTCCATTGAGTTAGGACTTACCTTTTCGTATGTTCCTGATGGTACGTACGAAGGTTTTAAGTTTGAAAATGGATTTTGGAATTGGATAGAAAAGGTCTTTACATTCGCTATCAATGAGAATGATCATCCACCTCTTCCTCGACCATTATTTGACAAAACCAAAGACGAACGATTTAAATAGAGCTATTTTTTGGTAAATAACGCAACAAATTGATGCTTATTTATAAGAATATTGATTGAAAGTTGTTCATTTTTGCATTCATTCCAAACCTAAGTAGAATTGTTCTAAGCTAAAAGAGCGCTTGATTTGATGTTTGGTATACCAGATAAAACTATGAGCTATAAAATAAAATGTGGTCAATTCCTTTTCATTGTAACAGTAGCTTATTCTATTTTTCTTTTACAATCCTGTAATAATAAAGCATCCACCAAAGATGCAGCATTTAAAAAGGTAGAAAAACAGAGCACAGCCAGTCCTGTTATACCCTTGAAAATGTATAACGAGCTTACCTATCATGTAGATTCAATAAAAGATAAAACTTCTTTAGCATTATATGATTCGATGTATACTTCTGAGGAGAAGGATATTATTGCCGCATTGAATCGAATTGATAAAAATAGGATTGGAGTAGGAAAAAAAATCATTCTTCCTGATACTTTTTACCATCAATTATTGGAGTATGCACCTTTTCCCTTCAAGCTTGAGATCGCTGATAGTATAGATAAGTTGATTATTGTTTCCATTCGAACACAAGCATTCGGTATCTATGAGTATGGGAAGTTGATTCGATGGGGGCCAGTGAGTACGGGCCGAAAAGCTAAGCCAACACCAGCGAAATTATACTATACCAATTATAAGGCTAGGTTAAAAATAAGTACGGTTAATGAAGAATGGGAAATGCCATGGTACTTTAATATAGATAACATGAATGGCATTGGACTGCATCAATTCACCTTACCTGGTTATCCTGCAAGTCATTCATGCGTGCGCATGTATGAAGCCGATGCCTATTGGATATATCATTGGGCCAAGCAATGGGTACTTTCTGGTGATGTATTGATTAGCCATGGTACACCTGTTATCATTTATAGCTCCTATGATTTCGATCTTTTAAGTCCCTGGAAAAGATTAGCTGAAGATCATCTTATAATGCGTTTAACAACGGCGGAACTGGAAGAAATACACGCACAAATAATGAAGATACGATAGATTGCATGGGGGTAAAGATTTAAGGAAGATATCTTCTGGTTATAAATCTTCTTTCGATTTTGGTCTTATGGCGTCTTGCCAACTAAATCCTTTTAAGGATTTCAACTCATCGGTCAATTGCTTCATGGGGGTAAAGGTGGCCTCAGGTTTACCCATAAATTTGACTTTTTCAATCTTCTTCTCTAGAAAAAATAATTTCATTTTAGTAGAGGAGGCTTTGTTGCTCCCTATCAAATTATTAGTGCCATCATCCTTGATAAAGTATATGCTTTCGGCATTGCCATCAATATTCATGGTTTCAATAGCATTGTTTTTTAGATATCCTGTAATTCTATTTCCTTTGAGTTGATCAAAATAAGATCTGGAAGAAAGCATACTAATAAATCCATTTCCATGTACGCGTAACTCATCTGCCTTATTGTCTTTAGTGAGTAAGATAATGGTGTCACCAGTTATCTGCATATCTTCACTCCATAAAACTGGTTGATAAAACATTTTGAAACTGGAATCGACATATGAATAATAGATGGAATCACATTTGGCTTGTAAATCCTTTTTATACATTTTTACATGTCTATAGCCATAAAAAAAACGTTTATCGCTGCTGTCTTGGGCAAATGAAATAATTGTATCCGCCTTCATAAAAAGGCTATCTTTTTCATCAAAATTGATTAATAATGGTCTTTGCCATGCAAAAAGATATTTGTTTTCTTCTCTATAGACGGCCTTGGTACCTTGCATATTTACCTTGTTTTCCAAATCCTTGAATAAAAATTGTTTGTAGGTTTTTGCAACCCCATTATTTCTATCATAAAAAAGACTGTCGGTATATAATTGTTGGGTTTTATTATCTATGATGGTATTGAATCCAAAGTCAGCCAATTGTTTTTTTGTATCATAATGACCGCTATAGCAGTAAATAGTGCTATTGTCTCCAACGATGGTGGTTTTACTATAAAAAGTGGCTAAATCGTCATTGGTATTGTATTGCAAAGTGTCGGTAGTCATCTTGAATTTCGGATCGGTTACCAAAACCTGATTCTGAAAATAGACATCAGAACTATGGCTATAATACGTTCCTTTTTTGCTTACAATTTTGGTAGCCTCATTTATGACTGTTCCACCCTTGTAGTAATTCCCGATTGAAGTATTTATTTCATAAAAAACTTCTGGCGATTCTAAGCGTAATTTACCATTTAGCATGATTACATGACTGTATAGGCCAACTAATTTATCGATGCCGGTATACTTGGCCATGTCGCAATAGATGTCAAGTGAGTCGTTGTTATTTATATACACATGACCAAAGGCATGCACTGTTCGCGTATTCATGAAAATTACCGCACTATCGCATTCCATATAGGTTTTTTCATGTTTTATTTTCACATCCCCATTTAAAAAACGAACTTCACCAGTACTAGTGTTGGTGTAGCTCATGGTATTTGAGTTGATAATTTCAATTTCTTTTCTGTCGTCTGTTTTCTGAGGAGAGGGTGCTTGCGCATTAATGGACAATTGAAAAAGTATATTACAGACAACAAAGGCTAAGCAAGCTTTGGTGAAGGAACACAAAGAAGAATATCGATCTAATAAACACATGATGAACGGTGAAATTGAAGTGATGACAATGAAAACTAATTAATTGCCAGTTTTCTTTTTCTTCTGATCATTTTCGAGTTTTTCTGTCTTAACGGTTCTATCAATCTTAAGTAAAGAAAGATGCACATAGCGATTTGGATTCGCCTTGAAATCTTCAAGAAGTAAATTTAAATTATTGGAGGCTGCCTTTAAATTTTCATACAGTTTTTTATCATTCACCAAATTAGAAATCGTACCATCGCCATTATTTATTTTGTCTAATAGGGTATTGATTTCATTTAAAGCTATTTTAGCCTCATTAACGGTCTGCTTAATATCCGTTTGGTTTAGAGTATCCGTAAAGTGAACCAAATTGCTGATGATTTTATCAATTTTTTGATTGTTTTCATTTAGGTTGCCTGTGAAATTTTCTAGGTTCCCAAGTGTTTTGTTTAGATTACTATTCTTGTCATTGACCAAGCCATCTATTCCATTAGCAATCCTCGGCAAACCAGCGCTAACCTCATTAAGATTATGTACAATGGCTTGTAAATTGTCTTTGTTATTTTTATCAACTAGGCTATTGAGTCCTAGTACTAATGAATCGATATGTCCGATAAGTGGCGTGATAGATGCCGCTAATTTATCTACCATTCCTAATTGTGTTGTAGAAAGAATGGTGTCGCCATCTTTATAGTTTTGAGTATTTGGAGCCATTAGAAACTTCACTGATTTTTCTCCTAGAAGATCTGCTTGGTATATAACTGCCGAACTTCCAACAGGAATACTGATATCGTCGTTGATTGCATAAGTAACGAGGGCTTTGCTAGTGCCTACACCAGTGATAATAAGGTTGATGCTAGTGACTCTACCAACTTGATAGCCATTTACTGAAACCGGATTGGATGGAAAAAGTCCTTCTACGCTTTCATAGACGGCATAGTAAGTGTTTTCTTTTTTAAAAATTTTAGCACCAGACAAATACTTATATCCGAATATAAAAATAAGAATACCGATAACTGTTAGAATACCTACTTTAATTTCTTTTGACACGATTCAGTTTATTTAGAAGGCAAAATTATAATAATATATTGATAATAGGCATGCAATTCAACATCTACTTTAGATAATTGGTAATATTATCTCGCTTACCATTTTTGTACACCACTATGAATGCATCACTATAGCCTTTTGATTTCACTTCTTTAAGTTTTTGACTGGCACCTTCTATTGATGCAAAGCTACCAACCATATATCGCAGAATACCCTTTCCGTTATCTTCATATATGATAGAAGAGGCGAAGTCTTTATCGTATTTACTACCCTTTGCTGCTCTTGAAACAGCGGCATAGAATTGAATTCTGAAGACAAGCGCAGTTTCTATGACAGCATTAGAAGTTTCTTGAGCTATGGTACTAGCAACATTTTCATCTAGCTTCTTTTGCTCTGAGGTTGGATTCACCTGGTCTTTTTTAACTTCTACAGGTGGAGTCGTCACTGTAGTATTCATATTGGATTCTTTTATCACAGGCTCATCCTCAGGAAGTCTCGGTTTTAGATGACCTGATAGCTTGTATTGATAGGTTCTAAATGCTCTAAAAATAGCTGAGGCCATTAAATCTTGTCCTTCTTCTCCGGCTAAAAAGTGTTCTTCATCTGGATTTGAAATAAATCCAAGTTCGATAAGTGTAGCTGGCATGGCTGTTTTATATAAAACCATAAAACCTGCTTGTTTGACGCCTCTGTTCTTCCTTTTTACCTTGGTTTCGAATTCTTCTTCCACATTTGCTGCCAAAGTAATGCTTTGATCTAAATAAGCATTTTGAGCCATGGACATAATGATGTGTCCTGCTTCTGAGTTAGGATCGAATTCATAGTTGTTTTCAAATTGATCTTCTAATTTTATAACAGAATTCTCCCTTTTGGCGACATCTAAATTGGATTCTGATCGATGCAATCCCAATACCCAAGATTCGCTACCACAAGCTAATGGATCTGTGGAGGAATTCAAGTGAATACTAATGAATAAATCAGCTTTATTTCTATTAGCGATTGCAGCCCTTTCATACAACTCAATAAAAACGTCTGTTTTTCGAGTGTAGATGACCTTTATCTCTGGGAAATTTGCTGTAATGTATGCGCCTAATTTAAGTGCAACCGCTAATGCAAGGTTTTTTTCTTTCTTGCCAGTTGGCCCTGTAGCACCATCATCTTTACCGCCATGGCCTGCGTCAATGACGATAGTTTTAATATTATACTTCGAAGTTGAATTGTCTAATGCAGTTTGAGAGCTGTTTAGCAGAAATACAACGGATAAAAAGATGAAAAATAAAGAACGGCAGAAGACATTATTCTTTTTAATTTTGTGTTTTATTTTTTTCATCACATGTATCATTTGTTAATCAAGGGTAAAACTAATTAATTTAAGATTGGATTTTTTTAGGTTTGTTTTCTTATCTATAGTTGCACTGTCATTATATCTCTTATTGACTTCTAGTGTAGGTTTTAATATACATTCAGAACGCATACTGCTGCCGTCTTCTGTTGATAGTGTGTATAAAAAGAATGACAATATTCCTAATTATTCTCCCATAGACAGCATTAAAAGTCTTCAACAAAAGCCTTCCAATAGGATAGATACAAATACTGTGCTACAAATGGATACTTTTGCTGAACCAACATCAGAAAATGGTATTTCCGATCCAATCAATTATTATGCTGATGATTCTATCATCTATGATATCAAGAATAAAAAAATATATTTGTTTGGTGGAGGGAAGATAGACTACCAGAGCATTCATGTGACTGGAGATTTGATCGATATTGATCAAACAACCTATACTATTACAGCCATGGGAAAAGAAGATAGTTCAGGTAATATAAGTGGGAATCCTGTTTTGAAAGATGGTGAAAAGGCCTACAATGCAAAGAAATTCAGTTATAATTTCAAAACAAAAAAGGGCAAAGTATATGAAGTGATTACTGAAGATGGTGGAGGTTACGTACGATTAGGTGAAGGAAAACGAACAGATGATAGTTCATGGTATGGAAAAAATGTTTGGTTTACTACTTGTAATGAGGTGGAGCATCCTCATTTTTATATACAAGCAAAAAAGGCCAAAATCATACCGAATAAATTGATTGTTACTGGACCAGCAAATCTTGTGATAGCAGATATTCCAACACCATTGTATGTTCCTTTCGGAATATTTCCTTTGAAACAAGGGCAAAGAAGCGGGATCATTTTTCCTCAATACGGTGATAGAGGAAAAATGGGATTCTTTCTGAGGGGAGGAGGTTATTATTTTGCAATCAAAGATAGAGCAGGTATTTCTCTTACAGGAGATATTTATACGCGTGGTAGTTGGGGTTTAAGTACGAGTATTCAATATGCCACGCGCTATCGATTCAAAGGAGGCATTTCATTTTCTTATTTTAGAACAAGACCGAGTAATCCAGAAGTGCCAGGACTAAAGCCATCCAATGATTTTACTTTCAAATGGAGTCATTCTCAAGAAAGTCAAGCCCGTCCTTTTAGCAGCTTTAGTGCTGCTGTAAACTTCCAAACGTCTAGCTACAATCAGAATAATTCAGTGTATGGAATTGTGACTCAAAATTTATTGAACACGGTGGTAAATTCTAATGTAAATTATGTGAAATCATGGCGTGGTATGCCTTTTCAACTTTCTCTGAGTGCGCAACACAATCAAAATTTGAGGACTAAATTAGTACGCATTGATTTACCTATTTTGAATTTTAATATTTCAAGAATTAATCCTTTCAAGTCTAAAGTTCAGAAGGCAAAGTCAAAATGGTACGAGGTTATTGGCGTCAACTACCAACTGGAGGCAAAGAGTTTGATCAATACCTATGATTCCTTGTTATTCAAAGAATCGGCCTTAAAAAGAATACAATATGGTGTCAAGCAGGTGGCTAATATTGATGCTCCTTTCTCACTGTTTAAATATTTAAAAGTAAATCCGAATTTTAGTTTTACAGAACGATTTTACTTTAAATCTGTCGCTAAATCATGGGATCCTGAAACATTGTATATCCTCAAGGATAGTACCCGTATGCTGTATGATACAGTCAATGGAAGGATTATAACAGACACCATAGAAAAATTTAGGGCTGTCCATGAGTTCAATTTAGGAATCAATTTGTCTACCAAATTGACGGGCATATATAAATTCAAAAATGCCAAAGTAAAAGCATTAAGGCATGTTTTTACACCATCAGTAGGTTTCACTTATCATCCAAACTTCGGAAGTAGCAAATGGAATTATTGGGACAAGGTACAGAAAGATAATCTGGGCAATTTTCAGAAATATTCTAGATTTGAAAATAGCAATGAGTTGTATGGGGTGCCTGGCGATGGTCTACAAGGTACTATGAGTTTTGGGATTAATAATGATTTTGAGTTAAAAGCATATAGTAAAAAAGACTCCGTAACACACGAAAAGAAAATTCCGTTGTTAGATAACTTATCGCTTAGAGCATCCTACAATTTTGCTGCCGACTCGTTGCGCTTAAGTCCCTTTGTACTTGGTTTTAACTCAAGGGCCATACCTAATATAAGATTGAACTTCTCGATGGAATTAGATCCTTACTCTATTGATACAAACGGTAGGAGATATAATACATCGCTCTGGGAAACAAAGCATAAATTACTTCGTGTATCAACGACCAACTTTAATATAAGCGGGACTTTTGCATCAAAAAACAAATTGCCTGATAATACCGCTGCTAATGGTTTGACAAATAAAACAACTGATGAAGAGAAGGAATTCGTCCTAAAAAATCCTGAATATTTTTATGATTTTACAGTCCCTTGGTCTATTACTTTTGCTTATAATTTCAATATAAGAAGAGCTATTGTCAATCAAAAAGACACCAGTCTAATTACACAAAGCATCTCCACTAGTATAGATTTTAACTTGACACCAAAATGGAAGCTAAGTGCATCGTCTGGCTTTGATTTTGTGCATCTTGAACCAACCTTGACTCAGTTGAATGTGATAAGAGATTTACATTGTTGGGAGCTAAGCTTCAATTGGACAGCATATCCAGTAAGATACCAAACATACATGATTACGCTTAAGGTTAAGTCGCCGATACTTCAAGATTTAAAGTTGACAAAGCGAAGCAATAATAATGATATTGTCTTTTAGCAACAATATTTAATGTTGAGTTACTAGAAGTCTTTTTCTTTCTAAATTATTGTGATAGTGATCTATAAGGAGCTTTTTCGATTACAAAAAATGCCATCGATAATCGATGGCATTTTTTGTATTGAGTTATCGAGGAGCTTTTATTGCTTAATGATGGACTTTGAATAATTTTCAGTTCCGTTACTGGATTTGATAATGTATGTCCCATTCGGATAAGTGCTAAAATCCAATTCAACTTTTGTAGCATTTTGTATGTCGCATAAACGATGAACTAATTTTCCAGATAGATCATATACTTCAATACTTGTTATGGCTTCATTGCTCTCAATGATTAAGGTGTTCAACACTGGATTAGGATAGATTTTTAAAGCATTCATCCATGCAGATAAATCTGCAATGCCAATTTGTGTGCTATCATTGTCTACAATCACCAAGGTATAATTTTTAGTGCCTAGTTTTGCTCCATTGGTTGCATTTGATAAGGATATAATCACTTGTTCGTTCAATTCGTCTATGATGTCCTCTATCACGTTAATTTGCAATGTTCTCAAAGTATCTCCAGAAAGAAATGTGATTGTAGTATCGCGATAAGTAAAGTCAGTTCCTGGTGTAGCATCTCCACTTAAGTAGTGAACATCTACACTTGTTGGATTAGCACTGATGCCATTCATTTTGACATTAAAGGTTGTAAGGGCAACATTCTCTACCACGCTGCTTCCAGCACCTTGCATATAAACTAGCAGTGAGTCATTATCACGAATATTAATTGTTAGAACAGAATCTATCAAAATGGCACCCGCAGTTGGATTTCTAAGTCTAATTGTGATTGTTTCGATACCTTCTACTAATAGATCTTCTAAGATGCTTACTGTTTGAACCCCACCTACAGGAAAGTTTACGGTTGTTGAGGTATAAGTATAATCAGAACCTGCACTGGCTGTAGACGTGGATGCATCAGCTAAAACATCCACACTAAAAGCCGTGCCAGATGGATTTACTATGGTAAAATTAAACGTAGTTGAACCGCTACCTTCTGAAATGTTTGTCAATATAGGAGTGACTGAAATGGTAGGAGGGATAGGCGGTACAGGTGTTCCGCAAGGCATGATCTGATGAGCTCCTAATGAATCTGTCATATCAATAGAAAAGGATTGCCATTCATTAACGGCACTAGTCCAGTTCTTATTTCCTTGATAAGTGTATGCACTTCTTATGAGTGTGTGATCCATCGTAGAACCTGCTCCAACAGTCCAAGAGGTTCCAGGATCTACTCCAATGATACCAATGATATCAAGGGTGTCAGTCAAGTAATTCAAGGACAATGCATCATCTCCATTGAAATTCATAAAACCAGTTGTATCATCAGAAGCCAATATGATGGCAGTATTCGCATTATTATTAGAAATGACAAACACATCACCAGCGGCGATGCTACCACTTAATGCTTTAGTACCGGATGGAACAGAGGCGCCGTTGATATATTTTACAAGTGTATAACCAGAAAGATTAATCGCAGCACTTGTGGGGTTGTATATTTCTATTGATTTATTGTTAGAGCTACCTTCTATGTACTCACTAAAAAACAGATTGGAGCAATCACCTGTTGGAAGGACATCATTATCGATGATATTAACTGTAAACATTGAATCATCTATCAAAGCTCCATTCGTAGGATTGGAAATTTTTAGGGTAAAATTCTCAATTCCTTCAAACAAAGCATCATCGATAATTGTGAAAGAAACATTTTGTGGCGTTGTTGAAGAAGCAGGGAATGTAACAGTTACAGGTGTAAAAGTATAGTCAGCTCCAGTGGTGGCAGATCCCGCAATCAATGTCACATCGACAGAGGTTGTAAGAGCGCTTGGTGCGGAAATCATCACATCTGCATTTAATGTACCCGCTGCTTCGTCATAAGTCATCGTAGTAGTGTCCCAATAAACTCGCAATACATCATCATCAATGATTGTGATTGTATGCAATGAATCTATAAATCTTGCTCGGTTGGTAGCATTCGATAAGTTTAACTTCACTGTTTCATTCGATTCGGGAACAAGGTCATTTAAGATAGATACAGTAAACGTTTGTGAGTCTGAAGATGAGGGTAAAAAGGTTAATGTAAGGGGTGTAAAGCTAAAGTCTGAAATAGTGGCAGTGCTAGATGAATCCAAAACAACATCAACTCTTGTTGTATCAGAGCTAGGAGAGCTGATATTTACTTGAACTGTTACTGTTGAAACAGCTTCGCTCACAGAGCTTGAGATGGTTCTAAAACTTAGATATGGAATGATGACCGATGCAAAAGTATCGTTTATTGCAAGTGGTGTCAGCAGTGAGAGATTTCTAAATGATCCTATGCCATTCGGGATCCTCGAAAACGAAGTATCCGCAATGCCTCCAATATATGAAACAGAGTCTAATAATCTACCTAAAGCATTGGTCATTGAGACACCACCTGTCACATTACTTAAAGTGAAATTGGTATGTATTCCTAAGCTTGAAGTATCTGTATCGCACCATACTACTAAATAACCTGATGCTGGCAGGGTAGTACCAACTGGGAAAGTATAATTATACCAACTAGTAGAGCTATTGCCAAGACTAGATCCACCTAAATCAATGGCTGAAGGCGTTAGATTAAAAAGTTCGATATAATCAGAATGCATTCCTCCTGGATTAACAACAGATGAAGCCATATTATTATTCACAAATTCATTTATCACGACAGCGCCTAAAAGCGCTGGGCTTGCGCTACCTGAGGTATTTGGAGTGACACAAATATTATCAATAGCAACTTCATCTCGGCTTCCTGCTCCTCCATTGTCCTTTATATTCCATCTTAAATAAAGATAAGCACTCGTGCCTACAGTAAAACCAGTGAGGGTAACGGATCTATTCACCGAATCAACTAAGCCTGTAGAATCGGCAATAGTACTATATTTTAAACTCGGTACTTGATAGTACGTAACATTATCCATCGAATACAAGAAATTGATACTAGTTGATCTGAACTGGTCATTTTTAGAGAATAAATCATACACCACATCGAAGTTGTTGAGTGTAGATCCAGTTGCGTTTTGAATCCTCATGGTAATTGTTCCATTCGTCATATCTGATCCAGTACCTTGAACCATAAAATTTTCATTAGGCGTAATTGAGTATAGACCACCAGTTGTTGATGCTCCCCATGTGGTAGTCCCCCTTGTATAGTCTGACGAAGCAGTAGTGCGTGTTCCACCGAAAGCTAAAATGCCATCACTAAGACCAGTGATAGCCCATGAATTAGAATTTAACTGACCAGCAATTGGTGATGGAGAGAAGCCTGATGCAGTATATCCAGTAAAATTCTCACATACCGATGCACCAATACTTCCAAAAGAATAACTACTAGGACCCGCTGCAGCAACAATAATAATTCCTTTCATTCCCATACCTGCATGTGGTGTACAAACATAATAATGCGTTCCCAAAGTTAAGCCAGTGGAGGATGTGAGCAACCCACCTCCATACGGTAAAGAGAAGCCACCAACTAATGGAGTACTACCACTTGCTGACCAAGTCGCAAATGAAACCTCAACTGCATTGTGGCTTGAAGAGATCGAAAAATTGACAGAATCTCCATTTGCAATGGTTATGGAGGCTGGTGAAAAAGTAAAGCCTGAAGCTGTTATCGTGCTTGTTGCGGCAAAACTTTTTTGAATAGTGAATAGACTAAAAAAAGTCAATAAGAGAAAGTAATTTTTTTTCATTTTGTAATTTATTAATATACAAAGTAACGAAATAAGGTTGAGAGCGCCAATTAATTGAGCAAAGAGTTGATAAGTGGTCAATTACAGTAATAAGTGTACTTTGAATATGAATTGTTATGTTTGATTAAAGTCAATTGCCTAACAGAAATGATATATTTCTATGCTCTTTTAGAAGGATATAGCGTATAAGAATCCAATAATCATATCTGCATAGTAGCTATGGTTTTTTTAGCTCAGTAATTCTCTTTTGAATGGACTGGATTTCGGCCAGACAAGAAACATTTTTCGACAAGGCTAATTGATACATGGCAATGGCTTCCTTATTTTTCCCAAAGTGAGCATAGTATCTTCCTAATAGATAATACATATCATAGTAGGATGGATTTAAGGATATATAGTTTTTAGCAAATATGCTGCTCCCTAGATGCGCATTTCCTTGGTGCATCGCTGTTAAAAGTTGATGTTTTAATGTTTTATAGTTTTCGAAATCATGATATTCTTTTGTGTAGAGAAAAGAATCTGCGCCAATATTATCTTGTAAATTATAGATGATAGTGTCTTTTGATAATCCTTTAAAATGAGAAAATATCGTTTTCATATCATAGCAAACATAGGTTCCTATTTGATATGGGCCAGCGCTTACCCACATTTTTAACTCATTAGGTTTGAAAATAACTGAATGATGACAGATGAGTTGATTCAAAGCTTTTTCATTGCCCATTCCCAAGTCTTCATTATTGATGCCATTTCGCTTTCTCAATATCTTAGCAACATCAGTCATATTTAATTTTGAAAAATTCTTAAGTTCATTTTCAACAGTATGATAACGATAAGCTGAGGTGCTTTTTTCTATGTTTTCTTTGTTGGAAACATCTTTCCTAAATGAATCACTTTGGTAATGATTTGAACAGATGATTTGCTGTCCTGTAGACCTTAGCAATGCACATTTTGATGGAGATTTTTCAATAATAGCTGTCTGTTGGTCTAGCCATGATCCAATCATGATAGATTCAGATACAAAGGTTTTTCTACTTTTGGCAATCACGTAGGCTTGATCAATGTTTTTGGCATATTGAAGTATTTCTCTGGAAAGTATTGAGATAGGAGTTTTGGCAGCTGTGGGATAATCCGATTTTGAAGCATTGATCGTTAGGGTCATTCCCTGATCATTCATTCCTGAAACGCAACCTATCATTCCAGCCCAAGTCACCATCATAAAATCATGTCCTGTTGTAGGGTGAACGAATTCTATGATTTTATTTTTGGCAAAACTATCTCCGACATAAAAGTCGAAATTACGTCCTATCAGCATCGTAGAATCATAACACTTTTCGCCCCACACAGAAAATGAAGTACATCCAACCACCATATTCATGCCTTGTAATGCGTGGCCGATATCATGTGCTGCATGATAATTTAATAATCGCTCATAGGGTGTGCCTATATATTCATAATCTTTAGATGCCGAAAATGACTCACCATAAATCTCCTTGAGGTATTCTTTAGGAATATATTCGTCAATATTTCTATCGAAAAAACCTATAAAATATCTAAGAAATTTCAAATAAGTCTCCGAAGGAACAATTTCTCTAATGGATTGTACAAAAAAATCTTCCTGTTTCTGGGCTAGCTCCTTTGTTAATTTACCATTGATAACCCCTCTCTCAAAAGGATCTCCTTCGATATACATTTCATACAAGCCAAAGTCATTTTTTTTTATCCAATTTTGATTGATGGTATAAAAGTCTTTGCTGATGTTTTTTCGAACCAAATTTATTGATCTTTTATCCTTAATTTCTGGTGGAGAAATTTTAATCATTTGTAGGAAGGCAACTAGGCAAATAACTATGAATATAAACAGATACAAAAATATCTTTAGTACTCTCTTTGCGATTTTTTTAAGTGAAAAGTATGCAGCCATATGATAATCCAAAAATATAACAATTCTACTCATGCTGTCACTATTGTTCTAAAATATATGGGGTCAATAGTTTTGGAAATACTACAAAATACTTAAAATAATAGGATGATATTCATTAAATTTGCTTCTTATTTAAAAACGAACAAAGCAGTTAAGAGAAGAGGCGTATGATTATTGGACATGATAAATTAACATTACTTGATTTCGAGGATTTATTGTTTAAAGGGAGTAAAATAGAACTCAGTCAGATTGCGACAGAAAAAGTGTCTGCATCACATTATTTTTTAAAGGAGTTCTCTAAAGATAAAATCATATACGGTATCAACACCGGTTTTGGGCCAATGGCTCAATATCGCATAGCAGATGATGAGCGGATTCAACTTCAATATAATTTAATCAGGTCTCATTGTTCAGGCTCAGGTGAACCGTTGTCAGAGCTACAGTCTAAAGCCATTTTAATTTCAAGATTAAATACTTTATTGTTGGGTTATTCGGGCATTCATGAGGATGCCATTCAATTGATGACAAAAATGGTTAATGCTGGGCTGTATCCTGTAATCTATCAACATGGTGGAGTGGGCGCTAGCGGCGATTTAGTTCAATTGGCGCATGTTGCTCTTGCGTTGATTGGAGAAGGCGAAGTTTGGTCAGATGGGAAAATAATTTCCTCAAAAGAAGCTTTTGATGCCCATCAAATAAGTTCACTTCAAGTATATATTAGAGAAGGTTTAGCATTGATGAATGGCACCTCTGCCATGACAGGAATAGGCATCATCAATCTTATTTATGCAAAAAAGTTGGTTCGACTTTCAATCATTACTTCCAGTCTGATCAATGAATTGTTAGGAGCTTATGAGGATCATTTTAGTGTGGAGTTGAACCGAACAAAACTTCATAAGGGGCAACAACAGGTGGCGAAAGAAATGTTGGATATCTTATCTGATAGCGGTTTGATTAAGCATAGAAAGGAGCACCTCTATAATGGTAAGTTAACCGAAGAGGTATTCGAAGAGAAAGTGCAGGAATATTATTCTATTAGGTGTGTGCCGCAAATTGTTGGGGCTATTTTAGATACCTTAAATTACGCTGCAGATGTAGTAATTGACGAGTTAAACTCTGCGAACGACAATCCAATCATTGACGTGTTATCACAAAATGTCTACCATGGCGGTAATTTTCATGGTGATTATGTTTCCCTTGAAATGGATAAAATAAAGATTGCGATTACAAAACTATCGATGCTCATGGAGCGACAATTGAATTACTTATTGAATGATAAGTTGAATGGTAAATTGCCTCCCTTCATCAATCTTGGAAAACTAGGATTTAATTTTGGAATTCAAGGTATGCAGTTTACCGCCACTTCTACTGTAGCAGAAAATCAATCGCTTTCTTATCCGAATTATGTTCATAGTATTCCAAATAACAACGACAATCAAGATATCGTTAGCATGGGAGCTAATTCAGCTTTGATGACCGCAAATGTTATAGAGAATACGTTCGAGATTTGCAGCATTCAGTTGTTGGCTGTTTTACAAGCCATCGATTACCTCGGAATCCAGGATAAAATGTCCACTTTTAACAAAGCTTTTTATAAAACTTGTAGAGTGACCATCCCCAAAGTGACAGAAGATAAACCGTCCTTTGTTTTATTGCGCGAGATTAAGAATTTCCTAAAAAAATCTACATTTTAATGGAAAAAAAATATGCACTTGTAACAGGAGGATCGCGAGGTATTGGACGGGCTATCGCCCTCAAGCTTGGATCCATGGGATACCATATTCTAGTTAATTATGTGAGCAATGAAATCGAAGCTGATCAAACGGTTCAATTTATTGTAGACAATGGAGGAGATGCAGAAAAAATAAGGTTTAATGTAGCAAATCAAGTTGAAGTTGAAACTGTTCTTGGAGCATGGCTTATCAGTAATAAAACCGAATACATTGAGGTCATTATAAATAATGCAGGAATCAAGAAAGATAATCTACTGATGTGGATGACTAATGAAGAATGGAGAAGTGTTCTTGACACATCTTTAGAAGGATTTTTTAATGTTACAAGATTCCTGCTCAAAGGAATGTTAGTGAAACGCTATGGCCGAATTGTTAATGTAGTGTCATTGTCAGGAGTAAAAGGTATGTCTGGACAAACCAATTACTCAGCTGCTAAAGCAGGTGTAATCGGTGCTACAAAAGCCTTGGCACAAGAAGTCGCAAAAAGAAAAATTACAGTGAATGCGGTAGCTCCTGGTTTTATTCATACTGATATGACGAGTGATATCGAGGCTGAGCAGTACAAGAAAATAATTCCTATGGAACGATTTGGACAACCCGAAGAAGTCGCAGCAGCAGTTGCGTTTTTGGTGTCACGAGAGGCTTCGTACATCACTGGCGAGGTGATTCATATTAATGGTGGATTGTACACATAGCAATGGTTAAACATTTGCAAAAAGAATTCTATTATGCAGCTTAGAAGAGTAGTAATAACAGGTACGGGTATTTATTCTTGTATTGGTAAAGATGTCTCAGAAGTAACGAAATCTTTATATAAAGGACAGTCAGGCATTGTGTTTTCTCAAGAAAGAAAAGATTTAGGCTTTCGATCAGCACTCACCGGATATTTGGATAAGCCTGATTTACAAGGTTTGATTCATAGGAGATATCGTAATTACATGTCTCAAGAGGCTGAGTATGCATATCTTTCAACCATAGAGGCTCTAAAACAGGCGAAGATGGAACAAGATTTTTTGGATAATAATGAAGTAGGTATTTTATTTGGAAATGATAGTACCGCAAAAGCGGTGATTGAAAGCGCAGATATCATAAGAACCAAGAAAGACACCACTCTAGTGGGTTCTGGAGCTATTTTTCAATCGATGAATAGCACCGTGACCATGAATTTATCTACCATTTTTAGATTAAAAGGGATTAACTTCACTATAAGCGGTGCTTGCGCCAGTGGTTCTCATAGTATAGGTATGGCTTATACCATGATTCGTCATGGATACCAAAATGTTGTAATTTGTGGTGGTGCTCAAGAGGTGAATGCGATGGCCTTTGGTAGCTTTGATGGTATTGGTGCCTTCTCTATTCGAGAATCAGCTCCAACCCAAGCATCACGGCCTTTCGATATTGGAAGAGATGGCCTTGTTCCAAGTGGGGGAGCAGCAACTGTCATTCTAGAAACCTTAGAATCTGCGCTCAGAAGAGGGGCTCCAATTTTGGGTGAAGTGATAGGTTATGGTTTTTCATCAAATGGTGGGCATATTTCTCAACCAAATGTCGATGGCCCGTCTAGATCTCTTAGAATGTGCCTGAAAGATGCTGAAATCATGACAAAAGATATCGGGTATATCAATGCTCATGCTACCTCTACCATTATCGGGGATATGAATGAGGCTAAGGCGATTTACGAGGTGTTCGGAACAGAGAAACCTTTGCTAAGCTCTACCAAAAGTATGACTGGTCATGAATGCTGGATGGCTGGAGCTAGCGAAATAGTATATTCTTTAGCTATGATGCACAATGATTTCATTGCTCCTAACATCAATCTTGAAACGCCAGATGAGGATAGCGCCAAACTAAATATTGCAAAAACTACCATAGAAAAAAACTTTGATATATTTTTGTCAAATTCATTCGGTTTTGGTGGCACCAATTCTACTTTAATAGTAAAAAAATATAAAGGATAATTTAAAGATACTATCATGTCAAACGAAGAAATTGTTTCAACAACAAAGATGTTTCTAGTAGAAGAGTTTGAGGTAAACGAGGCTGATATTCTTCCATCTGCTTCCCTAAAAGATACACTTGATTTAGATAGTCTTGATTATGTAGACTTAGTCGTATTGATTGATAGTCATTTCGGTTTTAAGGTAGAACAGCAAGATTTCGTAGGCATGGTTACTTTTCAAGACTTTTACAATTTTATCATTAAAAAAGTGAATAAGTAATACACATTTAGATTTGTACTGCCATCATCAGCGCTAGCTTGCGGCAAGCAAAAAGGATTTTTATTTTTTTTATAAGCACTCATTTAAGATTTTCAACTTTTTTCTATGGCTGAATGGAAAGGACAATCAAGAGGTACTGTACTTGGATATAAAATTTTTCTTTTCCTATTAGAAAGAGTAGGAATAAAGGCTGCCTATGCACTTCTTGTTTTCGTTTCTTCTTATTATTTCTTTTTCGTTCCAAAAGCGACCAAATCCATTTTTTATTACTTCCATAAACGCTTAGGATATCATCCTTTAAGAGCGATACTACATACACGTAAAAATTTATTTGTTTTTGGACAGACTATTATTGATAAATTCGCAATAATGGGTGGCCTGAGACATGCCTTCAGCTATGAATTTGAAGGCGAGGAACATCTCATTGAAATGGGCAACAGCACTGGCGGTATTCTGATTGGAGCACATTTAGGAAACTGGGATATTGCTGGTAACTTTCTGAACAAGCTGAACACCCCGTTTAATGTGGTCATGTACGAAAATGAGATGGAGCAAGTGAAAAATTTTATGGACAAAAGTCTAAACGAAAAGAAAATCAATATTATTCCAATCAAACAAGACTTGTCTCATGTATTTGCCATAAACAATGCCATAAAAAACAAGGAATTGATTTGTTTTCATGGCGATCGATTTATGGATGGCACGAAGCCTTTATCAGCCGAATTTCTGGGCGAAATGGCCCTTTTTCCTAATGGACCTTTTTATATGGCCACTCGATTTAAATACCCTTACTCTTTTGTCTACTGTATGAAAGAAGCGGGTCTTCATTATCACCTTTTTGCCACAAAGGGACAAGTTCATGAAGGACAGCCAGAAGAGCTTCTAAAAAAGTATATCATAGAGTTAGAAAGTAAAGTCAAAAAATATCCCTTACAATGGTTTAACTATTATGACTTCTGGAAAAAAGAGAGGTCTTTATAAGCTCCTTAAAAAATCCAAAAGAAAGTTCTAACGGAGCTCCTTTTTTATTCAAACTTGACTGTGGATAAAAAGCTTGTACCCATGATGTTTATTCAAAAAAAGTGCTTATTTTTGTAGTACAAAGTTAAGAACGAAGCTCCCCTAAGATTTTTCTTTTTAATTTTGAATGATAATGAACAACGATAAGCAGATTGCCGGATTTTCTAAGTTGTCAAAGACAGAGAAAATACACTGGTTGGCTCAAAATTTTTTGTACAATAATCCTATCAATGTCGCAAAGGAATTTGCTAGTTATTGGCACGATAGTATTGAGGAACAAAAGATTTTTGATGGTTTTAGTGAAAACACTATTACCAATTTTTTTCTTCCCTTTGGTGTAGCCCCCAATTTTAAAATTAATAACAAACTCTATGCGGTACCAATGGTTACCGAAGAAAGTTCTGTTGTTGCTGCTGCAGCAAATGCAGCCAAATTTTGGTTTGATAGAGGTGGATTCAAAGCGGAGGTGATTTCGACGCTTAAAATTGGTCAGGTTCATTTTAACTATAAAGGTAGTTTCGAAAAGCTCAAAACTTTTTTCCCCACTTTAAAAAGTGACCTTATTCTCGGCGCTAGAGATATCACAGCAAACATGGATAAAAGGGGAGGCGGAATTGTAGATATCGAATTGATTGACTTAAGTGATCAATTGGAGCACTACTACCAGCTTAGATGCTCTTTTGAAACTTGCGATTCTATGGGTGCCAACTTTATCAATTCAGTATTAGAAAGATTTGGTCAACTTTTGGTTGAATTGGTACAAGAAAATGATATTTTCAACTACCATGAAAAAGATATCAAAATAATCATGTGTATCCTTTCTAATTATACACCAGATTGTTTAGTTCATGCAGAAGTTTCATGCGCTATAGATATGTTGGGGGAAATTGAAGGAATGCCAGCGGAAGAGTTTGCTACAAAATTTGTGCAGGCAGTAAAAATAGCCAAAATTGATCCTTACAGAGCAGCCACGCATAATAAAGGCATTATGAATGGTATTGATTCAGTCGTGTTAGCAACAGGTAATGATTTTAGAGCAATTGAAGCATGTGTTCATACCTATGCGTGTAAAAGCGGCAACTACTCAAGTCTTTCCGATGCGAGTATCGAAAACGGTGTATTCAAATTCTGGATGACTCTTCCATTAGCATTGGGTACTGTTGGTGGTTTAACGGCATTGCATCCACTTGCTAAAAAATCATTAGAATTATTGGGTAAGCCATCGGCAGAAGAGTTAATGAAGATTACTGCTGTTGTTGGCCTAGCGCAAAATTTTGCTGCTGTAAAATCTTTGACTACAACAGGCATCCAACAAGGTCATATGAAAATGCACTTAAGCAATATCTTGATGTCTTTGCAAGCAACAGAAGAGGAATTAGAAAACGCTAAAGAATATTTCAATGGTAAAGTGATTTCATTTGGTGCAGCTCGAGATTATCTAAACAATTTGCGTAAAAAAGCAGTCAGCTAATTTAATAAGGATTGAATGCGCTTTATTTTATTAATTATGATAAAATAAATGATATTTTTGATTTCTCAAATCTTACTTACCTATCAATAAATTATTTGTGCAAGCAAGTGTAGAAAAAAAAGAAAAACATACCATTGTAAAAGGAAATGGTAAGTTATTAATCAGTGGGGAGTATTTTGTATTGGATGGTGCAAAGGCTTTTGCATTGCCTTGTAAATTTGGACAAAATTTTGAAGTAAATGAGACCGCTTCAGAGTTTGAGAATAACTCTTTGACATGGAAAGCCTATAATTCTAATCATCAACTGTGGTTGGAAACAGAAATCAAAACCAAGGAAATTGAAGCTCAAATGCTAGATACTAAGGATGTAGGCATGCTTGCAAAAATACTAAAGGTTTGCAAAGAGTTAAACCCTGATTTTCTGACTCAAAAATCAACTATTGAAGTCACTGCCTCACTTGAGTTTCCTAATAATTGGGGACTTGGGAGTAGTTCTACATTGATTTATTTTATGGCACAATGGGCAAATATTAATCCTTACCTTTTATTAGAAAAAACATTCGGTGGCTCTGGCTACGACGTGGCATGTGCACAACACAATTCTGGTATTTTCTATACTAGAAATCAAATCAATCCTATCATTGAAAAAGTTGTTTTTAATCCAACTTTTAAACAAAACATTTATTTTGTGCACTTGAATGAAAAAATGAATAGTAGAAATGCAATTCTTTATTATAAAAATCTTGAAATAGATAAGGCTCCAATTATAAATGAAATTAGTGCGCTCTCAGAATGTTTCGTGAATGCCTTAACAATAGATGACTTTGAGAGATGTATGGTACAACATGAAAATTTAGTGAGCAGAACCTTGAAAATTGAAAAGGTAAAGTCCAATATCTTTAAAGATTATTGGGGAGAGGTAAAATCGCTTGGAGCTTGGGGTGGTGATTTTGTAATGGTGACAAATCAAAGAGAAGATCAGGAGTTTCGTGCATATATGTCTAACAAAGGTTTTGATACCATTTTGACTTATGATGAAATGATATTACAATCCTAAAATAATGTACGCTTAAATTAGCAATCAATAAAAATAAATATATGAATTTCACTTGGCGCAGCCCATCAAACATAGCATTGGTAAAGTATTGGGGTAAACATGGCAATCAATTGCCAAATAATTCTTCGATAAGTTTTACCCTTTCGCAGGCATTCTCTGAAACAACGGTGATGCACGAATCCAAAAATGAGAATGGTAAGATTGACTTGGAATTTTATTTTGAAGGAGTTAAAAATGAAAATTTTCAAAAGAGAATTGAGAAATTTTTAGGCGCTATTGTCCCTCATTTTCCTTTTCTTACAAGCAGTTTTTTGAAAATTGAATCTTCGAATTCTTTTCCACATAGTACTGGTATCGCCTCATCCGCAAGTGCCATGAGTGCTCTAGCACTTGGCCTTTGTAGCATTGAAAAACAATTACTAGGTACCCTGGCAAATAATGATGATTTTCTAAAAAAAGCATCTATCATTTCAAGACTTGGTAGTGGTTCTGCCTGTAGATCGGTGTATCCTCATCTCGCCATTTGGGGTGAAAATAAAGGTGTGGCACTTTCCTCCAATGAATTTGCCATTCCATTTTTGGAAGCTGACGAAATTTTTAAAACCTTTCACGATAGTATTTTGATTGTGAGCAGTGACGAAAAAACAGTGAGTAGCACGGCAGGGCATGAGTTAATGCATACAAATATCTTTGCCGATATTCGTTACCAACAAGCAAATCAAAATACAATCAAAATAATGGATGCCATGAGAGCGGGAGATCTTGCTACATTTGGACTTATAGCAGAAGAAGAAGCGCTTACCCTTCATGCATTAATGATGACTTCAAATCCGAGTTATGTTTTGCTTCAGCCAAACTCACTTAAGTTGATTGAATTGATAAGAACCTATCGAAACGATACCAAGCAGCCTGTATATTTCACCATTGATGCAGGCCCTAACATTCATCTCTTGTATCCACACGAAATTGAGTCAGATGTTCAGAATTTGATCAAATCTGAATTATCCAAATATTGCGAAAATGCTAAAGTGATCGAAGATAAGGTCGGTCTTGGCGCTACTCAAATTGTCTAAAAAAGTGTTTTTTTGAATGCTTGCTTCATAGTTAGTGCTGTTTTATGAAGGTTTGTTCCCTGAAATCATCATTTTCTACGCTTGTTTCGAAATATGCTTCTATAAAATAAATTATAAAATCTCTTATTTCTGTGAATAAGTTTATAGTTTTGGAAGCGATAGATGTTTTATCTTTAGTAGATGCATTACTCTATTTTAGGAGTCATTTTTAATTTATCTTTATTAAAATATTTACATCAAAATAGAAGTATTTTTGCAGAACCAATATTTTCACTGCAAACTAACCAATTATGCAAGAGTCGAGAGAAGCAAAGTATGATAGGAACTTCCTACAGCAGTTAGAATCTAATGCATCTGAAGCCATTTTCCAAAGGTTATCCATGCTTGTATGGGGGGTGAATTTTTTCATAATGACAGTTTTGTATGTTTTTTTTACTTTCTATGCAACAACTTATGTCCTTTATGCGCTCACTTTTTTATTGATATGTCATATTCTATTTCGCATTGTTTATCATCGCACACAAAAAATGTTTCTATTCAAGGTATTAACCTTTATAGTTTTTTACTTCTTTGTCACCATTTGTAGTTTTATCGGTGGAGATGGACTTAATATTATAAATTTTTATTTTATACTCGTCGTTGAATTGCTGTTTTTGTTTAGAAGGCCAAATAATACTATTATAATATTTTTTTTAACAATCTTGTTTTTTTCCTTTTTTGGTTTCAAGTTTCTAGCGGGTAATTCAACTGCTCTCTCTCCGCAAATGCTCTCTCTTTTTCCTGAAACTTTTTTGGATCATTCTCGATTTCACGAAAGTTTTATAGTCTTACAGTTTGGTTCTATTGCCTATATCTTATTCAAATTAGGCTTGATTTGGCATTTGAAACTTCATGGCGTAGAAAAAGTAAATTATCAATTTCAAGAAATTATTGAAGCACTTCCCTTTGAAGTTGCTATTGTTGACGAAAATAAGCGCTACTTATTTCTCAATAAATTGGCAATCAAAGATGCGCAACGAAGAAAGTGGATGGTGGGTAAAACGGATATGGAATACGCTTTGGAATATGGAAAAGATCTTGAAAATGTGCACAAAAGAGTTGCTCATATGGAGAAAGCCCTTCAGACCCTAAACGAAGTTAAATTTCAAGAAGAAATAAATACAGGGTCTAGTAAAACAGATACGATAAAGTACATCAATCCCATAGTATCTTCTTTTTTTTCGAATCAAAAGATTTTGGTTTGTACATCTGTAGATGTGAGTGACCTTGTTGAGGTTACCAAGAAGCTAAATATAGCTAATGACACCTTGGAATCTAAAAATGATGAATTGAGAAGCTTAACTTACATGATTGGGCATGACCTCAGATCGCCTGTTCGCAACACCTTAGTCTCATTTCAAATGATACGCAAAAAATATGAGTCCACTTTTTCGGAGAATGATAATAAGTTAATGGATACTGTGATATCGCAAATGAAGTTTACGATTGGATTCTTAGAAGATTTATTTAAATACAGTACAGTTGGTGTTGCTAAATTAGACATCGCAGCTATAGACATGAATAGTTTATTGGCATCTATTCAACAAATTATTGAGCCAGAATTAAAGAGTAAAAAGGCAAGTTTGATCATAGAAACACCACTTCCCCCCATAAGCGCCAATCCTACTTTAATAACTAATTTATTTGTGAATTTAATTCTAAATGGACTAAAATACAATGAATCTAGCAGCCCATTGGTCAAAATTTCCTGCCAAGTTAATCAGGAGAATTGCGTATGGAAAGTTTGCGATAATGGAATAGGCATTTCAGATGAAAATAAGGAAAATATTTTTCAATTGTTTACTCGTATAAAAACAGACAAAAAATATGAAGGCAGTGGTATTGGTCTGAGCACTTGCAAAAAAATTGTCGAAAATTATGGTGGTGAAATTTATGTAGAATCTGAGATAAATAAAGGTACTTGCTTCTATGTTCGCTTACCCATTTCTGCATAAGTTAGTTATTAGATGTATAGAAGTAATGTAATGTCTTCTATAGCTAAATATAGAAAGCTAGCTAGACAAAAGTAAAACTCAATATGAATGATCCATTCCTGCCAATTTAAGTAAAAATAGCAAGATGCTAAGTAAATTTTAAGACTTTTTTGGCTTTTAAAACAGATTCTATTCGAGTAGAATAAAATAAAAAACAGTTTTTTTAGATAGTTTCAACATGATAAATGATGTACTTCTCGAGAGGTACAGAGCCAACTAAATCAAGCCAAAACAGCGATATTACATCTTTCGCAGTTTATGCAGAGAGCTAATATGATTAGGTTTTTTACATTCCAAAATATACAGTCCATCTGGTAAATCCTTTAAGGAAATTCTGAAACTCGAATCAATGTTTTTTTGTTGAATGATTAATCGTCCGTCACTAGCATAAACGCTCACCATGGAATAGGCTTCCTGAAAAATCAACTCATTATTGATAAAGAGAAACTTATCTCTCTGACCAATCTCATCTATTCCAATAGTGCTATGGTAGATAATAACTCTATCCTTCCATACATCATTTAAGTAGTAGTCGAAGACCGAGGTAGAATATCGACAGCTTGTCCCTTCTAGATTAATCCAGCTCGAAAAGTAATAATACCAATAGTCTTGAGGATACGTGTAGGAGTAGGAGAAATTATAATTAGCTGAATCTTCTAAACAATACCAGTTCAGCTTGCTCACATCTCCAGTGTGTATGCCATACTGTAAATTCCAATAACTAATAGTGTCGCTACTCAAATCCCTAAAAATACTTCCCGTGTCTGAAGTAGTTCTATGTCGTAAATCATTTAAGCTTGGTATACCCTTCCAAGCACCACTTTCCCAAATGTGAAAACTTGTATCATACACTTCATCACGAATCCAAAAGCTGGAATCATTACCACATAGTCCTCCAAAGGGATCCACCAAATATAAACTATCATACCATAACTCAAAATGAAGATGTGGATCTGTGCTATTTCCGCTACTTCCGACCTCTGCTATTTTTTGCGAAGGCGATACTCGATCTCCAACAGCAACTGTCATACTTGTATTTTTTAGATGACCATAATAGCTATAATAATTGTCTATATGCTTGATGCAAATGAAATTCCCTAATAATAAACTGGTATCTCCCGATGTCTCTTCATCAAATGCACCATCATGAATATAAGTCACAACACCACTATCAACAGCCAATACATCAACTCCGTTCTGTTTTTGATAAAAGCCTTTGAGCACATAGTCGGTGCCTTGGTGTCCATCATATGTCTTTGTGCCACATTGATAATCGCTTGCACCGCTAAAACTCCAATCAACATAATTTACGATGATAAAATCTCTGCCATAAACTCCATCAATGGGACTCACAAATCGATGAAATTGTGCAGTCGCAGATAGTGATAAGACGAGAAACATAAGAGAGCTTAATAACCTTGACATAGACTTTTATTTTTTAATGTTGTATAATCAGTAATAAATTCCGATTCCGTTGGTGACACTAACAAAAGTAATCGAAAAACCTTAAAAATACTATAGGCTTAGCATTGCGCCTCCTATGATGCATCAAAAAAAATAAGGTTGAATGAAAAGCTATGATATTGTAGGATCGTACCTTGTCATGTGTATTTCTATTTTTTTTTACAAAATTCTGACAATTTCTTGTTGAATAATTTGTAGCATTACATTGTTAATTAAATTTTAATTCAAAATGTATGGAGCTTAGAATATTACTTGCAGAAGATGAAGAAAACTTAAGAGACGCCATCAAATTAAACCTTGAAATGGAGGGCTATGAAGTGGTTTGTGCCAAACATGGCACAGAGGCGGTTAAAAAATTAGAACAACAAAGATTTAATCTCGCTATTCTAGATGTGATGATGCCCGAAATGAATGGCTTCGATGTATGCAGGCATATCAGATTGACAGATACGCACCTCCCCATTTTATTCCTTACCGCAAAAGATAGCAGCCAAGATAAAATCAACGGTTTAAAACTAGGTGGTGATGATTATATCACAAAACCATTCAATCTCGAGGAGTTATTATTGCGAGTGAGGGTCTTGGTGAAACATAGCATGAAAGGCATTAAACACGAATCAGAGGTGACTTCACATAAATTTGGCGATAATTCCGTCAACTACATTACTTATCAGGCGCAAGGCGTCAATGGCGCCATTCAACTCACCAAAAAAGAGGTGATGCTCATAAAATTACTCATTGATCGGAAGGGCGAGGTGGTGTCACGCAACGATATTTTACAACAAGTATGGGGCTATGATGTATACCCATCCACACGAACCATCGATAATTTTATTCTCAATTTCAGAAAATATTTCGAAAAAGATCAACGCCACCCGGTACACTTTCAAAGTGTAAGAAGCGTTGGCTATAAATTCGAAGACAGCTAAACATTCCTTTTTTTCTGAAGCTATTCCTGCTTTCCGCTGTATCTTTTTTTATTCAAGTGCTCCTTTGCATTGAATTTTCTTTTTCATAAAAAAAGGATATCGCTTCAATCAGGGCTATAAAATCTGTTCCACTGACTAGTAACAATAGAATTGTGGAATACTAGAATTCTATATGAACTTTATTTTATAGTTTTGCATTTTTAAAATCAGAAGAAAATACACGTATTTATGAGCAACGAAATTGAGAAGGTGAATTGTTTAATTATAGGTTCTGGACCTGCCGGCTACACCGCAGCAATTTATGCCGCTAGGGCTAATCTAAAACCTGTTTTATACCAAGGACTTGAGCCAGGTGGCCAGTTGATGCAGACCACAGAAGTAGAAAACTATCCCGGCTATCCTCAAGGAGTTCAAGGACCAGAAATGATGGAAGATTTTAAGAAGCAAGCAGAGAGAGTGGAGGCAGATATTCGTTGGGGCTATGCTTCTAAGGTTGACTTTTCAGGCACACCTCCTTATAAAGTGTGGATAGACGATACTAAAGAAATTCATGCCGAATCCATTATTCTCTCTACAGGAGCTACGGCAAAATGGCTAGGCCTGGAGTCTGAAAAAAGATTGAATGGTAATGGCGTTTCTGCCTGTGCTGTATGTGATGGCTTCTTCTTTCGCAACCAAGTGGTGGTAATTGTTGGAGCAGGTGATACTGCTTGTGAAGAAGCATTATACTTAGCCAAGCTATGCAGCAAAGTGCATATGCTTATCCGAAGTGATAAAATGCGTGCCAGCAAAATCATGCAAGAGAGGGTCTTAGCAAACGATAAAATCATCGTATATTGGAATACCTCTACCGATGAAGTTCTAGGCGAGAAAGTGGTGGAGGCTGTTCGCGTCATCAATAGCGTAACAAACGAAAAGATGGAAATCAAGGCAACGGGTTTTTTCGTCGCTATTGGTCACCAACCTCAATCTGCCTTGTTTAAAGAATTTATCACTTGCGATCACGAAGGATACGTGCTCACACAATCTGGCAGTACAAAAACAAATGTAGAAGGCGTATTTGCTGCAGGAGATTTGCAAGACAAACACTACCGCCAGGCTGTTACGGCTGCAGGGTCGGGCTGTATGGCAGCACTTGATGCTGAAAGATACTTAAGTGCCAAAGGCATTGTTTAATATCAGTGAGCATGCTTTCATTTCCTTCTTTATAACAACGCAATATGTGGGATAGACTAAAATCAATCAACCTCAAATATGTCCTTTTGGGCATCTTTTTAATAGTCCTACTAATGCAAGTCATTGGCATTGATCAAACGGAACCTAGGCATCTCGCTGCAGATGATATTTTAGTTGCTGAGGCTGCTCCAATAGCTGTGGTAAACATCATGCACAGTGCATGCTACGATTGCCATTCCTACGAAACCAAGTATCCATGGTACAGTTCGGTTGCACCTATCTCTTGGTGGACAAAAAATCATGTGAATGAAGCTCGAGAAAATCTTAACTTTTCTGATTGGACTCATTTTAGCTTAAAACGCCAGCATAAAAAACTGTATGAATGTATAGAAGAAGTTAAAGAATCGGAAATGCCGCTTGCAAGCTATACTTATATACACAAGGATGCCAAATTAACCCAAGATCAGCGTCAAATTTTGATCAATTGGTTCGAGTCCATCTTGGCAGAATAAGAAGCTTTTATTTGCTGCTCTACTACAGCCCATTTTTGTTCCAAAAACAACACATTTTGAAGAATCATTCATTATCATATTTGAGTGGTCAACTTACTAGAACTATGTGGATAATTATCTAATAAATAGAGAGGCGAAAACGTGTTTCAGAACTTGATATAAACTATATTTGTAGCTCATTAAAACAAGTTCTTTTTGACACATTGAAAAGCAGTTTTTAAAAGTCAAAATAAACATCTAATTAAAAGAAAATATGGCTGACGATAGGATAATTCCAATTAATATTGAAGAAGAGATGAAAACAGCGTACATAGATTATTCTATGTCCGTTATTGTATCTCGAGCAATTCCTGATGTGCGTGATGGTTTAAAACCTGTTCATCGACGTGTATTGTATAGTATGCATGATTTAGGAATGGCTTTTAATAAGCCTCATAAAAAGTCTGCAAGAATCGTTGGGGAAGTTTTAGGAAAGTATCATCCTCACGGTGATACTTCGGTATATGATGCCATGGTTCGTATGGCTCAACATTGGTCGCTAAGGTATCCATTAGTTGATGGACAAGGAAACTTTGGATCAGTAGATGGAGATAGCCCAGCAGCCATGCGTTATACGGAAGCGCGTCAAGCTAAAATTACAGAAGAGATTTTACGAGATATCGAAAAAGATACTGTTGATTGGAATTTGAACTTTGATGATACTTTAGAAGAACCATCTGTTCTTCCTTCAAGGATTCCCACTTTGCTGGTCAATGGAGCTTCGGGTATTGCGGTAGGTATGGCAACGAATATTTTGCCTCATAATCTTTCAGAAGTGATCGATGGTATGTTGGCTTACATTGAAGACAATGATATCGACATTGATGGTTTAATGAAATTTATCAAAGCACCAGATTTTCCAACAGGCGGAACAATTTATGGATACGCTGGGGTGAAAGAATCTTTTGAAACTGGCCGTGGAAAGGTAGTCGTAAGAGGAAAAGCTACCATTGAGGTGGATGAGAAAAATAGAGAACAAATTATCATCAACGAAATTCCATATCAGGTAAACAAGTCTGTGTTGATTCAAAAGATTGCAGAATTGGTGAACGAAAAACGTATCGAAGGGGTATCTGATGTTAGAGATGAGAGTGATAGAGATGGAATGAGGATTGTTGTGGATGTGAAAAGAGATGGTGTGGCGAATGTCATTCTAAATCAGTTATATCTCTATACCTTACTTCAAACTTCTTATGGTGTGAATAACGTTGCCTTGGTGAAAGGTCGTCCATACACGCTTAACTTAAAAGACATGATTAAACACTTCGTCGAGTTTAGACACGAGGTGGTGATTAGAAGAACTCAGTTTGAATTAAAAGATGCGGAGAAGCGTGCGCATATCTTAGAAGGCTTAATCATTGCATTGGATAATTTAGATGCAGTCATCAAAATCATCCGTGAGGCAGCCACTCCAGATGAAGCAAAAAATCAATTGATGAATTCGTTTAGTTTGACAGAAATTCAAACGAAGGCTATTCTTGAAATGAGGCTAAGAACCTTGACAGGTCTTGAAATTGATAAAATCAGAGAAGAACATAAAGAAATCATGCTTTTGATTGCTCGATTACAAGAAATCTTGGCCAATGAAGGTATAAGAATGGAAATCATTAAACAAGAATTAGCAGAGGTTAAAGAAAAATTTGGTGACGTAAGAAAGACAAATATAGAATTCGCTGGCGGTGAAATGAACATGGAAGACCTTATTGAGAGCGAAGAGGTGGTTATCACCATTTCTCACATGGGTTATATAAAAAGAACCTCTCTGTCTGAATTTAGATCTCAAAATAGAGGAGGAACAGGATCCAAAGGTACTGGAAGTAGAAATGAAGATTTCACAGAGCACCTATTGATGGCAAATACGCATAATTTCTTGTTGTTTTTTACCAAGAATGGAAAATGTCATTGGAAAAAAGTATATGAAATTCCTGAAGGAAATAAAGCATCTAAAGGAAGAGCGATTCAAAACTTCATGAATTTACCTCAAGATGATAAAGTAATGGCATACTTGCCTATTTTAAACTTAAAAGACGAAGAATACTTAAATAATAATTATATAATGTTTTGTACCAAATTTGGTGTCATCAAAAAAACATTACTCGAAGAATTCTCCCGTCCTCGTCAAAATGGAATTACAGCGCTTACCATCAGAGAAGGTGATGAGCTATTGGCTGCCATACTCACCAACGGTAAGTTTGAAGTTTTATTGGCTAAAAAGAGTGGAAAAGCCATTCGATTTAACGAGAGTAAAATTAGAAGCATGGGAAGAAATGCTGCTGGTGTTACTGGAGTTGAGCTTGAAAAGGCGAGCGATGAAGTGGTTGGAATGGTTTGCGTAAATCCAGAAGACAAAGGTAGAACGATCATGGTGGTATCTGAGAAAGGATTTGGCAAACGTACCTTCCTGGATGATCCTGAGACTGGTGAAAATAACTATAGAATTACCAATAGAGGAGGAAAGGGCGTTAAAACACTTAACATAACAGAAAAGACAGGTGACTTAATTGCTATTAAGGATGTTACGGAAGATGATCACTTGATGATTATCAATAAATCTGGTGTAACCATCAGAATTGCGATGAAAAACATTCGAACAGCAGGAAGGGCCACGCAAGGGGTTACTTTAATTAAATTGAAGGGCAATGATTCTATTGCAGCAGTGGCAAAAATCGAAAAAGGAGAAATTCTTGAAGCTGAAGAAATTGAAAACATGCAGGATATCCTTGCGGATGACATAGCTGAAGCCACAAATGATGGGTCAGTAACTGAGAATCCAGCAAATGAAGCACCTTTAAATTTAGCTGAAGAGAGCAATAATGAGGATCCTGAAGAGCCAATTGACGAATAATTCATTTACAAATAATAGGTATTTATAAAAACTGGCATGCTTTTCGTCTTGTCAATAAATATCAAAAACACAATTAACTATGAAAAAAATAACTTTAATTCTTACTTTAGTAATTAGCTTTTACTTAGGTAATAGTCAAGCTGTTAAAATAACATCTGCACAATCATATTTAGAATACTACTTTAATAAAGAAGGGGATATCAATCTCGAAAAAGCAAAAGCTGATATTGATGAGGCTGTGGCCAATGAAAAATCAAGTATTATGGCAAAAGCTTGGTATGTAAAAGGAATTATTTACCAAAGCATATATGAAAATAAGGTGGTGCTTAAGAAGTTTGAGTCGGTGGACATTCTAGGCGATGCCTATGCTGCTTATGAAAAAGCAATTAACCTTAATGATGTGAGATTCAGAGACCAAGAGCCCTTATATAAAAATTTAAATGGTATTTGTAGCTATATTTTTAATAAAGGCATTGATCAATTTCAAACAAAGAAATATGCTGAAGGATACCAATCATTCAGCAAATTGGAGGCTGCCAACACTTTTTTTGAAAGTAAGGCACAAAAATTTTCTCTTCCTTTAAACGATATTAGAAATAATGCAGCCCTTTGTGCAACACTAGGTGGCTTAACAAAAGAAGCGATTGTGCTTTACGAAAATATAGTGGCAAAAGGAACAGCTGATGCAGCAGTATATTCTTCGTTATCTACACTTTATAAAACAGATGGGAGAGAGGCTGATGCCAAAAAATTACTGTCTGATGCAGTTTTGAAGTTTCCAGGTAATATTAACTTATTGATAGCTCAGATTAACTACTTTTTGGCAGAGGACAAGCATGCGGAAGCCATCGACCTTATAAACAAGGCCATAGAATTAGATGGAAAAAATGATCAACTTTATGTTGCAGCAGGATTAGCTTACGATAAAATGAGTACTGTTGATAAAATCAGTGCTGTCGATAAAATGACTTTTGTTGAAAAAAGTAGATCTATGTACTTGAAAGCCACAGAATTGAATGTAAAAAATCTAAATGCTTGGAACAATTTGGGAAGTAGCTATGTGGATGAAGCAAATGCTATTATCAAGGAAATGAATGTTTTAGGAAGTAGTGCGGCGGACTCTAAAAAATATGAAGAACTAAATGTTAAAAAAGTAGCTGCTTTCACAAAAGCTAAACCATTTATTGAAAAAGCATTATCTTTGGACCCCGCTAATGACCAATTGAAAAGAGTGATGATGAAAATTAACGGTGCTATCGCAAATTAAATAAGTATTCAAAATTGTTGTTGCCATTTTATAAAAATATAACTTGGTAAAAAAAGGGGACCGTTGCTGGTTCCCTTTTTATTTTATCTCATCTGTAATATTTTTGATAAGCACTGATTTGTATAAATGAGGAGAACAAACATTTCTATATGCTCATTCAATTTTATTTTGTGTCTTCTAGTCTTGTAGAAATGCTACAGAAGTATTTTAATCTCATTTAAGATTTGAACCGCAGTTCTATCCGTCGGTAAAAACATATGTTCCTCATGCTTCACAGCATCCATTTTTACCCATCTAAAATTTTCATTATTCCCATTACTAAAGTCAAATTTAAGACTGCTGGTTTTAATCTTACTCCAATCTTGGCTCTGTACCAAATAATAAATACACATCACCTGACTGTCATTGTCAAACATAGAAGGTATAAAGACATCCGTCGTATAAAGATGTTCTTTCACGGTAATAGAAACGCCGGTCTCTTCCATAAACTCGCGTATAAGACAGCTTTTTGTGCCTTCACCAAACTCCAATCCTCCACCTGGAAACTTAGTATAAGGTTTTCCTTGTATCATCTCATCCGAGACTAATACATGATGGTGTTCGTTGATTAGAATGCCATAGATTCGGATATTGAATCTTTTAATATTTTCAATCATATGCGAGATTAAGTTGCAAAGATAAAGTCATGAAAGCGAATTCATTTTTTTTAATTTCGAAATGCAAACTAAAATCTTGTTTTTGTAACGTTTCTTAATTTGAAAAATATCCTTTTTTTATATATACTTTTGTAGAACAATAATCTACAGAATATGTGTCCGAATGGAAATATGAAAGATTTAGTTTGGGATAATAGTTTTGAGCGAGAAAAGAAAATAGCACCTGGTTCTTTGCTCATATCAGAACCCTTTATGGAAGATGAGAACTTTAAAAAATCAATCATCCTAATCTGTGAACATGGAAAGGAAGAGGGGACGCTAGGTTTTGTTTTAAATCATCCGACTGAATTCATGCTTTCAGATTTAATAGACGATGTAAAAGGAAGTGCCATCAATGTAAATTTTGGTGGACCATGTGAATTAGATTCTCTACACTATATACATACTTTAGGGGAACAAATTCCTGATAGTACCAATCTTGGGAATGGCTTGTATTGGGGAGGCGAATTTGAAGTGGTGATTGATATGATAAATAATGGCATAGGTAATGACGACAACATAAGATTTTACTTGGGTTTTTCTGGCTGGACATTTGACCAACTCATGCAAGAGTTAGAAGAGAGTTCATGGATCATTGGTCATTCTAGCAAAGAAATAATTTTTGATTATCCTCCAACAGAGATGTGGCAAAGTGTATTGAAAGGGATGGGAACGGCATATAAAATACTTTCTAATTATCCAGAAAATCCATCACTTAACTAATATGCTTCAACAACCTTACTTTAAACCTGCCTTCATCTATCTGTGCACTATACTTTGCATACTTAGTGCCTCTGCTAGCCCTATAAGTTCAAGTTCCGATAATATTTATAAACTGGATAGCTCAGCAAGTATTAGTCTATTGACTTGCGATCCCGGAAATGAGATGTATAGCACCTTTGGTCATTCAGCTTTTTTTATCAAAGATACCGTAACTAAAGTCGATAGAGTCTATAATTACGGTACTTTCAGTTATGACGATGATTTTTTATACAAGTTTATTACAGGGGATTTAGATTACTTTTTATCCATCAGTAATTTAGAAGGATTTATGTGGGAGTATGAAATGGACAATCGCGGCGTCACTCAGCAAATACTTCATCTAAATCAGTCGGAAAAGGAAAAACTTTATCAATTGTTGGAAGAAAATTATTTACCAGAGAATCGGGTCTATCACTATGATTTTCTCTTTGATAATTGCTCCACAAGGCTCAGAGATATTCTTGAGAAAGCAACTGGGAAAAATATTGAGTATGATTTTTCGTTTATCACAAAAAATGCGCAGGCAAAAAATCAGTCCTATAGAAACATGATTGACGAATGCGCTGGACACCTCAAGTGGCTTACATTTGGTATGGATTTAATGATTGGCGTCCCTTCGGATAAAATAGCGACACCAAGAGAACATCTGTTTTTACCCAATAACTTGATGACGGCCTACTTCTTTGCTTCTACAAATAATGGGAATCGTCCTTCTCCATTGGTAGCAAACACAAAGACGATTCTTCATTTTGATGCGAAGAAAGAGGCTACACCATTCTTTCAATCACCGCTTTTTGTATTTTCGCTTTTCTTCCTGCTTGTGTTGTTTATCACCTTTTATGAATTCAAAAAAGAAAAATGGTTGAAGGCATTTGACATCGGCTTTTCCTTACTTTTTTCACTCATAGGTTGTTTATTCGTTTTTATGTGGACATCAACTCGCCATCATGTGGCCTATGTGAATCTAAACCTTCTCTGGGCGAATCCTTTTGTGATCATTGGATGCATCTTATTTTTCACTAAAAAATATCGACTCATTTCATGGTTTGCGCTAGTTTATTGTGTAATGAGTTTGTGTCTATTGTTATCTTGGAGATGGTTGTTACCACAAGATTTTAATATTGCCATGATGCCCCTTTTTCTCACACTCACCTTGCGTTCTGGCTATATCTTCTATTACAGTCGCAATAAGTTAAAAAGGCATCATAGGCATGGATAACAAGGATGGTGAAGCTATTGACGACTTCGAAATACATCATATTGAGGTTTTAAAAACAGCAAGATATTTTAGCTATGGTAATCCAAATGCGGATAGCATCTGGATTTTATTGCATGGTTATGGCATGTCTGCAAAGTCCATGCTAAGGACCATAAAATTTCTTGGAAAAGAGAAGCATTTATTCATCGCACCTGAAGGATTATCCAGATATTATCGAAATGGATTTAGTGGCTCTGTAGTAGCCAGTTGGATGACTAAAGAAGATAGGTCAAACGAAATCAAAGACTATGTTTCCTATCTTGAAAAATTGCTATTGACTTTAGATTCATCAAACAAAAGCGTTAATGTATTAGGTTTTTCTCAAGGAGTAGCAACAGCAAGTCGTTGGGTAAGTCATTCAAAGAACCATTTTGATAAGGTCGTTTTATGGGCCGGTGAGCCTGCTTCAGATATTGAATATAGTTCAAACGAACATAAAATAGGAGCGCTGCTCTATGTTGTTGGCAAAGACGATCCCTTCATTGAAGCCAATCAGCTTGATATGATTAAAGACAGATTCGCCTTCGCTCAAATAAAAGTACAGTATATCACATTCGATGGTAAGCATGAGTTAAACGAGGCCATACTTTCACAAATACTTTAAAAATGCTAGCATATATTCAATGGGATTTCGATCCAACCATTCATTTAGGTGTTTTTCATCCAAAATGGTATGGTGCTATGATGGCCACTGGTATTGCCTTTGCTTTTTTTATGGTCAGTGATATTTATCGTCGCTCTAAGGTCGAGGACAAATACATGATTTCATTGTTGTACATGATTGTAGCAGGAGCTTTAATTGGAGCAAGACTTGGAGAAGTTTTCTTCTATAACTTTGCTGATTACAAGGAGCATCCCTTAGAAATTGTTAAGATATGGAATGGAGGACTGTCCAGCCATGGAGCAACCATTGGAATCATTATTATGGCATTTATTTATGCCAAGTGGGTTATCAAGAAACCATTTCTGTGGGTAGGAGATAGGATAGTAGCTGGTGTAGCCATTACTGCTGCTTTCGTGAGAATAGGCAATTTTTGCAATAGTGAAATTGTTGGAAAATATTCAAATCTGCCATGGGCTGTTATTTTTAAACGGCACTATACAGACGGTTTTTTAGATGTACTTCCAAGACATCCCACTCAAATTTATGAAGCGATTGCTTATATAATTTTATCTTTTTCGCTGTATGTATTCTTTAGAAAAAAGCAGGATAATTTCAAGACTGGAGCTATTTCAGCCTACTTTTTAATTGGAATGTTTTGCTTTAGATTCCTCATCGAATTTCTAAAAGAAATACAAGAATCTTTTGAGTCAAGCTTGATCTTAGATATGGGACAATTGTTAAGTATTCCTTTCATTTGCTATGGCTTTGCGATTTTATTTTATAGCAAAAAATCTGAACAGATATCTCTAAAAAATTAATGCATTCGACATGCTTATATTGTGAAAGAAGAAAGGTCTAAAAACAAAAAAAGTCTAGTAAACTAATACTAAACTTTTTTTATCTTTTGTGATCCCGCTGGGGCTCGAACCCAGGACCCCTACATTAAAAGTGTAATGCTCTACCAACTGAGCTACGAAATCATATTTTGTTCTCAAAAGCGAGGTGCAAATATATAATCTTTTTTTAGAAAAACGATACTAAATTATTTATTTTTTTTGATGACTTTTATATAAGAACTAAGCCCATGATAAACAGGTATCTAGGTAGGGTAAATTACTTCTCCACAATCACTCCACTTGCCATAAAGGTTAGTTCTACTTTAGTTTCTGTGATTTTTTCTATCTCTTCTTTGCTTTTACCTCCGTCTGCGGCATAATGTTTCAACTCTTTTATACTAGTGGTATCGCTTTTAATTTCTCCTTCAATGACTACATTTTTCCCTTTAATATCACGAGGAACAAAAAATGCATAGTCTTTAAAGTGTACCATCATTGGCCCTTCTGAGCCATTGTCGAGCGACATCCAGCAACCTTTTTGTTCGCAAACTTCTAAAACTTTTCCTTTTAATTTAACCGTTTGAGCAGCTTTTCTGTCATACGATTTAGTAAATTCTGTCAAGGAAACAGCGGCATCTCTGGTAATGACATCACCAAATCCACCCTTAGCATTTGGCTTTGCATATTCTTTATCTTTAGAAGCGTAGCATTCTTCCTCTACATTCTTCACTTCACTTGTTTTTTTTGAAGCTGAGTTGCAAGCAGCACCTAGCATTAAAGTGCTTAGTAACATTGGGAAAATTAGTCTTTTCATCATTTTTTTTTAATTAAATAATAGTTTAAAATAAAATTTTGGATCCTTAAATTTAGCTCTTAAATCCACATCTTCAAACATAGTGGAAATTAAATTTTGTAATTCTTTATTTTTTGTTGCTTTGTTTACTACATAATTAAAAAGCCAAGGATACATCACTAAGCTTTGTAATTGGGTACTCATTTGCAACTCAGGCCCTAGTCTTCGATACACTTCCTTGTCATAAGACGAGAGCATCTTTGCGCTACAATCATTATCTCGTATAGCATTTTCAATAGTGTCAGCTGCTACCATCCCACTCAGCATGGCATTGCCGATGCCTTCGCCTGTAAATGGATCAATCAAAGCTGCGGCATCTCCACACAACAGGAAGTTATCTCCATGAAGTTTTCTTTTTCTTGTACCCATTGGTAAGCTGCAAAGACTTATTTTATCTACTAAAGTAGCCTCTTTGAATCGTTCTTTAAATTGTGGAAGGGCGAGTACTTTATCCAATAGATGTGGCAACTTTAGCTTCTTTTTTGCCACTACATCTGCTCTAATACCTAAGCCAACATTTGCTTGTCCATTCGGCAAAGGAAAAATCCAAAAATATCCGGGCAATAAATCTTTAATAAAGTGAAGCTCTATAAAATTATCTTCATCAAGGCCTTTTACATTGTTATAGTATGCTCTTAGACCAAAGCAATTTTCTTTATTAGATATTGAAAAGTTCAATGTTTTCTTTGAAAACGAGGAGTTCGCTCCATCACATGCCACCACAATAGATGCATTCAATTCAAGTTGTCCATCTTTGGTGCTAAAACGGTATCCATTCTCAATTTTTTCTGCGTCTCTCAGTGAGCAGTTTTCAATCAATTCGATGCACTCGTTTTTTTTTAACTCCTCAATCATGAAATTATCAAAATCGATTCGCTTAGCTACAAAACCTGGAGCTCGTAGCAGTTCTTTGTAATTCTTTTTGAAAGGTATTCGTAAACATTTATCATTTGGTGCAATAAAGTTGACACCAAACGAACCGACCTGTATATCAGACTTAGCAAGCTTTTCAATAAATGTTGAGTCGTATTTCTTTAAGACTTCTACTACCTTTCCACTTAGGGCATCACCACAAATCTTATCACGAGGAAACTGTTCCTTGTCTACGATGACACAAGGGATGTTTTTTTTGGCTAAGAACAATGCAGTACTAACGCCTGCTGGCCCTGCACCTACAATTAAAACCTTAGTGTGAATCGTCTTCATTAAAATATAACTGCAGCTCTTAAATAAATAGAAGAAGAAGTAAAATGATTG
>CAMDFR010000012.1 GCA_945897725.1 Chitinophaga pinensis
AAAGAGAACAGATACAAACAAATAATAATCGACAGCCTAAGATTTTTAACAGATGAGAAAAGAATTACAGTTTATGCATTTGTAATTATGCCAAATCATATTCATCTGCTTTGGAAAATAAATGAAGGCCATAAGCGAGAAACAGTGCAGAGAGATTTTCTGAGATTCACAGCACAGAAAATAAAGCAAGATCTACAAAACACAAACTCAAGTGACTTATCTAAATTCTGTGTAAACCTTAGCGACCGACAGTACCAATTTTGGGAAAGAAATGCTTTGAGCATTGATATCTATTCAAGAGAAGTTCTAGAGCAGAAGTTGGATTATATACATAACAATCCATTACAACAAAAATGGCTATCAGAGACAGATGATCAACCCTGTTTTTATTCAAGTGCTTCATTTTACCAGCAGGATGATAATTCTCACTGGACTTTTTTGACACATTATATGAATGCCTGTTAGGTATACTTGTTGGTGAATAACACCAACAAGGGCGGGGAGGCAATAAAAATGCTTATCTCATGACTTGTATGGTATTCAATATCAACTAGAGCATAAACTAAATAAAAAAAGCGGTCATTCGACCGCTTTTTTTGTTGTCCCACAAGGACTCGAACCTTGACTAACTGAACCAAAATCAGACGTCCTGCCAATTAGACGATGGGACAATTTTG
The DNA here is from genome assembly GCA_945897725.1 of Chitinophaga pinensis. Classification (GTDB taxonomy): domain Bacteria; phylum Bacteroidota; class Bacteroidia; order Chitinophagales; family CAMDFR01; genus CAMDFR01. The sequence continues at coordinate 678 of CAMDFR010000012.1, forward strand.
GAGTGCAAATGTAAAATATTTTTTTTGATAATCAAATTAATGAGATGATTTTTATCAGCTTTAAGTCTAAGTCTCTTGATAGTCATTACCTTTGTCATACATCAATCATAGTAAGGCAATATGGGATATTTTGTAAATAAAACGATATGGTTAACCGGAGCTTCCTCTGGTATTGGAGAAGCTTTAGCTATTGCATTGGCAAAGGAAGGGGCTCAACTCGTTCTATCTGCCCGCAGGGAGGATGAATTACAACGAGTGGCTAACTTATGTGGACAAGCAAAAGTGTTGATATTGCCTATGGATTTGGCAGATATTAAGGATGCTCCTGCTGCTGTAGATAAGATTTTGAGCAGCTTTGGTCGTATAGATATCCTGATCAATAACGCTGGGGTAAGTCAGCGTTCTAAAGCCATAGAAACAGAGGTCTCGATTGATAGGATGTTGATGGAAGTCAATTTTATGAGTGCGCTTACATTGACTAAGGCTGTCTTGCCTGTGATGATCAAAAACAATAGTGGTCAAATCATCGCCTTATCAAGTATTTTGGGAGATTTTGGATTGCCTTTACATTCTACTTATGCAGCTGCTAAGCATGCCGTCAACGGTTTCTTTGAATCCTTAGCGGAAGAATTATCTGATACTGGTATTGGGGTAAGTATTATTTCACCAGGATTTATAAAAACCAATGTGGCAGTGAATGCCATTACTGGATCTGGTTCAAGATATACCATAGACAGTCCGGCACAACAAAAAGGGATGCCTGCTGATGTTTGTGCAACCAAAATTTTGGATGCCATGATGCATCGTAAGCGAAAAAAATATATCGGTCGCATTGAGTTATTATTTGTGCCGATGCATCAGTATGCCCCACGTTTTTTTTATTGGCTGATGCGGAAATTGAGTAAAGGATAATCGGATTAGTCTCTCAGCATTTTCAATGGAAAGAGGTCTTTACTAGCAAGCGATCTGCTGCGTGACTGATAGCAATGGAAAGCCTGCTGTTTGGTTTTTTCAGCAGCTTGTAATGAATAGCAGGACGGCGAAAGGATTTTATTCGCCGGCACGCCCCAAGGAAAATGAAAAAAAGTATTTATGCCTTTTCTTTAGGTATGGCGAGCATTTCAAAGTGTTTCTCGTCCATCATATTATGTTTCATGATCTGAACCATCTCACCATTTTCTTCAAAATTAGCAAGTCGAAACAAATTATAATCGAATGCATCGATCACGTCGAAGAGCTCTTCACGTTCTTTTACATTTAATTTTTTGAAGCACTCTACCATGATATTTGGTCTGAATTGCTTTAATATATTTGGAATCGTTTTGAGTATTTCTTTGTCATAGCCTTCAGCGTCAACCTTTATTAACTCAAGCTTTGATAGTTCATTCGTGTAATTGGCAAACAAATACTTTTCTAAATTTTTGCCAGTTACGGTCAATGTATAATCATGCTTATGATTCTTCATTTCTATCTCAGATAGAAAACCGCCATTACAAAAAGAGGCATCTGAGTAATTGAATACAAAATCTCCATCTGCTTCAGTGGCCGCAAAGCAAAGCGGGACAATGTTTGTATGCTCTGGATTTAAAGAAACATTTTTTTCTAAAATTTTAAAAACATATTTATTAGGTTCTAAACCCAATACCAATCCTTGTTTACCAACTGCCAAAGCCATTGGTACTGTGGTGTCTCCGGTATGTGCTCCAATATCAATGATCATGGCACCAGGCTTCGCTAATGTCTTATAAAAATTGACATTAGAGTTGGTGATTGATTTTTGTTGTTCAAAGGGATGTTTCCATTGTGCATATTGAACAGTTCCGATGTTGTCTATCTCAAAGGTTTTTACATCGAAACCATATTCTTGGAAACTTCTTTTTTCCTTTCTCTTTTTAAAAAATGTATTGATGAAATCTAACATGATAGGGATGTTTTTGCTTACTGATGTTAAAACTAAATATGTTGTTAAAAGCTTATTGGTACTTGCTTCTAGCGATTGTCAAAGATAAGTGTTTTTTATTGGAAGCTTGGAGTGTGGTGAAAACTATTGGTAGCGTGGGGGGGACTCGAACCCCCGACCTCAGCATTATGAGTGCTGCGCTCTAACCAGCTGAGCTACCACGCCAAATTGGAGTGCAAATATAGCACTATTTTTTGTTTTTAATAAATAAATGAAAAGAATTTAGAAGGATGCTAGAGCGTAGCTATATCAAAGCTCTCAGACATTCGGATGCCTCTGTCTGTGGATTCTAAAGTACAACATTCTGTATGTGGGTCATGCTCAAAAAATAGGATATGCTTTTCTGCTAATCCTCGTTTCAAAAAATCATCTTTTTCTCGCAGACAGTCCAAAGGACGAATATCATAGCCCATTACATAGGAAATGGGAAGATGAAAGCTGCTAGGAATTAGATCAGCCATATATACAATGGTTCTATCCTTGTATTGGATATGAGGAATCATCATGGCATCTGTATGTCCATTCACTAATTTAATATTTATAAATGGAGCAATGATGGTGTTTTCATCTGCAAATTGTAGTTGACCACTTTCCTGAATGGGGAGAATGTTTTCCTTTAGGAAAGATGCTTTTTCTCGTGGATTCGGCGACACTGCGGCGTTCCAATGTGCCTCATTACTCCAATAAATAGCATTCGGAAAAGTTAATTTCAATTGTTCTCCTTCTTTGGAAACGGCTGCTCCACAATGATCAAAATGCAGGTGCGTGAGAATCACATCTGTGACATCGGCAGGAGAGAAGCCTTTGTCCTTGATGGAACTCAGCAATGTATGATCACCAAAGGGTTCGTAATAGCCAAAGAATTTTTCACTCTGCTTGTTACCCATGCCTGTGTCTATCAGAATCAATCGATCACCTTCTTCAATCAACAAACAACGCATGGCCCATGTGCATAGGTTATTGGCATCAGCGGGATTGAGTTTGTTCCAGATGACCTTAGGAACCACACCAAACATGGCGCCTCCATCAAGTTTAAAATATCCTGTATCAATGGAATGTAGTTTCATGAATCGTCAATGTTTTTATTATACAAATTAGGTGGATGAGCTAGACACTATTTTACTTTTTAGTAGTGGTTACTTGTTCTTGAAGTTGAAGCATTTTAACAGCCGCTAAAGCAACCTCTATACCTTTATTACCATGCTTTCCACCACTTCTATCTTTTGCTTGTTTCATAGTGTTTGGAGTGAGCAGGCCAAAGATGAAAGGCGTTTTATAAATAATGGATAATTGAGTCAATCCTTGGGCTACAGAATGATTGATGTATTTGTCATGATCGGTGTCTCCTTTAATCACACAACCTAAGGCCAGCACTACATCTGGTTCAAGAGCTTCATAAATCATTTGTGCTCCACTTACCAGTTCAAAGGCGCCAGGAACAAAATAAATAGAAATATTTTTTTCTGGAATACTATTCTCAATCAAGGTACTTATCGCTGCTTCGGATAAGCTTCTCGTGATTTCGTCAAAATAATATTCAGATACAACTAAGGCTACCTTATACTTTTTTTTCAAGAGGATAGGTGCAGAAACTTCGCCTAATTTTTTTGTTTTTGCTGACATAGTTTTGTTTTTATGAAGAATTTTGAACGATTTATCTGATGTAAAGATAAGATGGCAGAGATGGAATTACATCATGGTGCAAATAAAAAACCGAGTAAGTGTACTCGGTTTTTTAATATCTTTATAAGAGGACAAACATTATTTCTTGATAGAAACTTCAACTCTTGTAATGTATTTATCTATTTGTTGTGCTTCATCGCTATTAGGATACTCATTTTTAATCATGGTATAGTATTTCAAAGCCTCTTCTTTTTTACCGAATTTTTCACAAGCCATTCCAGCCTTGATGCAATTGATAGGCGTGATAAGGGTATTAGTACTGCTTTCTACTGCTTTTCCATAAAAACTTAAACCTTTGTCGTTTTGGCCTTTTTCGGTGTAACAATCACCTAATAAAGCATTTTTTTGAGCGGTAAAAATATCGTCTTTCGGTGAAAAACTTTCGAGGTGTTTAATGGCTTTGTCAAACTCGCCAATATGCATTTCACAAATACCAGCATATAGATTCGCTACATTAGCCGCTTTTGTGAAGGAATAATTGTCAATTATTTTTTTGAAACCCATAGCCCCAGGCATATTTGAACCTCCATTCAATGCAATTCTGAAGGAATCTTGTTCGAAGTAAAATTGAGAAATGTACATGCTCTTTTGAGCACTTTCTTCTCTTTCAGGTAACCATTTAAGCTTGCCATAAGTCAATGCAGCAATAAGGACAATCAAGCCAATACCAACTCCATTAATGATGTTTTTATTTTTTTCATAAGTGTTCTGAAAATTAGCAAAGCTATCTTTAATGTTGTCCATAGGTTCTTTGTGTTCCGCCATAATTTTTTTCTTCTTTTATGTTATATTATTAATTATTATGTCTTAGTCTGTGATAAAAGGATAATGATCCTCTGCATAGATATCTTTCAATAATTCTGCATTATCTGGGAAAGGTGATTCTTCGGCGAATTTCACACATGCATCAATCTCTTCTCCGATGCGTTCTTCCATGGCTTCTATCGCCGCTGCTGTTGCAAATTTATTTTTTAGAATCGTAGCTTTGATTGTCTCAATAGGGTCTAATTTTTTATAGGCTTCCACCTCATCTTTTGTTCTGTATTTCTGTGGATCACTAGAAGAATGGCCCTTGTATCTGTATGTTTTGATCTCAAGAAAAGTGGGTCCTTCTCCTTTTCTACCTCTTTCTACACCTCTTGCAATGGCATTATGCACCGCTTCACAGCTCATGCCATCCACTTGTTCACTTGCTATTTCATATACCTCGCCTAGTTTATAGAAATTCATCACTCGGGTACTTCTTTTCACTGAAGTTCCCATGGCATATCCGTTGTTTTCACAAATAAAAATGACTGGAATTTTCCATAAAGAAGCTAAGTTGAAAGATTCATGTAAGGCACCTTGCCATGCCGCACCATCACCGAAAAAACAAAGGGTTACATTGTCATTTCCTTTAAATTTATCAGCAAAAGCAATCCCAGCGCCAAGCGGAATTTGAGCGCCTACGATTCCATGTCCTCCGTAAAAATTATGTTCCTTGGAAAAAAAGTGCATTGAACCACCTTTCCCTTTTGAACAACCGGTTGCTTTTCCATAAAGTTCAGCCATTGCTTCGTTGCAGGTAATGCCTTTCGCAATTCCTAAGGCGTGGCAACGATAGGCTGTGATAAGCGCATCTGATGGTTTTGTAGCTGAGATGGAACCTGCAGCAAGGGCTTCTTGCCCAATATACAAGTGGCAGAAACCACGAAACTTTTGTTCCCCATAAAGCATGCCAGCCATCTCTTCAAATCGTCTTGCCTTATACATTAACTCATACCATTGAAGATATGTTTTGGCATCAAAGGCTTTACCAGTCTGATAGTTTATTTCAGTATTAACTGCGCCATTTGTAGCCACTTGATTCTCTTTTATTACTTTTGTACCCATACTGCTTTTTTAAAAAGGTATGCAAAAATAGTGTTTATTAAAGAATTAATCCTAACAAATTTCAAGAACTATTCCTCACAGAATTTTTCTTTTGTAGACGGCCTTAACTTTCTGGTAGGAAATAATGGGGCAGGTAAAACAAATGTATTGGATGCCGTTCATGTTCTATGCTTTACCAAGAGTCATTTTAATCATGTCGACTCAGATTTAATACGCTATGGAAATGACTTTTTTCGTGTAGAAGCCATGTATAGCAATGGTGAAAGTGACCGTCAGGTATCCGTTTCTTTATTAAAAGGCAAGAAGAAAAATATTGTGCTCGATGGCAAATCATACAAAAAATTTTCTGATCATATTGGGGTGTTGCCTTGCGTGATGATTGCCCCTGGCGATCAGGTAATCATCACTGGTGGGAGTGAAGAAAGAAGAAAGCTATTTGATAGCACCTTAAGTCAGTCAGATAAATCATATTTACTGGCGCTCTTGTCGTATAATGAGGTCTTGGAACAAAGAAATGCATTTTTAAAACAGAGTAGTAAAAAACCTCAAGAAATAGACATGGCCTTGCTTTCGATTTATGATGAAGGCCTTGTTTCTTATGGCGAACAATTGTTCGAAAAACGAAAACATGCCATGCTTGAGATAGCAGATCTTTTTCAATTTTATTATGAAAAACTGGCTCAGAAAGACGAGCATGTTACGATTCATTATAGTAGCCAATTAATAGATCAGGACTTAAGAACTTTATTGCAGCAACAACTTCCTAAAGATTTGATTTTAGAGTATACAAGCAAGGGCCTGCACAAAGATGATTTAAAAATCTTGATAGATAATAATGCGGCTAAGAAGTTCGCCTCACAGGGTCAGCAAAAATCTTTTTTAATGGCCATTAAGTTGGCCCTATTGATATATATCAGTAGAAGAAACAATACCAAACCTATCTTTTTAATTGACGACTTGTTCGATAAACTGGATTTTGACCGTTGCAAGAATCTGATTGAAATTATTCAAGAGAAAGAATTTGGACAGATATTTCTAACGGATACAGACATGGAAAGAATCAAAAAATTGTTTGCTCATTCGGTGAAAAAGGCAAGAATCTATCTTGTGGATGAGAATGAGGCTGAATTAATGCATTAGATATTGTAAATTTGTACATTGAAATAGAGCCATGCGTAATAATGTAGTACATCTAGGAGAAGCCATCAATAGTTTAATGAAAGAATGGCGTTTAGACGAGAAGTTGAATGAAAATATTCTTCAGGCACATTGGCATGATGTGATGGGTAAAACCATTGCTAAATATACCATTGAGGTTAGACTTTTCAAAAAGGTGCTGACTATCAAATGTTCAGTTGCACCACTCAAGCAAGAGCTATTATACAACAAAGCACAGATCATAGAAAAGGTGAATGATTTTCTTAAGTCGAATGCCGTAAAAGAGTTAGTAATAATTTGATGGTTTGTATGAAATCTAAATATGGTTTTTATATTATTTTATTGTTGATGCTAGCTTCTAGTTACCATGCTAAAGCCAATATGGAGACTGCCTATGATTCCATTGCTATTATTAGTTATGATACCACTCAAATAACCCACAAAGTAAAAAGTGGTCAATCATTAATCTATATTGCCAATCTATATCACTGTCCAATCAATCTTTTGGTATCCATGAATAAGCTTCCTTCTAGGGAATATAAGGTGAAGATTGATGAACGATTGCTAGTAAGAAAAATCACTAAGGTGGTTACCATAAAGTATATGATGCCGCTTGAAGAAATGAAAGAACCGATTGAAAAATTAAGTACGGATAAAGTGGGATTAGATTCTTCTGTAAATATGCCTAAAGACACTGTGCTAGAAGATTCTGAGCCTATTGCTGAAATGTTAGATTCGAACAAATACGATTCCAATCAAAGCGTGCTAGAGAAGGATAGTATTCAAATTGATGTAAAATCTAACGATAAGCTTGTCTCGACAGAAACACAAAAAAAACATCATCAAAAAGTCGATAAGAAGAAGAAAATACAGCATGCATCAGACCCAGAAGATAGCGTCATAACTTTTGACAATACGCTTGAACAAAAAGATTTACATGAAAAAGAGGCAACAATAAAAGCCACTAAAAAATCTAAAAATCAAACAGATAGCTCTCAGCTAGCAAAAGGAAGAATGCTAAAGGCGGTGGAGGTAAAGCAGGTTCGTGCAAAGACGAAAAGTAAATTTGGTATAGAAGTGAGCCAGCTGACCAAAGAAAAGGCAGCATTTTATTTGGCTCGAGCCATGAAAGCTATTGATATAAAGGATTATAAATCAGCAGAAAAATACACCAAAAAAGCACTAGACATCAATCCTAATTATTGTGAGGCATGGATGTTACATGCCGATCTATATGGCATTTTTGGTTATTTTGAAAAAGCTGTAAAAGACTATTCTAAGGCCATTGAAGCCAATCAAAGTATGGTTCCTGCTTACTATAACCGTGGCGTCATTTATCTAAAAATGTCTAATCTTGAAAATGCATTTTCAGATTTCAATAAAGCAATCGCATTAGATTCTAATTATATAGTCGCGATAGGTGGCCGAGCCTCTGTCAGCATGTATAAGAAGGATTTTCTCAATGCTATCATTGATTATAGTAGAATTATTCAACTCAATCCTTATTTTAATCCAGCCTATAAGGCAAGAGGAATTGCGAGACTAGAGGTAGGCGACTATACAGAAGCAGTCACCGATTTCAGTGAGTTCATTAAGAATGATAAAACTGATTCTTATGTTTATTATCAAAAGGGTTTGGCAGAGTTAAAATCTGGTAAGATGTACGACAGTTGTATCGATTTTTTGAAAGCGGCAGACATGGGTTCTACTGATGCTAAAGCTGCGATCAAAAAGCATTGTGATTAATACCTGTCTATACTGTTGGCCTTTCTTTCACTGAGCTTTTATCATGGCTCGAAAATCAGTTTTTTTTGACTCGATCAGAACGATCTGCAGCCGGAGTTGACTCATTGTTCGACAAAAGAAGTTATTGAAAATTGGATTCAAACAATAATAATCACATTCTCTTCAAGAATGAATCATCAATGAAACTCTAGAACGGTGAAACGGAATACAAGAAGAAAATAGAAGGGCAAAACTCAATGCCAAGCACCTATACTTATTTAGTATTAGGAACTGAAGTTGGACCTTTGTATTTGTTGATGTTTTTCTCAACATCTGTTTTTTCTATTTTTGTAGTACCACTAGAAACCTTTGTGGTCGATTTAGTCATCCAAGCAGCACTTAAACAAATAACAAGCATAGCTCCTGCAAGGTACCAAGTAGCTTTTTCAACAACATCAGTTGATTTTGATGCTCCAAATATCTGATTGCCAATACCACCCATTTGGCTATTCAAACCACCACCTTTAGGATTTTGTATCAACACCACTAAGCCTAATAAAACGGATGCTACAATTGCTGCTAATAAAATAACTATCATTTTTTATTTATTTACCTTTTAGTAATTAATTCAATTTGGAGTGCAAAGAAACTGCTTTTTTCTGGATATTTCAACAATAATTTTTTGTATGCTAAAATTGCTTTATCCTTTTTGCCTTGTTTAAGGTATAATTTCGCTAATGTTTCAGTCACTAGGTCATCAGCAGGAAGATAATTCGCTCCACTTTTCTCTTTCAAAGCTGCTGTGATGTCAGGGCTCTTTTCCTTTCGTTTAATCTGCTGCTCAATAAAGTTATTTACCTGATTGACTTGATTGTCTGTAAGGTCTTTTTCAAAAGCGAATAAATCATATGGCGTATTCGTTTTGATGATAAAATCTAGTTCATCAATTTGTGACTCTTCTTCAGATTTCTCTACTTTTTCTGCACGGATGTCTTTTTCTTTCATGCTTTGGATAATAGGTTTTTCAATAATTTCTTCTGCTTCAATGGCCTCGCTTGACTCTTCTTTTTTGAAGTTTTGCAACCAATCATTGAAGGAGTGAGGAACAGCAAAATCTATCTTAATATTTGCTTCATTGGTATTTTCGATTGTTTCTACCTTCTGCTCATCAATTGCTTCTTGCGCTGCAATGGAAGGTTCATTGAATGCGATTTCATTGCTGTCGATAGTCTCAGCCGGTAAGTCATTCGAAGCTTCGTTGCTGTCTGTTGGCTGGTCTTGCTCTTCAATATGCTCATCATTTGATGTAGGTTCCTCTGCTGTAGCAACGTCGGTGCTTAACGGACCCTGATCGATAGCATTCAGAACAACGTTCTCTTCCTCCATCAAAGTTTCCACGTTTTCAGTAGCTTCTACCACCAAAGGCTCAAGAATTTCTGTTGGAAGTTTTGCTGCTTCTGTAAGTGTGACTTCGCTTGCTTCTAGTACAGTATTTTTTGACGCTTCCTTCTCCAAATCGACGCTGCTAAGTAGGTCAAATAGTACTTCTCTTTTATACAATCTGATGGCAGATTGATTCAGTTGTTTTTCAAATAAAGGATTGGATATATCTTGGTACTTTTTAGATAAAAGTAATTGATAGGTACTACACCATGGATATTGTGCTACAAGGGTCTCCAGCTCTTGTGTTGATTTGCTATATGCAGTACTTTTCTGTAATTTACTTACCATTTTACCAATGCCTTATTAAAAATATCTTCTACCAATTGGGTATTCAGTTCCTTTAGTTTAGTATCTTCTACTGCACTTAAACTTTGTGAACTTTCGTATTGAGCATATTTTTTAAACTCTTGACTCCACTTATCTTTTGGGTCAAGTGTATTCACATAATCTACTTGAATAGTGATGGTAATCTCTACCAAAGCAGAGGTTTCACCTGCCACAGCAGCCTTTGGTTTTACCGTATAATTAGAAATATAACCACTAATTTTCAACTCTCCGGCGTTATCAACCAATTTTAAATTCCCCTCTGTAGTAAACTTTTGCTTGATGGCTTCTGTAAACAAGGTGCTTGCTTTCATAGGAGCATTTGGCGCCTTGTTGCTAAAGATACCTATGGAAATGGTCTTAGCACTGGTATTAGCGCCTGTAAAGCTATATACACCACAGGAATTGGTAAATATGGTCATCATCAAAAATAAAAGGAAGACCAAGGATTTATTCCACATTTTTATGAGTCCTTTAATCATCAATTCCATATTCCTTAATTTTTCTATAAAGTGTCCGCTCTGAAATGCCTAAATCATTGGCTGCGTTTTTTCTCTTTCCTTTGTGTTTCTTCAAAGCTCGAAGAATCAATTCCTTTTCCTTGTCCTCAATAGAAAGCGATTCATCAATGGTTTCTGCTGATTGATAATGGCTCTTCTCGGCTAAAATGATTGGCTGTGAACCGCTTTGAACCGTTGAGCTATGCTCATCATGTCGTATTACAGGTGAGGATGGATAGTAAGCCTGACCCTGTCCTATATCTCCACTATTATAAGCAGAAACTAATGGCGCTGTAGTGCCCATCGAAAGCATATATTGTTTCAGATCATTGACATCTTTTTTGATATCAAACAACATTTTATAAAGCAACTCTCTTTCTGAAAAGTTATTACCACCACCATTATTTGTATTTCCATCACTAAAATCCATTACTGCTGGTGTTTTTGAAACGGTAAAATCAGGTATAAATCGAATGAATTCATCTGCATACACAATTTTATCTTTCGCTAACACTGAAATTTGTTCTGCAATATTTTTGAGCTGTCGAACATTGCCAGGCCAATTATATTTTAGCAACAATCTTCGGGCGTCATCATCTAATTGAATAATGGGTGTTTTGTTTTTCTCAGAAAAATCTATGCAGAATTTTCTGAAAAGTAAATAGATATCCTCACCTCTATCTCTTAAGGAAGGAATTTCAATGGGCACAGTACTTAAACGATAATATAAATCTTCTCTAAATTTTCCTTTCTGTACCGATTCCATCAGGTTTACATTGGTGGCAGCCACCACTCGAACATCCGTTTTTTGTGAAACAGATGAGCCTACTTTGATAAACTCACCACTCTCCAATACGCGCAGCAATCTTGCCTGCGTTCCTAGAGGCATTTCACCAATTTCATCTAAAAAAATAGTGCCACCATCCACTGATTCAAAATAGCCTTTTCGCTTTTCACCCGCTCCTGTGAAAGAACCTTTCTCGTGCCCGAATAACTCCGAGTCTATGGTGCCTTCTGGAATCGCTCCGCAGTTTACAGCAATAAAGGGGTTGTGTTTACGCGGACTCAACTGATGTAAAATTTGAGAAAAAATTTCCTTTCCTACGCCACTTTCTCCTGTAATCAATACCGATAAATTCGTTGGCGCTACTCTGTCTGCCACACTCAATGCATAATTGAGGGCTGGTGAGTTACCAATGATTCCGAATCTTTGCTTTAATGTTTGTAAATCCAATATGCTTAATTTTATAATGCTACTATTTTTCCTAATAAGGTACCAGAGGTGCAAGATTCAACCTTTACCATTACATAATCTCCTGCTTTGTGCCCCGCTCTAGCAAAGACACAAACTTTATTGTGATCTGTTCTTCCATACAAATCGGCCTCATCTTTTTTTGAATTACCTTCGATCAATACCTCAAATATTTTACCGACGTCTTTCAAATTACTTTCGTAGGAGTTTTTACGATGTAAATCTACCAAGGTTTGTAAGCGTTGTTTTTTAATTTCCTCCGGAACATCATCCTTAAATTTCTTAGCGGCCAAGGTGCCTGGTCTTTCTGAGTAATAATACATGTACGCAAGGTCATATTTTACTTCCCTTACAATGTCCATGGTTGCCTCAAATTCCTCCTCCGTTTCCCCACAAAAACCAACGATGATATCTGTAGAAATACCACAATCTGGTAGTATTCTTTTTACTGCTTCCAAACGATTCATGTACCATGCTTTGGTATAGGTTCTGTTCATTCTTTCTAAACAAGCATCACTGCCACTTTGCACAGGAAGATGTATATAGTTGCAGATGTTTTTATACTTAGCCATTACATAAAGTACGTCATCTAGCATATCCTTAGGATGTGAAGTGGAGAAACGTATGCGCATTCCAGATGCTTCAATAGCAACCATTTCAAGCAAATTCGCAAAATTAACCACATCATCTGTGTCCTTCAAGTCTATCAATTTCTTACCTCGTACTGTTTCATCTTCGCTCCATCTATAGGAATCTACATTTTGTCCTAATAGCGTAATCTCTTTAAACCCTCTAGCCTTAAGGTCTTTCACCTCCTCCATAATAGAGGCTGGTGGGCGACTTCTTTCACGTCCTCGTGTATAAGGCACCACACAAAATGCACACATATTGTCACAACCTCGCATAATGGAAACAAAGGCAGAAATACCATTAGAAGATAATCTCACAGGATTGATATCGGCATAAGTTTCTTCTCTCGACAGCAATACATTCACTGCTTTTTGTCCTCCTTCCGCTTCTTCAATAAGGTCCGGTAATGTACGATAAGAATCAGGTCCAGCTACAATGTCAACCAGTTTTTCTTCTACCAATAATTGCTCTTTCATGCGCTCAGCCATGCAACCTAATACACCTATGATGGCTCCAGGATTTCTTTTTTTTATGACCTTAATATTGGCAAGTCGCTTGCGAATCGTCTGCTCAGCCTTATCTCGAATAGAACAAGTGTTGATAAATACTATATCTGCCTCATTATAATCTCTGGTACCGTCATAGCCTTTGGAAGTTAAGATGGAGGCAACTATCTCACTATCATTAAAATTCATTGCACAGCCATAACTTTCAATATAAAACTTTTTCCCATTGCTTACCACACCCTCAGGTCTCGATATAACAAGGGTTTCGCCTTGTCTCGTCTCATCGTGTACTAAGCTATCACTTTTGTATAACTCCATTTTTTTATCCCAGGTTTTAAACGTTGCAAACTTACTCATTTTATCTCTAATGGTGACATATTGTCAGTTTTTTATTCCTTAATTTTGTTAATAAGCCCGTGAATGATATTTATCATTGTTTAATTGATTTATCTATGCTTAACTTTGTATTGTAATCAAAATACAAGTTAAATTATGAACGTAGTAACGGATCAATTTAAAGAGGACTTTAAGAATTGGAATTCAAATTTGAAGAAATATCAAATTCCAAATACAAAAAAGGCAATCACACAGATTGCAAACAGTTTTGCTTTTTTCTTGGGCTTGATGGCTTTACAGCTCTATCTTTTCGACAAGTCTGTTTTATTTTCTATTGCCATCGCCATTCTGAATGGTTTTATGTTGGGTCGTATTTTTATCATTCAACACGATTGTGGTCATCGTTCTTTTACCAAGAACCAGACTGTAAATAATATTATCGGCACCATCTGTAGTGTATGCACTATTATTCCTTATAAATATTGGGCTCAATCGCACAGTTTTCATCATGCACACAATGGTCAATTAGAATATTCAGATATCGGTGATATCAAATGTTTGACAGTGGAAGAATATTCAAAGCTTAGCATGAAAGGAAAAATCTTTTATCGAATTTACCGTAGTCCATTCTATCTCTTCACTGTCGGTGGTTTTATCTATGTAGTGTTATACAATAGATTCGCTGTGTTGAAGCAAGATTATTTTAAAGCTGTGAGAGAATCTGTGAGCTGGAGCAATATCGCTTTTGTTGTCATTTATGGTGTACTCGCTTATTTCATTGGACCAAAAAAATTCTTTATTGTACAAGGAATTAATTTATTTTTCTTCGGTACTTATGCTTTATGGTTCTTTTATATCCAACATCAATATGAAAATATCTACAAGAGTGGCAAGGATAATTGGGATTATGTAGTGTCTGCCGTGAAAGGAAGTACCTACTATAAATTGCCTTGGGTTGGCCGTTTCTTATCTGGAAACATTGGCTTTCATGCCATTCACCACCTTTGTCCAACGATTCCAAATTACAATTTAGAAAAATGTAATGATGAAAACCCAGCCTTCGAAAAACATGCCCCTACCATCACATTTTGGCAAAGTCTAAAAACAGTGAACGCAAATCTTTGGGATGACAAAAATTTAAAAATGATTTCTTTCGGAGATTATAGTCGGTTGAAGAAACAAGAGTTGCTAAGCAATCAATAAATCATAAAAGACTCGTTATATACGGGTCTTTTTTTTTGCCTGCCCACTGTGCTTATTTGTTTTGTTCTATTTCTTCAAAATAGGGTATTTCTGCAATAGCGTGCCTATTCTTAAAACTATAAATGAGCATGCAAAACTCAGCTCCAATAATTATTTTTGATATAGACTCAAACTCCTCGTGGTCCTGCTCTTCACTGCTATCTTTTTATTTTTAAAAATCAAAAAAATAAAAAGGATATTCGTTTCGATCAGTCAGGCACTCTGATATTGTTCACGGTGTATTTGTCGTTCTATAGTTAATAAAAACAGCTCAATGTTGCGGGTTTAAAAAAGGAAAGCATTCCTTCTCAAAGCTTGATCTGAAAACATAAATCATCAAGTAGAAGATGATTTTAAGAGGCTGAACGTTCATCTAGAAAAATTTTCTAGACATTTTCAATCACGATATTTTTTAGCATATCCTCTGTCATTTTATCTAAATCGAACTGCGGTTTCCAATTCCAATCTGCTGAAGCAACTGATGCGTCAATGCTTTGAGGCCAAGAATTGGCAATGGCTTGACGGAAATCAGGCTGATAATCAATACTAAAATCTGGAATTATTTTTTGAATAGAGGCACAAACCTCTTTTGGCGAAAAGGACATAGCGCTTAGATTATAGCTATCCTTAACCGTTAAAGTGTTTTTTGAGGCTTCCATCAAATCGATCGTCCCTCTTATAGCATCTGGCATATACATCATAGGTAGGTAGGTATTTTCTTCCAAAAAACAAGTGTATTTTTTGTTTTCCTTGGCTTCAAAATAGATGTCTACTGCATAATCTGTGGTGCCACCTCCAGCTTTGGTTTTATAACTAATCAAGCCAGGATATCTAACAGATCTGATATCTGTATTTTTTTTGAGATTATAATAGCGTGCCCAACCTTCGCCTGCCAATTTGCTAATGCCATATATGGAAGTAGGATCTGTATTGCAAAATTGTGGTGTATTTATCTTAGGACTATTCGGTCCAAATACCGCAATACTGCTCGGAAAAAATACTTTGCTGATATTATGTTGAACCGTATTTTCTAGAACGTTGAATAGGCCTTCCATATTTATCTTCCACGCAAGCGCTGGATTTTTTTCTGATGTGCCAGAAAGCAAAGCGGCAAGGTGATAGATTTGAGTTACCTTATTTTTTTGTATAATTTCATGCAGTTTGTTACCATCTGTAATATCTAAAATTTCGAAGCGACTGTCTGTGTCATTCTCTCTTATATCTGATGCTATCACATTATCTTCGCCATAATTTTTTCTTAAGGCTAATACTAACTCACTGCCTATTTGACCATTTGCTCCGGTTACTAAAATCGTTTCTGATGTCATTGTTTTTTATCTTATTTTTGTAAGTAAATAGTATGACAAAGATAGACGAAAAACTTTTTAGAGACGAACACTATTTAGGACGTCCTGCTGACCTCGCAGATAAAATTGTAAGTAGGAGAGTTTCCCTTCTAAGAGAGATACCTGGCTTTCTAAATCCTCAAGCAGACCTGCTTGAAATTGGATGTGGGAATGGTACCACTATATCCATGATCGCAGACGATTTTAAATCATGCTTGGGTACCGATATAAATAATGAACACGAAGCGGAGTTCAAACAATTCAATCAGTCTTTTCCTAATGTGAAATTTGAGGTTTTAAATATTGAAAAAGATCTTGCTGCTTTAAAGTTTGATCGTTTGATTAGTTTCGAAGTTATTGAACATTTATTGGACGAAAAGTCGGTAGCTAACTATGCTAAATGCCTTAATCCAGGAGCTATAGCAGCTATTAGTGTACCTAATAAATGGTGGATATTCGAAATTCATGGAGCCAAAATTCCAGGATTTAAAACCAAAAGAGTTCCATTCTTATCTTGGATGCCTCGTTTTATTCATGAACCATTAGCCAATGCAAGAATCTATTCAAAATCTAGAATCAAGAATTTATTAGAAGCCTCTGGATTTGAAGTTGTGAGCATGCAATATATCACCGCACCGCTAGATGTATTGAAAGACGGAGCTTTTAAAAGATTTATGACGAAACATTTCTTTGGGAATGCTACGACGCAAATACCATTTATGAGTGTTTCTATTTTTGTGCATGCTATCAAAAAATAGTCCTATCCATTATACGAGCTGAGTTCTTTATTTATGCATTGGCAGAGTCTTTAGCTATTGCAATATTCTTATAACAATCTTTTGTTCCATCATGATGTTATCAAAAATACCACTGCGCGCAAATTCGAGCATGAGAAATTATTTTGTTGTCTCTTGAAATTTCTAAATGATCAGTAGGAGATCTAAAAAAACAGGATATAATTTGAGCAATACATTGCCTCACCTCAATTGCATTAAGTTTATTTATTAAGAGCAATGAATGATCCTAGCAATGATAAAGTCAATAAAAAAACGTCGTTTATGTAGTATAAACGACGCCTTATTTTTTTTGGAGAAAAGTAGTTAAGAAGCTTCTTTTACCATCAATCTAAATCCTGTTCCATGGATATTGATGATTTCGATATTGCTATCTTCTTTTAGATATTTACGCAACTTGGTAATGTATACATCCATGGATCGGCCTGTAAAATAATTATCATCGTTCCAAACAGACTTAAGTGCCACATCTCTTTCCAATATATTGTTTTGATGAATGCATAACAACTTTAAGAGGTCTGCTTCTTTGGTGGTTAAATTTTGAGCACTAGCAGCAGAAGTTAATTTTCGCTCATCATAATTGAAGTTCAATTTCCCAATCTGAAAAACTTTTTGATCAGTATTTGTATTGCTGCTTTTATTACTTCTTCTTAAAATAGCTTCCATTCTAAGTTCCAACTCTTCCATACTAAAGGGTTTGGTCATATAATCATCAGCGCCCACTTTAAATCCCTCTATTTTATCTTCTTTTAAAGATTTTGCAGTCAAGAAAATAATGGGAACTACGGTATCCACTTTTCTGATGTCGGCAGCTAAGGTAAAGCCATCTTTTTTGGGCATCATCACGTCCAATAGACAAAGATCGTAACTGCCTTTAGAATAGCCAGCCCATGCCGATTCTCCATCTTTATGAAGCTCCACACTATAATCTCTCAACTCAAGTGACTCCTTCAAAATCATGCCCAAGTTTGGATCATCTTCTACCAAAAGTATTTTTATTTTTTTTTCTTTCATTGTATTAGATTTAATAATGATTAATTAATTTATGTTGATGGTAGAAATACCTCAAATTTACTTCCCTTGCCTAATTCACTACTTACTGTGATCCTTCCTTTATGTGCTTTTGTCATCGCTTTAACATAACTCAATCCCAAACCAAATCCTTTCACATCATGTAAATTACCAGTTGGTACACGATAAAATTTTTCGAATATTTTTCTTTGGGTTTCTTTGCTCATTCCAATACCATTGTCTTGTACACCAACTAGTATGCCATCATTCACATTTTCTATCTTTATTTGAATGAATAAATCTGAATCACCCTTATATTTAATGGCATTGTCCACAATATTATTGAACAAATTGGTGATGTGATGCCTATCTACCAACATTACAGGATTTTGGGCTAGTTTGCGCACCTCAATTTTTCCTTGCATGTTAAAAATTCTTAACTCAGAGCTGTGCACTACCTCATCAATAATTTCATTGATGTTACAGTACTCTTTTTTGAGCTCTATTTGTCCTTTATCGTATCTAGCAAATTGCAATACTCTTTCGATATGAGAGCTGAGGCGATTATTTTCCTCCATAATAATTCCAGCATAATTCTTTGCTTTCTCAGTATCTGCCAAGACCTTGGCGTTTCGTAACATTTCACCTGCCAAGGAGATGGTAGCCACGGGCGTCTTTAACTCGTGGGTCATATTATTAATGAAGTCAGTCTTTAGATCTGATAATTTTTTCTGACGATAAATAATCATAAAGGAGGTAGCAAAACAATACAAAATAATCAATAGAAAGAGCAAGGAGGCAGAAAGCAAACCCCAAAGATTCTTGAGTATGTATATGTTCTTCGAAGGAAAATAAACTAGGAGATTGAGGTCATTCCCGAATAGATTATTGTAAATGGGAATGGCATATGAATTTTGATAGATTTCAGGCGTTAGTTCATTAATATTGGAATATATAGTGGTATAGGTGACTGGCTCAAAAAGGGTATATTGGAATTTAGTTCTAATACCAGCACTTCTCAATTCGTTGATTAGCGTTTCTTCAATTTGTTTTTTAGTAATCACATTTCTGAATTCTGAGGTGCCATTGTTGATATTGAACCCGCCTGATTGAAAAAACAAATTGGCAACAGGATCCTCAAATGAAGTGCCTTCTGCATTGTAGGCAATACTTTGATGTCCGTCATTTGTATCAACGTTAATCGTCAAGTGGGCACCTGTCATGGAATCATGGATACTTATTTCACCAATAAAATTTTGATTTAAAAATCCATTGCTGTCAAATAATCCGTATTGAATCAGGAGACTATTTTGATAGTCACTTGCATCAGCATCCAAATTGTAGGCAGAAATGTTTAACTTTTGTAGTGCATACAACTGCTCTAAATGATAGGCGGTTCGATTAAGTGCATTATAAGCATTGCTTTCAAACTGCGTTTCACGCAGTTCAATGCCCTGTTTGATCAATTTTACTTGAATGATGGTAATCCCAATGGTAGATAGGGATAACAATACAATGATAAGAATGACAAGCTTTTTATTCATCTTCAACAAAGATAAATTAGCTTCAGAAGTAAAGACAACTGATTAACATACCTTAACAAGTCAATAGGGTGAGTGGAAGCAACAATGACTGGAATCAATCCATTGGAGAATAATATTTTTTGAAGCTTTTTCCTTATTTAAATAAACTCAGTACATAAAAAAAAGGTAAGCATAGCTTACCTTTTTTATTTTTTATCTGAATGATCACTTTTACCAAGCATCAACATTTTCTTGAGGAAGTTGACCTGCTTCATCTGTGTTCGATGTGTTTTGGTTATCAGGTCTAGCAGGGGCTGGCTTTGCAGCAGCCAACTCTCTTAGAATGGGATCTTTTTCAATTCTAGAGGATTCTCTTGGCTCACGATTATCTCTATATTCTCTCGGTTCGTCATTTTCTCTATTTTCGAAATAGGTTTCTCTAGTGAAATTGTCAAAATCAAAACCAGGCATTAACTCTGTTTTGATATGCTTGATAGTGTCTTCTAGACCTTCAATAAATTTTTTGAAATCTTCTTTATACAAAAAAACTTTATGACTGTCATAGCCATTTCCATTTGATCGTTTTTTACTTTCCGTAATCGTTAGATAATAATCGCTTCCCTTAGTTGATCGCACATCAAAAAAATAGGTCCTTCTCTTACCAGCTCTTAGTTTTTTAGAATAAAAACCATTGTTTCTATCTTGTTCTCTATTGCTCTCGTTCTCCACTGTGTTGTATTTAAGTTAATTAAAAATATCCAAAAAATTATTTCATTGTAAAAATAGGTAAAAAAATGAAAGTTGCAAGGAACTTAGATTGAATTTAGTGACGATGCCTTTCATGCGTTTTGTGCCGATTCTTTTTGTTGCTGTGTATACATTTCCTGATATTTCCCATTCAAATGTAGCAAGGATTGGTGGGTTCCTGCTTCTATAATTTCACCATCTTCCATCACTAAAATTTGATCAAAACGCTCTAAGGAAAAAATTCTGTGCGTAATGACTAGCGCCGTTTTATGTTCCAAAAATGTATCAAGTTGATTCAGTATGTAATTTTCTGTCTGTGTATCTACAGCAGACAAACAATCATCCAATACAACCAAAGTAGGTTGATGCGTTAAGGCTCTTGCTATGGATATTCTTTGTTTTTGTCCACCTGAAAGCGTAATACCTCGCTCCCCAACCATGGTTTGATATCCATTAGGTAAGGCTTCAATTTCATCGTGAATAGATGCCATTTTTGCGGCTGCAATCACAATATCTGCCTGACTGGATGTTTCTTCTTTTACCCCAAATAGGATGTTATTGGCAACAGTGTCTGAAAAGAGAAAAACTTCTTGAGGAGTATATCCAATCTGACTTCTGTAGTTTTCTATGTCAACCTCTTGTAAATTGGTATGTCCGATTCGTATGCTTCCATTATCCGGATCGTATCTTCTAAAAAGCAATTCCGCCAGCGTCGATTTGCCACAGCCTGTTCTACCTACGATTGCCCATTTCTGAGAAGGTGGAATGCTAAAGCTTATATTCTTTAATGCATGGATCCCAGTTTCTGGATAAGTGAAATTGACTTGGTCAAAATGGATGCTATCCTTGCTTAGTTCAACTGATTGGTGACCTGTAACAATGGATGGAGTGGTGTTCATAAAAGCATTGATGCGTTTCAATGAAGTACCTGCCCGAATGATCATGGAAGTAACCCAACCTAAGGAGGAAACAGGGAATGTAACCACATTCACAAACATCATAAACTTTATAATCACCCCGTAGCTAATCTCACCCTTCATGTATAGCTTACCACCTATGTATAAGGTGAGTACATTACTTATTCCGATAAGCAAAGTGATCAGCGGAAACCAAAGCGCATCAATTCTTGAAAGCCTAAGACTTTTGTTTTTATACTCTTCACAATCTTTTTCAAAAATAGCTGTGATATTGTCTTCTCTAACAAATGATTTAATCACTCGTATGCCAGAAAATGTTTCCTGTGCCATAGTGGTCAAATCAGAAAGTTTGCTTTGAATGACTTCACTTCTTTTATCTATCAGATTGTTGACATAAAAGACAGAGAGCGATAAAATAGGGAAGGGTAGTAAAACATACATCATCAATGTAGTATTAAGAGAATACATTTTATACATCACCATTGGCATCAGGAAGGCAATATTCACAAGATACATAAATGATGGTCCTAGATAATCTCGAACACGATTTACATCTTCGGTAATGCGCGACATCAAATCGCCTGTATTATTCATTTTAAAAAAATGAGCATCTAGTTTTTGATAGTGGGCATACATCTCGTTTTTAATGTCATATTCAATTTTACGCGACGTAACAATGATGGTTTGTCGAGTAATAAATAGAAAAAATCCTTGGAGTAATGTGTGTTTAAAAATATTGGCGATATTCCAAAACAATATTCTACTATCTGGAAGTTGCAGTATTTCTATCCAACCAAGGCTATGAATGTTGGGTGTGGAATGGATGATGTGAAAAGCAAAATCCACTGTTTTTCCAACATCATTTGGTATTTCTACCAAAAATAGAGTGCTAAGAAAAATAGAAGTAATACCAATCAAAAGGCGATACTTATATTTCCAAAAATATTTATTTAGACTCGCTAACTGCATTACGGCCATAGAAAAAGTAGAATTCTTAATTTTTTTGAGAACTTAAAAAAGCAATAATATTCAATAAAATTAAGTAGTTTTGCACCCGTTTTATTAAAAAAGAGTACAAAAGTAAAATATTAATTATGATTGCCACAAAAGATAATGAAACTATCAGCACTTCTGGAATTCTCACCCAAATGAGCCAACTTGAACATGAACAAATTGTTTTTTGTAATGACAATGCTACTGGATTAAAATCCATTATCGCTATTCATAATACAGTTTTGGGACCAGCACTAGGAGGGACAAGAGTTTGGGCTTATAAAAGTGAAACAGATGCTTTAAGGGATGTGCTTCGTTTGTCGAGAGGTATGACTTATAAATCCGCCATTAGTGGAATCAATTTGGGTGGTGGTAAGGCAGTGATCATAGCGGATCCTAAAACATCGAAAGGCGAAGCTTTTTGGAGAAGATATGGAAAGTTTGTAAACAGCCTTGGTGGCAAATATATTACAGCAGAAGATGTAGGAACCTCCCCTGGTGATATGGTACATATTGCTACAGAAACAAAATTTGTGGCAGGAAAACCATCCTACTTGGGTGGTACAGGGGATCCTTCTCCAGTGACTGCCTATGGCGTTTTTTTAGGCATCAAAGCATCTGTAAAAGAATTGACAGGTAGCGATGACTTAACAGGTAAAAAAGTAGCCGTACAAGGCGTTGGTCATGTTGGAATGTATCTTGTAGAGCATTTGGTAAAGCATGGTGCTTTGGTATATGTATGCGATATCAATCAACAAAACCTTAAGATGGTGAGTGATCAATTTAAAGTGGAAGTGATTTCACCAGATGCTATTTATGACACAGATGCTGAAATATATGCCCCTTGTGCTTTAGGAGCAACAATTAATGATGGAACATTAGCTCGATTAAAATGCGCTATCATCGCAGGTGCCGCAAACAATCAATTAGAAGACGAAGTAAAACATGGTCAAGATTTGTTAGACAAAGGCATCATTTATGCTCCTGACTTTTTAATCAATGCAGGCGGAGTCATCAATTGTTATACAGAAGTAATCGGCGTAGGTCGCGATATGGCTGTTGGTTTAACAGAAAATATCTATGAAAAAACATTGGATATTTTTAAGACGGCAAAAGCAGAAAATATCACTACACAAAAAGCTGCTATGTTGCTAGCGCAACAAAGGATTGACGCTATTTCAAAATTGAAGGCCGTTTTATAAATACAGCCTCAACGTGTTCACTTTTTTGGTTATTATTCATTTTTTTTAAGTTCTTTTAATACATGCTATCAAGACGCCATCTCAGAATCAAAGTAATGCAGGTATTGTACACGCAGGAACTCGAACATACGCTTTCACTGAACGCTCAGAATAAATATCTAGAAAATCTCTTATCGAAGTCTGAGGAGTTGTACTATTTAATTTTGATTTATTTGATCGAAATTACTCAATACTCAATCGAATACAAAGACAAAAAGTCGGCGAAATTGCTTGCTACCTTTGAAGATAAAGCAATCAATATTTCAATTTCAGAT
Organism: Chitinophaga pinensis; assembly: GCA_945897725.1. Lineage (GTDB taxonomy): Bacteria > Bacteroidota > Bacteroidia > Chitinophagales > CAMDFR01 > CAMDFR01. The sequence goes on from CAMDFR010000012.1 coordinate 24,156, forward strand.
AACCCAATCATCAACCATTTAAGAAGTAGTAAAGAATTTCAATCACATATCAAACGATTGAAAATACAGGATATGGTGAGCGATATAGAGGTGAAAAATCTCTTCGAATCCATCCTTAAGAGAGAAAAATATATTCAATATTGTACCAAGGAGGATAAGACTCTTGATGATCATAAGGAAGTTTTGATTCATATCATCAAAAAAATAATCGACAATAGCGAGGATTTATTCATGCATTTAGATGCTGATTTTTTGAATCTTTCAGACGATTTTCATACCATCAACTTCTTGCTTCAAAAGGACATTGATAAGTTTGATTTTGCGCATACCAATAATTTTATTTTTAGTGTAGAAGGAGATAAAGATGATCTTAATTTTTGCAAAGAATTATTAGAGTTGACTTTTATCCATGATAAAAAAATGCTTGACATTATTTCGCCAAAACTAAAAGGCTGGGAGATAGACCGAATCGCTATCATGGATATTATCATCCTTAAAATGGCCTTAACCGAAATGATGTATTTCCCTTTCATACCTGTTAAGGTGAGTATGAATGAATATATTGACATTGCCAAAAGTTACAGCACGCCAAAAAGTAAAGATTTTATCAATGGTATCTTGGATAAGATTATGCATGAATTAAAACAAGAAGGACATATCGTTAAGAAAGGAAGAGGTTTAATGGAGCAATAAAGGTGCTGCTTATTTAAATAAATTAACTTTTTAAATTCAAAGCCTTCTTTCTTACTGTTCTTTATTCGTTACATTTGTATCTAAATTTAATACTTTATATTATGAAAAAGCATTTGTTCTTTGTGTCAATCATAGCTTTGTTTATCGCTTCTGTTGCTTGCAGAGATCCTAAAAAAGCACGATTAGAAGAGTTAATTCCTGCTGCCTATTTGAACAATCCAACAACCATTACATTTGAAGATACCTCCTTTAATTTCGGAAATATCAAGCAAGGTGATAAAGTAAAACATACGTTTAAATTTACCAATTCTGGAAAAAATCCTTTACTGATTGTAAATTCCTTCGGTACTTGTGGTTGCACAGTGCCCGATTATCCTAAAAACCCAATTAAACCGGGTGAGTCTGGTGTTATCAATGTAGTATTTAATAGCGAGGGAAAGGAAGGTTTACAACACAAAAAAGTGATAGTAATCGCCAATACTGGACAAAACAAAAATGTGGTTAATTTTACCGCAATGGTCAACAAACCATAGGACAACTAATTATTCATTCACTCAAATAAATATTCGATGTTTTCATTATTTTTAGATGCTGCACCAGCTTCGTTTGGTGGTTTAGATCAAATTCAAATCCTATTGATTGGTGGGGCTTTTGTAAGTTTGTACTTTTTCCTTGTAAGGCCACAAGCCAAGAAAGCAAAGGAACAAGCAAACTATCAAGAAACATTAAGCACCGGAGACAAAGTAGTCATGAACAGTGGCATGCACGGTAAAATTGCAAAGATGGATGAAAAAACAGTAACCATTGAAGTCGATACTAATGTGCGTATGAAGTTCGAAAAAGGATATATCAATATGGAGCTTTCTAAAGCAATAAATCCAACGGCAACACCAACAGAAAAAGATAAGTAAGCAACTACATGTTATACAAGAATCAGCTATTGAATCAATAGCTGATTTTTTTATGCCACAAACAGTTGATAAACTGTGATGGCATGCTGTTTTTGATAGAGATCTACCGTATATGTTTTGTTTAATAAGACCAATTTTTCATCAGCAATTTTCTCAAGAAAAAGTTTCCCAAGATATCTATTCGGTTCACTCAATAGTATATAGCCTCCCGGATTCAGTAATTTTTTAAGACCATTTAATAAACTATCAAATCCTGCCCGTTCATAAGCAACATCAGATGCCATCACAATATCGAACTTCTTCTGATTGTCTTCTAAATGCCTCCAATCCAAGGTTTCAAATGTTGCCTCTCCTTGCTGGTGATTGAGTAGCCAATTCCTTTTCGAAAATTGTACCGCTTCTTCTATATAATCAGTAATGGTTACTGCAGGAGCATACCAAGAAGCTGTAATACCCGGCAGACCAAGACCTGCGCCGATTTCAATAACTGACTTGTCGCCAAACAAAGTTTTGTTTTCAATAATAAACATAGATAATCCAATGGCTGATGCCCATATTTCGCACCAATACGGAATGCGTTCATCTTTGATATTGATATCCTCACTATCTTTTTGCAAGAGCTCGTCGAATAAATCTTCCATATTCGCTATTCTTTCTATTTGGATAGATTTATCCATTATTTGAATGGCTTCGCGTATAATTTTTCTTGTCATAATCAATAATACACAAAGATAAATCCTTTTATATTTGCATCGTATTTATAATAATACACCGTTGTACAGTATCGTGCAGTCATCTTTCAATAAAAAGTTATGGAATTCAATTTTCAATCAATAGAAAAAAAATGGAAAAAACAATGGAATGACAACCATTTATACAAGGTTGAGAACGGTGGCGACAAACCTAAATATTATGTACTCGATATGTTCCCTTATCCCTCTGGAGCAGGATTGCATGTTGGTCATCCTTTAGGCTATATTGCTTCAGATATTTTAGCAAGATATAAAAGAATGAAAGGCTTTAACGTCCTACATCCTATGGGCTTTGATGCATTTGGATTGCCAGCAGAGCAATATGCCATTGAAACTGGGCAACATCCACGAATTACCACCGAAAGAAATATTGCAGTGTTTAAAGCTCAACTAGAAAACATTGCCCTTTCTTTTGATTGGAGCAGAGAAATAATTACCGCAGATCCTTCCTATTATAAATGGACGCAATTTTTATTTCTACAAATTTATAATTCGTGGTTCAATAAAAAATTGAATAAAGCTGAGCATATAGATACGCTCATTCATGCCTTTGAGATGTCGGGAAGTGTTCATATCGATGCTGCATCAGAAAAGCATTCAAGTTTTAGCGCTAGTGAATGGCACGGAATGACTAGCCTTGAAAAGGAAAAGATTTTATCCAAGTACCGCATGGCTTATCAAGCATATGCAGAAGTAAATTGGTGTCCTGCATTGGGAACTGTACTCGCGAATGATGAGGTGAAAGATGGCTTCAGCGAACGAGGTGGACATCCCGTAGAAAAGAAAAAAATGCGCCAATGGTTTTTAAGAATCACGGCTTATGCAGATCGTTTGTTAGATGGATTAAAAGAATTGGATTGGAGTAAGCCTATGAAGGATATGCAAACCAATTGGATTGGAAGGAGTGAAGGCGCTGAGATTGAATTTCAAATCAAGGATTCAAGCGAAAAGATTAAAGTTTTTACCACCAGACCTGATACTATTTTCGGTGCCACCTTTTTAGTACTTGCCCCTGAAAAGCCAATCACAGAAATGATTTCAGCGGCAGAGGAAAAGGAAAATATACAAAAATATATCGCATATGTCAAAAGTAAAACCGATGTAGAACGTCAACAAAATAAGATGATCACTGGTGCTTTCACGGGTGCATATGCAATGCATCCATTGACCAATCATGAGATGCCCATTTACACTGCTGAATATGTCTTGGCTGCTTATGGAACAGGTGCTATCATGGCTGTGCCTAGTGATGACGAAAGAGATTTGGCATTCGCTACAAAGTTTAACTTACCTGTTATTCAAGTCATCGATAGAAGCAAATATCCCAATGCTGCTATCGAAGATAAGGTGGGACAGCTTATCAATAGCGATTTTCTAAATGGAATGGAAATCAAAGATGCCATGATAGCGATGCTTGATAGAATAGAAAGCACGCAAATCGGTATAAGAAAAGTAAATTATAAAATTCGTGATGCTGGATTCAGCAGACAGAGATATTGGGGCGAACCAATACCTATCAAATATGAAAACGATTTGCCGATTATTGAAGAAAATCTACCGTTGATATTACCAGATACCACTAGTTACAAACCTAGTACAGATGGTCGTTCTCCATTGGCGAGTATTGCTTCGTGGACAGATAAAGGCTACGAAACTGATACCATGCCTGGCTATGCTGGAAGTAGTTGGTACTTTTTGCGGTATATGGACCCACATAACGAGACCGCGTTTGTTGGCAAAGCAGCCGAGCAATATTGGCAAAATGTAGATTTTTATATTGGCGGAAGTGAGCATGCCGTGGGACATCTATTGTATGCAAGACTTTGGCAGAATATCTTTTTCGATTTGCAATTAGTGACGCAAAAAGAGCCATTTAAAAAGTTGGTGAATCAAGGAATGATTCAGGGAAGAAGTAGCATAGTGTATAGAATCAATGGCACAAATACATTTGTTAGCAGAGGATTGGCAGCTCATCATGAAACATCTGAAATTCATTGTGATGTCAATTTTGTTGAAAACGATATTTTACATATTGATTCATTTAAACAATGGAGGGAAGAATACAACAATGCCGAATTCATTCTTGAGAATGAAAAATACATTTGTGGTTCAGAGATTGAAAAGATGAGCAAACGTTGGTATAATGTAGTGAATCCCGATGATATGGTGGCCAAGTATGGCGCTGATTGTTTCCGTATGTATGAAATGTTCTTAGGCCCTGTTGAAGATAGCAAACCCTGGAATACTCAAGGAATTGATGGCGTGGCTAAGTTCCTAAGAAAGACTTGGAGATTGTTCTATGACGATCAAGGAAATTGGTTGGTAACTGAGGAGAAAGCAAGCAAAGAAGAGCTTAAAATACTTCACAAAACGATAAAAAAAATAGAGGAAGATATAGAGCGTTTATCTTTGAATACAAGCATTTCAGCATTCATGATTTGTTGCAATGAGTTAACTTCCCTCAAGTGTCATAAAAGAGAAATACTGGAGATTATGTTGCAATTGATGGCACCATTTGCGCCTTTCATCACTGAAGAGTTATGGTCTGCACTCTCCAATACGTCTAGTATTCATACGTCTGGTTTTCCAAGCTACGAATCTTCTTATCTCATTGAAAACTCTTTTCATTATCCAATATCTTTCAATGGTAAGGTGAAAATGAATTTGGAGTTTGCTTTGGATATGGATGCTGTTGCCATAGAGTCTGCCGTAAAAGAAAATGAAAAAGTTTTGCAATACCTAGCAGAGAAAGAAATCAAGAAGTTAATCATCGTTAAAGGTAAAATTGTAAATATTGTCTTTTAGTTCAATGAATGATATCCTTGCGCTCTTCCTGAACAAAGAGTGAGAATAGGTATTTGTTTGAGTCGATAACTGCAGAAGACTTGATTGTCAATACGAAGAGACATGCATTCGTCCTCAATAAATTGTAATTTTGTTCCGTGAATCAACTCAACCAATTTTGAAATTAATTTATTTCATCTTCTTTACCATTTTTGTAAGACCCTTGTCTTATCTGCCTTTAACTTTTCTTTATGTTTTGTCTGATGGCTTTTATTATATCCTCAGGTATTTTTTAAGATATAGGATAGTTGTCATCGAAAAAAATCTTACCAACGCTTTCCCTACTTACTCAACAGTTGAAAGAAAAAAAATAATCAAAGATTATTATCATTTTTTGGCAGATGTGATGGCAGAGAATGTAAAAGGGTTGACCATCAGTGATAGAGAAATTGATCAGCGCATGCATTATGAAGGGCTTGAGCTTCTGAGCAGGTATAAGGACGAAAATAGAAATGTCACCCTATTGACAGGCCATAGCTGTAATTTCGAGTGGATGTTGATGACAATCAATAAATTTTTGCCACAGCCAGTATATTCTTTCTATGTCGAAATAGGGAATCCTTATTTTAGAAAATTAATATTGAATAATCGGACAAGGAATGGCTTACAACTGCTGCAAGCCAAGGATGCGAGTGCTTTTTATAAAGATGCTTCGATACAAAATTTTGCCAATATTTTTGCGTCTGATCAATCGCCGTCCAATCCCGATAAGGCACTTTGGACAAAGTTCTTACATCAGCACACTGCTTTCGTGATGGGAGCCGACAAGTATTCGAGACAAAAGAATTGTGCGGTGGTCTATATGGCTATGAAGCGCATAGATCGTGGGAGCTATTCCGTAACATTTCAGGAGCTTTGCTCAGACATTCAAACAATGAATAGCACCGAACTTCTAAATGCCTATGTGAATGCGCTAGAAAACACCATCATCGAACAGCCTGCTTGTTGGCTATGGTCTCACAATCGATGGAAACATCAACCCAAAATCAAAGTAAAAGAAGCGGACTGATGCATTCTTCTTAGCATCAAAAGCTCAAAACCTTTTTTCTAAGCTATTTATTTACTGATTTGTTGATAAAAGTAACATAAAATGTGTGTTTTTTTCATGTATAGGTAACATTCATACTCTAGGATTCACATAACTTTGCATTCAAATACAAATCATTTAAATCGTACAATCTCATGAAAAAATATCTATTTATTTTTGTTGCCTTAGTTTTATCTCAAACTGTTTTCTCTCAATGTTCTGACTTGTTTTTTTCTGAATATGTGGAAGGTAATCAATCAAACAAAGCCCTAGAAATTTACAATCCAACAAGTGCTCCTATCAATCTTGCTAATTATCAGATTCACCGTTGGAACAATGGAACCGACGTTAGAGATGAGACATATACGCAAGTATTGAGTGGAACTATTCCTGCGAAAGGCGTTTGGGTATTGGTAAAAGACACCAATGCTTCTGAAATTGTCTACTTTCAATTAAGAAATAAAGCCAATGCCTTTATCACGGCAAATTGTGGAACAGGCTCTACCAACAGAACCCTTTGTCACAATGGCAATGATGCCTATACTTTAGAAAAAGTAGCAGGTACAGTAGTCGTAGATATTTTTGGTCAAGTAGGTATTGATCCAGGGAATCCTACTGCAGGCGGTGGATGGAATAATAATCCTGCTACCAACTATACAGCAGCAGACTCAACAGGCGCTTCTTGGACTACTGACCATACTTTGCGCAGAAAGCAAACGGTTTTACAAGGTGTGACAGTAAATCCAGGTGGCGGTGGTGCTACCAATGCATTCAATGTTTCTGTAGAGTGGGATTCTATTAGCTTCGATGTATTCGCCATGTTTGATAGCTTGGGTAATCACCACTGTGATTGTAAAGACTATAATGGTATTATTAATCCTAAAAATAGTTTATTGGTAGAAACATATCCAAACCCAAGTACAGATTTTATCTATATCAACAGTGCTGAAAATATCTCAGAAATATCTATTCAAAATATCAACGGTGCATTGGCGTATCATGAATTGTTGAATGGTGATACCAAAAACTTTACAATTGACATCTCTAAACAACATATTGCAGCAGGTGAATATCTGCTTTATATCAAAGCGAAAAATGGTGGCAACATCACCAAGGCCATTGTTATCACTAAGTAATTTTTAAATCTTATCATTCATTAGGTGCTACAAAAAATAGCACCTAATTTAATTTATAACCTATGCGTAAAAGTACATTATCGTTATTGTTTATCTTTTTTTCTAGCTTTTTGTTTGCTCAAAAGGGCATCTTAAAAGGCAACATTAAAGATGCTGCCTCTGGAGAAACATTGCTGGATGCTAACATTTTGGTGAAGGAAGGAAAAGGTGTGAAATCTGACCTCGATGGCAATTATAGCATCGAATTGGTATACGGAACTTATAAGATTAAATATTCTTATATCGGGTATCAGGCCGTGGAGAAAACGGTGGTGATTAAAAATGCAGAGCAAGTATTAAATATCGAATTGACGGAAAACGTTTTAAACGAGGTGAAAGTCACAGCTGACCTTGCAAAATCGAGAGAAACACCTGTTGCTTTTTCCAATATTAGTATTCAAAAAATAAAGGAGGATATAGGATCTCGAGATATCCCTATGTTGTTGAACAATACACCTGGTGTATATGCCACCACAAGAGGCGGGGGAGAAGGAGATGCAAGGGTTTCCATTCGTGGTTTTAATCAACGATTCATTGCTGTTTTAATTGATGGGGTGCCTGTTAATGACATGGAGAACGGTGAAGTGTATTGGAGCAATTGGTTTGGCTTGGATGGTGTTACTAGAAATATACAGGTACAGAGAGGTCTAGGTGCTTCTAAATTGGCTATTCCTTCTGTAGGTGGTACCATGAATATTATGACAAAAGGGATTGACCAAAAATCTGAAATCTCCTTGAAGCAAGAGGTTACTGGTGATGATATGATGCGGAAATATGATAGAGTTTCTCTTAACTCTATACGTACATCACTAAATTTTAATAGTGGCAGGTTAAAAAATGGATGGGGCGTAACAGCTGCAACCTCCTATAAACAAGGGGATGGATATGTCTTTGGAAATAATTTCCGTGGTGTTTTTTATTATTTAAAAGTAGAAAAACAATGGAAAAAACAAACATTGAGCGTCTCAGTTTTTGGCGCTCCGCAACAACATGGCACAAGAAATGGCAAGCAACTTATCTCAACATATGATAGGGATTATGCAGCAAAATTGTTTAAAGGGAGCGATAAGCAATATCAAAGTATGATTGCTCTCAATCAAGCAATGACCTATATGCGTCAGTCGCCTGGTGCTACAAGTAAAGCGTTTTACGATTCTGTGTATAGTGCGGTAAGCGACCAAATCGACTCCACAAACTTCGATCAGTTTTATAATGCTAATTTTATTGATACCACCGGTGCACAAAATTTTGGTATACGTTATAATGATGTATGGGGGCCAGTTTCAAGATATGAGAATGAAGAAGATACCACACAAGGCAGAGTAAAGTCACAGATTTTAAATGTGACAAGAAATGTATATCAAAAACCGCAAATTACTATACGTCATACATGGTCACCTAATGAGAAATTTTTTCTTGTGACCACTTTATATTCCTCCATCGGAATTGGAGGAGGAAATAGTTCTGAAGGTGTTCCTTTTGTTAGAGATCTTACCACCGGAAATATTGTTCCTCAGCTTAGTTATGATGCAAATGTAAACAGATCGAGTGGTGTTGCTAAAACCATCATTAAGCAAAGTGTAAATAGCCATTATTGGGTGGGCGGTCTTTCTACTTTTGAGTACAAACCATATAATTTTCTTACTTTCTCTGGTGGATTAGATGCTCGCTATTATCAAGGTATTCATTATAGAGAAGTGGTTGATTTGTTTGGGGGGGATTACTATAGAGAGGTGTCAACAGCTAATTTAAATAGAGACCTTAAAGATTCTTTGGTGGTAGGCGATAAGTTGGGCTACAATTACTTGGGTATTGTGAAGTATGTCGGAGCTTTTGGATTACTGGAATACAAACAAAAAGATTTTTCAACCTTCGTCAATGTATCATCTGGCGCTACCTTCTACAATAAAACAGATTATTTTACTAGAAAAGATTTGTTTATAGACGGCAAGCGTTATGAAAGAGCAGTAGGATTTGGCGATGTCTTTTATTATAATGGAAGCGAAAGTATTATCGCATACAGCAACGAGACTGTGAGAACAAATGGCGATACTACTTTTGTGAAAAACCCGTTACAAGCTGAAGAAAAAATGATCATTGGAGCAAACAGAACATATACAAGCGAATCTGCAGAAGCAAAAACATTTAAGTTAGGCAACACCACAGTACCAAGTATTATTATTAAAGCTGGTTTTAATTATAATTTCAATGAACATCATAATTTGTTCATGAATATTGGTTTTATCTCGAAAGCACCGCCATTTAATGCAGTAATTCCTAATAGTTCAGTTCCAAAGGTTTCAGATTTTAAGAATGAGAAAATATTTGCCGTAGAGCTTGGTTATGGTTTAAAGTCAAAGTACATCAATGCAAACTTTAATGCTTATATGACTGATTGGAAAAATAAACCTACTACAAAATCATTAACTGATCCACTAAATCCAGATATCAATGAATTGGTATATATACCGGGACTTTCAGCTCGACATATCGGAGCGGAATTAGAGATAACAATTAAAGCGCATAAAAAATTAAGCATCGAACCAATTATATCCTATGGAGATTGGAGGTGGACAAATTCAAGTGATTTTGTTTACACCTTTGAATCTGGTGGAGCTGATACATTTTCTTTTGATGCTACTAATGTACATGTAGGAGATGCGGCTCAATTTCAAGTTGGTGGAGCCGTTCGTTATGAGCCCATCAAAGGACTTTATTTTAAGCCACAGGTCGTTTATTTTGACAAAAATTTCGCAGACTTCAATCCTGACGGACTTTCTGGGGTTAATGCGAGAAGAGAGTCTTGGAGATTGCCTGGCTATTATACTTTAGATTTTTCAATGGGCTATAGTAAAGTGTTTAAGAAAAAGTACGGACTTACTTTTAGAATCAACTTATTTAATATCACCAACTCACTCTACATTGCAGATGCTTTTAACAACGCTTCAGCTCAATATCGAGATTTTGACGCAAAATCTGCTACTGTCTATTTTGGACAAGGGTTTAGATGGAGTGCTGGTATTGAATTAAGCCTTCAAGACTTTATAGGAAATAAAAAGATGGAGGTACCTCAACCATAATTTACGTATTTTTGTGGTTCACTGAAAAAGATAAAAAAATCATCATCAATCAATATCATTCACTAATAAAAATAAAATGAAAAAGACACTATTGTTATTCTGCGGTATCGCTGCCGCAATGTTCGCCAAGGGACAAGCCAATGTTCCAAATTCATGGGATTGTGCAGGATCCTTTCCAACGGGCTATACCGAGTATGAGGTTAATGCTGCCAATTCATACACCTCAAGTCCTTATTACTTAAGTGCTCCCGCTGCTTATAAAATTGATAGAGTAAATGAATATTTAAAAATAGCCGTAAATGACGTTGCTGGTCCGATAACTTTCCACGTCAGAGGTACAGGTTCTGCACCTTGGCAAGGAACTTTTAAGGTTCAAGAGTCAGCAGATTCAACGGTTTGGACAGATATGAATGTCTATGCAGGTGCTGCCATCGACGCAACGGCTTGGGCTACTCATACTGAGACACCGCTTTCTACTTCTCGTTATTTCAGATTTATTTTAACCACGAAAGTAAGTGGTTATAATGTTGGATTGGATGACATTGAGATCGCTGTACCAGCAGCTGGTCCAGCACAAGAAATTGCAGCTAGCTTCTCTATCATAAACATTCCTAATAATGGCGACTTATATGTAAGTTCTGCAGTTGGTACACCTAATGTAACGTCTATTAATCTAGAAAATTTAGGTACCGTTAATGCATTGAATGTTACTTCACCAATTACCATTACAGGTCCAGCAGCTGGCGACTTTGTATTAGGCGCTTTTCCGGCCACAATACCTGCGTTGAGCAATGCACCAATCAATTATACTTTCACGCCTTCAGTAGCTGGTACAAGATCTGCTATTATGACCATTCCAAATGATGATGCCGATGAAAATCCTTTTATCATTCATTTAAAGGGAATTGGAGGATCTTATGCATCAGAGCCAACTACTTCTGCAACATCTATGGTATTCAGTAATGTAAAGTCTTATAGAATGGACGTAGCATGGACTGCTTCAGATGCAGATGGTTATTTAGTATTGAGAAAAATTGGTGGGCCTGTTATCGATCTGCCTGTTGATGGTACAGAGTACGACAAAGGTCAAGGCATCGGTTCTTCAAAAGTATTTTATGTTGGGGCTGGTACTAACTTTACTTCACAAGAAGTTATTGCCAATACAGATTATTACTATGCAGTGTTTCCATACAATGCTTCAGGACCATATATCAACTACAAACAAACCTCTGCATTGAGCAATCATCAAATGAGTTCGAATGGCAATATCGCTACCTATTACAGCGCTATTGATACTTCTACAAGTACTTTCTTAACTTCATTAACTTCTTTGATCAATAATCACATTCAAATTTTTTATAGCAATTACGAAAATTATATCATTGCAAACTACTTAACGCGTGATACCGTTCTCGATAAAATGGTGATGAACTGTGATTATAGTGGTCAGTTAAAACAATACAGCCCTCCATTCGATTTTACGATAACCAATAGTAGTCGTGAACACAGAATGGCGTCTAGCTGGATGCCAACATTTGGTGTTGATCCAAACCATCAAGATAGATATGCCTATTCAGATATGTACAACTTGGCATACACAAATCAAAATGATGTCAACCTAAGGAGAAGTAACCATGCTTTTGGTACTGTAGACACAACAAAAGGTTCATTTTTATTGGCTAAATGGGGAACAAATACAAAAGGATATGATGTTTTTGAGCCTAGAAGTGATTTTAGAGGTGATGTAGCAAGAGCATTATTTTACATGAGTACGTGTTATCACAATGCTGATAATAAATTTTCAGCAGGTACCGCTGTCGTAAATAGCTGGGCTTGGAACGATTTATTAGTTGCAGCCTCTTTTGGTGATACGGCATGGCATTTAGCTTCAAAAGAAGATCAGTGTTTGATGAAAGAATGGGCAACACTTGATCCACCGAGCAACGAAGAAATCGCAAGAAATGATTATATCGCTTCTGTGCAAAATAATCGTAATCCATTTATCGATCATCCTGAATGGGTAGATCTAATTGACTTTAACACGATGACTAAGAGCAGAACGGCATGTACCGGTGGTAATATCGGTATAAACGAAGCCAGTCTTATGATTCCTACAGATGTATATCCAAACCCAGCGACAAGCTTGTTAAATATTGATTTTTCAATGGATAAAATCGTTGATTTGACATTCGATTTGCGAGACATAAGCGGTAAAGTAATCTATACTTCTACAGCGAAAGCAAGTGTTGGAAACAACCACAAAGAAATCAATACTACAAAATTAGCAGCTGGTGTGTACATGTTATTCATCAATGGAGATGGCTACAAATCAGTACAAAAAGTAGTGATTCAATAGTCCCTAAAAAAAGATATGATCAATCCTTCTGTAATTTATTTTGCAGAAGGATTTTTTTTTGTGCTTGGGCGAATGCCTCCTCACGTCGGCACCGCGCTCTACGCTTCTAGTGCTCGCCCCACATGCGTTTGGCAAGCAGCTAGCGCTTCGATCGCTTTCGCAGGTATCACTCCTCAGCTCATTTAATCACTTCCTTAGTCAGGTAAATCTTGCAATAGTTGAGTGACCGTTTTTTGTAGTAATGGATGCACATAATCAGGAGCTATCTCATGAAGCGGCTGTAGCACAAAACGACGAAGATGTGCGAAGCTATGTGGTATGCATAAATTGTCTATGTCAATGATTTCATCATTAAAAAATAGGATGTCAATATCAATGATACGCGCTTCCCATTTTTTATCTCTAGTTCTACCTAAGACAAGCTCCACTTGATGAATTTTTTGAAGCAGGCTTTGTGCAGAAAATGCTGTATGTATTAGAATGACTTGGTTTAAATAATTGTCTTGTCCTTCGACACCCCATGGCGACGTTTCTATAATAGTGGAGGAGCACAAAATGGCTCCTAATTGTTCTTCTATAACATTTCTAGCCTCTTCTAGATGTTTGTTTCTATCTCCAATATTGGTGCCTAATCCTAAATATACGCTGTTCATTTGGTAAAGATAGATGCTTTTGGAACAGCAACAATCATCAAAAAAAAAGAAGCTCCAAGGCTAATACTTTGGAGCTTCCTTTGAGATAAAAAACAGCTATTTATTTAACTTGACATCCTGAGTACTTCGTTAGGTTTGTACCCCATTTGTTCATCAAGGGTGTCTGTGGGCGGATGGTTCTTTAAACTAAGATTATAAATAGGCATTGCTGCGAGCGTGGTGGTTACTGCGATGAGCACAAGAATAGAGAAAGTGTTCTCATCAATGATTTTATTTTCTAAACCAATGGTCGCAACAATCAATTCCATTAAGCCTCTAGCTGTCATGAGGCCTCCGATGGCTGATGATTCTCTCCAAGAATAGCCAGTCCACTTCATACTTAACAATACTGGGATATACTTACAGCCGAATGCAAAAGCAAGGATTACTAAGGATGGAACTAAATATTCAGGTGCAAACAATTTGAGGAAATTTGTTTTTAATCCAGAGAAAGCGAAGAAAAGTGGTAGTAGGAATACAACCATAATATCTGTCAATTTTACTTTGATTTCGCTGATCAATATTTTTTCACGGGGCATCGCTAATCCAATGATGAATCCTCCAAAAACACTGTATAGACCAATCATATCAGTGGCAATGGCACAGACCATAAGCGTCACAATCACTACAGCAAAATGAGTTTGGTTCATAGCACCCTTTTTATTGATATTATTTGCCATTTTTTGAAGTAGGGGTCTTGCGACTAAGAAGGCAACAGCAATAAATATGACAGCACCAATGAGGGTAGTGATGCCTTTACCAAAATTACCCGTCTTCGCTAAAGAAATGATAAAGGCAAGTAAAATCCAAGTAACTACATCTTGCCCACTAGCAGACAACATAGCGAGTGTTCCGATTTTAGTTTGTATTAATTTTTTCTCATCCAAAATTCTTGCAAGCATTGGAAATGCCATGATTGAAAGTGCGGTACCTAAGAAAATCATAAAAACCATCAGCGAAGTTCCTTTCAGTGCGAGTTGATCGAAATACATCCAAGCCGCCAATCCACCCAGTGCAAAAGGTACGATGGTAGCTACGGTACATAGCAATAAAGATTGTTTTCGTAACAATTTATCTACCTTACCGAAGTCTATATCTATACCTACTAGAAACATATAGAATGATAAACCAATATTGCCAAGGATATAAATCATCGGTTTGGTATCCGCGAATAAATAATTGGTTACATCAGGCATAATGGTGCTGAACAATGTAGGACCTAAAAGCACCCCTGCAATCATCTCGCCCACTACTCGTGGTTGTTTGATGTACACCATAAAAGAGCCCACAAGTCTTGCCATAATGATGATGACAACGATTGCGCAGGCGACATGAATAAACAGTTCTAAATTGGACATTGGGGGATGTGGAGGAGCTATAATTGGTGGCATGGTTTTGATTTAAATAAATACTTTGCTTTGGGTGATAAGCTGAATGGATCAAGCAATTATGTTGTGATGCATTTCAAATTATGAAAACAAACATAAATTAATTAAATGAAATCTAACAAGTTAGTGCATTTGAAATTCTAAAAAAGGCTGTTGAATTTTGCGAAAAATAGTGCTCGGCACTACACTTTTTAGCTGATTTTATTTTTTTTATTGTTGGAAGTCGTAAAAGCTAAAGCATTGACTTTTACTGAGTTGATTTTTTAATTATTTTGAGGTAATTTTCAAAAATCTAAAGAAAAAAATGTGGATAAATAACTTGTTTTTTTTGAAAATAAATCTGGAAGCATATTATTCCAAAACCCCTGAAAGCTTTGTCAATAATGCCTTTGCGAAGCTATTCCAATCGTATTTTATTGTGAAATCTTCCCTTTTTTTCTGATCTAAAGAATTGGTATTTAGTTCTTTAATTTGAAGCATTTTTTTTGATAAATCGAGTGGGTCATTATTTATAAAGGTAAGCGCCAATGGTTTTGAGATTTCATCCATACTTGTATCTGCGGTGGTGATCACTGCAGTACCAACACTCATCGCCTCAATCACTGGAAATCCGAATCCTTCATATTGTGATGGATAGATGAGTGCAACAGCATGACGATACAAAAAGCTTAGCTCTTCATTGGAGATATAGCCAGTAATTACGATTTCATTTTTGTTTGGATGTTGTGCTAGTCTTTGCTCAAAAACCTCGTTCTTCCAGCCTTTGCCACCTGCAATAATTAATTGCGTTTGGCCTTTTGTAGTCGCTTTATAGGTTTCAAAAGCATCTAAAAGCAATGCCAAGTTTTTGCGAGGTTCTAGAGTACCCACAAACAAAAAATAATCTTGTGTTGAAAGTTGATATTTTTCAGTCAGTTCATTTTCCTGCGCAACGGCAACAAGTTTTTTAATACCTGGATAAATCATCCAAGTCTTCGTTTTAGTGAATGGATAAAAACGATGCAATTCCTTTTCTGTGGTATAAGAGTTCGTGAGTATATAATCACTCTTTTTTAAAATGCTTGGCAGAAAAAGTTTTTGTAAAATACCACTATGCCATCGATGCCATTCGGGAAATAAAACAGCGGAGAGATCATGTATGATGGTGATGCGTCGAATATGGCGAGGTAGATTGAATGGTCCAAAATGC
The DNA here is from genome assembly GCA_945897725.1 of Chitinophaga pinensis. GTDB lineage: Bacteria > Bacteroidota > Bacteroidia > Chitinophagales > CAMDFR01 > CAMDFR01. The sequence continues at coordinate 40,263 of CAMDFR010000012.1, forward strand.
GCAGGCTCTATCACCATATCCACTTTTTCTTTTCTGAAAATATAGGGGATGATAAAGAATAATCGAAAAGAGGCATAACCAATTGGCAGGGCAATATTGGATACCACAATTTCCTTCACATTCGTATACTCTTTCTTAATTTCATTGCCTGCTTTTTGCCTGATGATGATATATTCATTCACACGATCATTGGCCACTAAGGCTAAAATCATCTCTAGCGTATAGACATGGACACCTGCATTTTGGTTATCTATTGGATCAGCAATTATTCCTATACGCATATTGTTGTTGTTTAGTAGAAATGAAGTACTACTTATTGGCATCCGCCTGCATCTGACTTAATTTATTGATTACATCAAGATAAATTAAATCGAAATCATCAGGATTTTGAATATAAAATCGATAGGTATCGTCGAACGCTTTTCTGTTTGCATGATAGTTCAGTAAAATCTGATCTAGATTTGCCTTATTGAACATGACAAGCGAATCTCCTTGCATTCCTTTATGTTCTAACATTGCATCCGTTAAATGCATATCTGTAAGGATATTTACAAATTCTTCTCTGGGCAGGAGATTGTCTGGTCTTACTTTTTTATCTTTGCAAGCAAAAGCAAGGAGTATGACAATAAAGAATAAAGAGATACTGCTGATATTTTTTTTCACTCTCCAAAAATACTACATTTAACAGATATGAATATTGAATTTTATCAAGCACTAATACAGTCATTATCCAAGACTCATACCAAGCTTATAGCTGTATCAAAGACACGAAGTAACGATGCATTAATGGAAGCCTATCAATTGGGGATTCGTGCCTTTGGAGAGAATAAAGTGCAGGAATTGGTGGCGAAACAGGAGGCTTTGCCAAAAGATATTGAATGGCATTTAATAGGTCATTTGCAAAGCAATAAAGTAAAGTATATCGCCCCATTTATTTATTTAATTCACTCGATAGATAGTTTGAGTTTGTTAGAAGAAGTCAATAAGCAAGCAGAAAAAAATAATAGAATCATTAGATGTTTGCTGCAATGTCATATCGCAAAGGAAGAAACAAAATATGGATTTTCGGCAGCAGCGTTAGAGACTGTATTGTCGAACGGGACATTGACTGCTTTTAAACATATAGAGCTTTGTGGCTTGATGGGGATGGCTACGAACACAGATGACGCAATGCTTATAGAACAAGAGTTTGCTAGTCTGCAACAATTATTTTTAGCTATCAAAAGCAATTATTTTTCGGCACAAGATTCGTTCAAGGAATTGTCGATGGGCATGAGCGGTGATTATGAAATGGCGATAAAGCATGGTAGCACTATGGTTCGAATTGGAAGCAGTCTATTTGGGGAAAGGAGTTAAGTCTATTACATGGAGTGGAAACTGCAGTAGGGGATGAAGGCAGTACCATGTACGCCGTAATACCCGGTGGCGGCTGTCTTTGTATTCAGCCGGCAACTGCCCAAAAAAATCTATGATTCAATATGATGTTCTGTATCTGGAAATGTATCTCCTGCTAATTGAAAAGCTTTTTGAAAGTCCGACATTTGAAAATGCTCGCCGAGTCTGGAAGGACCAAAGTAGGTAATTAAATTTTCGGTCGGCATATTCCCAATCATATTATCTTTAGCCATCGGACATCCTCCATAACCTTTGATTGCACCATCAAAACGGCGACAACCTGCTTCATCTGCTGCCTTTATTTTTTCTTCCCAATTGTGAGCGGCACTATGCAAATGCGCGCCAAACTCAATGGCGGTATAGCTAGGAACCAATTGATGAAAAAGATCTGTAATCAAAGAAGGTGTTGCAATACCTATGGTGTCTGACAATGAAATTGTTTTGATACCGATATTTGCTAAGGTATCTACCCATTTGTAAACAATATCGGGGTTATAGGCATCGCCATAAGGATTGCCAAAACCCATGGAAATATAAACCACCAATTCCTTTCTGGTCCGAGCGCAGAGATTATAAAGTTGATCCACAATAGCCAAACTTTCATTGATGGTTTTATTGGTATTATTCAATTGGAATTTTTCTGAGATACTAAAGGGATAGCCAATATATTGTACTTGGTCGAAAAGTGCAGCTTGACGGCCACCACGTATATTGGGAACAATCGTTAATAATTTGGTGGAACTATTTTTATAATCAATTTTGCTCAGTACCTCAATAGTATCGGCCATTTGAGGGATTATCGATGGAGACACAAAACTTCCAACGTCGATGGTATCAAAGCCAACTTTCAGCAAAGCGTTGATATACTTTATTTTTTTATCTGTTGAGATAAATGCTTTGATGCCTTGCATGGCATCTCTTGGGCATTCGATAATTTTTAGACTGGCTTGATTCATATTTCATTACAAAGAAAGTACATTCTTCTTTTAGAACATAATCGTTTTTGAAATGGTTCATTGCCATGATTGACTTTCAGAACCTAAGAGATGGGCAGTATAACAATCTTTTTCATATCTTTATGCTATGAATGGAAAGAAAGAATACGCATCCTTTAGTCTACGTGCCATATGTCGTATAATGAATGTTTTTTGCATTTTAATTTTTGGGGTATTGCTCTCTCATTCTTCCAATGCGCAACCTGCAGGCTGTACAGATCCATTAGCAAATAATTACAATGCCTCTGCAAGCAGTAATGATGGCTCATGTCTATATTCTAGCACCTCAATTGCCCCTAGTTTTTCCTTTCCTTTAGATTCCTCAATGATGGAAACTTCTGGATTAATATGCTTAAATGGCCGTCTGTTGACGCATAATGACAATGATGATATTCATCTTTACTATCTAGATACACTAGATGGTCACTTGCTTGGTTCTGATTCGCTGAAATCTTGTATTAATAAAGAGTGGGAGGAGCTTTCACAGGATAGTATCTATTTTTATATAGGTGATTTTGGCAATAATTCAAGTGGCAACAGAACAGATTTGCATATTCTTCGTGTATTGAAAAGTTCCATAATGTTGGTATCACCCATCATTGATACTATTTATTTTTCTTATGCCGATCAAATAGATTTTAGTGCTCATGCGGCAAATACCACTGACTATGATTGTGAATCTTTTGTTGTGTCTAGCGACAGTATTTATTTATTTACTAAGCAATGGCAGCGTAAACAAACTGTTGTATATGTTTTACCCAAAACACCTGGTAATTATATTGCTCAGCCTAGAGATACTTTTAATGTAAATGGATTGATTACAGGTGCTACCTATCTTGAGCAGCAACGATTGTTAGTGCTTTGTGGTTATAGTAACTTGCTGCTACCATTTACTTATCTATGTTATGATTTTCAGCAGCAGGATTTTTTTGGCGCTAATAAGCGAAGATTAGACATCAATGCATTGGCTATTCATCAAATAGAAGGAATCGCCACCAGCAATGGCTTGAAATACTATATGACGAATGAGCGTTTTGTACAGGGCTCATTGATAAATAGTCCACAAGCCTTCCATATTTTTGATTTTAGTACGTATTTGAATGGCTATATAAATGCGCCGCTACATACATTTGATCTTGTAGAAGATGTATTTGATCTTTGTCTATATCCGAATCCAACCGGTGAATTTTGTTTTGTGAAAGGGAGAACTTTGAGCCTAGATAAAGTTGCGTATAGACTAATGAATGCTCTTGGCGAAGAACTTTTAACAGGGACTTTTACTGTGAAGGAGGAGGCCATTGATATGCGTGACTTAGCCAACGGAATCTATATCCTTGAAGTGGAAAGACCGTACAACAAACGCTATCGAATCATTAAACAATCTAAGTAAATCAGCCTTCATTGAGTCGTGGACGCAATCTATTTTGCTTGCTCTTATTGAATATCATCTGACCTTTATCGATTCCCTTTCTATATTCCTTCTGAACTTCTTCTGGTAAATTGAGTACCTCTTGACAGGCTTCACTGCAACAACCATGATATTGTTCTGCACATTTTTTACATTGAATAAATAGGAGGTGGCATGCCTCGTTTTTACAGTTGGTATGGTCATCGCAGGGAGCACCGCATTGATGACAAGCGGCAATGATATCATCGCTAATTCTTTCACCCAATCTTTCATCAAAAACAAAATTTTTCCCAATAAATTTATTTTCAATCTCTTGTGCTTTTACCATGTTGGCGTAGTGAATGATACCACCCTCCACATGATAAACCTTATCGAATCCATGGTGCAACATGTAGGCACTTGCTTTTTCGCAACGGATGCCACCAGTGCAATACATGATGATGTTTTTATCTTTTTTATCCTGCAGCATTTCTACTGCCATCGGTAATTGTTCTCTAAAAGTATCCGAAGGAATTTCGATAGCATTTTTAAAATGTCCAACCTCATATTCGTAATGATTTCGCATATCTACAATAACAGTATCAGGATCTTTGGTCATTTCATTAAATGCATCCGCGCGCACATATTTTCCTTTATTGCTCATATTGAAAGTAGGATCGTCAATGCCATCTGCCACAATTTTAGGTCGCACTTTTATCTTCAGTACCCAAAAACTTTTTCCATCATCATCTACGGCGATATTTAATCGTAACTGGTCGAGCCCAGGTATAGAGTATAAGTAGTTTTTAAATGCGTCAACATTGCTTTCAGGAACGCTTATCTGGGCATTGATGCCTTCGTTGGCTAGATAAATTCTTCCAAAAACTTTTAGTTCAGTTAAATTTTTATACAGCTCATCCCTAAATTCTTTTGGATGTTCGATATCAAAGTATTGATAGAAGGAAATGGTTTTTCTATGCTCTGTTTCTTTGAAAAGCAATGCTTTCAACTCCTCTTGGGAGATTCTGTTGTGAAGTGGTTTCATGTTTTCAATTTTTAGTCTTGCGTTCCAGAACGAATCTTAGAATCACTGGCAGGGTGAACAAAAATGATGCTACAAAGTTAGTTCATTTTCTGACTCGACAAATATGATGTTTATCAGTTTATAGAAAGTTTTCAGTAGAACTGAGCAGGCTTCTATTTTCAAATCTTACTTTATTTATCAGCAATAACTTCTTACATTTACTTTTGAAAGAAGCGTAAACCTTAATAAATACCCCATGAACAAAGAAGTAAAAGACGCAAAGGAAGCCATTGCAGGCATAGAAGCTGGCATGACCATAGCCCTGGGAGGTTTTGGTTTATGTGGCATTCCAGAAAATACCATCAATGCCTTGGTTGATTCCAAAATCAATAACCTCACCTGTATCTCTAACAATGCTGGGGTGGATGATTTCGGAATAGGACGGATGTTGCAACAGCACCAAGTAAAAAAAATGATTTCCTCTTATGTGGGAGAAAATGCTGAGTTTGAGAGACAATTACTCAGTGGTGAATTAGAGGTAGAACTCACGCCTCAAGGCAGTTTGGCGGAAAAATTACGCGCAGGCGGTGCAGGAATACCAGCATTTTTTACGGCAACTGGTTATGGTACGGAGGTGGCAGAAGGCAAGGAAACAAGAGAGATTGACGGACGTTGGTATGTTCTTGAGCCGGCACTTACGGCAGATTTTGCGATTGTGAAAGCATGGAAGGGAGACAGACATGGCAATCTTGTCTATAAGGGAACCGCTCAAAATTTTAATCCATTGGTGGCGATGGCGGGTAAGATAACCATTGCCGAAGTCGAAGAATTGGTAGAATTGGGTGAGCTTGATCCAGATCACATTCATACCCAAGGTATTTTTGTACAGCGTATTTTTCAGGGTAAAGATTATGAGAAAAGAATTGAGCAACGTACCGTTCGAAAAAAATAAAAACAAGTTATGACCTACGAATCCATACTAAAGGATATACATGCTAGAAAGTTTGCCCCCGTATATTATTTATGTGGAGAAGAGCCCTATTTTATTGATAAAATTACGGAAGCTATTGAAAATACAGTATTGAGCGATGGCGAAAAATCTTTCAATCAAACAGTGCTTTATGGAGGTGAAATAAGCATAGGGCAATTGATTGATGAGGTATATCGGCCACCTATGATGAGTCCATATTTAGTGGTGATCGTGAAAGAAGCTCAACATCTCAAGAAGTTAGAAGAATTCGAAAAATATTTTGAAAAGCCAATCAAGTCGACCATTCTTGTAATGGCAGTAAAGGGTCGTAAGCTTGACAGGAGAAAGAAAGTCACCAACATTCTTCTTAAAAATGCCGTAGTTTTAGAAACGAAAAGAATCTATGAGAACCAAGTGCCTGCTTGGATAGAGCAATATTTAGGCTCTTTGAATTATAAAGCCACCCCTCCAGCTATTCAGATGATGGCGGAATATTTGGGCAATGAAATTAGCGTGATTACCAATGAGATTGAGAAGCTATTGCTCAATAAAAATAAAGGCGAGCAAATTACAATAGATGATGTAGAGAATAATATTGGCATTAGTAAGGATTATAATAATTTTGAATTGCAGAAAGCCTTATCATTTAAAGATGTTGAGAAAACAATTCGTATTGTTCAATATTTTGCTTCGAATGAAAAATCCAATCCACTTATTTTAACCTTAATGGCCTTACAAACTTATTTTACCACCCTTTATTTGATGCAATATAAGAGAGGCATTAGTGATAAAGAGTTGATGAGCGAATTTCGTTTGTGGGCCGATGCGTTGAAGCAATATAAAGCAGCTTTGAAACATTTCTCTATTGAAAAAAATGAGAAAATATTGCTAAAAATTGCTGAGATGGATCTTCGTTCAAAGGGCCTAGGGAATGGGAATGCAGAGCCTAATGAGTTGTTAAAAGAATTGGTTTGTGATATTTTGTACAATTGATGTTTGATATGTCAACCTTGTAAAAAGTATTTATCGAATCCTAGGACTTATGATTCTCTTCTTTCGATTTAACGAATTGTTCCCAGAGGTGGAGTTCCACTCAAAATATTTACTCTACATCCCAACAATTGAAAATCTGTAGAGGAGAGATGCATCACTTTCAGTTTTGATGACTTGGTGATTGTTGCTCTATAAAGAGGTTTATAAAAAAATATAATTAATCAATATTTTACAGATATATACAAAAAACTATGTATATATTATGATAATCTAAAAGCAAAGCTTAGAAAGCCTAGCTTATGTCCTCTAAATTGACCTATACTGCCTTAAAGAATACCCATACTGTCATTATGTTTCATTAAATTTATAGGATGGTTTTATGTGTGCTGAAACTTTCGAATTCGATGCATAAAATTTGTGATACACTAACACACTTCTCTTTCGCTTTTGTACATAAATTACACTACTTTTACGTTCGTTTTAAACGTAAATATATTCAGTGAAAAAAATAGAAATGGTTGATCTCATTACCCAGTATGAGAAAATCAAACCGGAGATAGATTCAGCAATCCAAGGGGTTATTTCAAAGGCACAATTTATTAAAGGTCCAGAAGTAGTAGAATTTGAAAAAGAATTAGCCAGCTACTTAGGCGTAAAACATGTTATAGGTGTTGCAAACGGAACTGATGCTTTGCAAATCGCATTGATGGCACTTGGTTTGAAACCAGGCGATGAGGTGATCACTCCATCATTTACTTATATCGCCACTGTAGAAGTGGTTGCTCTACTTAATCTAAAGCCGGTTTTTGTAGAAGTCGATAAGGAAACATTTACAATGGACATCTCAAAAGTTGAAGCAGCTATTACTCCCAAAACGAAAGCAATAGTGCCAGTACATCTTTATGGTCAATCTGTTGATATGGAGCCACTCTTGGCCATAGCTAAGAAGCATCATCTGCCTGTAATTGAAGACAATGCTCAAGCCATTGGAGGAACTTATACTTTTTCAGACGGCAGCAAAAAGAAGACCGGATCTATGTCTGACATAGCTTGTACTTCTTTTTTTCCATCGAAGAACTTAGGATGCTATGGTGATGGTGGTGCCATGATGACAGACAATGATGAGTTGGCACTTAAAATCAGAATGATAGCAAATCACGGACAAAGCAAGCAGTATTATCATGATGTGGTAGGTTGTAATTCCCGCCTAGATTCTATTCAGGCCGCTGTGCTTAGAGTTAAGTTACGACAATTAGATAATTATTGTATCGCAAGACGTAAAGTGGCAGATTATTATAATGCCGCCTTCGCTCAACATCCGCATATTATTACCCCTAAAACTGTTGATTATTCATACAATGTATTCCATCAATATACCCTTCAATTGATAGATACCGATAGAGATGCATTGAAGAAAAGTCTTGAAGAAGCAGGGATTCCAAGCATGATTTACTATCCAATTCCTGCACACAAACAAAAAATGTTTGACGAAATTGGTGCTTCTTTTGGAGATTTGTCTACGACAGATTGGCTTACAGAAAGAGTGCTATCATTGCCTATTCATACTGAAATGCAAGAAGAGCAGTTGAAATATATCACAGATAATGTTTTAAAATTCTATAAGAATTATTTATGAAAATAGCAGTAATAGGCACGGGCTATGTGGGTCTGGTAACCGGAACTTGTTTTGCCGAAACAGGTAATGAAGTAACTTGTGTAGATATTGACGCTCATAAAGTAGAGCAATTACAAAATGGTATTATACCCATCTTTGAACCTGGATTAGAATTGATTTTCCACAGAAGTGTAGAGAAGCATAGATTGCATTTTACAACGGATATTGAGGCTGCGATTGAACATGCTCAAATTATATTTTTGGCCTTGCCTACTCCTCCCGGGGAAGATGGATCTGCTGACTTAAAATATATTTTAGGGGTTGCAGAAAACTTAGGTAAAATAATGAAAGAGTATAAAGTCATTGTTGATAAGAGTACTGTACCAGTGGGGACTTCTGATAAAGTGAGGGAAATGATTCTGAAAAATGCAACGGTAGAATTTGACGTAGTTTCTAATCCTGAATTTTTGCGTGAAGGGGTGGCGGTTGATGACTTTTTAAAACCTGACAGAGTGGTGATTGGTACAAGTTCAGAGAAGGCAAGAAAAATATTGAATCAATTGTACGAGCCATTTGTTCGACAAGGCAATCCAATTATTTTTATGGATGAGCGCTCTGCAGAAATGACGAAGTATGCTGCTAACTCTTTTTTAGCAACCAAAATTAGCTTTATGAACGAGATTGCAAATCTTTGTGAACTAACAGGAGCGGATGTCGACATGGTGAGAAAAGGCATTGGAACAGATACAAGAATTGGAAATAGATTTTTATTTCCAGGTATTGGTTATGGTGGTTCTTGCTTCCCCAAAGATGTTCAGGCACTTTATAAAACAGCCTTGGATCATGATTATGAATTCGACATCCTGAAGTCTGTAATGCAAGTAAATCAGCGTCAAAGAGAAATTTTTCTACACAGAATCTTGAAAAAATATAATGGTGATGTGAGTGCTAAGACCTTTGCTATTTGGGGCTTGTCCTTTAAACCAAACACTGATGATATCAGAGAAGCACCTGCTTTATTTGTGATTCAAGAATTATTATTAGCTGGTGCCAAAATCAATGCATATGATCCTGAAGGAATGAAAAACACAGCGAAGGTTTTTGGTGATGGAGTGAATTTCTGTGATAATCAGTATGATGCCTTACAAGGCGCAGATGCTTTATTGATTATGACCGAATGGAGTGAATTTAGAACACCTGATTTTGAAATGATACAATCTTCATTGAAAGCCAAAGTTGTATTTGATGGAAGAAATATTTTTAACAAGGATGCAATGAGGGAAATGGGATTTTATTATGAAAGCATCGGTAGACAAACCATAAACTAAATGGCAAAAAAAAGAATTCTAATCACTGGTGCAGCCGGTTTTCTGGGCTCACATTTATGTGATCGATTTATCAAAGAGGGTTTTGATGTGGTTGCCATGGATAATTTAATCACTGGACGTCTTACAAATATTGAACATTTGTTTCCACTCAAAGAGTTTACATTCTATAATCATGATATCACCAAGTTTATTCATGTGGCAGGTCCTTTGGATTATATCTTGCATTTTGCTTCTCCAGCAAGCCCTATTGACTATTTAAAAATTCCCATTCAAACATTAAAAGTAGGCTCTTTAGGAACCCATAATGTACTTGGTTTAGCAAAATCAAAGAATGCTAGGATACTTGTAGCATCTACATCAGAGGTTTATGGTGATCCCACTGTACATCCTCAGACAGAAGAATATTGGGGCAATGTAAATCCTATTGGACCTCGAGGTGTGTATGACGAAGCAAAGCGATTTCAAGAAGCCATCACCATGGCCTACCATCGTTATCACGGCTTAGAAACTAGAATCATCAGAATCTTCAATACCTATGGACCACGAATGAGATTGAACGATGGTCGAGTACTTCCTGCCTTTATTGGTCAGGCATTGCGTGGCGAGGATTTGACCGTTTTCGGAAAAGGTAACCAGACGCGATCTTTTTGTTATGTAGATGATTTGATTCAAGGAATTTATCTCTTGTTGATGAGTGACTATGCTTATCCTGTAAACATTGGCAATCCCGACGAAATCACTATTTTACAATTTGCTGAGGAGATCATTAAACTTACTGGGGCCAATCAAAAAATTATTTATGAGGACTTGCCTGTAGATGATCCTATGCAAAGACAACCAGATATTACAAAAGCAAGGAGTATTTTAGGTTGGGAACCGAAAGTAGATAGAGCAGAAGGCTTAAAGATTACTTATCAATATTTTCAATCTTTATCAAAGGAAGAGCTATATAATAAGGAACACAATAATTTTGATCAATTTATAAGTAAGTAATATGAAAGATTTTTTTGCACACGAAACAGCATTTATAGATGAAGGATGCCATATTGGTAATGGTACTAAAATTTGGCATTTCAGTCATATCATGTCTCATTGCACGATTGGAGAACGCTGTAATATAGGTCAGAATGTGGTGATTTCTCCGGAAGTCATTTTAGGAAATAATGTAAAAGTTCAAAACAATGTTTCCATATATACCGGCGTGACTTGTGAAGACGATGTGTTTTTAGGACCCTCTATGGTATTCACAAACGTTATCAATCCAAGGTCTGCCGTTAATCGCAAAGACCAATATGCGAAAACTACTGTAAAAAAAGGAGCCTCCATTGGTGCCAACGCAACTATTGTTTGTGGTCACGATATTGGGCAATATGCTTTTATTGGTGCTGGTGCTGTGGTTACAAAAAATATCCCAGATTTTGCCTTGGTGGTTGGCAATCCAGCCAAACAGATTGGATGGGTAGGTGAGTATGGGCATAGACTCCATTTTAATAACGAAGGCATCGCAATCTGTGAAGAAAGTAATCAAACGTATTCTCTAGAAAAAAATATAGTTACAAGATTTTCATAAATAAAATACAAGACAAAAAATGAATATTTACGAAAAGTTATTAAAGAAAGAAACGAAATTAGCAGTGATTGGATTAGGTTACGTTGGCTTACCGATTGCCTTAGAATTTGCAAGAAAGATATCTGTTATTGGTTTTGATATCAATGCACAGAGAGTGGAATTGATGAAGCAAGGAATCGATCCTTCTTGCGAATTGGAAAAAGAAGCATTTAATGGCACAGATATTCAATTCACCTGCAATATAGATGATTTGAAGGAAGCTACTTTTTTTATTGTAGCCGTTCCAACTCCTGTAGATATTCACAAAGTTCCAGACTTGAAGCCAGTGCTTGGAGCATCGACTACTATTGCTAAGGTGTTGAAAAAAGGTGACTATGTGGTGTATGAATCCACTGTTTATCCAGGATGTACAGAAGAAGATTGTGTTCCAGTTTTAGAGAAAATAACAGGACTCAAAATGGTGACAGACTTTAAAATTGGTTACTCCCCTGAAAGAATTAATCCAGGTGACAAAGAGCATACGATTACTAAAATATTGAAAGTGGTATCTGGTTGTGATAAGGAGTCCTTAGATATCATTGCAGATGTCTATAAAATTGTAGTGCAAGCTGGCGTCCACAAAGCAAGTAGTATAAAGGTTGCAGAAGCAGCTAAGATTATCGAAAATACTCAACGAGACGTAAATATTGCGCTCATGAATGAACTTTCACAGATTTTTGATCGCATGAATATCAATACATATGAAGTATTAGAAGCAGCTGGAACGAAATGGAATTTTTTAAAATTTAGTCCAGGATTAGTTGGTGGTCATTGTATTGGTGTAGATCCATATTATTTAACGTATAAGGCCATAGCCTTAGGTTATAAGCCAGAGGTTATTTTAAGTGGTCGTAGAATAAATGATAGCATGGGAGCTTATGTTGCTAAAAAGCTCGTTCAACGATTGATCAAAGCGGACAAGCAACCTGGTCGTTCTAAAGTATTGGTGATGGGCGCTACATTCAAAGAAAATGTTAGTGATATAAGAAATAGTAAAGTTATTGATGTGATTGACGAATTGAAATCCTATTCGATCTCTGTTGACGTAGTAGATTGCTATGCAGATAAAGAGGAGGTAAAGCATGAATATGGTTTTGATTTATTGGATTTGCCTACCAATGATTACGATGCAATTATCATTGCAGTTAATCATAATGATTACACAAAAATGAACGAGTCAGAAATTACGAAATTTATGAAAGACGATAGAGGCATTTTAATTGATATCAAAGGCATTTTTAGAAATGATATTAAAAACTTAACATACTGGTCTTTCTAATCTGAGTAATTAAAATTTTAATCAAAATGAAAATACTCATAACAGGAGGCGCAGGATTTATAGGATCTCATGTAGTGCGAGGTTTCTTGAATAATTATCCGACATACAAGATTTTTAATCTTGATAAACTTACGTATGCTGGAAACTTAGAAAACCTCAAGGATATTGAGTCTAATGTTAATTATAAATTCATACTAGGTGATATCGTCGATGGCGCTTTTATAAACGATTTATTCACAAAGCATCAATTTGATGGAGTCATTCATCTCGCTGCCGAAAGCCATGTAGACCGCTCTATTAGCAATCCACTTGAATTTGTATTCACGAATGTGATTGGTACCGTCAATCTTTTAAATGCAGCAAAAAATATTTGGAATGGTAATCATGAGGGAAAGCGATTTTATCATGTCAGCACAGATGAGGTCTATGGATCTTTAGGAACAGAGGGCCTATTTACAGAAAGCACATCCTATGATCCGCATAGCCCTTATTCAGCTTCTAAGGCCAGCTCAGATCATTTTGTTCGAGCATATCACGACACTTATGGCTTACCTGTCGTTATTTCTAATTGTTCAAATAACTATGGTTCTTTTCAATTCCCCGAAAAGCTCATACCACTTTGCATTCACAATATCAAAAATGAAAAAGCCTTGCCAGTGTATGGTGATGGTAAATATACTCGCGATTGGCTTTGGGTGGCAGATCATGCAAGAGCAATTGACCTAGTTTTTCATCAAGGAAAGAATGGGGATACTTATAATATTGGAGGTTTTAATGAATGGCAAAATATTGATTTGATTAAGGAGTTGTGTCGAATCATGGACCAAAAATTAGGAAGAGAAATCGGTAGCGCTGAAAAATTGATTACATTCGTCAAAGATCGTCCAGGGCACGACTTAAGATATGCCATTGATGCCACAAAAATAAATAAAGAGCTAGGTTTTATGCCATCTGTTAAATTTGAAGAAGGTCTAGAAAAGACCGTAGAATGGTATTTAGCAAATGATGAATGGATGAATAATGTAACAAGCGGAAATTATAAAAAATATTATGAAGGACAATACTCAAACAGATAGCCTCATGTACAATATTCCATATCATACTGCTGACTTATCTAAGTTAAATATTTTAGTGACAGGTGGGGCAGGTTTCATCGGATCAAATATTGTAGAATATTTAATGAAATACGGAACTGGTAAGGTGCGCGTTTTGGATAATTTAAGTAATGGCAACTATAAAAATATTGCTAAGTACGAAACAGATAGTCGATTTGAATTCATAGAAGGTGATATAGCTAACATTGGTACTTGCCTTCAGGCGTGTAAGGGCATCGATATGATTACGCATCAGGCGGCACTTGGATCAGTACCAAGAAGTATTGCGGACCCTGCCAGATCCAATGCAGCCAATGTGACTGGCTTTTTGAATATGCTCATTGCAGCCAAAGATTCCAATATCAAGCGCGTTGTTTTTGCTTCTTCTTCTTCGGTGTATGGCGACCATCCTGCATTGCCAAAATTTGAAGATGTCATTGGTAGTCCACTTTCGCCTTATGCAGTAACTAAATTAACCAATGAACTTTATGCAAAGGTTTTTGGAAGTACCTATGGAATGGAAATTATTGGACTCAGATACTTTAACATCTTTGGGCCAAAACAAGATCCGAATAATCCTTATGCTGCCGTAATTCCGATTTTTGTGTCCAAAACAATTAACAAAGAAGTCGTTTTTATTGATGGTGATGGTGAACAAAGTCGTGATTTTACTTTCATTGAAAATGCCGTTCAAGCTAATGTGAAGGCCTTATTAACTACCAACACTGCGGCAGTGAATCAAATTTATAATATTGCGGTTGGAGAGAAATTTTCTGTCAATTACTTGTACAATAAAATTCAGGAAATTTTGAAAGCGGAGCACAAGCCAACTTATAGAGAGGCTAGAAAGGGTGATGTTAAAAATTCATTAGCCGATATTTCTAAAGCTAGAACACTTCTGGACTATGATCCCAAATTCAAATTTGAGGAGGGTTTGCCAATTACTGTAGATTACTTCGCTAAGATGTACTAGCATAAATCTATATTTTAACTTTTATTTATCTATAACTTAATTTGATATGCCCTTTATAGAAACAGGATTTGAAGGTATGAAGATTTTTGAACCAAAAATTTTTGAGGACAGTAGAGGTTATTTTATGGAAACATACAATAAAAGACACTTTCTAAAGGAAGGAAATATTGATGCGACTTTCGTCCAAGATAATCGTTCTTTGTCCCATAGAGGAGTCGTGAGGGGTTTGCATTTTCAGAATGGGGCATCAGCACAAGCCAAATTAGTCACTGTCTTAAGTGGTGAAGTAATAGATGTAGTCGTTGATTGCAGAAAGAAATCCGATACCTATGGCAAATCATTTGTTATTGTCTTGAATGTGCAAAATAAACGGCAACTATTTATTCCGAGAGGTTTTGCACATGGATTTATTGTGACAAAAGACAATACTGAGTTTTCATATAAATGTGATAATTTTTATGATAAGGAGAATGATAGAGGCATTTCCATACTCGACCCAATGCTTGATATTGCAATACCCTTTCCTAAGGATGAAATGATTATTTCTGAAAAAGATGCTAACTTACCAGCATTTGCTGATGCCCAAGATATTTTGATTTTTTTATAATTACGTAGTAAAATGTCCATCAAGAAAATTCTTATCACTGGTGCAAGTGGCCAACTCGGTTCTGCCATAAGCATGTTGTGCAGCCAACAAAGAGATAGATTCGAAATTATCAATACAGCACATACCGATTTAGACATAACAGACTTTTTAAAAGTGCAACTTTATCTTGGAGATCATGCACCTGACTATATCGTAAATTGTGCTGCATACACAGCGGTAGACAAGGCTGAATCTGACCAAAAAAGGGCTTTTGAGATCAATAAAGATGGCGCTAGAAATGTAGCGAAAGTTTCCGCTGCCTTAAAGATTCCAATCATTCATATTTCTACCGATTTTGTTTTTGATGGTTCCTCTTCTACACCATTAAGTGAAGAAGATCTTTGTCGACCTATCAATGTCTACGGACAATCAAAATATGAAGGTGAAAAGGCTGTACAAGCTGAAAATACAAAGCACTTTATCATTCGGACGTCTTGGCTATATTCAAATTTTGGTAGCAATTTTTTGAAATCAATTAGTAAACTTGCCAAAGAAAAATCTTCCCTCAATATTGTTTTTGATCAGATAGGCACGCCAACATTCGCCAATGATTTGGCAGAGGCAATCGTTAAAATTATTGATAGCAATGCAAGCGATTATGGAATTTATCACTATTCGAATGAAGGGGTAGCTTCTTGGTATGACTTTGCAAAAGAGCTGATTGAATTGCAAGGAATTCAATGTGATGTTAGACCCATTTTAACATCACAATATCCAACGCCTGCAAAGCGTCCATCCTATAGTGTGCTTAATAAGGCTAAAATAAAATCAACATTCGGAATAGACATTCCTTATTGGAAGGAGAGCCTTCGTAAATGCATCAAGGAACAATCCTTTTCTGCTTCCATCAATCAATAAAAATTTTACCTCTCTGTAATTTATATCCTCTCGCATCTGTTAGCATAAAGACATAGAAGCCATGGTGTAAATTATTATTGTCAATTTGTACTTTGCTTTCCATAATCTCATCCACCTCCGAAAGAATTCTCCCATTCATATCTGCTAGAATAAACCTCAACTTTTGAATGGTATTCGTCAGGAAGTAGATGGTGGTATGCTCTGCTGTATTATTGACGGAGTAACCAAAGTTATTATAAGCAACAAAATAAACAGATGCTAGAGAAGAATATTGTCTTCCTCCAAAAACAAGGCGATAATAATTGATGGAGTTTGGAATCGGCCTGATGTCCATAAAGCTATAATGCTGCGAAAAATCAGCACTACCACAAATACCATATATACTTCCTATTTTTTCGAATTGTGAAGTGTCGAAGGCTCTTTCAATGTCAGTTCCATCACAGGAGTTACCTTGGGCAATCACCCAATTCAAGTATACCTCATTTTCATTTTGACTCGCATTGAAGGTGTATTCTATCTCTTGTGCAGACACAAAAGCTATTGGGTAAAAGATAAAAATGGAAATTAAATGAAGTGAGCGCATGCAATAAATAACGATTGTCAGAATTAAATAGTATTTTTTTGTCCTTTAAACTTTAGACGTTGTCATGTTTCATCAAAAGCCAATTGAAATGATTTTGAGACCTTTTAAACAATTTGGAGGTTTTCTTGTTTCAATTATTTAGTGTTTTCTTTTCTACCAAATCAATGACACTAGTATTTATTAAATTTTTCATCGTTACTTTGTATCTCATTAGAAACCAAGATTTATGTTAAAAACTATTTTTTTATTACTCTTCGCAGTTATTGTCATTCCTATTGTTGCCTTCAAATTTGACGACCCATTGGAACCAGCACAAAAAGAGATGCTGATGAATATGACATACTTAATGATTGGTGTTGCGAGCACTTGTTTTGTCCTAAGTTTGATTACTGATAATTGCAGCCAGGTCGATAAGCTTTGGAGTGTGATTCCTATGGTATATGTTTGGTACTTTGCCTATAAAGGAGATTTTGATCCGAGAATGACTCTTATGGCGGTTTTAGTGACTATTTGGGCAGTAAGATTGACCTATAACTTTGGAAGGAGAGGAGGATATTCTTGGAAATTTTGGACAGGGGAGGAAGATTATCGCTGGGAAGTGTTGAAGAAGAATCCTGCTTTAAGTGGGAAAATTAGATGGACTTTATTCAATCTATTCTTTATCTCTTTTTATCAGCTCACATTGATTTTTTTATTCACTCTTCCTGCAGTGGTAGCATGGCAAGGCAAGGATAAGCCATTGGGCATTTGGGATCTGATTGTTGGGCTAGTAATGATAGGTCTTATAGTGATTGAAACAATAGGGGATCAACAGCAGTATAATTATCAAACTGAAAAGTACAGAAGGAAAAATGCTGGCGAAGCTTTGGGTGATCAATATGCAAAAGGATTCATTGATACAGGACTATGGGGCAAGGTTAGACATCCAAATTACGCTTCAGAGCAAAGCATCTGGATCGCTTTCTACTTATTCAGTGTGATTGCTACAGGTAGTTGGATTAATTGGTCCTTAGCGGGTGCTGTGCTTTTGGTGATATTGTTTCAAGGTAGTGCAGATTTTAGCGAAAATATTTCTTTGGAAAAATATCCACTATACAAAGACTATATCAAACGAGTTCCTAGATTCATCCCTAAGTTTTGGTAATTTTCTCAAAGAAGGGCCCAAAAATGTGATCTAATTTCTGTAAGTATAATTAATGATTGGCTTACTAGCTTTTCATCAATTTAGCCATAAAGAAACCATCATATCCTGTTTCAGAGGTCAAAATACTCTTACTTTCTATTAATTTAAAATTAGGATTTTCCTCAAGAAATCTATTGATTTGTTGTTCATTTTCTATGGGTAAAACACTACATGTGGCGTAGACCATGATACCGCCTTTCTTCAACATTTCTGGGTAAGTGGCAAGAATTTTTTGTTGCGTTACAACAAGTTTTTCTAATTTTTCAGCACTAAGTTTGATCTTGTCATCTGGATTTCTGCGAAACACGCCAGAGCCGCTACATGGAACATCTAAGAGTAATCTATCTGCAAACAATCGGTACCTTTCTATCATTTTAGGATCAGCCAATACCACCGTTTCTACCTTATTAAATCGAGCTTTCTCAACCCTTCTTTGTAACTCTTTAAGCTTTTTAATTTCTATATCCATTGCTATAATTCGACCACTATTACGCATGATATCTGCCATATGCAAGGATTTACCACCAGCACCGGCGCAGGCATCTATGACAATTTGCCCCTCCTTAATATCCAAGAGCAAGGTAACCATTTGCGAAGAAATATCTTGAACTTCGAACATTCCTTCTTTGTACATGGCATTGTTTTGTAGGTTAATCCTTTTGTCAAGCACAAGGGCAGATGGCAATTCCGGACTACTAGTTGCTACTACGTCTTCGCGAAGCAACATGTCAACCACCTTCTCAGCTTTTATTTTCGAACTATTTACTCTCAAGACTAAGGCTGCTTCTTGGTTTTGTGCCACCATTTCTGCTTCCCACTTGGTGCCAAGTTGTTTTCTACCTATGGCATCAAGCCAATCAGGAATAGACTCCTTAACAGCAAATATCGTAGCACTTTCAGAGATCCTTTCTCGTATTTTTTCTGGATCAAATGCTTTTAATTCGGACCATTCAGGTAAGTCCTCGTCATGTACTATCATCCACACAGCAATCAATCCCCACATGAGTTCAAGATTTTGCGAAGGAGCCAAGTTCAATAGATACCAATACTTTCGCCAGTATCTTGTAATTTCATAGGTGAAGTTAGCGGCTGCTTTTCGGTCTCGTGAGCCCCATTTTGGCTGACTTTCAAGCATTTTTTGAACGGCAACATGATCTTTTACTTCTTGGAAAAAAATCTGATGAAGGGTATAAAGTATAGGTTGAAAAAGATTCTTGTGAAATTTCATAATGTAAAATTAAAATGATTGACAGATTGTGCCATCGGTACAAAGTTATAAACTAATCTAACTCTCTGTGATTATAAATCCATTGGACATAAAAAAGTCGGACCGATGGTCCGACCTATATCTAATTTACCAAAAAACATTTAAAACTTGTAAGTACTGTCGATTCCCTTATTCACTAGTACTTGTTGCATTTCTTTTTTCGCTAAGAAAATTCTACTTTTTACCGTGCCTAATGGAACTTCTAGACTGCTAGAAATTTCTTCATACTTGAAGCCTTCGTGATGCATTACGAAGGGTTTGCTCAATTCTGGCTTAATAGACTTTAAAACCATATTCAATTCTTCTTGTAGCAATTGCCTATCAGCCAAGTTATATGTTTTTATTTTACAGTTGTTTAGAAGTATATCATTGTCAACAGGGTCAGTCACCATTTGATACTTCGATTTTTTTCTGTAATTGTTGATGAAAATATTTTTCATCACAGTGTATAACCAAGCTTTTAGATTGGTATCTGGCTTAAATTTTTCAAAGTTTTTTAGCGCTCTGTAGATTGTATCCTGTATTAAATCTTCTGCATCCTCACTGTTTTTTGTCATGTTAAATGCAAATGGTTTCAGGGATTTCGTAAGTAATGGAAGCTGAGTGTAAAATTCTGATTTTGTCATGATGTCTAAATTATGTAAAATAGTTTTGTTTAAGATTTACAATGCAAAGTTAAACAAAATATCAATTTCCGTATGTGTCAGCGCACTTTATTGATCAATATTTGTATAAAGTATTGAATGCTAGTCTAATAAAATGTTTAATGAAACGCGTAAAAGATTAAACAAAACTAAGAACATGCTATGATTTCTTTATCCAAGTATGTAAACTTTGGTATGATTCATCAATCTATGAAAAGTATGGGCATTGATACCTGTGGAAGAGGGGAAATTTATTAATCTATGAAAAGCAAGGAATTGGAAGCTAATAGGACTATAATGAGCCTGCAATCGTTAGTAGATCGAGAAAACTATTTATTTTCCGAACTCTTGGATGATTGATGAGACTAGATTTCATTTGGGCTCCTCCAGCAATAATTTTGCATGATCCGAATGAGCTTGAAATCATATCGAGATATTCGTCTATCGTTTGGTCGTGCATAGAAATCGTGACTATCGTTAACAGCACTTCTGGTTTGGTAAATTCAATGGCTTTCTTGAGGTCCAATAAAGGCAAAGAAGCCCCCATATAAATGATTTGATGATTATGTTTTTTTAATTTATAACTTGCCAATAAGAGTGGTAATTCATGAAATTCTCCTTCAGGAAGATATAAAATACATCGTTTATTCTTGAGTTCCTTATTGGTGGGCAATCCATCAATAGCAACAATTATTTTTTGTCGGATCAAGCTCGTCATGAAGTGTTCTTGTGCTGGGTTGATGGTTCCAATTCTCCACAGAACACCAATTTTCTCTAAAAATGGAAGGATAAGATTATTAACAGTGTGCTCAAAGCTATTTTTTTCTATGGAATTTGAAATGACCATGTTAAATTTAGCCTCATCAAAGTCTATCATGGAAGAGTGCAGTGCATGAATATTGATATCGTCACTTTCTTGTACTAATAACTTATGTGCTATTTCATCATTAATTTCATTGGATGACATCTTAGCCAATTTCGAAATTTTATATCCCGTTTGGTTTAAAAATGCCACATTCAATATATATATGAGCTGTTGATCGGAGTAGTATCTTATGTTGGTATCAGTCCTTTCTGGCTGAATGAAGTTGTATCGCTGTTCCCATATCCTTAAAGTATGCGCTTGGATACCTGATAAAGTCTCTACATCTTTTATACTGTACTTGCCCATCTTTTGATTTTACTCTTATAACACAACTTCGATGATAAAGTTCAAACTTTGTAAACTCAAAAAAAACCGACTTATATTCATAAGTCGGTTTCTTAACTTTTATATTGATTAATCTTTTTGAAAAGTACTGTAAAAGTTATTGTTTTTCTTATCATTCAGGACGATGGTATAAGTTCCGGTAGCTAGATTGGCAATGTTGATATGATCGGTCGTATGACCTTTTATCGTTTTAACAATGGCACCACTTGTATTGAAGATAGTGATGGTTTGGATTTCTGTTCCCAATGTAGCCTCATCAAAATAGATAATATCTGAAGCTGGATTAGGATATACCGTAAATATTTGACTAGCATTGATGCTTTCAATTCCTGTATTATCTCTCACCAGAATATAGTCTGTTTTAGCCAATGTATCTGCTCCATCGGCGGTACCTAAAATCCCTGGTATTACTGCCTGCAGCTCCACTGTATACAATCCATATGCACTGAATTGTAGATTGGGATTCATAGAAGTAGATGTTGTTCCATTAACATAAGCACAAGTACTTGGTGTTACGGTCCAACGATAATTAGATGTCCCAAAATCAGGAGCTGTGTTATTTGTCATGTATACGGTATCTAGCATATTACAAACCGTTTTGTCTGCCACAAAATCTGCCACTGGATAGACAAGTGGCGCAATGTATCTGTAATTATCTCTGTATCTAATCGTGGTTGGAACAAACAGGCCCCCAGTTTCAGTACCTTGAACTTCGAGTATTGGAATTTTTTCTCCATTACACAACCATTTGTAAGTGGTGCTTGTTCTTGGAATGGCAAATGGTGTTGGAAACAAAGAAAGCGTAATCGAATCTATTTCATCTACAAATGATTTTAATCTAATGGCATTAAAGGTTCCATATGGTGTAGTGATACTGCCCCATCCATCTACCTCATTATATCTTGTGCCTTTCTGACGAAGATCTAATACTGTTGGAACGCTGATGGTGACATCGAATGTAGAAGTATCTTTTCTACCATAATTCAGTGGAAACTGATATACCTCATCTACGTCTGAATAAGTTGCAGGAATGGGAAAGCCTGTTAACTCTGCTCCATAGCCTTCAATGGTATATTTAGTAGATGATTTTTTGTAAAAATTATAGACATTTCTAAACATGATAGGTCCACCGCCAATACTATCAGCTAATTTTACTCCAAAAGCAAAAAAGCCGAAAGAAAGCACATATGCTGGATTGATGGCTAATGCACTTTTGAATTTGTAAAGATCTTGACCTGTAGGCGTCAGGGAGGAAAAATCCCAATTATAAGCTGTATCTGTTAGGGTATAATCATTGATATCTGAAGTGATGCTATATCTGATGGTGTCATCAGTATTTGGCATATCTGCATTTGTAATGGTGATTTGAGAATAGCCATTAAAAAAAGTAAAGCAGGAAACTAGTAGTAAAAAAAGTTTTTTCATCTTGATTATTTTGTTGAATCAAAATTACTGAATTTTAGGTATATATATTCAATTATCTGTTAAAGCTAATCCTATGTCCTTTTACAGATTCGTCGAATTTTCCATGATGATAGACTAAATGACCGCTGACAAATGTATGTGTTCCTTTACCGATAAATGTTTCTCCTTCTAATGGACTCCAGCCGCAGGAATAGAGAATATTTGAATGGCTTACGGTTTCTTTTTCATTTAAATCTAGGATAACTGCATCTGCAAAGAAGCCCTCTTGTATAAATCCTCTTTCTTTGATTTGAAAGCAAATCGCAACATCATGACACATTTTGTTGACGATATTTTCTAGACTAATTTTTCCTTCTTTATAAAAAGAAAGCATCGCTTGTAAGCTATGTTGAACCAATGGTCCACCGCTTGGTATTTGTGTATAATGTGCCGCATTTTTTTCTTCCAAAGTATGTGGTGCGTGATCTGTTGCAATCACATCAATTCTTCCGTCCAATACTGCATTCCATATCGCATTTTTATCAGAAGCAGATTTTATGGCAGGATTCCACTTGATAAAATTTCCTTTTTGTTCATAATCATGGTCATCGAACCATAAGTGATGTATGCAGGCCTCCGCTGTAATTCGCTTCTCTTTTAAGGGGATTTTATTGCTAAATAAATCACATTCTGCTGCTGTTGAAATATGTAAAATATGAAGTCTTGTTTGGTGTTTTTTTGCTAACTCAATAGCATTGGAAGAGGAGATAAGACAAGCTTCTCGACTTCTGATTATTGGATGTTCATGAATAGGAATCAACTCACCATACTTGGCTTTAGCAATGGCTAAATTATGTTGAATGGTATGTTCATCTTCACAATGCGTTGCAATAAGCACCGGTGCATTTCGAAATAAATTATCTAATATCACTTCATTATCCACCAACATATTTCCAGTGCTGCTACCCATAAAAACTTTGATGCCACAGACATCTGAATAGTCTATCCCCAACACATTATCGAGATTATCATTGGATGCTCCCATGTAAAATGAATAGTTTGCCAAGGATTGGTTTTTAGCGATAGCATATTTTTCTTCTAACAAAGATTTGTTGAGGGTAGGAGGCTTGGTATTAGGCATTTCCATGTAGGTAGTAATACCGCCTGCTACAGCTGCTTTTGCTTCGCTGTAGATATTGCCTTTGTGTGTTAAACCTGGTTCTCTAAAATGAACTTGATCATCAATCAATCCGGGGATGAGGTATTTGCCTTCACCGTTGATTTCAATTACATTTTCTATGCTTGAAATATGTTTGTCTATCTTCTCAAAACGTTCACCATGAATGAGCACATCATTGGTCTCTATTTTGTTGCCATTAACAACTTGTATGTTTTTGATCAAATATTTTTTCATGTCTTATGGATTGATAGAGCAAAGATACATCTGCTAGGGTAGAAAACATTTTAGAAATGAGAAATATCGTATGAAAAATGTATCCAAGTACTCGATATATCAACGTGAGTTTTATATATTGCATGAGCGACTGACAGGAGTACCGCGTACTCCAAAAGGCGCGTTAGTTTTGTGCCGATCAGAAAATGCTTTGAGGAGAATTATGACGCACAAAACTACATGCCCAAAAAGGAAATGAAAAATGAATGATTAGACTATAAATTCCAGATTTTCCAGCTCTCATCTGCTTGAATCGTCAACATTTCGTAGCCATTTTTTGTTGTTGCTCCTTTTTCTCTTCCTCTTCTTAGGAAGACTGATTCTATTGGATTGTAGACTAAATCGAAAAATAAATGTTCGGCGCTGATCCAATCAAAATCGATAGGGAGGCAGGAATCGATATTTGGAAACATACCCAATGGGGTGCAATTGATAAGAATTTTGTATTCGTTTAAAATACTACCACTGATATCGTTGTAATGAATGGTATTTTCGAGGGTATAATTTCTTGAAACAATTTTGTAATCAATGCCCATTTTGCGCAGCGCAAATTCTACAGATTTGGATGAACCACCACTGCCAAAGATAAGGGCTTTTCGATGATACTGTTGAATCAAGGGTTCGATGCTTAGTCTAAAGCCTTCATGATCGGTATTATAGCCTATCAATTTATTTTCTGTAAATCGAATGCAATTAACAGCGCCGATGATCTTGGCATCTTCGTCCAATTCATCTAGAAAGGGTAAAATAGATTCTTTGTAGGGTATAGTAACGTTTAGTCCTTTGAGATGCATGCCTTTTTGAAAGAGCGAAGGAAACTGCATGATTGTATCTAATTCAAAATTTTGATAGTTTGCATTAATTTTCTGTGCTTCAAATTTTTCACTAAAATAGCGTTGTGAAAAGGAGTGTTCTAAGGGAAATCCGACTAGTCCATAGGTATCTTTCATCTTTTCTATCTGTACTTTATTAGAATATTTACGCGATGAGCGTATTGTATATTACTTAATTTTTCGTGCTATCATTAACAATGATGGACACGAATTGTTTTAACGGATGCGAATAGTGATGAATTATTTTTTCTTTTTACGTTGCATTTCTTCTGGTAAAAAGTTGTAGAAGGTATCTGAGCGAAGGCCCAATCGAAGTGTTTCTAGAGGAATGACATCGTTTGGAGCGATGTTGCCTAGATTGACATTGCAGCCTAATTTATTGATAAAATATTCTTGTTGGATTTTTAAAGGCGCTTCCCAAATAACATCTTCTGGTTTTACCTCACTAAGAATTTCTTCTACTAGACCATCTCTTGCTTCGCCCGAGCCCATATAGATGCCACTAGTGCCACTTTCTCTAGCTTCTGCGATTACCTTCCAAGCACCTGCTTCTAACTCTGCTTTCATCATTCTAAGCCATACGTAAGGAGGAATAATGTGACTATTATCTTTCGAGCCCACTTCAGAAATAACAGTAGCATATTTTGAAAGTTTTCTGATGTACTCTAGTTTTTCATCATGTTCCATGTCTATCGAGCCATCGCTTACTTCTACATATTGCATTTTATATTTTTCGATGGCTTTGACATAATCGTCAAATTGACCACGATAAACGAAGGCTTCAAACAAGGTGCCACCGAAATAAACGGCAATGCCATTGCTTTTATAGAAACTCAATTTCTCATCTAAATTCGGTGTTACATAGGCTGTTCCAAATCCCAATTTCACCATATCTATGTATGGGTGACAGGTGTTTAACATATCTTGCACTTGGTTGATGCTAAGACCTTTGTCCATGACCATAGTAAGTCCGTGATTACGAGGTCTTACTGTTCTTTCGGGGATGTGTTTCAGTGTAATTGACATATTTAACTTTTATATTGCTCAATCAAATGTAATACATCGGTGTCGTATTTCATTTGTTTATTGAGTCCAAAGATAAGGGAATGATGCTTAAATTTTATACTTAAAGCTTGTTGAAGTATTTCTAGGGCTTCCTTTTTTCTTCCCATCGCATATAATAATGCGCTTTTTGCATATAGCAATTCTGAGAATTTTTTAAATCTACCTAATGCAATGTCAAGTGTTTCAATCGCTTCAATTTTTCTTTCATACGAAAATTGAGTGCTTGCCAAATCAATCCATTGCCATTTTTTAGAACCATCAATCTCTATTATTTTTTCGAAAATATTAATAGCGGAATCTATTTCATTGGTGCTTATGTGTACTTCAGCAATTGCTTTTAGGTAGAAAACATTATCTGGATACAATTTTAAGGCTCTTTCTAAAGAGGATAAGGCTTCTACAAATCTTTTATCCAATTTATAACATTCACCAATTCTAAAAAAAGCTTCATCAAAATCAGAATCTATGGTAAGAGATTTACGGTAATAGGTTCTAGCACGATTATAATCCTTTAATTTTTCGTAGCACATGCCTATTTGAAAGTATACTTCTTTCGAAACCCTTGATAGGGTCGTCGCGTTCTTGTACAGGTCAATAGCTTTTCGGTATTGCTTTAGGGTAAAATAAATGTCTGCGCAATCCACATAGGCATCTTCAAATTTGTCGTCAATCGCCAACACAAACTCAAATGCTTCTATCGATTTCTCCCATAAATCCAAGCCAGCATAACAATGGGCTAGATTGAACCAAGCCATTGTCAAATAAGGATCTTTATCCAATAAGGTTTGATAAAAATCGACCATGGCATCATAGTTTTCCAGCAATTCTGTGCAGAACCATAATCGATTCAATGCTTCATCAGATTTGGGATTGTGCTCCATGGCTTGCTTTAGACAAAAGACTACTCTATCGTAGCGTTCACAGTCTTCATAGATATCTGCGAGTTCAAGATACAGGTCCTCTTTGTCTTCGTCTTCTGCTTTTTCGATATAGTCTTTTAGTAACTTGATAGCCTCATGATGCTTCCCTTGCCATACCAATAAATCGGCGCGTGTCAGATAGATACTCATGTCTTCGCCATCAAGTATTTCAGCTCTATTCAATAATTCGTTGGCCTCTTCAAATCTTCTCAAATCTATAAACAGCTGCGCTTTTCTAATCATAAAGGTCGCTGAATATGGATATTGAGAACATGCGTATTCTGCTGCCACCAAGGCTTTCTCGCTGCTATGATTATCTTCATAAAAGTCAATGATTTTCTCATAGGCTTCATGATCTAGATGAAGCGATTGATTATCATTTACGGCATTTTCATAGGAGCTGATCAACTCAGTTAAACCATCTTCATGATGCTCCTCTTGTTCATTTTTATATTCGTCGTCAAACATCTTGCTTTGATTTATGTAAAAGGTAATATCAATTATTAATCCACTTTAATGAATAACGAAAAAAAAGGAAATTTTGTCATAGTTTTTACGAAACTTTACAATTCAAATTCACTCTAACTGATGCAAAATAGAAAATACTTTTTGGGCCTCCTTATAATTTTATTCACAATAAATGGTGTATATGCGCAAGTATCCTGGCAACAAGAAGTCAATTATACTATAGAAGTTCGTCTAAATGATCAAACAAACGAATTAAATGGTCATGAAGCCTTTCTTTATAAGAACAACTCGCCCGATACTTTATCAGTCATATATATGCATCTATGGCCCAATGCATACAAAGACCGAACTTCCGCTCTTAATCAACAAAAAATTAAAACGGGTGATGTAGATTTCCATTATGCTGATGAGAAGGATAGAGGTTTTATCGATTCCTTATCCTTCACAGCCAATGGCAAAACACTGAAGCTAACACCCTTTAGCACATCGAATGATATCGCTCTTCTCGAATTAAATGAAGCGCTATTGCCTGGCGATTCCTTATTGATACAAACGCCATTTCATGTGAAAATTCCTGCCAATTACTCAAGGCTAGGACATGTCGGTCAGTCTTATCAAATCACTCAATGGTATCCTAAACCAGCCGTGTATGATCAAAGTGGATGGCATCCCTTGGCCTATCTAGACCAAGGCGAATTTTATAGCGAGTTTGGTTCTTTTAAAGTTCAAATCACCCTTCCAGAAAATTATGTTGTAGGGGCGACAGGTGTCTTACAAGAACAAAGTGAGATCGACTTCCTAGATCAACTAAGCCGCGATTCTATCCTCCCCGAAAAGCGCATCGATCACCTGCAATTTCCTGCTTCTTCCAGCAAAATGAAAACCATCACTTATGTGCAAGATCATATTCATGATTTTGGATGGTTTGCCGACAAAAGATTTTATGTCAGAAAAGGGGAGGTGGAACTGCCAAAGAGCAAAAGGAAGGTGACAACCTGGGTGATGTATACCGCATCGCAAGCAAGACTATGGCAGAAGGGCATCGAGTATATCAATAGGTCAGTCCTGTTTTATAGTGAACAAGTAGGGGAATATCCCTATGATTTTTGTACTGCCATTGACGGGACCATCAGTGCTGGTGGCGGCATGGAGTATCCTATGGTTACCTGCATTGGATCTGCCTCAAGTGCTTATGAATTGGATATCGTGATTGCACATGAAGTAGGTCATAATTGGTTTTATGGGATTCTTGGAAGCAATGAGCGCGATCATCCATGGATGGACGAAGGTATCAACTCCTTCTATGAGGCAGCCTATTCTAGTAAGTATTATCCAGATATGAAGCTTTATGAAAGCATTCTTGGAAATCGTTTTATTGCTAAGTTATTAGGTGCAGAAAAAATTCGAAACAACTACGATAAGAAACTTTTCTATTTGTATAGCGCGGCGAGAAATAAAGATCAACCAAACGAATTGACTAGCGAAGCGTATAGCACTTTAAATTATGGAAGTATAGTATATAGCAAGACGGTACTCATTCTTCAACAATTGAAAAGCTTTATGGGGTCTGAGGCATTTGATATGGCAATGCATGACTTTTACCAACAATATATGTTTAAACATGTTTCTCCAGAGGATTTCAAAACATGCTTCAGTAAATATGCTAAGCAGGATTTGAGTTGGTTTTTCAACGACTTTCTGAATAGCACCAAAAAACAGAAGATAACAATTGCCCATATTAAGAATAGGAAAGATGGCAGCAGCGAGCTCTTGATTGTAAACAAAGGCAATACTCATAGTCCAATTCCTGTGACGCTAAAAAAAGAGGATGGAAGCATCAATGTAGAATGGTATCAAATGCCAGAGAAGCGACTAATCGTAGACTTGAATAGGCAAAATCTACGGTCAGTGGAGGTATTACAGGATAATGATAACATCAATGTATCAGGCAGTTCAAATACCGCCATAAACAAAAATAATCGACTTCATCTCCTTCATCCTGTGGATGTCAAAATGATTGGGCTGCTCCGCACACCTGGTAAGCAGCAGTTAAATATACTGCCTGCTCTAGCTTGGAATAATGGGGATAAATGGATGTTGGGTTTACTTTTCTACAGCTCCTTGATTCCAGCACCAAAGTTTGAGTATGCTATCGCCCCAATGTTTGGTTTCGGATCCACACGTCCCGTAGGTGTTTTTAAATTAGCCTATCACATTTATCCTTCTTGGGCCGAAAGCATCACATTCAAGCTCAATGGACAAAGTTTTTCTTATCATGATTATTATAATGTTTCCAGGCAAAAAACATTTGCAACAGAGTATTATTCCTTGGCCTATACCACAACAATTGCATTCAAAAATAAATCAGCCAACAGTAATATTCATAAAAGCTTGTCTGGTCGCGCTTCCATGGTATATGAATCATTCGAAAATGATTTCTATAAAGGCAAAAAGGAATATCATTTTTACAATACCAATGAATTGACCTTTCAGTGGAAGAATAGCAGGAAAATAAATCCCTATAATTTTGCCATAGCACTTCAACAAGGCAAAGATTTTATGACGCTTTCAAGCACGGCCAATTTCTATGTGTCTTATAACAAAGCAAAAAGTTATATTCGTTTTCGTTTTTTTGCTGCTACTTTTCTTTATCAAAAAAATGCTGTGATTGATATAAATAAAGGGCTTTTGCCTCCTAACAGAAGCCTCACCATGAGTAGCAATGGAGCTGTTGGGAATTATTTGGGTAGAAATAATGAAGATTTTACTTATGATGCGATTTATCTCGATAGAGCTGGCATGGACCCAGTGTTATCACATCAAGTTTTTACCAATAAAGAAGGAGGATTCAGGTCGATGATTGGTACAGGATTAGGGAATAGCAACAGGTGGTTGTTAAGTATGAACATCAGTGCGAAACTACCCAAGCGCATACCCTTGAAACCTTTTATCACGGTTGGGACCGGTTATTTATTCAACGAAAAATTAAATAAATATACTAGCGCTAACTTTCTCGCAGAAGCGGGTTTTTCTATCGTGGTATTGGAAGATATTTTTGAGATTCATTTCCCGCTGCTGATCACCAACAATATTAGAAAGAATCAAAATTTTCATTTTGGAATTGATAAGTTTTATGAAAGAATTACTTTTACATTGGATTTGAATCTTCTCAATCCGTTTGAAAAAATTAAAAACTTGAAGTTCTAGTGATGAAGTAAATGGAACAGAAAGTCTTCAATAATCGTTTACAGTATTAATAATAATCTCAAACATATGAAAATCGACAAAATTTTAAAGGAATTAGGCATTGAAAAAACCAATAGTGGCGTAAGCACTGGTGTAAAATGGTTAAAGGCGGGTGGCCCTATTATCGAATCTTTCAGTCCAGTGGATGGAAAGTTAATTGGGAAGGTGACTTCAGCCACCGCTGCTGATTATGAAAAAGTAGTCAAAAAGGCGGAAGAAGCTTTTTTAGTATGGCGCATGATGCCCGCACCAAAAAGAGGTGAAATCATTCGTCAGATGGGTAAATCTTTTAGAAAGCATAAAGAAGCACTTGGTGCCTTGGTTTCTTACGAAATGGGAAAATCACTTCAAGAAGGTTTAGGTGAAGTACAAGAGATTATTGATATATGTGACTTTGCGGTGGGTCTGTCAAGACAATTATACGGATTGACCATGCACAGCGAGCGCCCTGGTCATCGAATGTATGAGCAATACCATCCATTAGGCATTGTAGGTATTATTTCTGCTTTCAATTTCCCTGTGGCAGTATGGAGTTGGAATTCCATGCTGGCTTGGATTTGCGGTGATGTTTGTATATGGAAGCCATCCGAAAAAACACCATTGTGCGGCGTTGCTTGTCAAAATATTATTAAAGAAGTATTAGAAAAAAATAATTTACCAGAAGGTATCTCAGGATTAGTGATTGGCGATTCTAAAATAGGTGCATTGATGAGTAAGGATACTCGTATTCCTTTGGTATCGGCTACCGGTTCTACTCGAATGGGCAAGATAGTAGCAGCCACAGTGGCTGGACGTTTAGGACGATCCTTATTAGAGTTAGGTGGCAACAATGCCATCATTGTAAGTGAGCACGCCAATTTAGACATCACAGTGGTTGGAACTGTTTTTGGCGCAGTAGGAACGGCGGGTCAGAGATGTACTACCACACGTCGTTTGATTGTTCATGAAAGCAAATACAATGAGGTGAAGAAACGATTGGTGGCTGCCTATAAACAAGTAAAAATCGGTGATCCATTGGACGAAAAAAATCATGTAGGACCATTGATTGATAAAGATGCTGTCGCTAATTATACAAAAGCCATCGCAGCAATTAAGAAACAAGGCGGTAAAATGTTGATTGAAGGTGCTGTGCTAAAAGGCAAAGGCTACGAAAGTGGCTGTTATGTGCAGCCTGCCATTGCAGAGGTTCAGAACCATTTTGAAATCGTACAACACGAAACCTTTGCACCCATTTTGTATATCATGAAATATAAAACGATAGAAGAAGCCATCGCCCTTCAAAATGGCGTGGTGCAAGGGTTATCCTCTGCTATCATGACTCGTGATTTACAAGAAGCAGAAAAGTTTTTGTCACAAGCGGGGTCCGATTGCGGTATTGCCAATGTAAATATTGGAACGAGTGGTGCTGAGATTGGTGGTGCATTTGGTGGCGAGAAAGAAACGGGTGGTGGACGCGAGTCTGGCTCTGATGCTTGGAAAGCCTACATGCGTCGTCAAACCAATACCATCAACTATGGCAATTCTTTGCCACTTGCTCAGGGCATAAAATTTGATGTTTAGTCATACTAATTGATCTATTAAAGATGCATCATAGGAGGTACTCAGTTTTAAGTTTCTGTTGTGTAGTCTCTCATTAATGTTAGTTTTGTCTTCTATTCCAAATCATACAGATGAAGCTTAAGCATCCTGCCCTTATCGACCTCATTCAAATGGCTTATTCTGCTGAAAAAGCAGCAGCATTTGCTTATCAAGGCCATGCAGGTTCTGTAAAGGATAAGGCTGCCAAAGTGGCCATCAAACAAATCGAAATCGACGAATGGAACCATCGTCAAGAGATGCTCGAACTATTGCATTTATATGAACTTCCCGTCTCAAAATATTATGAGTTTAGATTTCATATCGTTGGTAAAATTATCAGCTATAGTTGTTATGTGATTGGTTGGTTTATGCCTTATTATTTTGCCGGCAGACTCGAAAGTGGTAATGTTTGTGAGTATTTCAGAATGAAAAGCTACTTCAATGAACTTGGCATAAGCGCGCACGATCAGGCACTCTACGACATGGGCATCAAAGAAAAGGAACATGAAGTCTATTTTTATAATCAGATAAAAGATAGCAAGTGGCTCCCATTTTTCGAAAAATTGTTTCGCTGGAGTGGTACAAATAGTTTTAATAATATTGATTTAGAAAATAAAAGTCCCTTGGATGAGTCGGGACATTATTGTAAAAAATAAGCAATCACTACGATGAAAGGGAAAGAAGGATTTTCAAAGTTTATCAACGCCAAACCTAGTAATGCGAGTGTGAAGGAGAAACTTCGTCAGGAGAAAAAGGCCATGGTAAAAGCCAAACGCGATGCCATTGAAAAGCATTTTGAAGAAAAGCGAATGGCAAAAAATACAACAGGAGGAGGATTGCCAATAGCAGAAAAACCAAAGAAAAAAAATCTTAAAAAGAAATAAAACCACGCTTCAATAGCTTTGTTTTGGCGGGTTACGGGCTATTCGTTTCTATCTTTTTTGTCCAATTTTCACATCGGGTACAATCATCCAAAAAAAGGATAGCACTACTATCCCTACCCGAACATTCCGTACCCTTGTGCGTATCTTCAAAAAAAAGAACAAGCAAAGTTATTCCTCCCTATTTTTATATCCACAACTAATAAAATACTTTTCATGTGTTATGATGTTTCATCTGGATTAAAAGCATTGATTAAATATGCAAAGCACCGCCGCGACGATGTGGAGGAGATTGCTGTCCTTGAAAAACAATTAGAAATTTGGCAACATCAAATCAAAGCACATCACGTGATCAGTGGTTTTGCTCATCCCAAATTATTGGTGTTTACAAATGATGCGCCTTTGACACCTCAGGCATTTACCTGGGGACTCATTCCTTTTTGGGTCAAAGATGCTGCAACAGCAAAAAGTCTTGCCAATCAAACCCTCAATGCACGCGCAGAAAGCATCTTTGAGAAAGCATCTTTTAAAAATTCGGCACGCAATAAGAGATGTCTCATCTATATTGATTCCTTTTATGAGCACCATCACTTTAATGGTAAAGCCTATCCTTTTCATATAGCCATGAAAGATCAGTCGCCCATGGCGCTTGCAGGACTATGGGATCAATGGGTAGACAAGACAAGTGCTGAGGTTATAACAACTGTTTCCATCGTCACTTGTCCCGCGAATTCCATCATGCGCACCATACATAATAACCCAAAACTAGAAGCTCCGCGCATGCCAGTGATCTTGCCCAGAGAAAGACAAGAGGATTGGCTTCGAACATGTAAAAGTCCAGAAGATGAAGCCTTTTTGATGTCACTCTGCGCTCCTTTGAATTCGACTTTGTTAGATTTTTACACTGTGCGAAGCATTAAAGGAAAGGCCGCAGTTGGCGATACGGCATTGGCCGCAGAACCCTTTCTATATGAGGCATTGCCTGCATTACTTCCTACGGCATAAGCAAAGCTATAGCCTACAATCTGTAGTTGCAGAGAACTTGAAATTTTAAAATTGAAGGCGTATTGTTATACAGATTAGAAGGCACCCAAACGTAACTTTATTTCTAGGTAGGACTTCACTCTTTTAAGACTATTTTTTTAATTTCTGAAAAAAGCAATCTGTCAAATTATCTTCACCAAGAAAATAGATGTACAAATCATCTTCCAACAGTTTATGTAAACGTTGCTTATTCGCATCACCAAAATTTTCTTCCTTGCTTAAGGTGCCGTTTTGATCTGTAGTAATGATATAGGCTTGCTCCGCATTGCCGAAACTGCTACTAT
>CAMDFR010000013.1 GCA_945897725.1 Chitinophaga pinensis
TCTCAAGGACTGTAAATTCTGGATTATGTGTTCTATCCATGCCTTCGTTTCTGAAATCCTTAGCAAATTCATAAACGCCATCAAAACCACCAACGATCAATCTTTTAAGGTATAATTCATTGGCAATTCTTAAATACAATTGCATGTCTAAGGTATTATGATGCGTGATGAAAGGACGCGCCGCAGCACCACCTGGTATGGGTTGTAATATCGGAGTCTCTACTTCCATATAGCCTTTGTCGTCAAAGAAACGACGCATAGTCCCATATATTTTTGACCGTTGTATAAACACCTCTTTTACGCCTGGTGTTACGACCAAATCAACATAACGCTGACGATATTTCATTTCAGGATCACTCATCGCATCGTGCACTTTCCCGTCGGCATCCACTTTCACAATGGGTAATGGTTTTAAGGATTTGCTTAACAAAACAAACTCTGTAAGATGCACTGAAATTTCACCTACTTTAGTGATAAAAACATAACCTTTCACTCCAATAAAATCTCCAATATCTAGTAGCTTTTTAAATAGAATATCATACAAATCCTTGTTGTCACCTGGACATATCTCATCTCTTTTTAGATACAATTGAATCTTTCCAGTGCTATCTTGTAATTCTACAAAGGCTGCTTTACCCATATCTCTTACCATCATCAAACGTCCTGCTATGCATACGTTCGTATAATTGTCGGGGTTTTCTTCGTACATCTTCTTAATCTCTGCTGCGTTGGCATTTACATCATATTTCGCTGCAGGATAGGGATCTATCCCCATCTCAATGATTTTTTGTAAATTCTCTCTACGTAATAATTCTTGTTCGCTTAGATGTTGTTCTGACATGATAATTTTTATAATTTTCGATGGCAAAGGTAATCAATACAGCCAATAATCTTTAGCACCTTTTACTAACAAGTACGACCTTTTTGGAGTGTAAATGTTGACATCCAAACATATTTTTCGAGTCCTGAATCTTGATTTGAATTTGTATCTTTACACTATGAATATGAATTTGAATGC
This sequence comes from Chitinophaga pinensis, assembly GCA_945897725.1. Classification (GTDB taxonomy): domain Bacteria; phylum Bacteroidota; class Bacteroidia; order Chitinophagales; family CAMDFR01; genus CAMDFR01. The sequence goes on from CAMDFR010000013.1 coordinate 1,019, forward strand.
CAATAAAGACAAACTCAATAAAGATGAATCTGAAATTGATAATGCATTACGTCCTCGAAAGATTCTTGAGTTCAAAGGTCAACCACAAATTATTGAGAATTTAGAAATCTTTATTAAAGCTGCCAAACAAAGAAATGATGCCTTGGATCACGTGCTATTGCATGGCCCTCCTGGCTTAGGTAAAACAACATTATCGAACATCATTGCCCATGAATTAGAAGTTGGTATAAAATTGACTTCTGGTCCAGTCCTAGAAAAACCAGCAGATTTGGCCGGTTTATTGACAAATTTAGAAGAAGGAGATGTGCTTTTTATTGACGAGATTCATCGCTTGAGTCCAGTCATTGAGGAATACTTATATAGCGCTATGGAAGATTATCGAATCGATATTATGATTGATAGTGGTCCATCTGCAAGAACGGTACAAATTGAATTAAATCCCTTTACCTTAATTGGCGCGACAACGCGCAGTGGTTTGCTCACTGCGCCTTTGCGCTCAAGATTTGGTATTGTTTGTCGCATGGAATATTATGATGCGCAAACTTTAAAAGGAATTATCATCCGCTCTTCACAAATATTAAATGTACCCATCGAAGAGGACGCTGCCTACGAAATTAGTAGGAGAAGTAGAGGTACTCCGAGGATTGCCAATTTATTGTTGAAGCGAGTGCGGGACTTTGCTCAAATAAAGGGAAATGGCACGATTGACGTAGAAATAGCGAAATTTTCTTTGAATGCATTACAAGTCGATGAGAATGGCTTAGACGAAATGGATAATAGAATTCTAAGTGCCATTATCGAGAAGTTTGGAGGTGGTCCAGTAGGTATCAATACGATTTCTACTGCAGTGGGGGAAGAGGCTGGTACTATCGAAGAAGTATATGAGCCATTCTTAATTCAGGAAGGTTATTTAAAGCGGACGCCGCGTGGTAGAGAGGCAACACCACTTGCCTACAAACATATCGGTAAAATACCACCAGCGCAAGCGGGTAGTTTATTCACCGATTAAAAAGTAAACGCTAAGCGCTTTACATTTGAAAGATAAAACTCATGGGAAAATATTGATTGATGCGCTAGTCATACTTTTTTTCTGTATCACTTGTCTTCATTGCCTTTTATCGACAACAGCAAATGAAAAAAAGTATCATCAACCTAATGAGGAATACATAAACACAATAATCAGATTCAATTCATCGTTCAGTGAAAAAGCAACATCATGAATTGGATCCCTTCTATCAGAAATTGTATCGTTCTACTACTCATCATGCATTTAGAAAATATAAAGGCAATCACAAGCTTGTCATTTTCTGAAGCGCTCTCATTGAAAAAAGTAAATGCTACATTCACTAGCAAGGGTGGACATTCTGGTGAATGTGTCGATATGAAGGTTGTCAATTTGACCAATGATCAATTGAATATTAAGCTGGAGGCAGGAGACAAATTGATGGCTGAGGATAGTACCATGCAAAACATTTTTATCACCCACACCGATCTCATTGCATTGGCACCCAAAGGAACAAAGCTAAAAACAGTTTATGGTTTCTGTTGTGCAGTAACAAAACATAGTCCACAAAAAAATATTCATTTTAGTTTCTTTAAAAACACAAACGCCAAAGAACTGAAATTGGCCACATTTATGGATACACATCGAAGTATTGATGAAAGCGCTTTGCAACATGCTATTTGGGTAGTTTGTAATGGCGAAGATGCCGCTGGTATTTATGCTGAGGATATGACCGAAGTGCAGGATTTAAAAAAACTGGTAGCGGAAATAACTGGCAAGCCGATTCCTTGGTACACCAAAAAGTTTGATAGAGATAGCACTGGTATGTTGGTACGTCGTGCTTTGCAACTAAATGCAATCATGCATTTCGACTTATTACAGGCTAGTGAGGTAACAATAGTTATCAAAGATGCGAAAGACAATACTATGAAAATTCCCATGCAAGAAAAGTTATTGGAAAGAGGTCATTATGATGTCGAATACAATTGGGAAACAAATATGATTGCGCCAGGTACTTATTATGCACGTATCTATAGCAATGGACAGATGATACAAGAAAAAGAAATTATATTGTAACTCAGTTATTATTGGTTTTGTGCTCTTGGAATGCCTCTACATACAGCATCAATTTCTGCTTTTCCTTCTTTAGCAAATACGAGGGACAATAAGATGAACTCTTTGTATATTGTTTTATATTTTTGGCTGATGCCAAATGAGCCGGAAGTTATCTCTGTAATTTGGGTCAATGTAGGTGTCGCAAATGGAGATATGCAATTTGATAATATGGAGGTGCTTTGGAAAGATGCCTTTATGGAAGCCAAGCAAACAATTTTGCCTTCAAAAATAGTGACTATTGAATACGATCCCGGATTAACAGTAGGTAAGAATTAGTGAATATAATTTTCTTCAATTTTAAACACGGTTTGCACCGTGTTTTTTTTATTTCAATTTTTTATCTTACTTGTTATATTTTCTCTTTTCTATAGTAGTTTTACACAATGATAATGGAAGAAGTAAAAACGGAAGCATCTAAACGATTATTTATCGATATGATCGCTGCTGTTTATGAAGGAAACTCAACTTGGGTTAGGCCTATAGATAAGGATATCGAAAAAGTTTTCGATCCTCTGCAAAATAAATACTTTTCGCACGGTGAATGCACCCGCTGGATTTTATGGAATTCTGATAAATCAAAGGTCATTGGTAGAGTGGCAGCATTTATTGATGATAGAACAAAGAATGCCACAGAACAACCAACAGGTGGCATGGGTTTTTTTGAATGTATACATGATAAAGAAGCGGCCTTCAAACTAATGGATACTGCTAAAGATTGGCTGAAAGCAAAAGGAATGGAAGCCATGGATGGACCTATCAATTTTGGAGAAAGAAATCAATGGTGGGGATTATTGGTGGATGGCTTCGACGAAAGACCAACCTATCAGATGAACTATCAACAACCTTATTATAAGGAGCTTTTTGAAGCTTATGGATTTCAAGTATATTTTTATCAATATTCTTATGGACTCATCGTCAATCAACCTCGTCCAGAAAAATATATGCGCATTTGGAACATCATGAAAACCAATAAGGACTATGTATTTACCAATGCTAAGAAAAATAATTTAGCAAAATATGCCGAGGATTTTAGGACGATACTCAATGCAGCATGGGCGAAACACGAGGGTTTTAGAGAAATGACTGCCGAACAATCGCTAAAGATTATGAAGATGATGAAACCAATTATGGTGGAACATCTCATGCAATTCGCTTATTATAAAGGCAAGCCAATCGCTATGTATATCAACATTCCTGAGCTGAATCAATATTTTCAGCATGTGAATGGCAAACTGGATTGGCTAGGGAAACTGAAAACTTTTTATTATCAGAAAACAATGAAATATCAGAAGTTTGTAGGTATTGTATTTGGCGTCATTCCTGAGTTCCAAGGCAAAGGCTTAGAAGGGATGATGGTGATGAACCTACATGATATTATTCACGACAAAGATTGGTATCGTGATGTAGAGATGTCATGGATTGGCGATTTTAATCCAAAAATGATGAATATATGTGTGCAGTTGGGTGCCAAAGTAATTAAGACACATGCTACCTATCGCTATCTTTTTGATAGAAATATAGCGTTTCAAAGAGCACCCATCATACACTAAAACTTGTTTCCACGCAACTTAATCTAACACATTGAACAAAGCTACATTTGTTGATATTATTTTACCCCTGGCCTTGCCTCAATACTATACCTATGCTGTTCCTTTCGATCAAGTAGATGAATTAGCTATTGGTAAAAGAGTAATTGTGCAGTTTGGAAAACAAAAAATGTACGCCGCAATTATTCAAAAAATTCATCGCGAGAAACCCGCTGAGTTTCTACCAAAGTTGATAGAGTCTATCATTGATGAAGAACCTATTCTTTCTATTAGAGAAATAAAATTATGGGAATGGATTGCAAGTTATTACATGTGTACGGTTGGTGAAGTGATGAATGCTGCACTTCCTGCTAGCTTAAAGTTGAGCAGCGATAGCACATTAGTCTGGCATCCTGAGTTTGAAGGAAGTTTTCATCACCTTAAAGACAAGGAATACATTTTAGCAGAAGCTCTCTCGCTTCAAAAAAAAATCTCGTGGTCAGAAATACAAAAAATACTAGATAAGAAATATGTATACCCAGAAGTACGTTCGTTGATTAAACAAGGTATAGCATTGATTTTAGAGGAACTCAACGAAAAGTATAAACCGAAGGTAGAAAGTTTTGTGACCCTGCATGAGTTTTATCAGGACAAAGAAAATCTAAAAGTTTTGTTTAATGAATTGTCTAAGGCTAAAAAGCAAATAGATGTTCTAATGCATTATATAAGTTTGGCACATGGAAAACATAAATTGCAAAAATCACTTTTAGTCAAAGCCTCTAGCGACAACAGTTCTGTCAATCGATTAATTGATAAAGACATTCTGATTGAAACAAAAGAGGAGGTAAGCCGACTAACAAAAGCTGATATTGAATCTTTGAAAAATGATGCACTCAATGCTGAACAGGCCGAAGCTTTGATACAAATTCAAGCCCATTTCAAAAACGATAGAGTCACCTTGCTGCAGGGGGTTACTGGGAGCGGTAAGACACATATTTATTTTAAATTGATGGATGAAGCGCTTGCAAAAAATAAGCAGGTCTTGCTTTTGATTCCTGAAATTTCTTTGACAGTACAATTGATACAACGATTGCAAAAAGTATTTGGCCATAAAGTAGGGGTGTACCATTCTAAATATAATAGTTCTGAAAGAGTGGAGATATGGAACAAAGTATTGCATAGGGAATATGAAATTGTGGTAGGTGCTCGCTCTGCTCTTTTTCTTCCTTTTCAAGAATTAGGTTTGGTTATTGTCGATGAAGAGCATGATTCTTCATATAAACAAAGCGATCCATCTCCAAGATATCAAGCTAGAGATTGCAGCATTGTATTAGCCAGCTTGCATAAGGCAAATGTGTTGTTAGCTAGTGCAACGCCCTCCTTGGATAGTGCTCGAAATGCTGAGTTAGATAAATTTGCAAAGGTGATGCTACATGAAAGATTCGGTCAAACGCCTTTGCCTTTGGTGCATTTGATTGATATGAAAATCATACATGAAACGAAACAATTCGATTCTCATTATTCTTTCGAATTATTAAATCAAATCAAAGCTGTTGTTGCTCAAAAGGAACAGGTTATTTTGTTTCAAAATAGAAGGGGCTTCTCTCAGTATCTGCTCTGCACCACTTGTGGATGGATTCCAAAATGTCATCAATGTGATGTGAGTTTAACTTATCATAAATACGCCGATTATTTAGCGTGTCATTACTGTGGATTTAAAACAAAGAACAAAACAAAGTGTGTAGCATGTGGCAGTCAAACACTTTCCATTAAAGGCTTTGGGACAGAGAAGGTAGAAGATGAGTTAAATGCATTATTCCCTGGCGTTCGAATAGATCGATTAGATTTAGATGCGATTAAAGGGAAACATGGACATGAAAAAATTATTGATAAATTCGAAAATCATGAGGTAGATATTTTGGTAGGAACACAAATGGTGACCAAAGGATTAGACTTCTCTAATGTAACTATGGTGGGTGTTTTGAATGCAGATCAATTACTTTGTTATCCAGACTATAGAGCTACTGAAAGAGCTTTTCAATTGATGGTACAGGTAAGTGGACGTGCCGGCAGAAAAGCAAAACGTGGTAATGTTTTTATTCAAACATCACAAGTATCAAATGCTATTTTCGACTTTGTGAAAACGCATGATTATGCAAGTTTTTATGCCCATGAAATCTTCAATAGAAAACAATTTTATTATCCCCCTTTCTGTCGATTGATTCATATTCAAGTCAAACATAAAGAGGTTGAAATTGTAAATAGAGCCGCTGCTGATTTAACTCAATTAATTAAGTTGACCACCAAACATAATATGGTCTTAGGACCTACCCAGCCTTCTGTCTCTAAGATTAAGAATCTTTATATTCGAGACATTCTGTGTAAGATTGAGAAAGGGAATATCGATTTAGCAGGTATTAAACTTAAATTAAAAGAAGCGATCGAAACCTTACATTTGATTAAAGAATACAAATCTGTTTTTATCAAGATAGATGTCGATCCGCAGTAGTTTCTTGGTATGATAAATTGCATGAGGGATTGTAGCGATAGCTCCCCTTTGTCTTTGGGGACTATAAGCGAAAAGCCCGGTTGCTGAAGCGTTTGGCTGCTACGCGAAAGCAACATGCCCAATAAAAGAAATTATTTTCCTCTGCCTTGCAACAAAGTGATCATGGTATAAATCATGATTTTAATATCCATTAGAATGGAGATGTTTTCGATATAGATGATGTCGAATTTTAAACGATCTATCATTTGTGAAACATTTTCTGCATAGCCATATTTCACCATGCCCAACGAAGTAATACCGGGCTTTACACGCTGAATATGTCTGTAGTGCGGGGCTTTCTCTATGATCTGATCCACATAAAATTTTCTTTCAGGTCTAGGTCCAACCAAACTCATCTCACCTTTCAATACATTGAAAAATTGAGGTATCTCGTCCAATCTCCATTTGCGCATCACGCGACCCCAACTAGTAATGCGCGTATCATTTTTTGAAGATAAGGCCGGACCATTAGTTTCAGCATCTGTACGCATGGAGCGAAATTTGATAATCTGAAATGGTCTTCCAAAAAGTCCGATTCTTTCTTGTGTATAAAAAATATTTCCCTTGGATGATAAAAGTACTCTAATGCCCGTATATAAATAGACTGGTAATAAAAGAATAATGAAAAGAGAGGATAATAGAATATCTAAAATACGTTTCAAATTCTTTTCCCAACGTGGCATCAAATCTGGATAAATTTCTATCAATGCCGTACCCAACACATTATTCATCTTTGCATAACCAGTCAAAATATCATACATGTCTGGAATAATTTTTAATACCACCTCGCTATTGGCTAATGTATTAATGATAGAATTTATTTGATCATGTTCACTCGTTTCAATGGCGATGATCACTTCTTCTATTTCCTTTTCGTCGATGATTTGTTTGATATCATCTACACTACCTAATTGAGGAATATAGGTCTTCAAACCATTGGCAGACTTATTGTTTACTTCTACAAAACCAAGAAATTTATTTCCAACTGATTTAGATTTTTCTGTCAATTCCTCATACAACATCACTGCTTTATGATTACTTCCCACAATTAGCGTATTAAAATAAACGCTTCCTTTTTTTAGTTGCTTCTTAGAAAAATGCAATACCGTATTTCTGAAAAATAAGGTTAATCCAAGATGTACACTGAATAAAAAGGAAATAGAAATATAATAGCTCCTGTAATCTTTTACAATATCATCCAATATCAAACCAAAGAAAATAACAATGCAACCCACGATAGCGGTGAAGACTGTTTTTAAATTTTCTTTCAACCTAGATTTTCGATAGATATTGGTATAACTTCCTGTGATAAAATAAATATTCATCCAGAATAAACTCACCAATAATACTCCCAAAATATACTTCGAATCTTGAAGCAGATCTCCTAGTTGAAAAGAGACTTGCTCAATAACTTTCTTTCTAAAAATGTATAATAAGGTCCATGCAATAGCAGCAACTATATAGTCAAAAAAGGCATATAAATAAAGGACTTTACTATTCTTACTATTCATACACTAATAGTATACCACTTTAAAATTATCAATGTATATCTGACCTGTAGTGGTGCTGTCCCCGTTATCTGTGTTTATAAAAAAACTAAAGACTTCACTTTGCGAACGACTTAAATCTGGTGTCAACTCTATATACATTTTACTCCATGTATCTTTACCATTCACCGTTACTTCTGTTGTTCTTTGAGTAAGACCCGAAACGACAGATTCATAGCCAACCCTGAAAGCAATATTCGATTTATAATCCAGTTCTATATATGCTACAGAACCTGTAGGAATCAGAACACTATTGGTTTTCGTTTCAACAGCACTTAACGGTGCCACAGTCATCAACCCACTATTGCTTCCTTCAAAAACATTTACATCACTTATAATCGTCATATTGGAAATAAAACTATTCGAAGTTTCAAATCCTTCTTTGATAATAAATTTAGTGATGTCAAAATATTTGAAGATGGGAGAAAGTTTAATTTCTTGGGTATCTCCTAATGTCACAGCATAATTTTCTGTTTGATAAAAGGGGTATCTATTTCTCTGTCCTGAAATACCTTTATTCTTAATGCCTGCGGTAATACTCACTGTGTAATTACCTGGTTCGGCTAAGACTGGAATTCTGGCAGGTAATTCGTAAACTCCTAAGTTTTGGCTACCCATCTCTACCCATATTTCGTCAATTTTAGAAGATGAACTTCCTTGTGTAACAGGATCGGCTTGCACCATGGTAGAATCTATCACAATATAAAAGGGAATTCCATTGTTGGGGAGCTTTTTACCACAAGCACTAGCTACGGTAAGGATAATGGTAAAGAGAAGTGAAAAGTAAATTGCTTTTTTCATATAATTGAGAAACAAAGATAACGAAGCTTTTAATTTTTTATTATGCTTATCGTTCATTTGGCTTTTTTGCAAAAAAGCAGATACAGAAAAAGCGCTCCACTAGCCTCTTTCTCCTGTAATTTTGTATAAAATTTGGTAGGCTACTTTCATAGCATTATGTCCATCAGCTACGGTTACAGGCGTTTCTGTATTTGTTTCTATGGCGTTCAGGAATAATTCTAGCTCCATCTTAATGGCATTCACTTCACTTACTTCGGGCATTTCAAATTGTACATATTTTGTTTCTCCTTCAGAGGTATTGACTTCCATAAAGTTCATATCGCTATCTGGCTTGTCTTTCGACAAACTGATAATCTCCGTTTTCTTTTCCAAAAAGTCGATGCCGATATAGGCATCTGGTTGAAATATCCTGGTCTTACGCATGTTTTTCATCGATATGCGACTGGCTGTAATATTAGCGACACATCCATTGTCAAATTCTATCCTAGCATTCGCAATGTCTGGCGATCTAGAGATGATAGGAACACCACTGGCACTTATTTTTTTGACATTTGCTTTCACTAAACTCAATATGATATCTATATCATGTATCATTAAGTCTAATATCACAGAAACATCTGTTCCTCTTGGATTGAACTGAGCAAGACGATGGGTCTCAATAAACATTGGATTCATAGGCCTATCTTTCAGCGCAAGAAAAGCCGGATTGAATCTTTCTACATGGCCCACTTGCGCTTTGATATTACCTTCTGCTATCAGGTTCATCAACTTTTTTGATTCCTCCATGGTGTTGACCAATGGCTTTTCGATAAAAATATGCTTACCGGCAGAAACGGCTTTTTTCGCCAATTCAAAATGTGTGATGGTAGGCGTTACGATGTCCACGGCATCGACATTCTCAAACAACTCATGTAATTCAAGATAACGCTTCACCCCAAATTTTTCCATTACGAGGTTCGCATTAGTATCATCTGGGTCGAAAAAACCAACTAACTCCCAGCCCTCTATCTCAAGAAGAAGCTTGATATGTATTTTGCCTAAATGACCAGCACCAAGTACGCCAATTCGTTTCATACTTTTGTTTTCGAGGTACGAAATTAGGACGGAATCTTTGCTGAGGTATGCAGATGTTTCAACCAACTTTTACCAAGTTGTCTATTTATGTAGAAAATCTTATCTGAATATATGAAATTCAATCTGTTGCGAGAAATTACAAGGATGCAGTCCTTGCAAGTCGAAGTAGTCGTCCCAGCAAGAATCGAACTTGCATCTGGAGTTTAGGAAACTCTTATTCTATCCATTGAACTATGGGACGTTGGTCGGCAAAGGTAAAATAAATAATTAAATCAGGGTATGGATGTTTGTCTTTCCGAGCGAATTCATCCTTTGATTGTACCGAGCGTAGAACAAGGTCTTTTCTTTAAAATAGTGACCTTTTTCTTTGTTGGTGGCAGCGGCCAAAGCTTTTAGATTAATATAATTGACATCTAAAAGGTAATCTACTTATTTTGTTCGTAAAATGTCAATATCTCTTTTGAAGTATTGTGTTTTATTTGTACTTTTGCACCCGAATTCAAAAAATAAAAATTCACTTAAATATAATATCCATGTCAAACGTTGGTAAAATTAAGCAAATCATCGGTCCAGTTGTGGACGTTTCTTTTGCAGACGAGGGCGCTAAATTGCCTCAAATTTTAAATGCTTTGGAAGTAACCAAAGAGAATGGCGATAAATTAATTTTAGAAGTACAACAACACCTTGGTGAAGATAGCGTACGTACCATTTCAATGGATACGACCGATGGTCTTCAAAGAGGAATGAGTGTAACGGATTTAGGTACCACTATCACGATGCCAGCAGGTGAAGGTGTAAAAGGACGTTTGTTCAATGTTATCGGTGATGCTATTGATGGTATTCAAATTCCGGTAAGCAAAGTGGGCGGTAACTCTATCCATAGAAAAGCCCCTAAATATGAAGATTTGGCAACTGAATCTCAAGTTTTATTAACAGGTATCAAAGTAATCGACTTGTTAGAGCCATATGCTAAAGGTGGAAAAATTGGTTTGTTCGGTGGTGCCGGTGTTGGTAAAACCGTATTGATTATGGAGTTGATCAACAATATCGCAAAAGCGCACTCAGGATTATCTGTATTCGCTGGAGTTGGTGAAAGAACACGTGAGGGAAATGACTTGCTCAGAGAGATGATCGAATCTAACGTTATTCGTTATGGTGAAGAGTTTAAACATAGCATGGAACAAGGTGGTTGGGATCTTTCTAAAGTAGATGCTAAAGAATTAGCGCAATCCCAAGCAACATTGGTGTTCGGTCAAATGAACGAACCTCCTGGATCTCGTGCTCGTGTGGCTTTATCTGGTTTAACAGTAGCTGAATATTTCCGTGATGGTGATAAAGATGATGCTAGTTCTGGTGGACGTGACGTATTATTCTTCGTAGATAACATCTTCCGTTTTACTCAAGCAGGTTCAGAGGTGTCAGCACTTTTAGGTCGTATGCCTTCTGCAGTAGGTTACCAACCAACATTGGCAACAGAGATGGGTCTAATGCAAGAAAGAATTACATCTACTAAAAAAGGCTCTATTACATCAGTACAAGCAGTTTATGTACCTGCAGATGACTTGACGGATCCAGCACCTGCTACTACTTTCGCCCATTTGGATGCAACAACAGTATTGAATCGTAAGATTGCTGAGTTGGGTATCTATCCAGCGGTAGATCCATTGGATTCTACTTCTAGGATTCTAAGTGTTGATGTTGTGGGCGAATTGCATTACAACACGGCTCAAAGAGTGAAAGAAACTTTACAACGTTATAAAGAATTGCAAGACATCATCGCTATCTTAGGTATGGATGAATTAAGTGAAGAAGATAAATTAGTAGTACACAGAGCACGTCGTGTTCAACGTTTCTTATCTCAACCTTTCCACGTTGCTGAACAGTTCACAGGTTTGAAAGGCGTTTTAGTGCCTATCGAAGAAACCATTCGTGGCTTCAATATGATTATGGACGGTGAAGTGGATGAGTATCCAGAAGCAGCTTTTAACTTGGTTGGAACCATTGATGATGCCATCGCGAAAGGAAAAGATATGTTAGCTAAAGCTGGACAATAATTTAATATTCGCAAAAAAAATAATTGAGATGATAGTAGAAGTTTTAACACCTGAGAAAAAATTATTTAGTGGCGATGCCAAAGGTGTTCAATGCCCGGGCGTTAGCGGATTATTCGAAGTTCTCGACAATCACGCTCCTATGATTGCAGCACTTGGTATGGGTAAAGTAAATATCAAAACAAACGAGGGTACCAAAAGCATCAAAATTTCTGGTGGCTTTATGGAATGTTTACAAAACAAAGTAGTTGTTTTGGTAGAAGGCGGTGAGATAGAAAACTAATGTCACAACTCAAAATATGAAAAAAGCAGTATCTTTTGATACTGCTTTTTTTTTGGCGACTGCCCATGCAAAGAAAACCTACATGGGCATCCTGTGTTGCGCTTATAGTCCTTTGTCAAAGGCCCAAAGGAGCTATCGCTGCACCCAGTGTCGCAGCTTATTGGTTCAATAAAATACAGCTTCAATAATGATTTCTTTACATCACATTGCATTGAAATAGAGTATTTTTGAAAGTAAATAATCGATTGCTATGTTTCAAAAAATAATTTGTTTATTCCTTCTTTTCTTAGTCTCATTTTCTAATCTATTTGCTCAAAAAACAACTGCGCCCAAACTCGTGATTGGTATTGTTGTCGATCAAATGCGTTGGGATTATTTATATCGTTACCAAGAAAAATATACCGCAGATGGTTTGAATAAATTACTGTCGAAAGGTTATGTCTGTCAGAATACTCAAATACCATACGTACCAACTTATACAGCACCAGGTCATACTTGTATTTACACAGGCTCCGTTCCTGCCATCACAGGTATCGTTGGCAATAATTGGTATGATAAAAATTTGAATAAAAATGTGTATTGCACAGATGATAACCAAGTAAAGTCTGTTGGTGATTCAAGTGTTGCAGGAATAATGTCGCCAAAAAAATTATTGGTAACCACCATCACGGACGAACTTCGTTTGGCAACCAATTTTAAATCTAAATCCATTGGAATTGCAATCAAAGATAGGGGAGCTATTCTGCCGGCAGGACATAGTGCCAACGGGGCTTACTGGTTTAGTGGCGCTACAGGAAAATGGATTACCTCTACGTATTATAGAAATGATTTGCCTTCTTGGGTACAAGCAGAAAATACAAAGGTAGCCAGCGATAAAATGATGCAGAAAACTTGGCAAACGATTATGGAAATCGAAAAATATCATGAAAGTACAGAAGATAAAGTGTCTTGGGAAGCACCATACAGAGGAGAAACAGAGCCTGTATTCGAACATCAATTAGAAGCTGAATTAATGAAGAGCCCAGATTTGTTACGTGCCTTGCCTTATGGTAATACAATGACGTTAGAAATGGCTGAAGCGGCCATCAAAGGAGAAGAAATGGGCACTGATGCAATAACAGATTTTTTAACGGTAAGTCTTTCAAGTACTGATTATATCGGACATCAATTCGGTACCAATTCAGTCGAAATTGAAGATACTTATTTGAGATTAGATAAAGATTTAGCTTCCTTCTTTTCATTTTTAGATGCTAGTGTGGGAAAGGGTAATTATGTGTTGTTTCTTACTGCTGATCATGGTGCAGCGCATAATGCCTCGTTTTTACAAACACATAAAATCCCATCAGGAAATGAGCTCTCAGATTCATTATCAAAAAAAGTATATGACTTTGTCGAGGCGGAATTCGGAACCAAAGATCTAATCAGTAGCATCATCAATCAACAAATATATTTGAATGAAAAATTGTTGAAAGGCGATGCTGCAAAGACAAATGCAATCATTCAAAAACTGAGTCAATATATCAAAACACTAGACGGAGTGGCTGACGTAGTAGATCTTAAGCATGTAAATGATGCTACTTTGGTTCAAGACTATAAGACAGCTATTACCAATACATACAACGCTCAGCGATCTGGTAATCTATACATTGTATTGCAGGCAGGTTGGATGGATGATTTTACTAAAGGAACCACCCATGGCTCATTTTACAAATACGATACACATATTCCTTTGATTTGGTATGGCGCAGGAGTGAAGCCCGGTAAAGATTATGGACAAATATATATGACAGATATTGCTGCAACCATTGCAGCTATGCTACATATTCAAGAACCTAATGCTTGTGTCGGAAAGCCTATACAAGGACTTTTTACCAAATAAGATTACTTTGCCAAGTCGATCTTTCAAATAGTTTAGAGAAGTATGTAAGAAAATGAAACAGTATATTGACTGATTTGTATAACCTTAAATCCTTTACAGACCTAATATTTTTACAGAGTAATACAAATGTATAAGTATACAGCGCGGTTTCAATCGCTTGGTAACGATGGTTACGAAAAAGTTAACACCTATATCAGATTGTGCATTTAATCTAGTTCATTAGTAAAGCAACATTCGCTCTCACTGTTTCAATCAATCTTCCTTTCATGATGTTTGAAGCATCCATCACCATCTGGATATTGCTTGGAAAAGGCAACGGTTTGCCACCTAATTTTCTTCTGCTTTCCTGAGTTAATGCTCTTTCATCACCAGACAATACAGCAAATATATTGGTGAATACAAGATTTTCATTAAATGCAATACTTTGCATCAATTGATTGGGATTGTTCTTTTGAATATCAAATGTACCAACCACTTGTCCTTGTTTATTTTGACTTGTCTCCTTTAGCACACATCGAACTGTTGTATACTTTTTGACCTTAATATCATTCCCTAATGAATCTTTTTTAACATTACCCTTACTATCTAAGGCATATTGCCAGCCATCTTCAATCGTTTTCTCTTCAGGATACTCGCGCTCTTTCAGTTGCTCAGGACTAATATTAATGTCACGAATATTCATCACAATTGTATAGTCAAAATCAATATTAACCTTATCAATAGAGGAGTAATATTTTACCCAATTGCTATTGAATTGTATGGCATTAATTTGTAAAAGATTCGCTTCAAAATCTTTTGGAATCACCATATTGCTATTATTCTTGTAAGTCACTAAAACATAATTCTGTCCTTTTGTATAACACTCATTCATCAGCGCATCCACATCTTTGTAGGTAGTAAAATAATTTTTTATTTCTCCAAACTCTTGGTATGCTTTGCGATAATCTGTCTTTAGCGTATTCTTCATCAACTCACTTGCGTGTGCATATAAGTACTCAGCAGCTTTTTTCTTTGAAGCAATCAATTCTTCATTTACATCAATAATTGGCAGGTTAGCATTCCTGAACTCTTTCTTAATAAAGATTGGTAACAATGGTTTTACAAGATTTTGATGCTTATCAATAAGGGCATATAAATCATATATTTCTAACCAACAGTCAGGATTTCCTCCTTGTTTTAAATACTTGATTCTATCCGTGTTTTTGGAAAAAGATTCATTGTAAGCTTTTTCTAAGATTAAAGCTTCACGCCAATTTTTTGGATTGCTTCTTAAGCGAGAAACTGCAGTACTGATGGCCGACTCTACATCACCTTGTTGGTAATAGTATTTAGAATAAGCACAGGAGCTAAGCCCAATAAGCGCTAGGATAACCAGGAAAGGGAAAAAGCATGATTTTGTAATCTTCTTCATAATCTTTGTACGTTTAGTATATCTACATTAAAAACGATGCCAAAGTATATAATCGAGAATTATTTTTACACATTATTTAACTTTTGATGTTGAGATCTTTGATTCTAATTCTCTGAAAACTTGTATTATCAATCTTTTACAAGAAATAAAAATATATATTTTTTATTTAGATGCTTTATAATTAAGACATCGTTAAATTATTTTAAAAAAAATTTAGTTTTTTACTTAACATATTTTTACATTTGCATCGCATATTTTACAATACTATGACAAACTTTCTTAGAAGCATTACGAAACCAACGTTTCACGTCAATAGGCTCTTATCTCTAGTATCCTTAACCATTCTTTTAAATTTATTTGCGTTTTCAGCTTACTCACAAGCTGCCAATGTTGATATGGTTAAGTGGAAAGCGGGTAAAGCTGCCTTTAAAAATAATTGTGCCAGTTGCCATAACCCATTAGTGAAAGGTACGGGACCTGCTTTAGCAGGTGCCCTTGATCGATGGACAGCAGAAGGCAAGCACCAAGGTATCGATGGTAAGACTTGGTTGTATCGTTGGATTAAAAATAACAACGAAGTTAGAGCTGCGGGCAATCCTCGTGGTCTTAAAATTTTCGGTGAATACGCAGGCGTGGCAATGAATGTCTTTCCTGCTTTAACTGACGCTGATATTGAGGCAATTCTACTTTATTCAGATAATTCAGCCATGAACACAGAAGCAAAGGTTGAACCGACTGCGGGTGCTTCCGGAACTACTGGAACAGAAACAGACAGTGCTTTCCCTACTTGGATTTTAGTCGTAATCCTTGCACTGCTTATCTGCATGGTATTTACTTTGAATAGACTATCTGGCTCTCTTTATCGATTAACTAAAGAATCACAAGGTGAATCTGTTCACGCTTTCGTTCCTTTTTATAAGAACAAACGAATTATCATACTTTTTGGTATCCTTGTTACAGTGTTTTTCTTTTACTTGTTAATTCAAAACGCTACTGCATTAGGACGTCAACAAGGCTACCAGCCTGTGCAACCAATTAAGTTCTCACATGCACTTCATGCAGGGAAACATCAGATGGATTGTCAATATTGTCACAGTAGCGCATCTAAATCTAAGCATGCTAATATTCCTTCTGTTAGTACATGTATGAACTGTCATAAGGTTGTTCAAAAAGGCCCTGTCTATGGCACAGAAGAAATTGCTAAAATTTATAAATACGCAGATTATAATATCGATACTAAGACTTATGGTTCTAATCCTAAGGCTATAGAATGGACTCGAATTCACAATTTACCTGACCATGTTTTCTTTAGTCATGCTCAACACGTTAAAGCTGGTGGTGTGAAATGCCAAACATGTCATGGACCTGTTCAAGAAATGGAAGAGGTGTATCAATATGCGCCACTTTCTATGGGATGGTGTATTAATTGCCATCGTCAAACAGAAGTAAACTTTGATGGTAATAAATACTATTCTATATATGAAAAGTATCATAAAGCAAAAGCAGAAGGTAAAATGAAAGGTGTAACCGTTGAAGATATTGGCGGTACAGAATGTCAAAAATGTCATTACTAATTTATTGTAAACGATTAATCTCTCATTGATAGATATGAAAGAAACAAAAATATGGAAAGGTCTTCCTGGTTTTGAAAACCAAATAGAAGAACAAGCAAATTCTAGTGAATTTGGTGACATGAATGTTCCTGCCTTAAGTGGAATTACTGAAAGCATAAGTGCTGATAGTAATACAGGCAGAAGAGATTTCTTAAAAATGTTGGGCTTCAGTCTCTCTGCAGCAGCACTTGCTAGTTGTAAAATGCCGATCAAAAAATCTATCCCTTATATATTCAAACCTGAAGACATTACTCCCGGAATGGCGAATTATTATGCTTCTTGTTATGTAGAAGGTGGTGATTACGTAAGTGTTTTGGTAAAAACACGTGAAGGACGACCTATTATGATTGAAGGCAATCAGCAATCATCTCTAACAAATGGTGGAACTAGTTCTCAAGCGATTGCATCACTTTTGAACTTGTACAATACAGCACGTTTTACTGGTCCTAAAAAAGCCGGAGCAGATGTTTCATGGACCGCGTTAGATGCTGATATTACAGGTCAATTAAAGTCCATTTCGGATGCAGCTGGTAAGATTGTTCTTTTAACTGGTACTATTATCAGTCCAACGACCAAAGCAGCTATCGCGAATTTTAAATTAAAATATCCTACAGCAGAGCATATTCAATATGATGCCATCTCTTATGATGGTATTCTAAACGCTAATGAAAAATCATTCGGACTTAGAGCCATTCCAAATTATAGATTTGATCAAGCTGATTTGATTGTAAGTGTTGCCGCTGATTTCCTTGGTACTTGGATTTCTCCAGGAGAATTCACTTCAGGATACACTTCGAAAAGAAAAGTCGATTCCAAAAATCCTTCCATGTCTCGACATATTCAGATTGAATCTATGTTCACATTGGCTGGTAGTAATGCAGATAAGCGTATTCCAGTTTCTGTCGTTGAAGAAAGTTTATCTGTTATCGCATTGTATAATCTTATTGCTGCTAAAGCTGGGGTAGCTTCAGTGGATAATGCTGAATTTTCAAATAAAGATATCGAATTAACAGCAAATGAACTATGGAAGGCACGTGGCAAATCATTGTTTGTTTGTGGTATTAATGATGTAAATACTCAGTTATTGGTAAATGGTATCAATAATATGTTGGGTAACTATAATAGTACAATTCTTTGGGATAGACCTTCTTATCAAAAACAAGGAAATGACGCTGCAGTAGCAAATATGCTTGCAAACTTCGCCAATGTAAAGGCAGTTATCATGGCTGAATGCAATCCTGTTTATAGTTTTGCTAATGGTGCCAAATTCGGTGAATCATTGAAAAACACCTTAAGTATTTATTTAGGTGAAAGAAAAAATGAGACTTCAGAAAATTGTAAATACATTGCTCCAACGCATAATTGGTTAGAAAGTTGGAATGATTCTGAACCGAAAGCAGGTATTATTGGAACCACACAACCTGCCATTTCTCCATTGTTTGATACTAGACAATATGGTGAGACTATTTTGAAATGGGGTGGGGTGAACGACACTTACTACGACTACATGCATGCCTACTGGCAAACGACTGTCTTAGCTAGTCAAACAAAATATGCCACAATTACCACACTTTGGGATAATACGATTCAAGATGGGGAAATTGTTTGTAATGCGCCAGCAATGACCATTACACCTAATTTCACTTTTATGGCTGAAGCAGCTGGAAAAGTAAAATCTGCATCAAGCAAAAAAGGTAAAACACAGTTAAAACTATACGAAAAAGTTTCTATTGGAAATGGATTGAATGCTGATAACCCTTGGTTACAAGAAGTGCCAGATCCATTAAGTAAAGTTACTTGGGAGAATTACTTAGTTACAGGAATTTCTGATGAGAAATATTTTCATAATCCAGATCATAAAAAATTCAAAGTAGCAAACGTTAAAGTTGGTGCGAAAACATTTAGTTTACCAGTGTATTGTATGCCCGGTATTCCAGCTGGAGTTTTTGCAATGGCCTATGGTTATGGTAGAACTATTACAGCAAATGAAGAATTTCAAAGAGGTTTTAATGCCTATAGTTTATTAGGAACTGACTTGTCAAACGTTACCGTTACTCTAACAGGTGAAGAGGTTCCTTTGGCTTGTACGCAAATTCATCACTTATTGACACACCAAGGATTAGGTGGAATGAAAACGCGTCATATTATTAAAGAAACGACTTTAGAAGATTATAAAAAAAATCAAGCTTCAGGTAATGTGATTGGTGAGGAAGAGCCTCGTAAAGAATGGATCGCTGAACACTTAACGACACTGTATCCGGGTCATACTTATAATGGTCATCATTGGAAAATGGTGATTGACCTCAATAGTTGCACTGGTTGTAATGCTTGTGTCGTGGCTTGTAATGCTGAAAACAATGTACCAGTAGTTGGTAGAGATCAAGTTATTAGAAGTCGTGAGATGCACTGGTTAAGAATTGACAAATACTATACAGGGGACGAACAGAATCCACAAGTGACATTCCAACCTATGATGTGTCAACATTGTGATAATGCTCCTTGTGAGAACGTTTGTCCAGTTGCCGCAACAAATCACTCAACGGAAGGAATCAATCAAATGGCCTACAATCGTTGCATTGGAACGCGTTATTGCGCAAATAACTGTCCATACAAAGTAAGAAGATTCAACTGGTATGATTATGCTGGGAATGATTCTTTTGATAAGAAATATCATACGAATAACTATACGGATAGTTTAGGTATGCAAGAACCATTGGTTAGAATGGTCTTAAATCCAGATGTAACAGTTCGTAGTAGAGGTGTTATTGAAAAATGTAGCATGTGTACACAAAGAATTCAAGCTGGTAAATTAGAAGCTAAGAAAGCAGGTGAGCCATTAAAAGATGGTGCTATTAAAACTGCATGTCAATCAGCTTGTACAGCGAACGCGATTCAGTTTGGAGATTATAATAATAAAGAAAGTGTAGTAGCTGACTTGATAAATAATAATGAAAGAATATTTGGGGTGATTGA
This sequence comes from Chitinophaga pinensis, assembly GCA_945897725.1. GTDB lineage: Bacteria > Bacteroidota > Bacteroidia > Chitinophagales > CAMDFR01 > CAMDFR01. Next base: position 20,844 of record CAMDFR010000013.1, read on the forward strand.
AGAAATTCATACCATGCCAAACGTCATGTATCTAACAAAAATTAGAAACAAAGAAGAAATCGACGAATTTAATTTTACAGAATCCTTATTTGATTAATAAACTTATTTAATTTAACAATATGAGTGTTTACGAATCACCATTACGAGAAGCATTAATCCTCGGTGACGATAAAAATTATTCAAAAATCACTGATGATATAGTTAGAAATACTGAAGGTAGACCTCCATTAAGATGGTGGATTGCATTTGTTATCTCTGCAGCAACAGCTTTATTCGGAGTTTTTTGTTTGGCATGGACAGTTTGGTTTGGTATCGGTGTTTGGGGCTTGAACAAAACAGTAGATTGGGCTTGGGATATTACAAATTTTGTATGGTGGATTGGTATTGGTCACGCAGGTACATTGATTTCTGCCGTACTTTTATTGTTTCGTCAAAAATGGAGAACTGGTATTAATAGAGCTGCTGAAGCGATGACAATTTTTGCCGTGGTGTGCGCAGGATTATTTCCAATTTTTCACATGGGTCGAGTTTGGATGGCATTTTTTATTTTTCCATATCCTAATACAAGAGGTCCTCTATGGGTTAACTTTACTTCACCATTATTATGGGATGTTTTCGCGATTTCTACTTATTTCACGGTTTCACTTCTATTTTGGTATTCAGGTTTAATGCCAGATTTTGCTACCATCAGAGATAGAGCTAAAACTGCAAGACGCAAAATGATTTACAATGTTTTAAGTTTTGGTTGGATGGGTACTGCAAAACAATGGCAACGATTTGAGTCACTTTCCTTGGTATTGGCAGGTCTTTCAACTCCATTGGTACTTTCAGTGCACACTATTGTATCCTTTGACTTCGCCACTTCTGTTATACCAGGATGGCATACAACGATCTTCCCTCCATATTTCGTAGCTGGAGCGATTTTTTCTGGATTTGCCATGGTACAAACTTTGATGCTTATCACCAGAAAATTATTTAGCTTAGAAGATTATATCACTCCTGCCCACTTGGAGTCCATGAATAAGGTGATTGTTTTAACCGGTTCTATTGTTGGGGTTGCCTACATTACTGAGTTAGTGATTGCATGGTATTCTGGCTATTTATATGAGCAATATGCGTTTTACAATAGAGCGCTTGGACCATACAAATGGGCATATATATCTATGATGACTTGTAACGTTTTATCCCCACAGGTATTTTGGTTTAAAAAGATTCGTACAAGTGTTTTTTGGTCTTTTGTTTTATCTATTTTCGTAAATGTTGGTATGTGGTTTGAACGATTTGTGATCATCGTTACTTCATTACATCGTGATTTCTTACCTTCATCATGGAACTACTTCACACCTACATGGGTAGATATGGGTATATATGTTGGTACGATAGGAATATTTTTTACCCTATTCCTTTTATTTGCGAGAACTTTCCCTGTAATAGCAATTGCGGAAGTGAAAGCTATTTTTAGATCTTCTTCGGAAGTTTCTAGGGCTCAAATGTCAGCACCTTTAGACTTTTCAGATGTACATCATGCAGAAGAACATGGTCATTCCGGTGGGGGTGCACATGCGACTGTTCAGCATAATAAAAATTTTAACGAACAATAGAATATAATAAACTATGTCAGCATCATCATTAGATTATAATAAGTTTGTAGTAGGTCTTTATGACCACGAGGCAACCTTGCTGAAGGCAATTAAGAAAATTCGCTCTAATGGAGTTGAAATTCATGATGCCTTATCTCCTTTTCCTGTGCATGGTATCGATCCATTGTTGGGATTAAAGGATACAAGGATTCACACAGCTGGTTTTTTCTTTGGTATGACGGGAACTACAGTTGGGCTTAGTTTAATCACATTTATCGCAAAGTTCAATTATCCAATGATTGTCGGCGGTAAACCCCATTGGGCAATACCTTCCTATATCCCTGTAATTTTTGAGATGACCGTACTTTATGCCGCAGTAGGAATGGTGTTAACCTATTTAATTAGAAATAAACTATGGCCAGGTAGAGTACCTAGAATTTTTGATAAAAGAACGACAGATCATTTGTTTGCTTTAACTTTTGCAATTGACGAGAAAAGTGAGGCAGACATCACTAAAATAAAGTCTTTACTAACCGAGACGGGAGCCATAGAAGTAAATACTAAGGAATTTCACGATACAGACGAACCATTAAGCTAAACTTATAGTATGAAAGAGAAATATTTTTATATAGTAGGAGCCTTTACAACAATATTGTTGATAATATTCCTGATTATACCAAGAGACAAAAGAAGTCCGGGTTGGGATTATATGCCGGACATGAGATATTCAAAAGCATATGAAACCTTTTCAAGCGTTGATTTTTTCTATCAAAAAGAAAATGGTAAGTATGATACTATGTCAGCTAGACTGCCAGTTTTAGGTACTATTCCTAGAGGATATATACCTGAAAATATAGAAGATAAGACAGATGAAGGTTTCTTAAGATCTTTTTGTTTTAAAAATGAACATCAAGGTTATAATCAAGATTCAGCATTTCAAAATAAATATATGGAAGCTGGTGAGGTATTGAAAAATCCTTTTAAACCTACAGATGATATCCTTGCAGAAGGGAAAGAACTATACTTAATCAACTGTAAAGTTTGCCATGGAATTAAAGGCGAAGGTAACGGACAGATAGTAGAATTACCAGATGGTTCAGATGGTCCCTATACAGCAAGACCACCAGCATATACCTCAAGACTACCGACATTGAAAGATGGGCAAATGTTCTTTTCTGTGTCTTTTGGTAAAAATACGATGGGTGGTTACGCTCCAATGCTTACGCCAGCAGAAAGATGGAAAGTAATTTTGTATATCAAGGATTTAGCAGGCTTAAAAGAGGGAGTTACCCCAGCCACAGACACTACAGCAAAGAAAGATATTGTTGCTGCTGTTGTAAAACCATAACATAAATAATATTAATATTTTGTAATAATGACAGAGCATTTTAAATTATCAGATAGAGCCAGAAACGTATTTTTTGGAATGATTGCACTGGGTGTGATTGGAATGATATTCACTTTTTTCCTTTACCCTGAGAATCATCATAGTCGTTTTTGGTCAAACCTTTTGTTGAATACATATTTATTTACCGGAATTAGTCTGGTAGGATTGTTTTTTGTAGCTGGTCATCAGCAAGGCTGGGGAGGTTGGATTACAGCATTAAAAAGAGTGCCAGAAGCCATTGCGTCCTTTATTTATGTTATTGCTTTTTTTGGTGTTCTTATTATTATAGGTACCTATCTAGATTGGCATAATCTTTATGCTCACTGGAGTCAACATCAGGATGAGCCAGCAATTAAAGGTAAATCAGCATTATTGAATAAGAATACATGGTCTGCAATAAATTTAATTTTCTACGGACTATGGGTTTTATTGATTTTCTGGTACAGAAAAACATCACAGGATGAAGATAATGGAACTGTATATGCTTCTAATTTAGTGAAACTTAGAAAAATAGCTGCAATTTTCCTGGTTGTATTCGGTGTATCTGAGTCAATTTTTTCATGGACTTTTGTAATGTCAATTGATCCTCATTGGTACTCTACATTGTTTGGATGGTACAATTTTGCAAGTTATACTTGTGCAGGTATCGCGTTTATGGTTTTGATTGTCCTGTATTTAAAAAGTAGGGGCTACCTTAAATTGGTAAACGAAAATCACTTACATGATTTAGGAACTTTTATGTTCGGCTTTACAGTATTTTGGATGTACTTGTGGTTCTCACAATTTATGTTACAATGGTATGCTAACGTTCCGGAAGACACTATTTTTTGGACAAAAAGATGGAATGTAGGTTGGTTTAAATTTTGGTTCTATGCGGTTTTAGTTTTAAACTTCTTAATACCATTTTTGTTCCTATTAGGAAGGGGTGCGAAAAGAAGAAACGGTAGAATGATTTTAATGGCATTAGTCATCATTTGCGGTCATTACATGGATTTTTATAATTTGATTATGTATGAGCCCAATGCCATTGAACACGAGCATAAAGCAGAGACAGAAAAGAAAGAATCTGCTTTAATGAAACAAGGAAATGTATTATACGCTCAGGCGGATCATGGAACAAGTGATTCAAAAATGGACGAAAAAAAGGTTGAAGCGAAAGGCGACGAAATATCTCACGAGCATAAAAGTGAGGGACATGGCGAAGAGGCAGAAACTCATCATGCTGGATTAGGTTTTCCTGAAATTTCTATCTTTCTTGGCTTTATTGGAATGTTCTTATTCTGGGTATTTTCAACTTTAAGTAAAGGATCTTTGGTGCCAACAAATGATGCTTATTTAAAGGAAAGTATGAATCACCATATTTAAAAAAAATAGATAACTATGACAACTATATTAGGAATTATTATTATTGTTTGTATTCTGCTGGTTATATTTTATGTAGCAAGGACAGTAGAGCTTACAAAGGAATTGAAGGGAGAGGCTGACGATACAGAGTCTACTAGCAATGTTCAAGGATATTTGATGTTGGGTTTCCTGATTGCATTTTTTATTGGTATAACATGGAGTTCGATCTATTTTATTCCAAAAATGTTACCTGCTCCATCATCCGTTCATGGGGTTGAAGTAGAGAAATTATTTAACATGACTTTGTTCTTTACAGGAATTGTTTTTGTGGTAACACATATTGTTCTTTTCTGGTTTGCATTTAAATATAGAGAGAAAAAAGGAGCAAAAGCATATCATTTTTCTCATAGCAATATGCTTGAGTTATTATGGACGGCTATTCCTGCAGTTGTGATGTTAGTATTGGTGGTGAAGGGTTTGGTTACTTGGTTAAGTATTTTCCCAGATACTAAAACACTTACAAAAGATACGATGGTAATTGAAGTTACTGCACAGCAATTTAAGTGGAATATAAGATACCCTGGTGTAGATAAAGATTTCGGTTCAAGAAAAATCGACACTGCACATATTGGAATTGCCACGCCAGATGTTTGGTGGAAAAATGAGCTTGGAATTGATTGGACTGATAAAGCTAGTCATGATGATTTTTTTGCCGATACTTTATATTTGGTAAAGAACAAACCAGTATTGATGAAATTGGGTGCTTTGGACGTATTACATAGTTTTTATCTGCCTCATTTTAGAGTAAAGATGGATTGTGTACCCGGTGTTCCTACTACCTTTTATTTTATTCCTAACGAGTCAACAGTTGAGAAAAGAAAGTTATTAAGTAAATTGCCTGAATGGCAAAAAATAAATCCTGAAACAGGTTTGCCAAAGTATGCAACTTTTAATTTTGAGCTTGCTTGTGCAGAATTGTGTGGTAGATCTCACTATAATATGCAGAGGTATGTAATGGTTGTAGAGCAGGCTGAATATGACGCTTGGGTCTTATCTCATACACCAATATACGCAGCAGTAGAAAAGGCACAAAATGATGCATTAGCTAAATTAAATGGTAGTGAAACATCGAATGCTATTCTTTCAGATTCGTTGAAGGTGGCTGTAGATTCTCAACTAGTAGTTGAATTAGCTAGTAACGAAGTAGTTTTAGAAAAATAAATCGAAAAAGGTATTTTCCAATATATAAATTAATTCATAGTTAATTATGGCAACAGAAGAAGTAGTAAACCTGCATGCAGAAGCTCATCATGATGCGCATGACGAGCATCATCCAGAAACTTTTCTGACAAAATATATTTTTAGTCAGGATCATAAAATGATTGCTAAGCAGTTTCTTTACACAGGCATGTTTTGGGCAATCGTTGGAGCATTTTTATCCATTCTATTCCGCCTTCAATTAGGTTGGCCTGATACAGCTTTTCCTTTCTTGGAAACAATACTAGGTAAATGGGCCGAAGGAGGTAAAATTAGTAATGACTTCTATTATGCTTTAGTAACAATGCACGGAACTATTCTAGTATTTTTCGTTTTGACAGCAGGATTAAGTGGTACTTTCAGTAATTTACTTATTCCCTATCAAGTTGGAGCAAGAGATATGGCCTCAGGTTTCATGAATATGCTTTCCTACTGGTTTTTCTTTTTATCAGGAGTTGTAATGTTTTGTTCATTCTTTGTTCACACTGGACCGGCATCAGGTGGATGGACCGCTTATCCTCCTATCAATGGAATGAGAGATGTTGCCATAAACAAAGGCTCTGGATTGGGATTGGATTTATGGATTATAAGTATGGCCTTATTTATCGTTTCTGTTTTATTAGGTGGTCTAAATTATGTAGCAACAATTCTGAATCTGCGAACAAAAGGGATGACTATGTGGAGAATGCCACTTACTATTTGGGCTTTTTTATTTACAGCAATATTAGGAATCTTATCTTTCCCGGCCCTATTAGCAGCTGTTGTTTTAATGAGTTTTGATAGATTGGCTGGTACAAGTTTTTATCTTTCTGATATTGTTGTCAATGGACAATTACTATCTCATCATGGAGGATCGCCAATTTTGTTTCAACATCTTTTTTGGTTCTTAGGTCATCCAGAGGTATATATTATTATTGTTCCAGCAATGGGTTTGGTGAGTGAGGTATTATCTGTGCATGCAAGGAAGCCAATTTTTGGCTACAGAGCAATGGTCTTTTCATTGATGGCAATCACAGTGCTTGCTTTCTTAGTTTGGGCGCATCATATGTTTGTTACTGGTATGAATCCATTTGCCGGTTCTATCTTTGTATTATTTACATTAATTATTGCTGTTCCTTCTGCAGTGAAGGTTTTTAACTGGATTACGACTATTTGGAGAGGTAATATTAGACTTAACCCAGCCATGTTGTTTGCAATTGGTTTTGTATCAATGTTTATTTCTGGTGGATTGACAGGAATTTTCTTAGGTAACTCAGCAATTGACATTCCTCTTCATGACACGTATTTTGTGGTAGCTCACTTCCACATTGTGATGGGCGTTGCAGCATTTTTTGGAATGTTTGCGGGTGTATATCATTGGTTTCCTAAAATGTTTGGACGTCATATGAATGATACGATGGGGTATATTCATTTTTATGGAACACTGATTGGTGCTTATGCCATTTTCTTTCCAATGCACTTTATGACTGGTATTCCTCGTCGTTATGCAAGATTTGATAGCTTTGAGTTTGCAAATAACTTTGGCGGTTTAAATAAGTTTATCAGTATTGTAGCTATGATTGTATTTGTATTGCAATTGATGTTTGTATTGAATGTGGTATATAGTTCGCTAAGAGGAAGAAGAATGAAATCTTTAAACCCTTATGGCGCAACAACATTAGAATGGACAACTCCAATTGAACATTTTCATGGAAACTGGGCTGGTGAAATACCTGAGGTACACAGGTGGCCTTATGATTATGCTACAAATGGTCAAGAGTATATTACACAAACAACGCCTTTATCTGAAGACGAACTTGCTCATTAATTTATAGAGTCTATTCAAGAATGACAAAAACTAAAAATATACAACTAAGCCTTCGAGATCTTGTGATAAACAAGGTGAAGGATTATTATATGTTGTTTAAAATTGGATTAAGTAATTTAGTTGTTTTTTCTGCAGTCATTGGATATTTTGTAGGCTCATCTCATTGGGATTTATTGTCCGTTTTTGTAATTGCACTAAGTGGGTACATGATTACAGGTGCATCTAATGCCATTAATCAAATTATAGAGAAAGACATAGATAGGCTTATGGACAGAACCTCCAATCGTCCATTGCCTACGGAAAGAATGCAAATGCTAGAGGCTATTTTGGTCACTGGCTTGGTTGCAGTGGGGGGGCTTGTATTGATTACACTTTACTTCAACTCAACCGCTGGATTATTGTCTGCTATATCATTAATTAGTTATGCTTTTATCTATACACCATTAAAAAGAATTAATACTATTGCTGTTTTTGTTGGTGCGATTCCAGGTGCTTTACCTCCTATCATTGGTTATGTTGCCGCGAATCATGGTCAAATTAATCAATTTGCGATTCTAATCTTCATGATTCAGTTTATATGGCAGTTCCCTCATTTTTGGGCGATTGCTTGGGTGAAATTTGAAGATTATAAAAAAGCAGGCATTATGTTGTTGCCAAGTAAAGAGGGAAAAAATCAATACAGCGCACTTATGAATGTTATCTATGTGATAGCTTTAATTTTTGCAGGATTTTTACCATATGTCTTTGGATACGTAGGAATCAAAGGAACAATTGTATTGACTATAAGTGGTTTGTTTTTTTTAGCTCCTGCTGTTCGATTGTACCTTACACAAGAAGATAAAGATGCAAAAAAACTTATGTTTGCTTCTTTCTTCTACCTACCAATAAGTTTGTTTGTAGTGTTATTTGATAAAATTTAGATTAATGGACATATCAGTAAAGAGCAATCAGCCAATTAAAGCTACCGTAGGGATGCATCCAAAGAAATTTATGATGTTACTAGGTATGGTTTCTATGTGTATGTTATTCGCAGCATTGACAAGTGCTTTGATAGTGAAGAAGGCAGATACAGTGTCATGGAAAAATTTTGTATTGCCTTCAAGTTTTTTATATAGTACCATCGTAATACTGATTAGTAGTGTTTTCCTTCAAATATCTTATAGTCTATATAAAAAGTCAAAGGAGTCTTATAGATTAGCAATGTTGGCCACTTTAGCTTCTGCCATAGTATTTTGTTTGTTGCAATACCAAGGTTGGATGCAGTTGACAAAAATCGGTGCCCCACTATCTGGTAATGTTTCGGGTTCATTTGTATACTTGGTGACTGGTTTTCACGTTGCACACTTATTAGGAGGAATGGTGGCGCTCCTTATTACAACGCTGATGCATTTTTTAAGATCCAAACCAAAGAATGAGGTGGAGATGAATGTCGCGTTGGAGTCCACGGTAAATTATGAAGTTTTACTCATTTTTTGGCATTTTTTAGGGGCACTATGGGTGTACCTTTATTTATTTTTGTTCATTATTTATAATTAATATATTCATATGGAAACAGCTTCAGTTAAGCAAAGTGAAAAGAGTCTATGGAATGGCGGATATTCACCATTCAAGATAGGTTATGGCAAAATCATGATGTGGTATTTTTTGATCAATGACACATTCACTTTTGCTTCGTTTTTGTTAGCTTACGGTGCGGTAAGATACACGAATCTTGATATTTGGCCTAATGCCAGTGATGTATTTAAATCTGTGCCTATCAAAGCTTTTGGATTATCAGAAATGAATCTTCCACTTGTCTTTGTAAGTATTATGACGTTTATTTTGATTTTTTCATCTTGGACGATGGTAAGAGCTGTTCAAGAAGGTTTTCAAATGAACAAAAAAGGTGTCATTAAATGGTTGATTCCAACTATTATTGGTGGTTTAATGTTTTTAGGATGTCAGTACCTAGAGTGGACACACTTGATTGAAGAAGGCATGACATTAACCTATTGTCCCTTTGGATTAACGCATAACGGAGATCCCGTAAGTTTTGGTGCATTATTCTTTTTGATCACAGGCTTCCATGGCTTGCACGTTTTGTTTGGAGCATGTTTGAATATTTGGTTATTGTATGAAACTGCTAAAGGAACATTTGAGAAACGTGGACACTATGAAATGGTTGAAAAAGTAGGATTGTTCTGGCACTTTGTAGATTTAGTATGGGTATATGTATTCTTGTTTTTCTACCTTCTTGGATAAAAATATCAATAAATAAATAATTAATAAAAAAGTAAATATAAAAGTTATGGCACACGAACACGGTCATCCAATACCAGAAGCAGAATATAAGAAAGATGTGAGTTCAGTAATGAAAATGATTATTTTCTTAGGAATTTTAACAGTGGTGGAGGTAATATTTGCCTTGGTGTGGAATCATTTTGGTGGTCCCAAAAGACCATTGAATATTATTCTTATCGTTGTAAGTTTGGTGAAGGCGGTTTGTATCATGGGTGTTTTTATGCACGTAATTCATGAGACTAAAGGTTTTAAATACACGATTTTGATTCCTTTTACCTTTCTAATTTGGGCGATTATTGCATTTTTATGGGAGGGTAACTGTTGGCATAATTATCAGTCTCTAATTAATTTCTTTTAGGCAATTATAAATAGAGAAAGTCCTGCTTGTCAGGACTTTTTTATTCTCTTTTGAACATAATACTTAGAAATTGTATTATAGCATATAAATACATGAAAAATGGCGATGAATAAAAAAATGGCAATTTCATCAGTTGTCGGAGTCATAATTGCAGTATTGATTCCTCTGAGTGCAGTTCTTTTCTTTAAATTTAAGGAACAGGCCCGCAAAATCGTTGAGTTTCCACGTACTTATTATCCTATTGGATGGGATACTGCCCATGACGAGTCAGGAAAGATTGAGTTAAATAAAAAGGGGAATATAATGATGGATACATTTTATCATAGTGTGCCTCCTTTTGAATTTATGTCTCAAGATGGTCAGCTGTTTAAAAGCGAATCACTGAAGGGTAATTTATACGTGGCAGAGTTTTTTTTCTCAAGCTGTCCTGGTATTTGCCCAATCATGAATGGAAACATGCAAAGAGTACAAAAGGAATTTTTGGGTGATGATAATGTTAAAATAGTTTCTTTTTCTATCGATCCAGAAAGAGACTCAATCAAGGCATTAAAAATCTACGCAGATAAGATGAATGCAATTTCGGGTAAGTGGTATTTTTTAACTGGAGATAAGCAAAGTATTTTTGATTTAGGTAAGCAAGGATATAAACTAACTACTCAACAAGGCGATGGCGGTTCAAAGGATTTTGAACATAGCGATAAAATGATTTTGATAGATGCTGACGGTCATATAAGAGGCTATTATAATGGAACAGATTCTACTTCTGTGAAAGATATGATGGGTGATATGGTGTTAATACTTAGTAGAATGAAAAAGTAAAAAAGGATTTAAAATGATAAAACAAGTCATACCAAAAAATGATAAACTAGCCTATTGGCTAATCGGTGTACTTTCTACAGTAGTTTTTGTAGTAGTCGTAGCATTAGGGAAGTTTAAATTATCCCCAAGCATATTAGGCTTTGACCCACATATTTTTGCTACCATTAATTCTTACCTAAACACTTGTGTAACTGTTTTACTGATAGCTGGATTGTATTTTGTAAAGCAAAAAGATTATAAAACACACAGAAATGTAATGATGATTGCGATGGTTTATTCAAGCTTGTTTTTGATTTCCTACATTTTACATCATCTGTTTACAATGGATACACATTATGGAGGCCAAGGTTTTTTAAAGTATATTTATTATTTTATTCTAATCACACATATTCCATTGGCAGCCATCGTACTTCCATTCATACTGTTGTCGACATACAGAGGTTTGACAGGAGACTTTGCTAAACATAAAAAAATAGTCCGCATCACCTATCCCATATGGTTGTATGTCTCTATAACAGGTGTATTGGTTTATTTACTTATTTCTCCATACTATGTTTCTCATCTCTAGTTTTTTGTTATCTTTCTTAAATACTACAAATTTTCTTTTTCGCATTTTTATTACATTAGTTTTGTGTCATAATGGTCAATGCTATGAGTGAAATAAAAGCACAAGAAAGATTGCGTAAGCCTGAATGGTTAAAAGTTCCTATTCCTTCTGGGTTGGATTATGTCGGTGTTAAAAAGGCTGTCCATGATAATAAATTGCACACTATTTGTGAAAGCGGTTCCTGTCCAAATCAAGCAGAATGTTGGAGTGCAGGTACAGCTACGATCATGATACTTGGTAATGTTTGCACTCGCTCATGCCAATTTTGTAATGTTGCTACTGGCAAGCCAGAAGCAGTTGATATTGCAGAGCCACATAGGGTAGCACAAAGTATCAAAACCATGGGTTTGAAACATGTAGTACTTACTTCTGTAGATAGGGATGACTTGATTGATGGCGGTTCAAAGATTTGGGCGGCTACCATCAGAGCCATTCGTAAACATGCGCCGGGAGTGACGATAGAAACTTTGATACCAGATTTTCAGGGCAAGGAAGAACAATTAGATAGAATTATTGAGGTGGCACCAGAAATTGTTTCGCATAATATCGAAACGGTTAAACGATTGACACGTGAAGTTCGTGTACAAGCCAGATATGAAAGGAGTCTAGAAGTTCTAACCTATTTAAAAAAAGGAGGAATAGCCAAAACCAAAAGTGGATTGATGTTGGGTATGGGAGAAACAGATATTGAAATTGAAGAAACACTGAAGGATTTAAGAATGGCAGGTGTTGAGATAATTACTATTGGACAATATCTTCAACCGACTAAAAAGCATCTGCTAGTGCAACGCTACGTACATCCAGATGAATTTGCTAAGTATAAGGAATGGGCTATAAATTTAGGTTTCACTTTCGTTGAAAGTGGTCCTTTGGTTCGTTCTTCCTATCATGCAGAGAAGCATATTTAGATTTCTGGCGTCTTCCAATTTAAGTCTTTACATTTTTTGTTTCTGCTGTGCCTATTTTTATAAATGGCCTTCTCATAAAACGATGTTAACATATTTCAATGTTATGAATGGTTGACTGATCATTGAATAATACCCGAGATATACGTTTGTTCAGAAAGATTGATGTTGAATTGGTATTTCTGCGTGAGGTACTGGGAGCAGTATCGCCGATCCTTCGGCATACTGCAGAAGGACCGACAGCGGCTTGGGCTGTTGAAAGCCGGTGGCACGCCCCTCCTTTGTATTTGACTGGTTGATTATGTTTCCTGTATTTTTTGACATCATGCATTCAATTGAGAAGGGAAAGATTTTTTTTGTTATATTTGATACACTTAAACAAAATATGTTCAAATGAAAAAACTTAACAATTTATTAATCTTCAGCTTCGTGTTCTGCATCAGTTTGATGCTTGCTAAGCCAGCCTCTGCAACAGTTTGCGGTACAGATACTGTTCGATTTACCATGGAAAAAGCGACGGGATATGGAACCCTTGCCATTAATAATTTAAGCTCTGCAACAGCCCTTGCACAGTTTTATACAGCGCCACAAGCCATTACTATTTATGGTTTTGATTTTTATGGTCGTTCAGAAACCCTTCCCACCATGACCCTAATGGCCTATGTGTATAGAGCAGGTGCGGACTCCTTGCCAACGGGTGCTCCATTAGCAACAGCGAGTATTGTAGTGGATTCAAGTACCGATACGAATCTAAATCAAGTGGTGTTTTCAACGCCACTGACGGTAACCTTTCCATATTTATTAGTTGTTTCGAATCCATCGCCAGATAATTTTGCCATTTTCTCTAATGATTGGTTGGTAGGTGATGGTGCTTTTGATAATTTATCTTCTGCCTTGATAGGAAGTGTCTGGTATGCAGCAGCTGGATTATCTGTGGGTGGCGCTCCATACAATGCAGATGCGATTTTTAACCCTTATGTCTCCTATACTATTGTAGCAAATGATAGCATTACACCAGTGCCATATTGTAGTGGTAGTATGGCCAGAGTAACAGATCGATCGTCTGCCATACTTCATGACCCGATGTATAGCGTCGCTGCTTTTTATAATGTAGATAGTCTTCAGTTTACATATGACATAACTGGTTTCCCTACTATTTATGATGATAATTTTTCATTTACAGTACCAGCTGTTGGTACTTATTCGGTGGTGCAGACTGATACGATGTTTGCTTGGACAGATATATGTGTGGCAAGCATCACTAAGAGTATGACTGTTATAACAACGCCAGCAACTCCTTCAAGCATTACTGGTCCTCCTACCATGTGTTCAGGAGGAGTAGCCACCTATCATACCACTCCAGTTCCTTATGCTACCTCATATGTTTGGACCTTGCCTTCGGGATGGACAGGTACAAGTACCTATGATTCTATTACCGTGATTGCGGGATCAAGCAGTGGAAATATTACAGTGTATGCGAGAAATGGTTGTGGCAATAGTGGTACGGCCACATTGGCTCTTGTTTCAACCGGAACGATTGCGATTCCAGGAGTCATTACAGGAGTGACCAATCCTTGTGCAGGAACCACTGAGATGTATTATGTTGCGCCAGTTTTTGGCGCTAGTTCTTATGCTTGGACCTTACCAGCTGGATGGACAGGAACTAGCACTACAGATACCATTTATGCCACTGCAGGTACTGGCTCTGGTAATATAGGTGTTTCTGCGGTAAGTATTGCTTGTGGTCGATCTGCGCCAAGTACTTTATTATTAACGCCTAGAAACGTTCCTAATGTTAGTGCTGCCACTATTTTTGTTCCGACTCCAGTATGTGCGGGGACTTCTTATTTGATGATTGCTTTAGGCGTAAGTGATGCTGTAAATTATACTTGGAGTTTACCAAGTGACTGGACAGGTAGCAGTACCAATGATTCGATGTTAACCACTGCAGGTATGATGAGTGGTTATGTGGTGCTTTCTGCCACCAATCTTTGTGGTGTGAGTTTGCTTGACTCCACGGCAGTAAGTTCTATTTCTGTACCACCAGCACCAGGAGCCATCTCTGGGGATAATACACCTTGTTTTAATGGAGCTGCTGATTACTCTATTGCAGCGGTATCTACCGCTACTTCATATACTTGGACTTTGCCGCTTGGTTGGTCAGGATCCAGTAGTACCGTCTTGATGCAAGCCACCAATAATAGTAGTTCAGGAATCATATCTGTTGTAGCGAATAATGTTTGTGGAAGTAGCACTGCCAGTACTTTGGCTGTTACACCAGCAGCATCAGGGATCACAGCTACTGCTTCACCAATCAATGCTTCTTCTTCTACAGCGGGCGATGGTTCGATTAGCCTTAGTGGTACAACAGGAGGAACTGCCCCTTATCAATATGCTATAGATAGTGTGACTTTTCAAAGTAATCCATATTATGGTGCCTTGTTACCTGGTACTTATACCATCACCATTAGAGATACCAATGGATGTATGAGCAGTTTGTCTGTGGATGTTTCCTTTAATTCAGGTATCCGAAATACAGACCTACTTCAAGCCATCCATATTTTCCCTAATCCAGCTAGCTCCTTTATTACGTTAGATGCTAAGTTTAGTCATCTGTTAGGCAAACTAGAGCTTTCCATTTTTGATCTTATTGGTAATAAGTTGATCACACATGAATATTCTAATTTAAATCTAGTGAATAGATCTATTGATGTTTCATCGCTTAGTGCAGGTCAGTATATTCTAAAGATGACGATGGATAATGAAGTGTATAATGAGAGATTCACTATTATAAGATAATAGCGAAGATGCTCCAATAAAAAAACGCATTTCATCTTTGGATGAAATGCGTTTTTTTATTTAAAATATTTTTAATGAATTCTTTTCAACTCAATTTCCTCATCATGCGAAAGGATAAGAGGCAAGGATTCAACTGTAACGTGTGTCAAATCTAAACCAAATGCTTTCTCTTCGGATAAAGAGAATTTCTTTAACCAGAAATACATATACATGATGATGCGGTCGAAGAATTCTAATTGATAAGGATCGGACAATAATTTTTCTATCACAATAAATCTGAAATCGCCGGAAACATTATGCTTTCGAAGCGAAGGGTGGCGACTAATGATATCGATTTCTTTGTTCTCCACTAATTTTTCAATGACCTCATGAAATAGGAAATTAATTCTTGGCTGTTCACGAAAGCCTAATTTAAAATCCATTCTATACAATACGCCAGGGATGAGTACTTCTAATTTATATTCTCGATTGTAAGGTACTTCAAGTGTGTCTACATGCACCAACCAGTATACATCAGCACGTTTTGGCTTTTGATTTAAAATGCTGTAAATATTTTTTGCTTCAATTTCTGAAGAATAATTTGCACTGGTGAGATACACAAGATTAGATGCATATTTAGGCACCGTTTCGTCCATGCTTAAATCTTTAAGTACTTCATAGTATTCCTCGATTGGAAGAAATCGTACATATCTATTTTTTACTTTTCTAGCTCGATGCCAGGTGTACATCACCAAGAATAAGATACTACCGATCATGATGGTGAACCAGCCTCCATCAGCTATTTTGTGTACATTGCCGATAAAGAATACCGTTTCGATACCCAAGAAAACAATTGTAAAAAGAGCTACGAAAATTTTGTTTACTTTTCTTGAAACCAAAAAAATACTCATCAAAATTGTTGTCATCAACATACAGACTGTGATGGATAATCCATATGCCGCCTCCATTCTGCTAGACTCTTCGAAATGCCATACCACCACGATACATCCGAACATCAATAACCAGTTGATGCCTGGTGCATAAATTTGTCCTCTTTGTTCGGAAGGGAATTGAAGTTTGACCTTTGGCCAAAAATTTAAACGCATGGCTTCACTGATGAGTGTAAATGAACCCGTGATCAATGCTTGACTGGCAATGATTGCAGCCATTGTAGCGATTATAATTCCTGGAATTAAAAACCATTTGGGCATAATAGCATAAAAAGGATTCTCTGTAAAAGTGCGTCCTACATAATGTAAAAGAAAGGCACCCTGTCCCATGTAGTTCAATACCAACATTATTTTTACAAAAATCCAACTGAGTCTGATATTGTTTTTACCACAATGGCCGAGGTCTGAATATAAAGCCTCTGCACCTGTAGTACATAGAAAAACAGCTCCTAAGATAGCGAACCAAGAAGGATTTGAGATGAGGAGTGTAGCCGCATACATTGGATTCAACGCCTTTAAAACGATAGGATCTTGAATGATTTGAAACAATCCAAGTACACCAAGCATGCTAAACCAAACAAACATGATAGGACCAAATAATTTACCAATTGTTTTAGTACCAAATTGCTGAATGATAAAAAGCAAAACGATGATGGCAATAACGATTGGAATGGTTGGTAGATTCGGAATCTTTATCAGTAAGCCTTCTATGGCAGATGCCACTGAGATAGGGGGGGTGATAATACCATCGGCCAACAATGCACAACCACCAATCATGGCAGGTAATAAAAGCCATTTGCCTTTTCTTCGCACTAAAGAAAAAAGAGAAAAAATACCACCCTCACCTTTATTATCTGCGTTTAAAGTAATCCAAACATACTTGATGGTAGTCTGCAGTGTAAGTGTCCAGAACACGCAAGAAATGGCACCAAGAATTAAATTTTCACTGATGGTTAAGCCACTGATAATGGCCTTGAAAACGTATAATGGTGAGGTACCAATATCTCCATAAATGATACCTAATGTAATTAATAAACCGGCTACCGTAAGTTTATTGAAATGTCCGTGATTTTTCACTTTACCCATGATGATGTTGTGTTATAAGCGGGTGCAAAATTAGATAATTGTTTGCCTCAGTTTGCTATAATTTAAAAATAAAAAGAATCAATATCAAAAGTAGAGCATTGGCCAGTTTGAATGCATAATCTTGTACGCAATACTGTGAACATGTAGCCTTTATTCTACGTAGAGGACTAAGCCCTTTAGATATTCACCTTCTGGATGGTAAATAGAAATGGGATGATCTTCTGGTTGGTGTAACTGATGTAAAATTTTTACTGTTTTTCCACTTTGTGCTGCCGCTGTGAATACAGCCCTTCTGAAATCATCTTTTGTAACCACCTGCGAACAAGAAAAGGTGAATAGAATGCCACCCTTGTTCAATGCTTCAAAACCTTTTTTATTCAGTCTAGCATAGCCTTTCAGCGCATTGTCTAAAGCATTGTTATGTTTCGCATAAGCCGGAGGATCCAAAATAATCACATCATATTTTTCAGTGTCATTGGTCAGAAATGCGCCAACATCATTTCCTACTGACAGATGTTTTTCTGTTTTGCCAAAATTTAACTCAATGTTTTTATCTACCAAGGCGATGGCTTTAGCAGAAGAGTCAACACTTGTAACATGCGTAGCTCCTGCCTCAAGTGCAAAAACAGAGAAGCCACCTGAATAGCAAAAAGTGTTTAAGACTTTTTTGTCTTTCACGTATTGTTGCAAGAGTTTTCTATTCTCTCTTTGATCAATAAAAAAACCAGTTTTCTGTCCGTCCACTGGCTCGATCAGAAATCTATGGCCATATTCTATTACTTCGCTATTGTCTGTTTGTCCATATAGAAAGCCATTTTCAGCAGACGTGTCAGCTTTAAACGGAATGGTACCTTCACTTTTATCATAAATGCTATGCACCTTGTCGCCCAGTATTTTTACCAATGCATCGGCAATGATTTGTCTAGCATTATACATGCCCACGCTATGACATTGCATCACCACAAGACCATTGTAATAATCAAGAATCAATCCCGGCAGGCCATCACCTTCGCCATGTACCAGTCTGTATACATTGGTATCGGCTCTTTGTGACAATCCACAAATCTGTCTAGTATGTATCGCCGCAGACAATTTATGATGCCAAAATGCAGCATCTATTGCCACCTCTTCAAAACTTAAAATGCGCAATGCAAGAGAGCTTTTTTGATAATGTCCCATGGCAATAAAGCGCCCTTCATGGTTTTCTAAGCGCACGGTATCACCTTCCTCTGGCTGGCCTTTTATCTGACCTATAGCCCCAGAAAATATCCATGGATGCTTCCTTTCAATCGATTTCTCTTTGCCCTTCTTTAGTTGTAAAATTGTCATTTATATGAAACGTTTCTTTTGCAAAAGTAGAGGTTTACAAACTTAGATTGAGAGGAATCGTGCTTGGACTTTGTCAGTAAGAAGAGAGACTGTTGTCAAAAATATACAATAGTGTATAAGCTGTGTTCGGGCTCCACTATAAAATTCTTACTTTTGTAATCCTTTTTATTGCTATAACGAATTATAACACCATTATGACTAAAGTACTATCGCTTTTTATCTGTCTCTTTGTTACTATACAAAATAGTTGGGCCAATGAGTTGCCTTTTCATGATTTGTTCAGTGCACCAAAAGGTGCGGAGAGCAGCGAGACAAATATGCCCTTCTGGATAGGAATCAATAAAGATTATAATAAGGTAAAGTCACATCAAGCATTTAAGGATGTGTTGAGGAATAGCCATTGCTCCGCAGCGACCATGGAAGCCATTCAAAAAAACTGTGGTCATACTTTTAACATTGGCAAGATAAGTGCAGGTGCGGAATATTGCGTGTTGAGCCCCAAAGTGAATGATTCCATCTTTCCACCTTCCTTTTTAATCTATAATGAAGATAAAATCAATTATGTGGTTTTTGATTTGAATGATGCAACGGGGAAAGCAACGCGCTACGCCCGTCCTGTAGTGATCGAAGATAAAATTGCGGCAGGTATTGTAGAAGGCTCCATTTGGGAAACTTTCGATAAAAACAATATCAATCCTGATATCGCTTCTCAGTTATCAGATATTTTTGCCTATACCCTAAACTTTTTTAAAGTGAAGAAAGGAGATAAGTTCAAAATTATGTATACCGAAAAATTAGTGAACGGTGAGAGCATTGAAATCATGGATGTGAAAGCCGTTCTGTTTAATTATGGTGGTAAAGAATATTATGCTTTTGCCAATAAGAATGGCAATAAAACGGACTATTATGACGAAGAAGGTAAAAGTTTAAAAATGAAATTTTTGATGGCACCGGTGAAATATTCACGCATCAGTTCCAAATATAATACACATCGCTTGCATCCTGTAACCGGCGTGGTAAAAGGACATTTCGGAACAGACTTCGCAGCTTCTCAGGGAACGCCTATTTTTGCCACAGCATCTGGTGTGGTGGAGGAAGCTAAATTCGGCGTGTACAATGGCAATTATGTAAAAATAAAGCACGACAAAGTCTATGAAACACAATATCTACATATGTGTCGAATTGCCAAGGGCATGCGACCAGGTAGAAAAGTGTCGCAAGGCGAAGTGATTGGATATGTTGGTAGCACAGGCTTAGCGACAGGTCCACATGTTTGTTATCGTTTCTGGAAAAACAAAAAACAAGTCGATCCCTTCAAAGAAATGGGTGCCAAGGCATCTTTTATGTCAAAGGCAGAGCAGGATGCATTTATCGCCAACATTCGACCTGTGAAAGCAGAATTGGATGCATTCGATTATACTGCTGCCCATCCAGTGCTCGATACCTTTATGGTTAAAATGCCTATGGATAAGGATTTGATTGTAGCGGTTGAAAAAGGAAAATAAACCTCTCTCAGCTAACTACACTCTGAATACTTAATATTTTTTTTGGAGCGTTTTCCTGCTCTTCACTGCTATCTTTTTGCTGAGTGCAAGTGCAAAAAGGAGATTCGTTTCGATCAGGGCTAAGCATTTGTTTTCAATAAGTTTCCCATCCTTCCTTCAAAGTTTCCACTTTATCTACTCTATGTGCAGGAATTTTTTCTTGACGAAAATCTACCGTTTCCGAAAAATAAAAAAGCCTTGTATATGATTATATACAAGGCTTTCGCTTAATTAATTGTGCCCCAAGTGGGAATCGAACCCACACACTTTCGTACACGATTTTGAGTCGTGCGCGTCTACCAGTTCCGCCATCAGGGCATATTACAAAAGAACAATTTTGGAGTGCGAAGATAATAAAAAATATTCTCTCTACTCACTATTTTTTAGGAATTAAATTCCAAACTTTTTTAGGATATCGTTGCCATTGGCAAAGACCATGAGGGCGATGAGTATAGCTGTACCTACCGTCTGCACATATTCTTGAATCTTTTGGCTGACTGGTCTTCTTAGAATTCCTTCAATAATTAGCATTACCATATGTCCACCATCCAAGGCTGGAATGGGTAAGAAATTCATAAATGCCAATACCATAGAAATCATCGCCGTCATATGCCAGAAGTGCCCCCAATCCCACACAGGAGTGAACATGCCGCCTATAGATAAAATACCACCGAAGGATTCGCGCGCTGCAATCTGTCCTTGAAATAATTTTGCCAAGCCCATTACTTGCATCACGATCGTCCCAAAAGCATCTCTGGTGCCGTATTTGAAGGCAGAGGCAAAGGTATAATCGGTCATGGTATAGAAATCTTTTCTAGTCGTTGCTGGGATAAATCCGATGTTTCCTGCGCTATCTCTTTTAGTCGTTAAGCTCATCAATGTACCTGCTCTATTCACTTCTATAGATACTGTGGAATCTGCATAATTCATCTTTGGTAAAGTTTCTGGATGCCACATGCTCGTTAACGTAAAAGAAGGCGTTGTATATCTTTCGAACAATAATCTTTTAAAATGCCAGAAGTTCTGAACCGGCATGCCTTGTATGGAAATGATAGTATCATTTTCTCTGAAACCTGCTGCGTAAGCCATATTGTTGCGTAGAACAGAATCCATGATTACCTTCTCTTTCAAAGGCGTTAGGAATGGACTTTCTTTGCTTACTTGTTTGAAAAGATTGCCTGGCATATTTAGGACACTTTCTTTACCATCTCTTTCAATCGTAATTTTTCCACCCAAGAGCATCTTATATGAAATCATATCTTCTAGTCTATCTGGCTTTACCCCATTGATAGCAACGATTTTATCGCCATCTTTAAATCCAATTTCTTTCGCTAGTTGTGAAGTATAAACGCCATGTTTATTAAAGGCTTCAGCCGATAGATAATCTTTATCAAAGACGCCTAAATAAAGGGTATAGAACAAAATACCAAAAATCACATTCATCACAATACCACCAATCATCACAATAAAACGTTGCCAAATGGGCTTTTGACTATAATCGCTTGGTAAGGGTGCACGATCTTTTTCTTCTGGATCATCACTTTCGTCAACCATACCTGCTATTTGCACATAACCACCTAAAGGAAACCAGCCTAGGCCATATTCTGTATCGCCTTTTTTAAATTTGAACAAAGCGAAGTTCATGATAGTAGGAATGGGAAACAAAAAGTCGAAGAATAAATAGAACTTCTTCACCCTGATGCCAAACATTCTTGCCGCTAAAAAGTGACCCATCTCATGTACAAAAACCAATATGGTTAATGCCAATAATAATTGCCCAGCTTGAATTAATATATTCATGTAATAAGTTTAAAAAATTGACTGCAAATGTAAGACTATTTAAGACTTTTGAGTTGGATTTTACAAGAGGAGGGACGATTTAGCAAATATTAATAGAAGGTATTTCTAGTTGAGCCCGAACAGTCTTTAGACATTCTATGATTGTAGCGCTAGTAGTAGGTCAACCATCTCTCTATCGTTTCTAACGCGCATCACTTTGTTTTGTCCCCCCATTTTGCCTTGCGCTGTTAAATATTTTTCGAAAGTATGTGGGACAAGCAGGTTTATTTTTAGTGATTGGATGACCTGTCCAACAATTAAATCTTTGTAATAAGAGTTTTTGGATTGCAATAGCTCATCGATATACGAGGCGATGAGGTCCATATCATGATTCATGCCATCGCATTCAATGAACCATTCATGGTAAGGTAGGCCCTCTGATGGATTCACCTGAGGAGCCACTGTAAACTCTGTGACTTGAAGATTGAATTTTTCAATGGCTTTGGTCATGCAATATTCTATTTCTTCGATGATGACATGTTCACCAAATGCAGAAATATATTGACTAATTCGGCCTGTAACTTTGATGCGATACGGCTGCAATGAAGTAAATTTAATGACATCACCGATGAGGTAGGACCATAGTCCAGCAT
The DNA here is from genome assembly GCA_945897725.1 of Chitinophaga pinensis. Lineage (GTDB taxonomy): Bacteria > Bacteroidota > Bacteroidia > Chitinophagales > CAMDFR01 > CAMDFR01. Next base: position 43,307 of record CAMDFR010000013.1, read on the forward strand.
TCGTAGATAGAGCGATGGCATAATTTTTTTCGAGCGTTACTTCTCCAATATGCAATCGTTTGGGGTGTATGCTTTGCGTTTCTTTTTCTTCGATAAATTCATAAAATATACCAGCATCTAAATTGAGTAGAAGTCCATCCTGCCGTTGTTTGTCTTGGTAGGCAATAAAACCTTCGCTAGCAGGATAGGTTTCTATGCTATCGATGTCTTTGCCTATTAAGGCTTTTATCTTTTTTTGATAGGGTTGATAATTTACGCCTCCATAGACCAATAGAGAAAGCTTTGGAAAAAGCGCCATCAAATTATTCTTTCCCGATTTCTTTAATAGCTGCTCGAAATACATCACCAACCAAGGAGGAATACCGCTGATTAAAGTCATTGGTTCGGCTATTGTTTCTACAACAATAGCATCGACTTTTTGCTCCCAATTTTCAATGCAATTCACTGCATAGGATGGTTTTCTATTTTTGTGTAGATAGGCAGGTACATGATGATACATGATGCCTGAAAGTCTTCCAGTGGCTATGTTTGATTTGTTATCTAAAATAGGACTGCCTTGTAAAAAAATCATTTTTCCCTCGATAAAATCTGTGTTTCCTGTTTCATGTATATAAAAAAACAAGGCATTTCTTGCGGCGACTATATGATGATTGATAGACTCTTTTGTGATGGGAATATATTTTTCACCGCTCGTGGTGCCACTCGTTTTGGCAAAGTAGATTGGTTTGCCTTTCCACAACACATTTTCTTCGCCAGCGAGGATTCTTTGAATATAGGGCTCTAATTTTTCGTAGACATGCAAGGGAATAGTATTGCTGTAGTGTTTGTAATCTTTGATTTGTGCAAAACGAAAATCTTTTCCAAATACAGTTTTCTCAGCACTTTGAAGCAATGTTCGTAGTAGCATCAACTGATTTTTTGCAGCATCTTGATGCAAGCGGTAATTTTTATGTACTGCTTGTTTTGCCCAAATTTTTGCTATGAAAGATTTTATTGACATCTTAGAATAATCACAAAGGTAGGAATATTCAAAATGTATAGTTGAATAGCTTATTTTTGTTGAATGAAGATGCATGAAAAATATATGCAACAATGCCTTGACCTAGCCTTAAAAGGATTGGGAGCTGTTTCGCCAAATCCCATGGTAGGAGCTGTTTTGGTGTATGAAGATAGGGTGATTGGCACGGGCTATCATAAGCGATATGGCGAAGCACATGCAGAAGTAAATTGTATAAATAGTGTGCAAGAAGCGGATAAGCCTTTCATTGCAGCCTCCACGCTTTATGTGAGTTTAGAACCCTGTTCCCATTTTGGGAAAACGCCACCTTGCGCTGATTTAATCATTGCCAATAAAATCAAAAAGGTAATTGTAGCTTGTTTAGATCCTAATCCCTTGGTGGCAGGTAGAGGTGTTGAAAGGCTGGAAGCAGCTGGAATACAAGTGGTAACGCATGTGTTGGAACAGGAGAGTAGAAAAATAAACAAACGATTTATTGTTTTTCATGAACAAAAAAGACCCTATATCATTTTGAAATGGGCCGTTTCTGTGGAAGGGAATTTTTGTCCCAGCGATAAGTCAAGTTTTTGGTTGAGCAATGACGAAAGTAAAAAAATGGTGCATCAATGGAGAAGTGAAGAAGATGCAATTTTGGTTGGCAGTGGTACAGCCTTAGCCGATAATCCTTCCTTGACGGTTAGAGAATGGCAGGGGAGAAATCCAGTAAGAGTAATGCTGGATAGAGATTTGAAGACACCTATCCATTTTAACATTTACAATGAAGAAGCAAATACCATTGTTTTTAATCTACATAAGAATGAGGAAAGAGGTCATGTTCAATGGATACAATTGCCATTAAAAAATTTTATAGAAGCGGCCATGAAAAAAATGTATGACCTACATATTCAATCGGTGATTATTGAAGGAGGATTGGATATTTTAAATCAATGTATGTCGCTCCGTTATTGGGACGAAATACGCGTGATTCAAAGCAATACTTCTTTGATAGATGGCTTGAAAGCACCAAAAATACAAGAGAAATCACTGCATCAGCAACAGCTCAAGCAGGATCTTATTTACTATTATCATAACGAACAAAATCTATGATTTATTTAATAGCGAGTGTTTGCTGCTCCACCTTATTGGTCATTATTCTTAAACTGTTTCCTAAGTATGGAGTCAATACCCTGCATGGAATAGTGGTGAATTATTTTACCTGTGTTCTTTTTGGTGCTTTGCTTCATCATGTGAGCATCCAGCAAATGCAAGCAGCCTTTACTCAAGATTGGATATTCCCAACTATTATTTTGGGATTTTTATTTATCGTTATTTTTAATTTGAGCGGCATTTCTAGTCAGAAGATTGGGATTTCTGTTACTTCTATGTCTATGAAGTTGGCTTTGGTTTTCCCGATTTTATTTGGCTTTATTTTTTATCACGAAAAAGTGATTTTGATAAAGATGGTGGGTATAGTATTAGCGATTGTTGCCGTGGTATTGAGTTCGCTGAGTGCACCGAAACGCGAACAAAAACATGACAATAATAAATGGTTGTTTTTGCTTCCGATCATCGTTTTTATTGGCAGTGGTGCTTGCGATTCTTTGGTTCAGTTTACCCAAAAAAAGTATTTTACAAATGGTGGTTTTGAAAGCTTTTCTATTATGTTGTTTCTGATTGCTTCTCTTGCTGGACTTGTTTTTGCTGTACTTATGTATGTTAGAAATAGAGAAAAGTTAAGCATGCGAAGTATGATTGGTGGATTGCTTTTGGGAGTGCCTAATTATTTGAGTTTATATTTTCTTTTAAAAGTTTTGGTGACGACGGGATGGGAGAGCACTATTGTTTTTCCATTGGCAAATATTGGTGTGGTGGTTACTTCAGCGATTGTGGGTATTTTGGTTTTCAAAGAAAAACTATCCAAAATAAATATTGTTGGTATTGTCGTTGCTGTGCTTGCTATTGGATTGATTATTGCTGCAACAAAGGGCTAGGCTTTTGAAATATTGAAATTGTTACACAAATAATATGTACATCAACCTAAGAATTAATATCTAGAGTTAATCTTGTTTGAAATTGTTTATGTACATTACTTTTTTTACTATAATGTTGGCTTTTCACTTTCCAATTTGGCTTTAACAGTGATGGTTGCTTGTGCTTGTCATGTTTACGTCACTTTTTCCTTGATGAAAAAGTAACCAAAAAATCAAGGCCTGCACCGGCTAGGGCTAAAACTGACATTTCGTTTCGCGGCACAAAAAAAACTCGCTTCGCTCAAACAGTTTTTTGTGCTTATCGCTCCACTTCATTTAGTTTTTAGCACCTACTCACTGAGGGCCATCCCTTCGTTCCATATCATAATTCCATATAAGTAGATGCATGTTCTCAAAAAACTAGCATTTGCATGCGCATCAATTTAAGTGCAACAGGGGCTGCAGCAAGTATCGCGTACTGCATTATACCAAAACGATCTACAAATCAGTCCAATCTACTGGTTCTTTTTCTTCTATACTGCTTTAAAAAATAATTCCATACTCATTGCTATGAAATGATTTTTTGCATTGTCTCGAATAAAAATAACTACGCATCTTTAGACTGCTTTATAAATCCATTTGGTATAAGACCCGATCGCTTTGCTTTTTTGATTTGGCAAAGCGAGTTGCCCTCCAAACAATTAGTCCATAGAAGCTGCATTTGATGTTGTATTTTTATATTCTAATTATATTGATTTGTTTGAGTATCTGACCATAGCTTCGGCGCAGCAAATTGAGTACAAGGAAAAGGCTTCAAAATTTATTGCTTATGCCTATCCGGTGTTTGATGAGTCAGCGATTAAAGAAGCCTTAGAAACACTGTGGGGATTGCATCCTAAGGCGACGCATATTTGTTATGCCTATCGATTGGGAGTGGATAAAACAAATTATAGAGCCAATGATGATGGGGAGCCGGGAGGTAGTGCGGGCAAACCAATTCTAGGGCAAATTGATTCCAAAGAATTGACTTTTGTTTTGGTAGCGGTGGTTCGTTATTTTGGTGGTACTAAGCTGGGCATACCAGGCTTGATAGAGTCTTATAAAGAATCTGCAAAGGAGGTTTTATCCCTTTGCACTATTGTTACGGAGAAGCTGAAGGTACTGTACAGCCTAGGTTTTAGCATGGAGTTTTATAATGATGTGATGCATCATCTCAAAAAAAATAAAGTAGCCTTGATGCAACAAAACTTTACGGAACAATGTCTTCTAGTGATAGAAGTTGAAAAGCAGAGAGAAAATGCTGTGATAGAAAGTTTGGAAGCCCTTTATCACGTAAATTTGTTGATAGAAAAAACATCATGAAAAAATCTGTAATCCTCCTTTTTTTTTATTTGTTGCTTGTCATGCAAAGCAAAGGTCAAGATAAGCGTATAAACATCGCTTTTTCTGAAAACCCTTATATACAAATACCTAGCATCGACAATGTACATGCGCGTATTGATTTAGCATTGAATGAAAAGTCTGTTCTAGAATGGCTTAATATTTCATATCCCTCGCTTTTTTTATCTGGTTCTTCCATACAAATCCAAGCAATTACAGAAAGTCCATATACCAAACATTATTTATTTCAGCAATTGTTTGAGGGCATTCAGATTTATGGTCATTATATAAAAGTAAATGTAGAAAAGAACGGTTCTATTATCAATGTGGTCAATAATACAAGTCATACAGAACAATGGAATATGGACCTTATTTTGTCAGGTGCGTTTGAAGGCAGAGGCATGTTTTCTTACGCAGATGCAAACGAACAGCAGGTGATTTATCTAGCCAATGATGGTCCCCATTATGGTAAATTGATTCTTTTAAATACCAATGATAAAAGCAGTGATACCAAAGATTATTCAACCTCAATTTTAATCAATAAAGATAAAGTGCTTTGGACGACAGATTTGCATGCTTATTTTGCGCATGATACGATTGCCAAGGCCTATGTGTTTCGTCCCGATCCTCTTAGTTCTGCAGGCGTTGAGTATGGTGGTGCCTATGTAGATAATAATGATTCCACAAATGCCTCACTAAACAATCAGCGTGTATTGGTGAACTTACCTGTGATGGATACTTTAGATACTTTTTATGTAAGAAATAATTATTGTGCGATCATTGATTTTGCGCCACCTTTTAAGTCAGTCATCACAGCTATGAATGACTCTTTTCTTTTTACTAGATATGATGATGCCTTTGAGGATGTGAATGCCTTTTACCATATCAATACCATACATGACTATGTGAATGATTCTTTGGGTTTCTTGTTGGTTAATTATCCCATCATGGTAGATCCTCATGCGGCGGGTGGTGCAGATAATTCTTTTTTTAGTTATTCTACCACTCCACCCTCTTTGCAGTTTGGCGAAGGAGGCGTGGATGATGCAGAAGATGCAGATGTAGTGGTTCATGAATATGGTCATGCTATATCTTATGCTGCCGCTCCATTGACGAATCTGGGAAGAGAGCGACAAGCCATTGATGAAGGCTACTGCGATTATTTGGCGACCTCTTATAGCAAGGCATTGTTTAGCTATCATTCTGATAGTATGTTTACATGGGATGGGCATAATGTTTTTTGGCCTGGACGAGTAGCGAATACCACGCGAGCATATAATCCATTCGATAGTACTGGAACCTATGTGAATGGAAGTATTTGGTGCAGTGCCTTGGTAGAAATTGAAGGCAAACTTGGAAGGGAAAAGACAAATAAATTGGCCATTCAAACCATGTATTTAGAGGCCGCGAATACCAAGATGCCATATGCAGGACTCATGCTTTTAAAGGCCGATACGATTTTATATGGTGGGGTAGATTATTGTTTTATTGTACATTCTCTATACACTCGAAACCTAATCGATAATAGCTATGCAATGCTTTGCGATTTTACGGGCGTTGAAACCCCGAGTACGAATCAAGATGCTTTTCATGTTTTGAATGAAGCTGGTTTTGCGAGTGGAAAAGAACCACTGATTGTATGGAATCGTCAAGCGCAACATGCGGAAATTAATTTGTACAGTATCAATGGAGAATTGATTTCGAGTATGCATTCCAACGCTATGATGAATGAGGTATCACCTTCTTTATTGAGCAGTGGTTTTTATGTTTTGCAAATTAGAGCAGCGCATCAAGTATTGAATCAAAAACTGATAAAGTATTAGCAGCGCTTGGCACAGCGTCCAAGTACTATGACACCATTGTCATCTCTTGCTCGAAGACATTGAAATGGCTAATCAAAGTATCGATCAATGCTGGTCCATATTTTATGTAATACATCAGGAAGCTATCATGTCTTTCTTGTAAGATGCCCTCTGGAAAAATTTTATCTTTGGTGTTTTTTATTGCCAGCAAATCTTCATCATACTTTCTTTTGTATGCTTTTAGCAGCTTGGCTTCTAGCATGTCGATTCCATTTTTTATTTTTTGTTTCTCTGCTTCTGCTGATTGCAATAAAGTTTTGTCAATATCTGTAATGGCGATAGATAGATGTTCGTAGGCGGCAATAATATCTTCTTTATACTTGTCAAGAGAAATCGATTGCTCCGCGTGTGTCTCAATATATTGTTTTTCTAATTCATGTACTGGTCGAAAAATATCTTTGTTCCCGAAACCTTGTTGAAGAAATTTCTGTTTACTTTTTTCATCCCATACCATTGCTGTGTCACGCATCAGCAGCATTGGGTAATTTATATTATAGTGTTCAAAGAGCGGCTTTAACTGTAGCCAATAGGATAGTTCACCGGCACCGCCAACGAATGCGAGATTAGGTAACATCATTTCCTGAAACAAGGGACGCAGAATAACATTGGGGCTAAAACGTTCTGGCGACTCATCAGCTAACTTCAATATCTCTTCTTGCGTAAATTCAAGCGTGCTATTATTTATTTTATATTTTCCTTCTTCGAAAATAATTCTTTCGCGACTGGTGTCGGTAAGGTAGAACAGATTGATGTTGCGAGGAGTGGCTTGTATTTTGTAATGGCTGGAAAGGAATGTAAGTGTTTCTTGAATGAGTTGAATGGAGTTTCTTTCAATTAATTCTTCTTTGATCACCTTTTTGAATGCCTGTTTCAGTTGTGCGTCATCCTGATTCAAAATCACTAATCCATATGCGGAAAAGAGGGCATTTACAAATTTTTGTACGCCATCTGCCAAAGTATTTTCTGGTTGGAAAGAATCCTTTAAAATATTTTTAAGTTCTATTGCATTGCTTGATTCACCAAGCACTTCAGCCACTTTTTGGAATACAGTTTCTATGCTCTCGTCCAATATCAATCGACCTACGGGACCTGTACTTTCTCTTTCCCAACTATATTTTTTATTGAAAAGAAAAAGATGATTGACTTCTTCAAAATCATGATCCTCACTACCCATCCAATAGACTGGTACAAAGGTATAGCTTGGATATTGTGCTTTTAATAAGCGGCAGGTCTTGATGGTGGAAGCTATTTTATAAATAAAGTACGCAGGACCGCCAAATAATAGTGGTTGATGCGCCGTAGTAATAGTGAATGTTTTTTCATCCAACAAAGCTTTTATATTGGATTTTGTTGCATCACTTGTGTTGACGTTTTTATATTGATTTTTCAAAGTTTCCACCAAATTGATTCTAGACGGCGCATCAAAGTTTTTATCTTTGATGATTGACTCGAAGGATGCTATGTTTGGTTGATATTTATAGAGGGCTTGCAAGTTGTTGTTGGGCGATAAATAATCTAGCAACAAGGCTGGTAAGATGGCGGTATCTACTAATGGAATTTTTTCAATCGTCATAAAACAAAGTTATAGATAAATAGGTGATTATGTTACAAAACCAAATACCTTATAAAATAGTTTCAGATCGACTCATCATTCGTTGTTATGAGCCAGCAGATGTATGGATGCTCAATGAGTCTGTCAACAGAAGTCAAGCGCATCTACTTCCTTATATGTCTTGGGCGGTTGATGGGCCATTTGACTTGCAACATCATGTCAATTATATTCGTACTACCCGTTCTAGATTTGATAGGGATGAGGATTATACCATGGGGATTTTTCTCAAAGACAGTGGGCTGTTTATTGGTGGGGGTGGATTGCATAAAAGAGTAGGTCCCAATGCCATAGAAATCGGTTATTGGATTGATGTAAACCATATTAAAAATGCTTATGCAACTGAACTTACAAAAGCTTTGGCAAAAGTTGCATTTGATATCTTAGGCATACAAAGGGTGGTGATTACTATTCATGAGAAAAATGAATGGAGCAAAAAAATACCCATCAATTTGGGTTGGAAATATGAAGGGACTGAGAGAAGAAAATTTACAGACTATCTAGGAATGGTGCATGATATTGAAAGCTATTCTATGTTTGCGGATGAGTATAGACAAGGTGATTTGCCGAATACCTTTATTCAAGCAACAGATTTTTTGAATAGAGAGATTATCCTAGCAACTAACTTTTAATCCTTTACTTATCTTCTAATGCTTTCAATCTTTTTTCAAAGTCAGGCATTCTTTTCATCATCGCCAACATCTTATATGCTTCTCTAAAATCCATAGCTGGAGAGCCAGTCAATGATTGCCCTGTTTTTTCAGTGCCTTTTGATACGCCACTTTGTGCATTTATTTTGGTGCCATCGGCAATTTTGATATGCCCTACAAATCCGGCTTGTCCGCCCACCATTACATTTTTACCCAATTTGGTGCTACCAGAAATGCCTGCTTGTGCAGCTACCACGGTGTTTTCACCAATCTCCACATTATGTGCAATCTGAATGAGGTTATCTAATTTTGCTCCTTTCTTGATGATCGTTGCTCCAAGGGTAGCCCTGTCAATCACTGTATTGGCACCAATTTCAACATGATCTTCAATGATTACATGACCTGTTTGTGGTACTTTCTTATAGCTGCCATCTTTTTGTGGAGCAAAGCCAAAGCCATCACTGCCAATCACCGTGCCTGCATGAATCACGACATGACTACCGATGATACAGTGATGATATATTTTTACACCTGCATGAATCACTGTATTATCAGCTATTTGACAATGATCGCCAATAAAAACATGGGGAAATATTTTTACATTTTTTCCAATCACACAGTTTTCTCCGATGTAGGAAAAAGCAGCTAGGTAAAGGTTTTCACCATGGGTGCTATTGGCTGCTATAAAAGAATTTGCTTCGATCCCTGTCTTTTCTTTTTCTGTCATTTTTTGCATCATCTCTAACAAAAAAGCTAAAGCGGAATAGGGCTCATCCACTTTAATCAGTGTAATGCTTTCCTTTACAGGAATATTGAAAGCACGTGAAACCAATAAAACAGAAGCATTGGTAGTGGCTGCAAAATGCTCATATTTAGGATTGGCAATAAAGCTAAGCATACCTTCGTTTGCCTCTTCAATCTTTGCAAAATTTGTAACTTTAGTTGCTGGATTGCCAATCAATTCGCCATTTAACAAATGGCATAATTCTTTTGCTGTTATGGATATCACGATGACTTATTTTATCTTTCAAAGATATTAAATTTGGATGGAAGAACCTGTCAAAATCTGATAGCCTAGCAATCACAGGCAGTATTCTTTTATGGTGTCAAGAAATCAAATAAGGTGATTAGATTCCTTTGGACTGCTTGACTGCAAAGATTCGCAAGACTATAATCAAACTATATCTTTTGCATTAAAAAACGTATTTTTGTTAGATACTCAAATTAGAAAGATGTCAGTAAATAAAGAAGTAAAGAGAGTTACCACACATACCTTACAATCGATGAAGGATAATGGAGAAAAAATTTCCATGCTCACTTCCTATGATTATTCGCTAGCAACTATTGTGGACGATGCAGGTATCGATGTGATATTGGTGGGAGACAGTGCCAGCAATGTAATGGCAGGGCACGAAACCACCTTGCCAATCACTTTAGATCAGATGATTTATCATGCGCAATCTGTGGTACGTGCCGCCAAAAGATGTCTTGTTGTTGTAGATATTCCCTTTGGCTCCTATCAAGGAAACTCAAGAGTGGCATTAGATTCAGCCATTCGAATCATGAAAGAAAGTGGCGCCCATGCAGTAAAAGTAGAAGGAGGTGAAGAAATCAAAGATTCTGTGATTCGTATTTTAAGCGCCGGCATTCCAGTGATGGGTCATTTAGGATTGACGCCTCAATCGATATATAAATTTGGTACTTATACAGTGAGAGCAAAGGAAAATGCAGAAGCAGAAAAACTAAAAGAAGATGCTAAACTGCTAGAACAAATAGGATGTTTTGCGATTGTATTAGAAAAAATCCCTGCTACCCTTGCCAAGGAGGTGGCGGCGTCTGTAAGTATCCCTGTTATTGGTATTGGCGCTGGTGGTGATGTAGATGGACAAGTGCTTGTGTTGCACGATATGTTGGGTATTAACAATGAATTTTCTCCACGTTTTTTGCGAAAATACCTCAACTTGTACGAGATGATAAATGGTGCCGTGAAGCAATACATTAACGATGTTAAATCCAACGATTTTCCCAATGATAAAGAACAATATTAAAATACTTTTGGCTTGTTTCCTTCTTTGTCTCAGCACTGTGATACATGCCGAAAGACCAGCTGCATCAGGCATTTCAGGACTTCCTTATGATAATCGTTCGGATAGTATCGATATTATTCATAGCACTTTACGTGTGTCGATGCCTCGTTTTTCTTCTCATGTGATTCAAGCCCATAGCACCTTGGAATGTAAGTCTAAGACCAATGGCTTATCAAAAATGCGCATCGATTTAACTGGTCTAACAGTAGATTCTATCAAAACAAATCATCTATCTACTTCTTTTGTCGTGGAAGGACAAAGTCTTGCATTGACTTTGCCAAGTGTCTATAACAACAACGATAGTTTGTATTTGGATTTTTACTATCATGGCACACCTATCCAGAATGCAGGCGATTGGGGAGGATTTTATTGGGATGCCACTTATGCTTACAATATTGGTGTCAGCTTTTTAGAAACGCAACATAGCTATGGTAGGACTTGGTTTCCTTGCCTTGATAACTTTGTCGAGAAAGGCACTTATGAATATTTTATTACCACAGATACACTTAAAAAAGCTTTTTGTGGCGGACTATTAATGGGCAGTACGCGTCAAGATAGCACTGTGACATGGCATTGGAAAGATAATACTCCAGTGTCCTCTTATCTCGCTTCTATGACAGTTTCAGACTATGCCACACTTAGCTCAACTTATGCGGGTCTCACTCGAAGCATTCCCATTCAATTAGCCGCAAGGGCAGTAGATACCAGTAATTTGAAAGCTTCTTTTATTCATCTGCCTGATGCTATTGGTGCCTTCGAATCGAGTTATGGTCCTTATCAATTTGATAGAGTAGGATATTGTTTAACGCCCTTTAGCGCTGGTGCTATGGAACATGATTGTAATATCACTTATATGAAAGCATTGGTAGACGGAAGTATCAACTATGAGACGACAATGGCTCATGAACTTTCGCATCATTGGTTTGGCGATTTGGTGACTTGCGATAATGCTGGAGATATGTGGTTGAATGAGGGCTGGGCTTCCTACAGCGAAAATATTTTTTTAGAACATTTGTATGGTAAAACGTCCTATCAAAATAGTGTCAGAACAAACCATGATGCAGTATTGCATTTAGTGCATGTAAAAGACAGCAGTTATTATGCCTTATCCAATATACCCACTGAGTATACGTACGGCAGAACCGTCTATCAAAAAGGTGCGGATGTGGCTCATACTTTGCGTGGCTATATGGGTGATACCATGTTTTTTAGAGTACTGAAAGACTATATGAATGATATGAAATACAAAAATGTGAGTAGCGCCATGTTTAGAGATTATATTAAAGCACATAGCAGTTTCAATCCAGATGCTTTCTTTGATAATTGGGTCTTTGCACCTGGCTTTCCTCATTTTTCTATGGATGTCACTAAAACATCAGCGAATGCTGGTGGCTATCAGACTGAGATTTGGATACGTCAAAAATTAAAGCATGCGCCTGCTTACTATACGAATGTACCGCTTGAAATAGCAGCATTTGATGCCAACTTTAATAAACAAGTTTTTAAAACAGAAGTAAATGGATTATGCAATACAGCTACGATTCAAACATCTTTTGTTCCTGTCTATATCGCCCTAGATTTTGATGAAAAATTAAGTGATGCCATCACAGATGAATACAAAATTATGAAACTTACTGGTGTCTATAATTTTACGACTCTAAAAGCAAGTGTGGATGTGAAAGCAGTGAGTGACTCTGTCTTGTTTCGTATAGAACACAATTGGGTAGCGCCCGATCCAATGAAAAACAAAGTGGATGGAATTATCTTATCAAACGAACGTTATTGGACCTTTGATGGTATTTTCGATTCTACCTTTAGAGCAAACGTTACCGTCAACTATAATGGCAGCAATGATCCTAATCAAGGCTATTATGATAATAGTTTCATCAATGTACGTGAAGATAGCCTTTTGATGGTGTATAGAAAAGATGCCACAGAGGATTGGAGATTCTGCGATTCTTGTTACCTCAATATTTTAGGAAACGTGAACGATAAGATTGGCAAGTTCGTTATTCGATCTGTACAAAAAGGTCAGTACGCTTTGGCGAAGCACGATTTTATACATCCAGATACTAGCTATAGCACAAAAAATTGTAATGAATTAGGCATAGAAGATGTAAAAAAAAATGACCTTTTTATCATTTACCCTAATCCAACAAAAGATTATTTTGTGATAGAAAGCAAGTCTATCAATGGTTCTGTCGATTGCAGCATCTTCAATGAGAATGGTCAGTTGATACTAAATAAAAGCTTTACATCAAGCAGTGCAATCACTATCAATTGCGAAAAGTGGTCAGCAGGTACTTATTTTATTCAGTTGAAAGATAAGAAGGGCAATGGTTTGGGCGTCTCTAAATTAGTGATTCACTAATCAGATTAGCGTTTATATTTTAAGGGGTCAGGGGGTAGCTCATATTTTAAATCGTTCCAATGGTCGTCTGACCAAAAGAATTGGATAGACTTGCCACCTTCTGTCTCATAAAAAGTATAAAATGCTTTCTTCTCTACCTCACTATAATAGGTACTTACCATCACATCTCCCTTCGGATTTTCAATGGGCTGCTCTGGTAAGTTTATTTTAAGATCTGTCCAGCTACCATCCTCCCAAACGTATTGTATACTTCTTCCCGTTTTGGTGTCCCAAACAATGTAGAAAGCACGTTTCATCATGGTGTCAAAGTATACGTCAAACATCACTTTCCCTTCAAGTACCCCAGGCAATGGAGGCGATGGAATGTTAAAGGCCATCGTATCCCAACGAAGACTATCGCTCCAATAATATTGTAGATTGGCTCCAGTGCGCGTATCCCAAACTAGATAATAGGCTTGTCTGTATGCAGGATCATAATAAGTAATCATTTTTATATTATCACTTTGTGCATGGCTAGACTTTGTCATAAAAGTGAAAGCAATCAGAAGGAAGAAAATTATTTTTTTCATATCAAAAATTGAAACCATTAAAGTGATTATGTCAACGAATTTAGAACTTTAAATTGACTTCATTCAAAATAAATCGACTCTTTATCTAGAGATGCCTCTTAAAATACAAATGGGCAGCTCTCTTTGCATTCTGTTTTTAGCATGGATGCATAAAGCTCCAAGCAAAGAGACCAGGTGTTCTGCAGTAGCCCGGAAAAGCAGCGGGGCTAATGCTGCCACCCCTTGCTGCGAATACATTGTGCGCATAATTGAGTTACATTTGTTATGTAAGATTGTAAAGTAATATCTACCTTGAAATAAAAAATGAATTCAGAAATGATCCAAGAAGCAAGCCTTCATGAGGACAAAAAATTTGAACATCTAGATTTTAGTGAACAAAAGCTAATCAATAAAGAATTTGTGGCTTGCGATTTTGAGGATTGTAATTTTTCTAAAAGTGATTTTTCTTCTTCTGAGTTTATGGATTGTAATTTTTCGAATTGCAATTTGTCTCTCGCAGTATTCAATCATGTGGGATTAAAAAATGTACATTTTACAACCTGTAAGTTGATGGGGATTGATTTCAGTAAATGCAATGCTTTTTTATTTTCGATAGGATGCATCAATTGTCAACTCGACTATTCTATATTCTTTCAAAAGAAGATGAAGAAGACAATCTTTAAAGACTGTTCGCTAAAGGAGGTGGACTTTTCAGAAGTAGATTTGTCGGGTGCTGGTTTTCAAAATTGTGATTTATCTGGTACTGCCTTTAATAGGAGTATATTGGAAAAGGCTGATTTTAGAACAGCCTATCAATATAATATCGATCCTTCTTTAAATAAAATGAAACAAGCAAAGTTTGCAGCGACTGGTTTAGAAGGGCTCTTGTCGAAATTCCAACTCGATATCGATTAAAAAGTTGCAACAAGCTACGATATTCATCATGCTTCGTATAAATCAAGAATGACAGAAAAAGCTATCTTTGTTCAGCTCTAAATAGGCATTCAATCATATTATGTTATTCAGTAATTATTTACTCTTTATCTATATTGTTAGTTTCGTTGTTATCTACACGATGGCAAGGGCATGTACAAAAAGTGTCCTGATTAGAAATGGATTGATTGCTATTGCCAATGTCTTATTATTGCTGAATCTGGTAAAGGAGCATAGCATTATCGTATTGGCTATATTGAGTTTGATTGTATATGTATTGGGTAGATTATTGCAGACAAAAAATTCAAAAGCATTATTGTCGTTCTCGCTCAGTTTGATTATTTTTTTGTTCATTGTACGCAATTATAGCGCTGTACAATCCTTGCTCTCGCATACCTTTCTATCCTTTGTAAATGCACCAATTTTATCTGTTCAGAAACTTGGACTATCCTATATTTTATTTCGTTTTGTTCATTGGTTGATTGAATCATTCAAGCAAAAAATACAGAAGCCTAATTTCCTCACTTTTGTCAACTATATTTTATTCTTCCCTTCCATTTTAGCAGGTCCAATTGATACCTACAATAATTTTCAATATTGGATCGGAAAGTCAAATGCTTCCTATAGCAGATCGCTTTTCTTTGCGGGGATTTCCCGTATTTTTATCGGAGCACTTAAAACATTAGGATTGGTGCCATTGATCATTCATTATGCAACGGACTATAGTGTTTTTCCTGCGTCTATTCAGCCCTTGATGGCCCTGTTTATGAGTTTGATTTGTTACTCTTTTTATATCTATCTAGATTTTTCTGGCTATAGTGATATTGCTATTGGTACGGCCTATTTGATCGGGATTAAAACGCCAGAAAATTTTAATAATCCTTATCGTTCACAAAATTTATCTGAGTTTTGGAAGCGTTGGCATATCACCTTCTCAAGCTTTTTGCAGCGCTATGTTTTTAAGCCCTTCATTCAATTGTTTAATATACTATTGCCATCCAAACATCGTTTGCTCATCACTATCTTAAGCTATCTAGCCACCTTCGTTATTTGCGGACTTTGGCATGGAGCCACTATCAATTTTGTGTATTGGGGTTTATGGCATGGCGTTGGTCTTTCTATCAATAAAATTTGGTTGATAAAAATGAAGCCACATGTCGCCTTTAGTGCAAGCAAAACATATCACATCCTAAGTATTGTGCTAACCTTTTTGTATATAAGCATGGGATGGTTGTTTTTTCATTATTCATCAGCACAACTCGTAAACATCTTTAAATTATTTTAATGAAGATTTTGCAATACATCTATAAAACAAGCACCCTAGCAAGCAATGGCATCTTTCTGTTGTTGATGGCGCTAATATTGATGTTGATAGGTCCTTTTCTTATTCCTGCTTATAAAGCGCAACATTTTAAGCAGCAGATTTTTACACTCAATGGTCTAGCCATTAAGTATGATGATGATCCAGCAGTGTCAGATTTTATTTATTCCATAAAAAGCAATCATGGTTATTTATGTATGGGTACCTCAGAATCGAGTGATCTGGAGGGCGGCAATTATTATAATTTTCTAAATGCTGATACCATGCTCCATAGTCGTTTCTCAATTTTGGCAGGGGCTGGAAGGACTTGTGGCATCTATATTCCATTGTTGTTGCAACATAGAGATGAAGTAGATTCAATGCAAATTATTTATCTCATCAATCCTGCCTATTGGCGGACAGATTTATGTGAAGTAAATATGGAGTATTGGAATCGTTATACGAATAATGCGATGATTCATCATTTGAAATTAACTGAGAATGAAAATCAAGAATATTTCAAACCTGTGCAGGCCTATTTAACAAAACTGAATCTATTTCAACGAACAGTATTTAGCATAGACTATGAATTGCGAAGCCTTAGAAAATCCTATTTTCAAGATTTTAGGTATTTGCTGAATGATAAAGATTATAAAAAGAATTTAAGTTTTATACCTACACAAAAAGCACCTCTTTCTACTTATCCTAGCTTCGGACAAATAGATGCTGTGGCCATTGACACGAGTTGGAATTTGCTTCGTACTTTTCACAATCAAGCATGGTTTAAACCCATTCAAAAAGATAGTAAATATCGGTATGAAGAATTGAGTTCCTTTATTGAATTATGCAAGCATCTTGGTATCAAAGCCACCTTTGTAGTTGGTCCTTACAATGGACGTTTTATAACAAAGTATGATAAAAAATCTTTGGCAGCTTATGAAGAAACTTGTCAGCGAATTAAAACATTATTGATTAACAAGAAAGCTGATTTTATAGATGCCACCGATATTTCCTTTGTGGCTGGGGCATTCAACGATCATCAACATCATTCTAGTTATGGTGCTTATCTTCTTTATCTAAAAATAAAATCTCATATCAATGAAAGTCATGCTGATTAAAATGCTTGGTAAAATTATGTTGATTGTCTTGCTAGTTTTCTTGCTGATGTATGTGAGTACAGAGGATATTCCTTATTTGTATGCAGGATTCTAGCGAGGAGGCTTATAGCCTGAGCAATAGTAGCGACATCCTTTTTTGATTGTCTTTTTCAAAAAAGATATAGCGAATAGTGCGACCACGCCTAGCGTGGGCAGGCCATCATCAAAAAATCAAAGTGCATGAGGTTGGTAATCGTTCATGAGAACAAATCGTGGATCATTTATAGCATGCGTTTCTTGATACTTTGTCTTGGCAATTTTTAATACCAATCCTTTACCAGGTTTTTGCTCATCATGTGTATTCATTATTTTTTTTGCTTCTAGTTGATGAGCCAATTTGAGTGCGGCCTCGTAGCCTGGATTCACCAGTCCGCCTAGAAAAAATGGAAGTTTAAAATACGTGAACGTGGTGATGAGCAAGCGAATATTGAATTCTTTGAGCATCGTCAATTGTGTCACTGAAGGTTTAAAACCATGTGCCGCATAAAAGATGGCCTCTTTATCATGGGCAATAATAATGGCATCATAAAAAGAATGTATCCATTTTTCGGATTTCAAACTCATGATTTTGAAATCTCTGAAAGTATTCCATTTGTTGGCTTCTAGCAAGTTTAACTCTGCTGCATTCCATTCTTTTTTAATGCGCTTTGACGTGTTAGATGCGGCGAAAATAGGCGTGGAGTGCTGCAGTTTTTTTAAAGTTTCGGTATGACAATGATCGCTGTAGGGTTGGGATACAATGACGGCATCGAAGCTGCTTAAGTCCTCTACGGGCATTGGTTTGGTGGCATGCCATTGCTCATTGAACCATCGAAATCCATCTATCTCTGTGCCCACTAACCAAGGATCCAAAACGAATGTTGTGTCATTCCAATGAAGCATCCACGAATTGTCCATATTGAGTCTTTGAATAGATAGATTTGTCATGATGTATTGTTGTTGGAAGCAAAGATATCATTTATTTTGATGTAGATTCTCACTTCTGGGAGAGCACGTTCTCAAAAAAAAGCCTAGTAATGATCACTAGGCTTCTTTGAAAATTTATTTTAATTTACTTGACAAAAAGCTTTTGACGCATGACTCCATTTATCGTCACAAGATAAATTCCAGAAGCATAATTCGATACGCTAAGTGTTGTTTCTGTTCTAGTATCTATATATTTTTCACTCTTCATCAATCTGCCTGAAACATCTGTAATACTTATGTTTTGAATCGGTACCTCACTATGGATTTTAAACTGATTTGAGGTTGGATTCGGATACATTTCAAATGCAGGATTTATTGTAGTAGTTGCTATACCAGTACTTTCATCTTTTAATCTACTAGCTACCGCTGTCATACAGTTTTGGAAGTTTCTCATTAAATCAAAATATTGTCCAGCTTCAAAATCATAGGCAATCTCACTTACTTTGTTTCCAGTGATTAATGAAACCCCCACAATAGCATTGCCTGTACTAAAGTAGTATGTCATTGTATTTGGATCCACAGCTGCACCACCATTTAAGGAGTAACCACCATAGCATACAGTAGAAGGAGACACAGTGGTTACGAAACCTGTGTTCGGATTTATTTTTCCTAAGCGAACAGTAGCAGAGTCAAATACTTGAAATGAATCACCCGGAAAGGTTGGATCGTAGGTCCATGAGAAATAATTCTTACGCACTAGACCGTAAATGCCTGTATCTGCACAACTGTATGCAAAATTATCGAAGATGTCGCCATCGTAATTGACGATGTGCGCATCGCTGTATACACTGCCGTCGTATATGTCTACACCAATCAATCTATAACCATTCGAATAATAATATACCATCTGAAATGGGTCAATGGTAGAACCTGCCAAGGCAAAGCCTTCACCAATCGAAGAAGCAGAAATGATGGAGATCAATCCTGTACTCGTATTTAGTGTAGCGAGGCGTAAGGAAGTGGAGTCAAGCACATCAATGGAATCAAGCGGGAAGGTAGGATCTAAAATCCGTGAAATATAATTTGTTCTTGCTAGACCATAGAGACTACTATCGGCATTACAAAATCTAAAATTATCAAAGTAACTATCTTCGACAGCGCTGTACATGAGCTCCCTATTTGTAGTATTTCCAGTTCTAAGATCTAAGGAAATCACATCTCTGTAACCCAAAAAAATAAATGTGCTATCATAAGGGTTTAATGCCGCACCGGTAAGGTTAACAGCTCCATTAATTCTATTCGATCCGATGTTGCTCACAAAGCCTATTGAAGGATCTAAACTACCTAATTGTATGGTCGCAGAATCGAATACTTCAAAGGAGTCGCCAAGCATAATGGGATCTGTAACCCATGAGAAGTAATTTTGACGAACAATTCCATAGAGATTATTGGATGATTGTGCCTTTAAAAACGGCGCAAAGAGTAAAAGAAAGAAGAGGCATTTTAATGTTTTCATTGACTTTAAATGTTGTTTTTAATGGCTATCACAAACAACATAAAGATAAGACGGAATGTTTATTTCTTCTCCTGAAGGCAACAATAGGATACCTGTTGGTGAGGTTATCGTTTAGTTAACCAATTAGTTAGCGATTTTAAGTGTCAATAAAAAAATAGACGAAATATCGGAGTTGTACGCCACTGACTTGAAATTTTTGTTTTGATGTTTCATTCAACTGAATAAAGTGATGCTCGGAATGGCCTGCCAACAAGCCATCCATTGGTCTATCTATCCACCGCTCAGCATCAGAAGTCTTAGAACGCGTATTTTTTTGTTTCATTTAGTATTGAACTACAATCGGCCAGTGTCTACTGACTATTATGTAAAATTATGATATCTATCATATGAATAGAATGTAAATATTTTGATTAAAATGAATTTGTCTCGCTAATACTTATTAAGTTTACAAGAATAAATTCTATTGTTATGAAAAATATATTAGTTCCTGTGGACTTTTCCGATGCTTCGTTGAATGCACTAAATTTCGCCATTGAAGTAGCGAAAAAAAATACGGCAGCAATAAAGTTATTGCATGTTTGTAGCCCACCCTATGCGGATCCTTCTATTGACGCTATTTCTACCTCCCAATTTATTCAGAGCATCCTTGAGAATGCCAATGAACAAATCGATACATTGATCGCTACTTTTTCTAACAATGGTGTTTCGATGAGTAAATTAGTGGTTGTTGGATCTTTGAATAGTTTTGTGAATAGCGAATCAGATGTCGATTTGATTGTAATGGGCACTACTGGTGCTTCTGATGCCATTAATAAATATTTAGGATCGAATACCCTTAGCGTGATCAACAATACTAAAGTGCCATTGCTTGTGGTGCCTAAGGATTTGAGTTTCCAAGTGAAAAGGGCTTTATATGCCACCCAATTAGATTTTGAGGAATATGCTGCGATTGACCAGGCTTTGTTGTTCTGTAATCAATTATCGGTGGATATGGATTTTGTGCATATACAAACGGAAGAAGAAATGAATATCGTGAGAGATGATTTGATTATTTCTAAAATGAAAGAAAAATATGGGCATGATGTTCAGATTCATTTTCACAACAATAGTTCTGTGGTAAAGGGTTTAAACGAATACATGGATGAGCATCACTACGATTTATTGATGGTGGCGCATCGAGATAGAAATTTTATTACTCGATTTATAGATCCAGGTACCACTAAGAGCATTGCGCTATATAGCCATGCACCTGTACTTTTCTATCATATCAATTACTAAACTCGTGTTGAGTAGCGATTAGTTGGTCTGTGATTTGGTCCATTTCTTTCGCTAAGAAAATGCTTATTTCCTGAATATTTTCTTCTATAAATGGCGAAGGAATATTCAGCTCCTTAATTACGTCACCATAACAAAGTGTGTGACTTTTGTTGCATAATGCTAAATACAATTGCCAGCCTTTATCAAAATCTTCTTTGATAATTTTCCATATATAAATGGAGACGTAGGTTGCTAATGCATAGTCAATATAATAAAATGGAATTGTGATGATATGTGCGTTGCTTTTCCATTCGTTGCCGAGCGCAGCAAATTCATTGTCATCATAGTCTTTACGCGCATTATATTTTTCACACAGCGAGAGATAAATGGCATTCCTTTCTTCATCTGTGAGCTTTTCATTTTTGTAAATGATTTCTTGAAATTCATCTCCAATGCACTGTTTATTCAACATCGAAAAAGCCCTGTTGATATTAAATAACTTATATTTTGTTCCGTCTTTTTCAAAAAATAAATCCACCCAATTCAATGTCAAAAATTCCATGGTATGTGAAAAAATCTCAGCAACATCAATGGTTGGCAATGGACTTGAGGTAGCACCATGTCTAAAGGCAGCATCCATTTGAAAGGAATGTCCTAGCTCATGTGTCATCACTACAAAATCAAAAGTAGAATGTGTTAAACTCGTGAGAATAGGTGTGAACTTATATTTGGGAAGCATGGTCGCAAATCCACCTTGTATCTTGTTTGCCTTATTTTCTATCAACAATAATTCTTGATCAATCATTCTATGAATAAAGGAACCAGTCTCTTTAGAGAGCTCTTCATACATCCTTACCACCTGTTTCATAAATGTTTGATGATCGCCTTTTGGCACTGGATTGCCACTTGAAAATAAAATGGCTTCGTCATAATATTTAATGCTGTCTAGGTGTAAGTCAGCCAACTTATGCTTCTTTATCTTATGATAGAGAGGCGAAAGATATTTCGAAGCATGGGTTCTATACTGCGCTATATCATCCGTATTATAGCCAATACGATTCATGGCGATATTCGAAAAGTCAGCATAGTCTTTGAATCCTAACAATCTTGCTTTCTCATTTCTTAATTTCACTAATTGATCAAAGATATTGGCAATGGTTTCTTTATTTGTTTGAAGAAAGTCAGCATCTGCTTCGTAAGCTTTTTTCCTTATCTCACGATCAGGGTCTGTCATTAATTTCATTAAGGACATCTGGTTATAAGGCTTTCCATCTACCAGATAGCTTGCTTGAGAGGTTAGTGTTTGGTACTTTTGGGTAAGCTCGTTTATTTGTTGATCAATGGCTGTGGTACTTTCATTGGATGTTAAAGCAACATTTTCTAGTATTTTAAACCGAGTATGACCAATTTGTACCATCAATTGCTCTTTAAACTTGCTCTTCACAAAAGCGCTGTAATATTGATTCAGCCTGCTTTCTATGATGGGTGATTGTTGTGTTAGAAAAATATATTCACCCTTAAAAAACTCATTCGCGGTATTATCAGAATAGCGTAAGCTTACATAACTTGCAAAACTGATTGCTTCAATTTCAATGGTATCAATGTTTCTATAACTAGACATTACTGATTCAAAGCTTTCATCCTTTGCGCACTCAAGGATAGCTTCATCGATTTGATGTATGAATAGATCGAAATCTAATCTTTTGTATATAATATCAGAAAATTTCATGGACTTTTTTTTTCAAATGTAAAGGAAATAATCAAAAAAAACACTGACCAAGATTGATCAGTGTTGTAAAATTTCATGATAGTTGTTTGAGCACCTATTCAAGCATAGATCTTCTACTAATTTGTTTCTTCAATCATTTTATCCTTTGGATACTTAATGGTATACATCAATCTGATTTTTTTTGAACTATTGGCAGGAATATGTATTTTCCAACTTAATTTACCATAGTCTGCCAAGTATTCTGCACCGCTCATGTCATCTATTTCTACTTTGATATCATCACTTTTTGAAATGGGAACTTGATCTAAAATCTCTATATCGATATCACTGCTTTTATTGTTTTTAATGCTTGTTTCATAAGCATAGGTCTCAGATTTATTACTGGCAATGACTTTTATTTTTGAAAAATCTACGAGTTTGGTTCGATTTACTATAATCTGCTCATCTTTTCCTAATGACAATAACATGGTATCACTAGCAATATTTGGATCGAGCATCGATTGTCCAACATAGGCACCTTCGAAGAAAATATTTGCTGTACCAGGCAGTAAATTGTACTTGCCATAATCAGTGACCTTAGCCAATAAAAAGGCTGCTGGGTCTAGCTTTGGAACCGCATGATACTGATAGGTAGCGGGCAAATCAAATTGATCAATAGCAACCATATGTTCTTTACCATCACTAGCAATATCATGATTGATTTTTAATTTGTATTCAACATTCATAAAATTACTATTGATTGTCGATGCTACTTGTTCCTGTTCCTTGAATTCATCATCTCTATTCTTATCACCTTCGCTCTTTTCCATAGAGAGATAGGCCATATTGCCTCCTGAAACTGGCGCCATGGATCTGGTCGTTGTCACGTCATTATATGCCACTCTATAGTTCACGTAGCTTGGGTTCATGATGGGTCTATCGTTGTTTTTTGCTGGATTGCCAGTGGAAATGGTCAGGTTTACATCAGTCCAATCGAAACCACTATTCTGATAAACATTTGCTTTATACCCTAATTGAATAGCTTTGTTCCAGCCTTCGCTGCGCATGTCATATTGTGGTGTCCAACCAGCATTACTCACAATATAAGAACAACGAATGGCCCCTGAGATCGCTTCATCCGCACTGACGGTTAATACAATCTGTCCATTGGCTTTGTTTAAATTAGCGCTCCATTCTGCTAATTGGTTTTCAAGATTTATTTTGACCAATGCTAATTTTCTTTGTTGTTTGCTCAGTTCTAATAATTTTTCTTTGATCTCCATCATCCTTGTTCTATATAGGTTGGCAAGATTGCTTACCTCTAAGGCTGTGAAGTTATTCTTTTCATTCACCAATGATTTATTCGACTCAATCAATGCCATCTCTCCACCATATACATTTCTTTGCTCTTGGTTCCAGGTCAAGGCATCACCAATCATGATGAGTGAATCTAAGGCTACTTTGTTACGAACGGGTATGCCTGCTTCATTCAAATAGTTCACATTATAGGTTGCTGAAAGTAAGGTCATGCCACCTTTAATTGCCACCTGTAAGCTTTGTGGATTGATAGCGGTACTGATATTTTCAAACACAATTTCTGAAGTACCTGCCGAGACATTCACATTGGCAACATTGGTCACTTTTGCAAATTGACGATAGACGGTTACATCTGTGATTTTAGAGCTTACTTTCTTTTGTGGATTGGATGCGATTGCTGGAATGAAGAAGCACATCATCACTACGACTAGGATATTGTTTCTATTTTTCATTTTGGTGTTTTTTATTGTATGTAGATGAGATAACAATTATTATTCCATAATTTAAAAGATGCCTTAACTTATTTTAACTGATAAGGTAGAATCTATATTCCAACGAAGATACAAAGACTTTATGATGGAGAAATATAATTTTGATGCATCTAGAAGATGGGCGCTACTCGACTGTCTATTTGTATTTTATTGCTTAACTTTGTTGACTGCAGAAACATGAGTCAAATATCAGCCAATACCACATTTATCAAGAATAAGGCCTATGAATTAGGTTTTAGTGCTTGCGGTATTTCCAAAGCCATAGTGCTCGATGACCAAGCACAAAAACTAGAAAAATGGTTAGGGCAGGGCTTGCACGGCAGCATGGAGTACATGGCGAATCATTTCGATATGCGCCTCAATCCCCAGCTTTTGGTCCCAGGTGCTAAGTCTGTCATCTCGCTTTCTTTCAATTATTTTACGGATAAAAAGCAATTGGATGAAAGTGCTCCTAAAATTTCTATATATGCCTATGGCGCGGATTATCATGATGTGCTCAAAGCTAAATTAAAAGCGCTTTTGGAGGCAATGCGTTTACAGATTGGCGACATTGATGGGCGATGTTTTGTTGACAGCGCTCCTGTGATGGAAAGAGTTTGGGCGGAGAAGAGTGGCATTGGTTGGATAGGAAAAAATACACTACTGCTCACCAAAGCAAAAGGCTCTTATTTTTTTCTTGCAGAAATTATTTGCGATCTGGAATTGATGGAAGACAGTCCAGTGGCGAATTATTGTGGTACTTGCACCAAGTGTATTGATGCTTGTCCAACAGACGCTATTTTTGAACCTTATCAGCTCGATGCTACCAAATGTATTTCCTATCTCACCATAGAATTGAAGGATAAAATATTACCATCAAATATGAAGGGGAAAATGGATAATTGGATGTATGGCTGCGATATCTGTCAACAGGTTTGTCCTATAAATGCAAGGTCGAAAGTTCATCAGGAAAAGGCCTTTCAGCCCAAGCAGGGATTGCTTGAGAAGACAAAAAATGAATGGGAAGAAATAACAGAAGAAGTTTTCCAAACCCTCTTTTCAAAGTCGGCCGTAAAAAGAACCAAGTATGCTGGTCTCAAACGCAATATTTTATTTCTTCAAGAAGTGAATAAGCAATGAAGCAGAAATTAAATTTTATGCAATATCAAATTTTGTGCATCCTAGAGAAAACAATGAGCTTGATACAGATGCAAAAAATGAAGATCTTCTTTTTGATTGCTTTGCTCTCCATTACAATGGGTTGTGCACAGAACACCAGCTGCACCTATCAGGGCGGTACTTTAGATTATTTGACTTCTATTCGATGTCGCCAGGATTTTACTGTTTTAGAAAGCAAACCCTTGTCACAAAATTATGGGAATGTGCAATCGATCAAGCTCATTTACGACATAAAAAAGCAAAGCATTTATTTTATAGATTCTAAAAAATATACCTATCATTTTGATTTTTGTAGCGACTATCTCAAAAGTTATGATGACCTGATCGACTTTAATAACAATGAATACAGCGATTCGCCAAAACGAAAATATGTATTAGCTAATTTAAATTATTACGCTGCCAGCGGCCTATATACTTTGGAATTGTTTGCAGATGATCGCTGTCCTGCATCTTATGTATTAGCCATGTATCAAAGTGTTCAGAAGCATACTTATTTTGCTGAACAAGTTAGATTATTGAATAAAACCGCTGAAACCCAACGCATCATCAACGAAAATGGAAAAAAAATACCCTTTGTTTCTGTGGATGAAATCTTTGGTAAACAAACTTTTCAGCCGATGATTATCGCGAGTAGCTATGGTTATTTGCGAAAAGTAGATAAGCTAGCCTTCGATACCTTTGCTTTTAAGAAGCATGATATTATTGTAACGAATTTTTTACCCAATAATTTTCCTTATGCTCAGGGTATTGTCACCAGTGTCTTTCAGACGCCGCTCTGTCATGTCAATATATTGTCACACAATAGGAAAACGCCCAACTGTGCTTATAAATTGGCTTTCGATGATGCCCTTATTAAGAAATATCTCAATCAATTGGTTTATTTTGAAGTGACTGCTGATACCTTTATCATACGCAAAGCAGATCCTAAAAAAGCCATGGCATATTGGAATTTGAAAGAGCATAAGCCAACAAAAATATTGAATTGTAATACCACAGTGAATACGCTCTTAGACATCAAGAATGTAAACATGTATAGCGTTTCCGTGGTGGGAGGGAAGGCTGCAAATTTCGGGGAATTGGACAAAATAAAATTGAATGACAATAGTAAAATTCCCATGCCTGAAGGAGCATTTGCGATTCCTTTTTATTTTTATAAGCAACACTTGATGCGTAATAATATCCTGCCCCTGATTACAAACTTATTAGTTCATCCAGAGATAAAAGAAGATCGCGTACAGCTGGAAAAAGCCTTACAAAGGATTCAAGATTCCATTCTCAAAAGTCCTATAGATGCCTCACTATTGCTTGCCGTAATGGAGAAGCTTAAAGCCAATGGTACCTATACAGAATTTCGTTTTCGCTCGAGCACCAATGCCGAAGATGTGCCCGGCTTTAATGGTGCTGGTTTATATGATTCGAAGACGGGCAGTGTAACAAATCCTAAGAAGACCGTGGAACTTGCCATCAAAAAAGTATGGGCGAGTTTGTGGGACATCAGAGCCTTTGAAGAAAGAGAAGCGGCGAGTATCAGTCAGAGTAGTGTTGCCATGGGCGTTTTAGTGCATCGCGCCTTTGGAACAGAAGAAGCAAATGGTGTTGCCATTACAAAAGATTTATATCGAAAGGGTTATCCGGCCTTTACGATCAATATTCAGAAAGGAGAAAATTCTGTCGTATTGCCAACGGATTCGAGTACCTGTGAGCAATTTCTTATCAAATTTTCTGGGGCGCTTACCGGTAATCATTCAACAGCCGTGGAGTATATTTCGCATTCAAGTTTGAATGAGCAAAAAGCATTATTGACAGATGCTGAAATAGAGATCTTAACAAATTATTTAGTGGCCATTAAACATCATTTCTATAGCCGATTAAATATGGCTTTCAAAGGAGTTGATTACGATGATTTTGGAATGGATGTCGAGTTTAAGTTGGATAAAACCACTCGAAAAATATACATCAAGCAGGCACGGACTTATTGATCGTGTGTAAAATTGACTTTCTTCATTCGTTTCGAATCAATTGGGGACTATGATATGATGCTCTTGCTTTTCATGGATAGGAGTAGAAAACACCAGCATTAAGGAGTGGTGAATATAAGCAGAAGCTTTAAAGTCTATTGTCAGACGATACATATAATTTCTGAAAGCCATTATTTTCAAAGTATGCTTTTAATAAATTTTTTATGATTGCTATCATACAATACTTTTTTATTATTTACCGTTATGAATGAAAGGACTTTTTGTGATGTATATTTTAAACAAACAAAATTGAAATACTATGGAAAAGTTGATAACACTCATATTTTTTACAATTAGTGCAGTTGCATGCATCGCACAAAGCACTCTAGATACTTTGATCTTCGATAAAGTGAATGAATATAGAGCAGAAAACTGTCTATCTCCTCTTCACTGGTCACAACCTGCACAGGCAGTCGCACTCAATCAAGCAGAATATTGCTCTCGCGTAAAATATGTGTACCATGATCAAGTTGACAGCACAGTAAATGACTCAACCTTTCAGGTCGAACCAACTTTTGCAAGGAGATTCACAAAGTGTGGAATAGGTGACGATTCGAGGATTCATACTATTGCTGAGAACCTACTAGTTTTGGCTGATACTACAAATAAACAAGATGAGAGTTTTGAAGCAATAGCTGAAAGGACTTTGATGGGCTGGAAGACTTCGCCAAGTCACAACGCAATGATGCTGATGGATAATTTAGAATTTGCATCAATTGCCCACGTAATCAGCGATTGTTATATAAAAAATGTGTTTGACTTTGACACAATGATAGAATACCAAATAACAGTAACCGGCAAAGCTTACTACATTGCGTTAGACGCTTACCAGTAAAAATTAACGTAAAGTTTGAATACCTGTGGCTGTTTAAACGTTTGTTGAAGTCCTTACTTTATCTGCTCCTGAATTTTTATATCGTTACTTTTTATCTAGCAAGATTCAAGTTTTAAATTTAAATATTATGAAAAAGTTAATCATTCTCGCAATCTTTACAATATGTGTAAACAGCGTAGCAAGTTCACAAACTAGAAAAAATTTCTATTCTGTAACTCTTGATACAATTCAACATATTAACTGGCCGAAGCATCAAACAGTTGAACAGGCACAGCGTAATAATACTCTTGAATATCCATATTACTGGACGGATCGGGTGGTTTGGGAATACGATTTAATTAATAAGACTGCAACATGGAAGGGTGGATTAAACACTCAAATTTACAAAATCTACAGTGCGGTCAACTATAATGGAGTCTTGACATTAACGGTAGGTGACTCGGTTCATGTTGGATGGACTGTTCAAATTAAAAAGCAGCCTGACGGCACTATTCTTTTTACCTCTAGAAATGTTGAATTAGTCAATGGCAAGTTGGATGGATCTTTTTCAAAAAATGTAGATGTTGTTTCTAGATTGTAAAAATATTATAATTTATAATGTTTGTCTATTCCATGATTCCGTATTTTTAAAATGTTTGATCTTTTGCTATAAACTATTGTATGCTTCTATTGAAAATCTATCCATAAAATCTGCTGTGTCAATAGTAACAATAAAGATAAAGTAGATTCATTTATTAAAAAAAATATCAGGATTTGTTAATCCCAAAAATAAATTCTATATTCGTTATAATATTGAAAAGGCATAATAATATTTAACAATTTCTAATTAGAAATTAAGAATTATTATAAACCTAAATTCAATGTTATGGCACGTTTAGAATATTCCTATCATATAGGACTCGATCAAGTTTTTCAAGACAACGAAAAAATGATTAATAATTGTGTATTAAACACAATTTATCAAAA
>CAMDFR010000014.1 GCA_945897725.1 Chitinophaga pinensis
GTATCCAATGGAAGAGCTTTCGGGCAGGGATAGTAGCGGTATCCAATGCCTGTCTCTGCATTGATACAAGTGTATAGCCCGGCTGCCCGCCTATACAATAAAAAAACCTTGTCCATTACTAGACAAGGTTTTCGGTGTATTCCCAACAGGATTCGAACCTGTGACCTACGGTTTAGAAAACCGTTGCTCTATCCAGCTGAGCTATAGGAACATTTAGTTTTGTAAAAAATGAAGCCTTTCCCGACCTCCTCTCCATTAAAACGAGTGCAAAAGTAGCGAATTATTTCGACTAAAAAAAGCCTTTATTAAAAAATATACATCGTGCGCAAACTGAGTACATTATTCCATTGTTTGCTATTCTTTAGATTGCCATCGGCCATGCCAATACCAATGGGGGCCATAGAATAGCCAAAACGTCCTTGAATGCCAATCACTTTTTTGATGATAAAAGTGACGTGACCAATGAATTGAAAATCATACTTTTTGTAACCTGCCACATAATTGTCATTACTGATATAAGAACCATTTGGCAACTTCAATTGACCTGTATCATAGCCAAAAATATCGTAGGTGGCTTGTTTTTTACGAATGAGTCCTCCAAAAGAAAAGCCTAGTCCAAAAATGGCTATTTTTTTATCATGAAAGTTAAACATAATAGGTGCTTCGGCATAATCGAGCTGAATGACACGTGAAGACACTTTGGAGGTACTCAACTGACTGCGAGCGCCTTTCATCGAATAGAGCAATTCGGCACTGATGGAGAACTTCTTTTTGATCATAGCAAAGGCACCTACCCCACCATTAAAACCAAATTTATAATAGCCCCCCATTCTATCGCCATCCACTTGAGATACATTGAAGCCTGCAATGACCATACCCTTGAAACGTCTATTATCCTTGGCATTCTCATCATCGGAGCTTGATTTTGAGCTTGTGCTTGTTTGTGCCTGAATGAAACAAGAAAGAATTAAAAAGATTGACAAACAAATATTTCTCATAGTGTATTATCTTTGACTTTATAACGAAAAAACAGGTTTTCTATTATTATGCTCAAATATACGGCAAGTACACTAAATAAAATTCAGGAAATCATCAAAGAATGTGGTTATATCTTACGTTACGAGAAGGGCAATTTCAAATCTGGCTATTGTGTATTGCAAGATAAAAGAGTGATTGTGATCAATAAATATTTCGAAACAGAAGCACGAATCAATAGCTTGATAGAAATACTTCCTACGCTTGATATTCGGCTCGATGAACTCAGTGAAGTATCTCGTAAGTTTTTAGAAAAAATCAATCAGCAAGAAATCAGTTTTGAAAAATAAACAGTCTTTATCTATTACTTTTTTAGGCACTGGGACTTCCAGTGGTGTGCCCATGATTGGCTGCGACTGCAGTGTTTGCATGTCGAAGGATAGCAAGGACAAAAGACTACGAACAGCTGTTTTGATTGAGGCAGCAAACAATGTTTTCACCATAGATATCGGTCCAGATTTTCGTCAACAAATGCTTCGAGAGAAGGTCCAAAAGCTAGATGCTGCCATTATTACACATGCCCACAAAGATCATGTGGGAGGTATTGATGAGGTGCGGGCATTTAATTTTAAATCGGGAAGCGAGTTTCATCTATACACCGAAGCGCTTGCTGCAGAAAGCATACAAGCACAGTACGACTATATTTTTAAGGCAACCGATTATCCGGGTATTCCTAAAATAAAACTTCATATTATTGATGAGCAGCCTTTTGATGTCAATGGTATCAAGATAATACCGATTCGGTTAATGCACTATCGCCTGCCAGTCCTTGGTTTCAGGATTCATGATTTCACCTATATCACCGATGCCAATCATATTTCTGATGAAGAAATAGCAAAACTAAAAGGCACAAAAGTATTGGTATTAAATGCTTTGCGCAAAGAACAGCACATCTCCCATTTTACATTGGACGAAGCCATTGCCCTTGCTAAAAAAGTAGCTGCAGAAAAAACCTATTTTGTACATATGAGTCATCAAATGGGCAAGCATGAAGAGGTTTCCAAAGAACTGCCGAGCAATATGTTCTTCGCATACGATGGTCTTAAAATAGAGGTCTAAGTCGCTCTTAGCCTCCCCTCCCACTTATCGATTTTAACTATACCAAAGGGCATCGCTGCGTTAGTTTTGATTTTTTCATAAAAAGTCAATCGTACCATGTTAGAAATATGGAAAGAATTTTTGTTGTATAATAAGGGCGAACGACGCTCCATCATTACCCTTTGCTTGCTATTGGCACTTTCTACCATTTTTTTTGTATTGATCCCCTATCTCTTTCCACCTAAAGTGATGCCCATTAAAATCACTGAAATACAGGATAGTCAGGATAAAAAAGGAACAGAGACTTATGTGCATCAGAGCTATGATGCATCAAAAACAAATAACACAACAAGTTTGCACGTAAATGCCTCCTTTGACCCAAATACGGTGCAGGCAGACATGCTCACTTCCTTTGGCTTAGCCCCTAAACTAATCAAGACCTGGATGAATTATACCAGTAAAGGAGGTATCTTTAAAGTGAAGGAAGACCTACAAAAGCTATATGGTATGAATGATGCCTGTTATGAAGCCTTAGCACCTAATGTGCTCATTCCAGAGCAATCAATCAAAAAGCAAGTCTATAATGCGCCTACAGCCATGGTGTATGAAAAGAAAGCCTTACATATCAATTTGAATAGCGCAGATACCAATGAATTAAAGCGTTTGCCGATGATAGGAAGTGGAAGAGCGAAGAAGATGATCACTTATAGAAATCTCTTGGGTGGCTATGTAGCTGTATCACAATTAAAAGAAGTGTATGGTTTCAATGACAGCATTTATGATGCGATTAAGAGCCTTGTTTTTGTGGAAGTAGGATTCGTTCCAAACAAGATATTTATTAATAAAATGGACAACAAAGAAATATCTAAGCATCCTTATTTTCGAACTGTTGCAAACCTAATCGTTAGCTACAGAAAGGAACACGGCGTTTTTAAGAATGAAAAGGAGCTCCATAAAATGATGGCCTTAGATGAGGCGACAATTTTAAGAATAATACCGTATATAAACTTTGATGCTGATTAAGTTGACCGAAAAAAACACTATATTTGCACGCTAAAATGACAGGTTTTTTAACATTATTTACAACATAACAAGGGACAAAGATGGATTTTGAACAAACAGAAAGTGCTCGAATGGTAGCACAAACAGCCAAAGATTTTGCCGAAAAAGAGATCAGACCTTATTTGATGGATTGGGACGAAAGCCAAACCCTACCCTTAGATTGTCTAAGAAAAATGGGTGAATTGGGCTTAATGGGTATTTTAGTTCCAGAAGAATATGGCGGCGCAGGCCTAGGTTATTTTGAATATGTAAATGGCATTGTGGAAATTGCTAAAGTATGTGGTTCAGTTGGATTATCAATGGCTGCGCACAATTCACTTTGTTCAAATCATATTCTAAGCTTTGGCAATGAAGCACAGAAGAAAAAATATTTACCAAAGCTTGCTACTGCTGAACATTTAGGCGCTTGGGCATTGACAGAACCTAATACAGGTAGCGATGCGATGCGTATGAAATGTACGGCCAAAAAAGAGGGAAACGAATGGGTATTGAATGGTACCAAATGTTGGATCACTCATGGCAAGAGCAGTGATATTATTGTTGCTATTGTTAGAACGGGAGAATTATTGGATAGTCATGGTATGACCACTTTCGTTATCGAAAGAACAAATCCTGGTATCAAAGCTGGTAAGAAAGAAAATAAATTAGGAATGCGTGCTTCAGAAACTGCCGAAGTCATTTTTGATAATTGTAGAGTGAGTGAAGATGCAATCCTTGGTAAAGAAGGCGAAGGATTTCAACAAGCCATGAAAATTTTAGATGGTGGTAGAATTTCTATTGCTGCACTTGGTTTAGGTATTGCTAAAGGAGCGCTAGAAGCTTCTATTAAATATGCGAAAGAAAGAGAGCAATTCGGTCAACCGATTGCACATTTCCAAGCCATTGGATTTAAATTAGCAGACATGGCCATGCAAATTGAAGCAGGCGAGCTATTGACCTTCCAAGCAGCAGACGCAAAGAATAAAGGCAAGAAAGTAACCAAGTTAGGTGCTTTTGCTAAATACCATACCTCTGAAGTAGCCGTTTCTGTGGCAAATGATGCGGTACAAATTTTTGGTGGCTATGGCTATACAAAAGATTTTCCTGTAGAGAAATTTTATAGAGATTCTAAATTATGCACCATTGGCGAAGGAACTTCTGAGATTCAAAAATTAGTGATCGCAAGAGAATTATTGAAAGGAAATTAAGCAATCAATATTCTAAACATATACACCCCCATTAGGCAAAACTGAATTTATTTCTGTTTTGCCTTTTTTTTTGATGCACAGAATCATTCTTCCATCTCAACTTAGAAAAATCACTCCGGAAAAAATGATTGTATATTTGTATGCAAATGGACATTAACCAAATCTTAGGATATATCACTGCATTATTTATCGGTATTACGCTAGGAATATTTGGTGGTGGTGGTTCCATACTCACACTTCCTGTTTTAGTATACTTAATTGGTACCGAATCAACCTTAGGTATTGTATACTCTATGCTTATTGTTGGGGTGACCACCTTTGTTGGGGCCATCAATGCCTATCTCAAAAAGACCTTAAACCTGAAGGCTGCCTATTCCTTTGGAATTCCATCCGTCATTGCTGTTTTCCTGACAAGAAAATTTATTACACCTTGGATAGAAGAAGGAGTTTGGATGATTGGCTCTTATGAATTATTAGGCAAACATTTATTGATGATTCTATTCGCCTTACTGATGATCATTGTCGCCTTATTTATGATTTTCAAAAAAAACAAGGAAGAAGAATTGTTGAAAGACAATCGTAAGAGATTCTATTTCGGTATTGTATTAAAAGCGCTCTTGGTTGGATTTATTTCTGGACTGATTGGTGCAGGTGGCGGATTTGTAATCGTTCCAGCCATGATCGCCTTTTATAAATTAGATACAAAAAAAGCCATAGGCACTTCGATGATCATTATTTCTGGCAATTCATTGGTCGGTTTTTTAGGCTATTTCATCAACTATATACTTAATGATCTTGCCAAAAACAGTGTAGAATTAATGCCTGCATTAGGGAATTATTTAAAATACAATCATAGCCTTTCTTTCTATCATGTAACAGCATATTATGCAAATATGGATTGGAGTTTTCTTTCTATCTTTACCTTCATCTGCACCATAGGCGTGATTCTTGGCGCTAAAATTGCACAAAATATCAATAGCAAAAATCTAAAAAGAGCATTTGGCTTCTTTGTCTTGGGAATGGGTATTTTTGTTTTCGCTTATGAATTTTATCTAAAAAAATAAAAAGCAACTAGGGATGATGCCCGCATCAAATTGAGATTGTAATTGTCCTGCTTTATTATATCTATAGATCGTTCCACTTTGTACATAATCTTTGGCATCTGACACATAAACATCGCCATTGCTCGGATCGATTTCTACACCATAGATATTGGTAGTAGATGCAGAGATAAAAGGAGTTGATGGCATACTACTTGCCTCGATAGACATATTAAAAACATCGGTATTCACATAATAAAGTTGGTCTCCTTCACTATTCACTTTTAAACATCTAGGCGATGCCCCACTTACAAAATTAAATTGTCTCTCAATGATAGGATGAGCGTCAGTAATATTGAGACAAAGCAAGGATGCAGCAATACCCATGGTGCTATTACCTGTGGTCGTAAGCCATAATTTGCCATGTTGATCTTTGATAATAGCACTTGCGCCATACCCTATATCAAGACTATCTTCTACCGAATGATTGCCTGTATTCACCACATAAAGGAATCTACTCTTCCTATTACAGACATAGACTTTATTGGCCACGCAGATCATTTCTTCTGTCCAACCAATGCAAGGAATGCTCCCTACTTTTTCATAGGAGTTTTGATTGATGATACTGATGGCATTGGCATATAAATCACTCACATAATAAGTTCCATTCATAGCATCAATGATATATCGAGGCGATTGCAGGGAAGCAATTTCATGCTCCTTCACAAAGCTTTTCGCATCACTTATAATAATACGATTTGAATTATTCATCACCATAAATATTTTTCCATTCAAGAAATTCATACTCTGCAACACATCGCCCAGCTTCTCGCGATTGATTGTATAGTAGGCATCGTTCCAAATAGAATCTTGTGTTTTAAAATACAGAGAGGCACTTGCATTTCCCCAGGTATAATTCCCTTCGCATCCAACGATGAGGGTATTGGAACTGAGTGAGAACGGCTTGGTGATTGGCTTTTCGGGCTTACAAGCAAAAAGAATCGTTAGGGCAATGATATAAATAAGGAGGAGGTGTTTTTTCATGGTTTGAATTCGTGCTGGCATTTAATAATAATTCCTACTTTATAATTTCTTCGGGGCATGGGTCTGCTTTCTATCATATAATATCTGCTATTATAAAGATTGTCTATTCCAAGGCTTAACATAAACTCAAACTCCTTACAGTGCATTGTTTTTGTCAATAAAACATTCGCCGTTTGAAAAGCTGCTAAAGCGTTTTTATGATCAGTGCTCGTGTATCGCTTGCTGGTATATTGATGCGTGTATTGCAAAAGAAAGCCTGCATAGCTCGTAGAAATACTGGAATATACTTTATGCAATGGTTCGTATATCAATTGCTTTTTGTTTGCCACATCATTCACTTGATGACTGCTGAGCTGAGTAGAAATATTGAATTGATAACCTGCATACACATTCATGACAAATTTGCGCAACGTATAACGCAGAGAAATATCTTCTTGGATACCACGAGAAAAAACCTTTTTAACATTTTGTGGTGCCCAATATCCTTGTCTAGTGGGTAGCCAAACAATCCAATCATTGACCCAATAATAAAAATTAGAAAGGGAATTTGAAAAGTAAAAATGACCTGTACTTATCGAATTGTACATCATCCACTCTGCACTCCAACCCTTTTCAGGCAACAGTTCACCTTGCCCTCCAGGCACCCAATACAAATCGTTTAGAGTCGGCACCTTAAACAATCGTGCTGCTTTGACTTGTAATGTTACAGATTTATGAAATTGATACGTTGCTGCTGCATCAAAAACAAAAGGCGCCAATACTCTGTTATTTAATTGCTGACGAAAAAGAATATTGGCATACAATTTATCATTTTTGCTTCGATAGGTATAGCTTGTAAGGAAAGCTAAAAAATTTTGTTGTGCTTTGGCATTGCGGTATTCATTCGCTTTGGCAATAGCATAATTATTTTCTAGTACAAAACTAAAATCATGCGAGCGATGTAAATTAAAATGGGCCTTAAGCTTCACAATCCATTTGTGAATTCTACTAGTGGTAGATAAGTTAGCCAAGGGATTTGTATAGATTAATTGATCATAAAAATAGGCCGCACTACTCGAAAAATCTACTTTGTTTTTAAAAATATCATAGCTTATAAAAGATCTCAACTGCCTATCTTTTTGAGAAGAGCGATTGATAGATTGAAATTCAGTCACAGGAATTTGTCGATCTGCATCCGTCAAAGCAATGCCCCCTGAAAGCCAATTTCTATCATTTATAAAGTAATTCCCATTGATGTTTAACTGTTGAATAGCGGCTTTGCCATTTTTTAATCGAATATATTTTTCCGTCGGATTTCCATTTTTAAGATAGGGAAAATCATTTTTTGATGTTTCATTTAAATAGTCTGCTTGAATATAGCCTTTCGTTGATTTAAATCCAGCGTAGAGCAATTGACGCTGATAGTGAAAACTACCCATATTATTTGCGATAGACATGCTCAAACCATTTTCCTTCATGGGTTTTGAATTCATCTCTAAAGAACCTGCAATGCTTCCACCACCATCTTTGGCACATGATGCACCATAATTGAGTGTCACATTTTGTGTGCCAGTGCCCAGTCCAATAAGCGAAACATCACTCGTACCATGCATGCTATTTTGCGTATTGAATCCATTCCACAGCAGCGCCACATGTTGCGACCCAAGGCCACGCATGGACAGTGTAGCCAAAGCTGGTGTTCCATAGGTTTTGATCTGTACCGCAGCACTTTGCGTGAGCGTATTGGCCAAACTATTCAGTGGCGCATTCAATGCAATGCTCATTCTCAATTGAGAGATATTGAGTACCCTCAATACTTTGATCGGTTTTTGATCATGAGAAATAAGGGTATTCGGCTGTGGCAATAGCGTATCTGTTTGCGCAAAGGCAAAGCAAGGGATGAGGAGTAGAAACAGTTTTATAAAACTGCGTTTCATTCAAGAGTCATTGTTCCGGCACTATGAAAATAGTTTGAAGAGCATCTATTTTTCATCAGCTTTTATTCCCGAAAGCCCGGATGTAAAAAATAATATATGGCAGGTCTTCTGACTTTCTCTTTTTTAGTGCCTTCCCGTTTTAAAGCAAACAACAGTGGCGTGAGTAACTAAAAATTTTTATAGAGATTACAGCAGCGGGTACTGTTCCTGACTTTCACAGGATTCCCTTTTCATCCATTTTGTAATCATTTGCAGGATACAAAATATAGAACCATATATGCATCAAAGATAGGGAATAAAAGGCAATTCGTCAAACTACGAACCAGGTTGGCTGTACTATCCTTTTGGCGCGTGGCAGCTGCAAAAGAACCAGCAGCTCCCACCCTGCTTTCCGCTACAATCTTTTTGTTCGTTCCTCACCAAAAGGATTTTCGCTGCAATCAGTCGCGCGAGATTTCATTCGCTATTAAAATCTAGTATGTGGAATGATGGATTCACTAGGCAAAAAAGATATGATGAAGTTTATTTGCCATGGAACATGAAGCGTGAAGGACTGGCAGTGCTACCGCGTAGCACCAAAGGCCTGACCCCTGGCTTTTGACAGGGGGCACGCCCACCCATATAGATTTACAATAATTTAGCTAAATTATTTAGTAATTACTAATTACATTAGTATATTTACTTTCGGTTTTAATCAAGCATGGAAAGGCAAATAACGCATATAGATCTGGACTCTTTTTTTGTATCAGTAGAAAGGCTCATCAATCCTTCCTTAATGGGAAAGCCTGTATTGGTGGGCGGTACAAGCGACAGAGGCGTGGTGGCCTCTTGTAGTTACGAGGCACGGGAGTATGGCATTCATTCGGCGATGCCCATGAAACAAGCGCGACAGCTATGTCCCGAAGCCATTATCGTACGGGGCGATTCGGCACAATACAGCAAATATTCGAATATCATCAGCGATATTATTGCCGAAGATGTGCCCCTTTATGAGAAAACATCGATTGATGAATTTTATATCGATTATACGGGGATGGATCGTTTTTTTGGTTGTTATAAAATGGCGACGGAGTTGCGACAAAGGATTATGAAAGAAACCAACCTACCAATTTCTTTCGCGCTTTCTACCAATAAGACGGTTGCCAAAGTGGGGACTGGCGAGGCAAAACCCAATGGACAAAAAGAAATTCCTTTTGGTACAGAGAAAGGATTTTTAGCGCCTTTATCGATTCGAAAAATTCCGATGGTGGGCGATAAAACCTATCAGCTATTGCGAGGCATGGGCGTAATGTTGATTCAAACTTTACAAGATATGCCCTGCGAATTATTGCAACAAGTGATTGGCGATAA
Source organism: Chitinophaga pinensis (assembly GCA_945897725.1). Lineage (GTDB taxonomy): Bacteria > Bacteroidota > Bacteroidia > Chitinophagales > CAMDFR01 > CAMDFR01. Next base: position 9,673 of record CAMDFR010000014.1, read on the forward strand.
TGGCGCAACGATATGGCGCAAAGCCAATGGCATAGACCATTCGCCAGTGGTGCCTTATACAGAAAGAAAATCTATTTCTACCGAACGCACCTTCGATAAAGACACCATTGATGTGCAGGCATTGAAAGGTATCTTGATTGGCATGACAGAAAAATTGGCTTTTCAATTGCGCAGCGAACAAAAATTAACGGCTTGTGTCACGGTAAAAATTCGCTATTCCGATTTCAATACGTATACCATGCAGTCGCATATTTCTTATACTTCGCTCGATCATGATTTGATTCAAATGGTCACAGAATTATTTCATAAACTCTATCAAAAAAGAATGCTGATTCGTTTGATAGGCATCAAGTTTAGTCACCTCGTACAAGGCAATTATCAATACAAATTATTCGAAGAGAATGTACAGCAAATACAATTGTATAAAGCCATGGATAAAATTAGAGAACGCTATGGGAAAGATGCGGTAAATCGAGCTGGTGGTATGGATTTTAAGCCACATGATATAAATCCTTTTAATGGTAAAACAAACACCTAATGTTATTAAATTGTCATACTTATTATAGTTTTTGTTACGGCACTTATTCTATCGAAGCATTGTTAGATGCCGTGCGACAAAATGGTTATTATTCTTTTGCATTAACCGATATCAATAATACATCTGCTTGCTTAGAAACAATTCGCCTGGCAGGAGAAAAAGGAGTAAGGGCTGTTGTAGGAATCGATTTCAGAAATGGGGTGCAACAACAATATGTAGGCATCGCCATGAATAATAAAGGTTTTCACGAATTGAATGATCATCTTTCAGCACATCTACATAGTGCTACAGATTTTGATCCTATTGCGCCTGTGTTTGAAAATGCTTTTGTCATCTATCCATTTTCTAATTATAAAGGTTGGACATTAAGAGAGAATGAATTTTTAGGTGTATCGGTGAAAGACTTGACAGTATTCGCTTTCTCGCCTTATAAAAATCAGAAAGATAAAAATGTAATTCTGCAAACCGCCTCTTTTGCGAGCAATATACAATTCAATACGCATCGTTTATTGCGTGCTATCGACACGAATAATTTATTAAGTATGTTGCCTGTGAACCAGCAAGCCAAAGGCACAGAGTTATTGTATTCCAAACAAGTATTATCTTCTGCATTCGCTCAATATCCAGAAATAATGGATAATACCAATCGCTTGCTCGACGCCTGTTCTATCCATTTTGAATATGGTAAATTGGCGAATAAAAATTTAAAATATTTTACAGGTTCGGCAAATGAGGACCGTGAACTATTACGCAACGAATGCATGAAAGGACTGCCCTACCGATATCCCAATCCATCGGCTGCGGTACTCGACCGAATAGAAAAAGAGTTGGATATTATTTTTCAACTGAATTTTTGTTCCTATTTTTTAATCAATTGGGATATTGTACGCTATGCACAACACAAAGATTATTTCTATGTTGGACGGGGTTCTGGTGCGAATAGTATCTTAGCCTATTTATTGCGCATTACAGATGTAGACCCTATAGAACTGGATTTATATTTCGAACGATTTATCAATATTCATAGAAGCAATGCTCCCGATTTTGATATGGATTTTAGTTGGACCGATAGAGATGATATTACACGATATATCTTCGATAGATTTGGTCATGAACGTACTGCGCTATTAGGCGCCTACAATACATTTCAGCATGATGCCGTGATTCGTGAATTGGGAAAAGTATTTGGTTTACCCGCTGGCGAAATTGATCAATTGCAAAGAGTGCAATCGCTGCAAGACACTGATGAGCTTGGACAATTGGTGCTTCGCTATAGCAAACGCATACATGGTTTTCCGAGTCACTTAAGCATTCACTCGAGTGGTATTATTATTTCAGAAGCACCTATTCATGCCTATTCTGCAACCAATATGCCACCCAAAGGTTATCCCACCACTCAATTCAGCATGCTCGAAGCGGAGGATATCGGCTTATATAAATTCGATATTTTGAGTCAACGCGGCTTAGGAAAAATAAAAGATACGGTTGGATTGGTAAAAAAAAATAAAGGCGTAGATATCGATATACATCGCGTGTCGGATTTTAAAAAAGATGAAAAAATAAAAACATTATTAAGACAAGGAAATACGATTGGTTGTTTTTATGTAGAGTCGCCGGCCATGCGTATGTTATTAGCGAAACTACAGGCAGATGATTATCTTAGGCTGGTTGCAGCGAGTTCCATCATCAGACCAGGGGTATCCAAAAGTGGCATGATGCGTGAATATATTGTGCGTTATAGAGACGAGACATTGCGCAAAAAAGCAAGAGCTATATTGCCCGAATTATATGATATTCTAGAAGAGACCTATGGCGTGATGGTCTATCAAGAAGATGTGATAAAGATTGCGCATCTCTTTGCTGGATTAACTTTGGCAGAAGCAGATTATTTGCGCAGAGGCATGTCGTGGAAATTTAAAAAGCGAAACGAATTTAGTTTGGTGCAAGAAAATTTCTTCAACAATTGTAGAAAGAAAGGTTATGCCGAAAAATTGATAGAAGACATTTGGATACAGATAGAGAGCTTTGCCAATTTTGCTTTTTCGAAGGGACATTCTGCGAGTTATGCAGTGGAGAGTTATCAAGCATTGTATTTAAAAGCACATTATCCATTAGAGTATATGGTGGCCACCTTAAACAATGGTGGGGGTTTTTATCGCACCGAATTATACATTCACGAAGCGCGTATGAATGGCGCAAGCATCATTGCACCTTGTCTTAATAGAAGTGATATTGCATGTAATATACAAGGCGATACCATCTACTTAGGCTTTGGGATGATTGCAGGCTTAGAGCAACAAAGCATGGAAATGATTATCGCAGAGCGAGCACAACATGGTGCTTATAAAAGTTTGGAGGATGTGGTAAAAAGAATGACCATTTCTTTAGAGCAGATGAGTTTATTGATACGCGCAGGTGCCATGGCATTTACAGAGAAAAATAAAAAAGAATTATTGTGGGAGATGTATGCTGTATTGCGACCGAATGCATCAAAAGTAATGACAAAAGAATTGTTTGAGATAGAGATAAAAAAATGGAAATTACCGGTATTGACCGATACGCAGATGGATGAAGCCTTTGATCAAATTGATCTCTTCGGTTTTTCTCTGTGCTCTCCTTTTTTATTGCTCCGTGATCCATTACCAGAGGGTATCAAATCCAAATCATTCAAAGCCTATACCAATAAACAAATATCTGTCATAGCCTATTTAGTGAGTGTCAAAAATACCAGTACGTCCAAAGGCGAACGCATGAGTTTTGGGACCTTTGTAGATATGGAAGGCAACTGGGTAGACACGGTGCATTTCCCACCTTCCATCAAACAATATCGCTTTGCAGGAAGCGGCTGTTATGAATTAAAAGGCAAGGTGGTAGAAGACCAAGATTTTATAACGCTGGAGGTGAATTATATGAAACGCTTGGCGATGGTGGATAGGGAGAAGATGTGAGATATAATAATGTGTCGCTCCTACGGAGCTATGGATATATCGCTCCTACGGAGCTATTAATATTTCGCTCCTACGGAGCTATGGATATATCGCTCCTACGGAGCTATGGATGTGGCGCTCCTACGGAGCAATGGATGTGGCGCTCCTACGGAGCAATGGATATTGAAGTTGAAGCTCCAGAGGAGCGAAACATTAATAGAAGAAAATTATAAAACAATAAAAGCTCCAGAGGAGCGAAACATTAATAGAAGAAAAATTATAAAACAATAAAAGCTCCAGAGGAGCGAAATATTAATAGACGAAATATTAATGGGCGAAACATAAATAAACAAACAACATTAAAACAAAAAATTAACAAGATGCCAAATACATACACGCAATTATATATTCATTTAGTGTTTGCAGTAAAATTTAGAGCAAACAAAATTGATAAAAAATGGAAGGATTCATTGTACAAATACATTTGTGGAATCATCAATGGGAAGAAACAAAAAGCATTTGCCATTAATGGAATGCCAGACCATATTCATATTTTAGTGAGCATACGTCCAAATATATCAATTTCAGAATTAGTGAGGGACATCAAAGCAAATTCATCAAAATGGATTAACGATCAAAGATTAGTTGAGGGAAAATTTCAATGGCAAGAAGGATTTGGCGCATTTAGCTATGCGAAATCAGAATTGAATAATGTAATAAATTACATTAACAATCAGGAGAAACATCATGCCAATCAAAGCTTCAAAATGGAATATTTAAAATTGCTACAAGAATATGAAATAGAATATGAAGATAAATACTTGTTTGAATGGTTAGATGATGAAAAACAAGGTATAGAATGAAAGCAGGACAATATTTAGCTAAGCTTATCTAAGAAATTGTTTAATAAATGCTTCGAAAATAAAGGACCAAGATTTTATAAGGCTAGAGCTAAATAATATGAAACGCTTGGCGATGGTGGATAGGGAGAAGATGTAAAAAGCGGTATGATAAGGTAGTCTTTGAAATTGAATGCATGCATCAAAGCTAAAAAGAAAAAAATTAGACAAATATTTCTATATTTGCAACCTAGTTGCATATAATCGTTTGAAGAAACAAAACTACATAGCATTTAAAGCAGTACTGCTATTATTGATCTATCTATTCAGTAATAGTCCTATGATCTTATTTCATCACCATGACATAAAGATTGTATCGTACGAGCAAGCTACACCCTGTGAAAAATCAATATACTATGCTGAGCACTTAGGAAGATGCAATCATAAGGCACATATTAGCAACGAAAAAGAAAAGTGTTGCTTATGCGATCAGCATACGCTTTCTCCCTATTTCATTCAGAGGCATTTCAATGCTTTTTATTGCAATGAAATCAAAAGCGAATACCAAACGATAGCATCCATTTATTTTCTTCAAATTCCCTCCTCCTTTGCAAATCGAGGTCCACCAGTAGTAAGCACTCTTATCGTTTAGCATTTTTCAGAACACATCGTTTGTTCTGTAGATTCATTTCTCCATTTTCATAAACAAATAATAAGATGAATACAAAAAGTATTTATATAGCGATAATGTTGCTGTTTGCCGGATTGACGATGCTTGCACAAAACAAGATTAGTGGCAATATAAAAGATGAACAAAACAAAAATAATTTAACAGGTGTGGTAATTTACATCAGTGAATTAAAATCCGCAGCGGCTACAGATGCTGATGGAGACTATGTCTTAGAAAATATCAAAAGTGGAAGCTATCTTTTTGAAATCGGATATAGCGGTTACAAGAAAAGAGTGGAACGTATGACTATCAATAGTGATACGCTTATCAATTTCATACTCAGTCCATCTATATCAGAATTGAGTGAAGTAGTAGTAACAGGTGTTTCACGCTCTACCGAGTTAAAATTGAGTCCCATTATAATTAAGCCGATTGATGTGGGTATGCTCAATGAAAATAGTTCCACCAACCTGATTGATGCTTTAAAAAATATTCCAGGCGTCAATCAAATTACAACAGGCGCTGGGATATCCAAACCAAGTATCAGAGGATTGGGCTACAATAGAGTGATTTCACTGTATGATGGTATACGGCAAGAAGGACAACAATGGGGTGACGAACACGGAATAGAAATTGATGAATATTCTATAGAGCGAATCGAAATTGTAAAAGGCCCAGGAAGCTTGTTGTATGGATCGGATGGCATTGCCGGTGTCTTGAATTTTATTACACCAAAAGCACCTTCAGCGGGACAAATTAAGAGCCAATTAATATCCAATTATCAAAGCAATAATAATTTGATTGGTTATTCCATTTCCAATGCAGGAAACAAAAAGGGCATTCAATGGTTGGGTAGGTTCAGCAATAAATTTGCAGGGAATTATCAGAATAAATATGATGGGAAAGTCTATAATTCAGGATTCCAAGAATATGATGGAAGTCTTTTTTTAGGCGTCACAAAAAAATGGGGCTACACGCATTGGAGCCTGAGTTCATTCAATAGCACCTTAAATATGGTAGAAGGAAACCGTGATAGCTTAGGAAATTTCACTTTTGAAAGTCCAGATGGGCATGGTGGTTTAACAGAAATATCTGCCTCTAAAAAGGATTTGAGTGGATACCATATCGGCTTCCCTCATCAACAAGTCAATCATTTGCGATTGCTCTCCAATAATTTTTTCATCACTAAAAAGGGAACCATTCATCTAGACATAGGATTGCAAAACAATCTAAGAAAAGAATTTGGAGATATATCAGCTCCAAAAAACAAGGACCTGTTTTTTGATTTGAAGAGCATCAATTATAATATGAGATACAATTTAGCAGAAATGAAAGCTTGGGAAAGCTCTGTTGGTATCAGTGGCATGTATCAAAACAGTGCGAATAAAGGAATAGAATTCTTAATTCCTGAATACAATCTTTTAGATATCGGTGCTTTTGTCTTTACGCAAAAAGCCTTTAAGAATATAACACTCGCTGGAGGCTTACGATTTGATAATAGAAATATCAGTGGTAAGGAATTAATGTTGGATAGCCTGGGAACGCCAGTCAGTGTGAAGAATAGCGCAAGCATATTAAAATTTCAGCACTTCAACAAAAACTACTACAATATCTCAGGAAGCATTGGTATATCTTATCAAGTACATAAAAATTCAACCATCAAGTTTAATATTTCTAGAGGCTTTAGAGCACCAAATATTGCTGAAATTGCATCGAATGGAAGACATGAAGGCACCTTAAGATATGAGTATGGAACAGTGCAATTAAAGCCTGAAATTTCTCATCAAATTGACCTTGCGTATTTTTTAAATGCTGACCATATTACTTTTGAGTTTACCCCATTCGTCAACTTTATCTCGAATTATATTTTTTCAGAAAAGATGAGCTCAACATTAGGTGGAGATTCGATTCCAGATGTAGCAGATCCAGCACCGGCCTTCAAATTTACCCAAGGAAATGCCATGTTATTGGGTGGAGAAATTTATATAGATATTCACCCTCATCCATTGGATTGGCTACATATTGAAAATTCATTTTCTTTTGTTCAAGGAACGCAGCACAAACAAGCAGATAGTACCAAATATTTACCATTTATTCCTGCACCTAAATACCGAGGAGAATTGAAGGCTGAATGTAAAAAGCTAGGCAATCATTTAAGCAATGTGTATATCAAGTTTGGGGTAGATTATTATTTCAAACAGCATAAATATTTTAAAGCCTTTGAAACAGAAACCGCAACAGCATCCTACACCTTATTGAGTGCCGGTATAGGTGCGAATGTAAGTGCTTTTAAGAGAAGTGATTTTATGAGTATATACATCAGCGCAGATAATTTAGCAAATGTTGCCTATCAAAGTCATTTGAGTAGATTGAAATATGCGCCTGAGAATTTATTCACTGGTCGAACTGGGGTTTATAATATGGGGAGAAATATTAGTTTGAAAGTGATTTTTAATCTTTGATCAAAATAGAAATTCGTTTTACCTAGTGATTTAAATGGGCACAAGTGAGCGATGATTTTGCGGCAGGGGTTGCAGGCAGTACCGCGTACGCCGGAAGACCCGGTGACAGCTCCTCTGTATTTTGAACTGGCAGCCGCCCAAAAAAAGCAAAAACATACTAGTACCTTGATGCATCATTGCTTTTGAGAATTGGATTGAATAGAGTAGCTTTGTTCGAAAGGATGCCATTGGCTTATGAAAATTAGAGAATTGACTTCTTACTTAGAAAGTATAGCGCCCCTCGCCTATCAGGAAAGCTATGATAATGCTGGATTAATTGTAGGTAATGGCGAGGATGAGGTACAGAAAGCATTGATATGCCTTGATTCTACTGAAGAAGTGATAGACGAGGCCATTGCAAATGATTGTCAGTTGGTGATTGCGCATCATCCCATTGTTTTTTCTGGTTTAAAAAAATTGAATGGAAAAAATTATGTGGAAAGAACGATTATCAAGGCTATAAAAAACAATATTGCCATTTATGCCATACATACCAATTTGGATAATGTGCATGAAGGAGTGAATGCCATGATTAGCCGAAAGCTAGGTTTGACAAATACTTCAATCCTTCAAAGCAAAAAAAATATCTTAAAAAAGCTCATCGTTTTTGTTCCTATTGCTCAAACACAAATGGTGGCGGATGCCTTATTTGCAGCGGGTGCTGGACATATTGGTAATTATAGTGAAACGAGTTTCCGTGTGGAAGGTATGGGGACCTTTCGTGGCAATGAGCATAGTCAGCCTGTCATTGGTGAAGCTGGCAAGTTAGAAAGCGTGGAAGAATCTCGATTAGAAATGGTGTTCCCGGCCTTTAAAGAAAATCAAGTGATTGCTGCTTTATTGAAAAGTCATCCATACGAAGAGGTGGCCTATGATATCGTGGCTTTAGAAAATGCACATGCCAGCACTGGGGCAGGAATGATTGGCGAATTGGCAGAACCCATGGATACGATGGCATTTTTGAGCAGGGCGAAGGGTATTTTTGGGACGGGTGTAATTCGACATACCGAGATTATCTCAAAAACTGTTAAAAAAATTGCCGTTTGTGGTGGTTCGGGAAGCTTCTTACTGAATGATGCTATTCGTCAGAAAGCAGATGTATTCATCACTTCAGACTATAAATACCATCAGTTTTTTGATGCCGATGGCAACATTGTGATTGCTGATATAGGTCATTACGAGAGCGAACAATACACAAAAGAATTAATAATTGAACTATTAACGCAAAAATTTCCTACTTTTGCACTTCATTTTTCCATTACAAATACAAATCCAATAAAATATCTATAACAGATGAGTAAAGAGAAAGAAATATCCATGGAAGAAAAATTGTTGAAGTTATACGATCTTCAAACAATAGATACACAAATAGACAAGTTACAGACACTTAGAGGTGAATTGCCATTGGAAGTCAAAGATCTTGAAGATGAGATTGAGGGATTAAACACTCGATTAACCAATCTTGAGAACGAAGTAGTGACCATGAAAGAAGATATTGCTCATCACAAAAACAATATCGTTGAGGCAACTACATTGATTGCTAAATATACCAAGCAACAAAATAACGTAAAGAACAATCGTGAGTTTGACGCTTTGACAAAAGAGATTGAGTTACAAAATCTTGAAATTCAATTGTCAGAGAAGAAAACCAAAGATGGCAATTACAAGATTGAAGCTAAAAAGCAGATGACTGAAGATGCGAAAGCAAAATTAGCTGTGAAAGAAGGCGAATTGAAAATTAAAAAGAAAGAGTTAGATAAGATTATTTCTGAAACTGATAAAGAGGAAAAAGAATTGAACAAACAATCTAAAGTTGCTGAAAAAGGCGTTGATGATCGTTTGCTTTCTGCCTATAACAGAATTAGAGGTGCTTATAGAAATGGACTTGCTGTAGTAACTGTAGAGCGTGACGCTTGTGGAGGATGCTTTGCAGAGATTCCACCGCAATTACAAGTAGAAATCAGTCAACGTAAAAAAGTAATTCTTTGCGAGCATTGTGGAAGAATACTAGTAGCGCATCATTTGGTGATGAACGAAGCCTAAATGAATGGGTAATAGCTGACATTGAAAAATAGAAATACATATCACAAACCCGCAATCATACTCATGATTGCGGGTTTTTTGATGCATGGAAGCCTCTATGCTCAAAAATTTGACTTCAATCAGAATTGCAGAAATGCCTATAATGAAATTTCATCTTTGCGGTTGAAGAAGGCACAACAACTTCTTGATGAGGAAGCATCCATTCATCCAAACAATAGCATTGTTACCTATTTAGAGAATTATATAGATTTTATAGAACTTTTTACCTCAGAGAATAAAGGACGTTATAATGTGCTTTCTCAAAATGCGGATGAAAGGATTGATAAACTGAGTGCCGCAGACAAGAACTCTCCCTATTATTTATTTACCCAGGCAGAGGTATACATGCAATGGGCGGTGATAAAGCTGAAATTTGGTGATTATGTGGCTGCCTTGTTGGATATCAGAAAAGCCAATAAATTATTGTTAGACAATAGAGTCAAATATCCCGACTTTAAGCCTAATTTAAAATCGCTCGGCACCCTACAATGTTTGTTTGGAAGCATACCAGATAACTATAAATGGGGTGGCTCTTTGTTTGGTTTATCAGGAAGTATAGAAGAAGGCAGCAAGATGCTTAGCGGCCTGATAAGCTATAGTCATAGCAATGATTTTATCTATAAAAATGAGACGATTATCATCTATGCTTTTATTCAATTTCACCTGAATAACAAACCGAAGGCAGCATGGAAACTATTGATCAATGAAGGTTTCCCGCTGGAGCATAATTTAATGAGTTACTATACACTCGGCTATATCGGTACTTATGGAGGCAATAGTGAATTGGCCTTAAAATATCTTTCGAAAGCCCCTAGAACCATAGAGTATGTGCCACTACCACAATTGAGTTATTTTATTGCATTGTGCAAATTATATGCCTTAGATCCATTAGCCGATAAGGCTTTCAATAATTTTTTAACGGAGAATAAAAGCAAAAATTATATCAAAGCGGTGCAACAAAAGTTGGCCTGGCATGCATTGATTTTCAAATCAGTAGACAGCTATAAGGCTTGTATGTCCAAGGTTACACAAGGTGGTGACGCAGTGATTGATGCAGACAAGCAAGCGCAAAAAGAAGCTTTGCAAAATGAGGTACCAGATATTTTTTTATTAAAAGCCCGCTTACTTTGTGATGGGGGTTATTACAGCAAAGCCTTGGCATTAATGCAACAACGCAGTGCTGAAGATTATGGTAACCTAAAGAAAAGTTTAGAATATGAATACCGATTGGCAAGAATTTATGATTTAAGTGATGATGAAACCAAAGCATTGGTCTATTATCAGAATGTGATTGAAAAAGGAAGTGATGCTCCCTACTACTTCGCAGCCAATGCTGCGCTAAACACGGCCTACATTTATGAGGAAAGAAAAAATATGGTGATGGCCAAGCAATATTATAATATTTGTTTGAGCATGAAAAATCATGAGTACGTGAATAGCTTGTCACAGAAGGCAAAATCAGGTTTAAATAGATTAGGAAATTAAGGAAAAACAAAAATATCCTAACCATTTTTTTCAAAATCTTAACAAAAGAAATGAAATATTGACACTATCTTGAACATCCATTGAAGTGATTTTATCTATGTCAAAAAATAAAAAAATAGCGTATGCCTGTATCTTCTTTATCCTTTTAGTCATTGGCTTAAAAATTTATAAGAAATACAATGTTGCTCCTGAAATAAAGTTCAAGTCTCTTGAATTGACAGACCTTGACGGTCAAAAAATAAACTGGGAGCAGATACCAAAACCTATATTTATCAATTATTTCGGCACTTGGTGCATCGATTGCAGAAAAGAAATGCCCGAATTGATAGCCCTTGGCAAAATACTTGCAGCAGAACATGTCAGCATCATTTTAATTTCTGATGAATCCACTGCAACCTTGCAGAATTACGTTTCAAAAAACAATATTCCTTTTAAGGTATACCACGCCGTTTCTAGTTTCAAAGAGCTGGGTATTGTTAAGTTTCCAACGTCCTACTTATTAGACAAAAAAGGAAGAATTGTATATAGTGCTACTGATGTACAGCCATGGACCGACCATCGTACTGTGGAACAATTAAAGCAAGGCATCAAATAGCCTATTGTTGTTTCCGGTCTTTTTCATTCTTACAAATCTTGTCTAGTCGACATTCCAATTCATTGAAGGTAGAAGCCTTGTAATTAATGCTGAAATTCCAATGCTTTTGTATAAATTTGTAATACAAGCAACTTCTTCAATTCAAACTTAATTAGATATGAAAAACGCAGCATTAACGCTACTTTCTTTATTCATTACATATACAGGGTTCACACAAACTGATGATTACTTATGTTATCCAAAGGACCCGAAAGCTAGATTTAGAGAGCATAATTATGATATGATCAAAGGAGTTATAGAGGTGAATTTCAATAGCAAAGAAGGGGTCGTAAATGGTAAAGTGACCTACGATTTTGCAGCCAAGCAGCAGAAAGTAGATACCATGTATTTAGATGCACCAAATATTTCCTTCTCATCCATTCTATTAGATAATAAGTCCATAAAATATAAGCAATACGAAGATGGCATTACGCTGATGTTTGACAAGTCTTTGACATGGGATAGCAAACACCAACTCGTGCTTAGCTATAGCTGTACTCCTAGAAAGGGTATTTATTTTGTTGGATGGAATGATGAAAAAAACTTGATGAGAAAGCAAATATGGACGCAAGGTCAAGGTATAGATAATAGAAACTGGATTCCTGGTTATGATGATGTATCAGATAAATTATTGTTAGAAACCATCATCACTTTTGACAAAGACTATGAAGTCGTTTCTAATGGAAATTTGGTAGATACTAAAATAAATACAGATGGTACCAAGACATGGCATTATGCGATGAATCATCCTATGGTATTATACTTAGTGATGATTGCCATAGACAAATATGCTTATAAAGATCTTATCTCAAAAAATGGTCTTCGCATTCGCGAATATTATTATGGCGATAGACCAGAGACTTTCGAATCTACCTACCAATATTCTAAAGAAATGATGGATTGGGAGGAAGCAGAATTAAATATGACTTTCCCTTGGCAAAGCTATGCCAATTGCCCTGTGCAGGAATTTATGTACGGCGCTATGGAAAATACCACTGCCACTATTTTTACGGATTTTTATGTACAAGATGAAAGAGGAGCATTGGATAGAAATTATATTGGCGTCAACTGTCATGAACAAACCCATCAATGGTTCGGCGATTATGTTTCTGAAATAAGCAGCACACATCATTGGTTGCAAGAAAGTTTCGCAACCCATTATGCAAAACATTTTAGAAGATTCATTTTTGGTGAAGATGAATTTCAGTGGATGCGAAGAGATGAAATGAAAAGTGCCATTGCAGCCAATGCAGCCAATCAGTTGCCTATTGCGCATTCGCAGGCAGGTAGCCCACGACACTATCCTCAAGGTAGCATTGTGCTTGATATGTTGAGATATGTGGTTGGCAATGAACAATACAGAAGAGTTATTACCGCATACTTACAGAAATATCCATACACCAATGTAGAAAGCAATGACTTATATCGTGCTTTTTATGATGTCTTGGGCATTAATCTCGATTGGTTTTTTGACGAATGGGTCTATCGTGGAGGCATACCAGAATACACCATTCATTATGTAGATGCAGGACCAAAACTAAGCCTATATGTGAATCAAACACATAAGATGACCAATGTAACGGGTGTATTTAAGATGCCTGTTAACATTGAGTTACATTACACAGATGGAACTAAAGATTCTTTTCAAGTATGGAATCAATTAGCGAAAGACACTTTCAATTTCACAAAATCTGATGCCGCTAAAAAAATAAGTTTTGTGCTCTTTGATCCGAATAATCAAATTTTGAAAACCGTTAATTTCGAAAAAAGTTATGATGAGTTAATTGCACAAGCAAATCATACCAGCAATATGATTGATAGATATGATGCCATTCTTGCCTTGAAGTCAATAGACATCGAAAAGAAAAGAAAAGACTTGGTGGCACTTTATCTCAAAGAAAAATTTAGCGGAATCAAAATTGAAATCATTTCACAATTAGCAAATGATGAACATAAAGATTCGAAAATGATTATGGTGAAAGCGATGACGGATACTAGCAATATTGTTAGAAGAGCCGTTTTAGATAATACCACTTTACTAGATAAGAAATTACTTAAAAATTATGAAGCTTTATTATTGGATCGCTCCTACCAAAACATAGAAACAGCGTTGAATAAACTTTGTAGTCAGTTCCCAAAAAATGCAGAGAAATATCTTGACATCACAAAAAATGATATTGGGATGAATAAGAATATTCGCATCACCTGGTTGCAAAATGCACTCACCTATAAGGAAAGTAAAAACGCAGGATACAAAGATGAGTTGATTGCTTATGCCTCGCATTCCTACGAATTCAGAACGCGTACCAAAGCCTTCACTGCACTGGATTCATTGAAACTATGGAATGAAAATTTAATTCAGAATTTATTGGAAGCGAGCTATAATAGCAATAGTCGATTGGCTGGACCAGCGACCAGTACTTTGCGTGACTTATCTAAGAATGAAGACTTCAAAGCAGCCGCGAAGAAATACTATGAAGCACAGGTATGGAAAGATTGGCAGAAAGCAATCATAGATAAAATTTGGGACTAGTATCTTAGAAAACAATTGCTAGATTTTTTCGACTATTTCCGTGATACATTCGATAGTCGTTATTGTAGCATCATATAAATACCTTTTCAGAGGAATATAAAATACAATAAATGAAATAACTTTTCGTTCTATAGCTGGTCAGCATATACAAAAATGAAATCATTCTCCTTCATCTCTCTTTTGATAGTCTTGGCAGCTTGCCTCGCAGCACCAAAGACCAAACCAGCGAGTCAAGTCGCCTACGAAAAGGAAGCCATACAGATAGACAGTTCTTATATTCCATTTCCATGGCTGTCTACCTATCAAACAAAAAACAATCTAATCAACAGCATTGCTTTACCGAAAGGATATTATCGAGAAAAGACCATGACCACCAGTTTTACTTATTGGCTTCAGCATTTACCATTGAAGCCCGATGATAAGATTGTGAATTTATACAATGGTGATGAAAAAGGCATTCAAAGTGCCCAGTTTGCTATCCTAGATATCGATGTAGGAACCTTAGATTTGCAACAATGTGCCGATGCCGTGATGCGTTTAAGAGCAGAATATTTATTTGCAGAAAAGCGTTTCGGCCAAATACAATTCCATTATACTTCAGGAGATTTGGCGCCTTGGGATCAATGGCGCAAGGGCATGCGACCGATAATAAATGGAAACAAAGTCAGTTGGAAAGAAACAAGCAGCGAGGATAATAGCTACAAGAATTTTAAGAAGTATTTAGTCAATATATTTTCTTATTGCGGTTCGCTTTCCTTATCGAGAGAGTTAAAACAGGTAGAACAGATTCATGATATAAAAGCAGGCGATGTCTTTATTAGAGGAGGAACACCCGGACATGCAGTCATTGTATTGGACGTGGCCATCAACAGAGAAAGTGGCAAAAAAATATTTCTATTAGCTCAAAGTTATATGCCCGCGCAAGAAATACATATACTAAACAACCCCAACAGAGAGGATTTGAGTCCATGGTATCAGGAAGATTTTGGAGATGAACTCATAACCCCACAATATACATTTACTAATAATGAATTGATGCGTTTCCCATAATTACATCACCATTTTAGTTTTTGAATGTATAGAACAAGCGAGTAACTTTGTCAGATGTCAGAGATACAGATAGCATCTTCTTGGAAAAAAATATTATCATCATCCTTTGAAAAGCCTTATTTTCAAAGTCTTCGAGCCTTTATCAAAAATGAAAAACAAGCTGGCAAAACGATCTATCCTGATGAACCATTGACTTTCCATGCTTTTGATGTAACGCCATTCGAACAATTAAAAGTAGTGATCCTTGGTCAAGATCCATACCACGACGAAGGTCAGGCGCATGGCTTATGCTTTTCAGTACCAGACGGCAAAGCCCTTCCACCTTCTCTACAAAATATTTTCAAAGAGATTAAAAAAGATCTAGGCATCAACATACCAGAAAGTGGTAACCTAGAGAGATGGGCGAGTCAAGGCGTACTTCTACTCAATGCAACATTAACAGTAGAAGCGCACAAAGCCGCTTCACATCAAAATAAAGGTTGGGAAATATTTACGGATAGTGTTATTCAAGAAATCTCTCATCACAAAAAGGACATCGTTTTTTTGCTCTGGGGTAATTATGCGAAACAAAAAGTAAAACTCATAGACACGAATAAACATTTGGTATTGATGAGTGGACATCCTTCCCCTTTAAGCGCTAATAGAGGGCTATGGTTTGGCAACAAGCACTTTTCTGCAACGAATGAATTTCTTCGTTCCAAAAACAAGGGTCAAATCATTTGGTAGAAAGCCTTTCCTTATTTAATGCTATCCATTAAACATTTCAAAAAAACAAGGCAACACTTTGCATTAGATTCATTATTTTGCAGGGTCTAGATGACTCAAATGATGAAACGTTTTTTATCAAAATATAGCCTAAACCATTACCTACTGTTAGTGATTATGATGGTGGCTAGTATACTTCGTTTTTACGATTATTTTCAATTGCCTTATATGCACGATGAACTCAGTGCCATCATTCGCTTACGTTTCGATACTTTCGCCGACCTTATAAACAAAGGAGTGGTCTGCGATACCCACCCGCCAGGGCTACATGTTTTTTTATATTACTGGGCCTCCCTCTTCGGCACCAAAGCCCCAATCATGAAGCTGCCATTTATTGTAATGGGCATCGGAAGTGTTTACATGATTTATTGGTTGGGTAAAAATTGGTTTGGAGCATCTTGCGGCCTTTTATCTGCAGCCTTTCTAGCCAGCATTCAATACACTATTTTTTATAGCGAAATTATTCGAATGTATGCTTCAGGCTTATTTCTTTGTTTACTATTATTAGTCTTCTGGACAACTATTTTTGTACTCAAAAAGGATAAAAGTGCTTTTTGGGAATATGTTGTCTATGGTGTCTTACTGGCTGCTTGTGCCTACAATCATCATTTCTCTGCGCTCTTTGCTGCCATTGTATTTTTCTTTGGCTTCATCTACTCTAACAGAAATCAATGGATAGCACAGCTATTATCAGCTTTACTTGCAGCGATATTATATCTTCCGAATGTTTCCATTTTTATCAGTCAACTTCAACAAGGTGGAAATGGCGATTGGATGAGCAAACCTGCCAATCGATTCATCATTGATTTTATGCATTATGTTTTTCAGTTTTCTTTGTTGGCAGAACTGCTGGTGGCTTCCATCATCGTTGGCAGTTTGATCTACGCAATTCGAAATAAACAAAAAGATCAGCAACGATTTAAATTGCAATTTTTCGCCTTATCATTATTTGCCATCACTTATATTCTTGCCTTCATTTATTCCATCAAAATCAATCCAGTGCTTCAATACTCTGGCTTAATATTCTCTTTTCCGATGTTACTTTTATTGGCATTTTCCTATAGCAGCTATTTCAGTAAACCATTGACTGCTATACTTTGCGTGCTGCTCATGTCACTTAATATTTTTGTGCTGTTTGGACAAAGACATCATTATGAAGTGATACAAAAACAACCGATGTTTCAAAGCACTCAATTTTTGCATCAGCATCCACAATACACAAAAAATGCCCTCATTCTTTTTAGCGAAAATTATAAGTATTATGAGTGGTATAGAAATGATTGGGGCGACAAGTATGCCTATATATCTACCAAAATACATCCACTCTCCTATCAGCAATTAGATAGCCTTTTGCAACAATCCAAGGCTGACTATTTTATGGCAGGCAATATACCCATGGATCAAATGCTACTTGCAAGACAATACTTTCCATGTGAAGAAGAAAAAGTATATGGATTTACCAATTGTTTCTATGTGCTTTCCAGAAAAACAGCACTTCAAAATACATCTATTTCAAGCATTCAAAAAGTCGACACTCAAGTATCAGGAACGCTAGCAGAAATACTTTATACCACGCAAGTTCACCTAAATGCAAACAACTATCATGCTCGCTACGATTATGCATTTGAGACAATAAACGATTCAAGTCTACTATATAATACAAGCATTTTAATTGAAGCAAAACTGAATGGGAATATAATATATAACAACGATTGTCCGTTAAGAAACTATATCAAAAACAATGGAGATACCAGCGTTAAGATTTGTTTATCCGAGAGATTTGAACACATCATCAAGTATTACCAATTAAATAAAAACCTAGACATTACAGTCAGCATATTACAAGACAAGAATCATAAGTTGATGAGAGAAAAAGAAACTTTCAAGATAATCGCTGACAACAATTTGGTATACTCTTTGTACTTTCCAATATAAACAACAAAATATTTGTACTTTTAATTTTATTAAATGATCACATCAAAACATAGAATACCAATGAGATTATATGCCTGCTTTGCCATCCTATTCTTAAGTTTATTAAGCACCTCTTGCTATACGCAAGTTAAAACGATGAAAACCGCTGATAAAAAGGCATTGAACTATGCTAACGAAGCAAGAATAAGCATGAGTAGCGGCCAGACAGATAAGGCTATTGAATATCTAAAAATGGCTATTGAGATAGAACCAGAATTTATTGATGCTTGGAATACGATGGCAAATTTCTATCTCTATAAAAATGACATGGATCATGCCATGCCTGCCTTCATCAAAACAATAGAATTAGACCCAAAATACGATTATAGCGCCTATATACTATTGGCACGTATCTATCTGATGCAAGAAAAATTTGATGAGGCTGAAAGCACCGTGGATAAATTATTAGCAATGGAAGATGCCACTGCTAAACAAAAGAAAGATGGTACTCAGATTAAACAGAATTGTGTATTTTCTAAAGATGCCATCGCACATCCTGTTCCTTTTGATATAAAAAATCTTGGCACCACTGTCAACTCTAAATATGCTGAGTACTTCCCTGCATTAACCGCTGATGATGAATATTTATATTTCACCAAACGCGACAATACAACTGGACACGCTCAAGAGGATATTTGGTATTCGAGAAATGACAAAAAAGGAGGATGGTTGCCTGCACAACGTTTGGGAGAAACAGTAAATACCGAAGATGGCAATGAAGGCGCCCATACAATTTCGCCAAATGGCAAATATTTAATTTTCACAAAATGTCAAAGTCCAGATGGCATGGGTAGTTGCGACCTTTACATCTCTAAAAGAGATGGCGAAGATTGGTCCGTAGCGCGCAATTTAGGTCCTAACATCAATACAGGTGCCTTCGAATCACAGGCCTCCATTTCTGGCGATAGCAAAACCTTATATTTTGTAAGAGCTGTTTCAAAGGACAATACACAAATTATGTATAGCACCTTGGATGAAAAGACTGGATTCGCTGCAGCGCTACCTTTGAGTGACGCAATCAATACAGAATATCGTGAACAAAGACCATTCATTCATCCAGATAATAATACCTTATATTTCCTGTCAGACGGACATCCTGGCATGGGTGGAGATGATATATTTGTATCTCGAAAAGATGCGGCTGGCAATTGGGGTGCGCCCGTAAACTTGGGCTATCCAATCAATTCTTCTGGTGATGAAGGGGGTATTTTTATCAGCTCTGATGGTAAAAAAGCCTATATCGCTTCTGAAAGAAAAGGTGGATTGGGTATTGATGATATCTATTCATTTGATTTGTATGAGGCTGCTCGTCCATCGATGGTGACCTATGTGAAAGGTACAGTAACTGATATTGATTCGAAACTGCCATTACAAGCCAATATTCAATTGTTTGATGTGGAGACAGGTGAAAAAATTACCACCCTGACATCGGATCCTAAGAATGGATTTTTCATGATTACTTTACCTGTCGGAAAGGATTATATGTACAATGTTTCAAAGGATGGCTATCTGTTTTACTCTGAGAATTTTTCTTTGAAAGAGCATGATGCTATCAAACCTTATAATCTCGATGTAGCACTTTCTAAAATTAAAGAAGGGGTGAGTATTGTGCTTAAAAATATTTTCTTCGAAACCAATAAAGCAGAGCTAAAGGAGGAGTCGAAAACCGAGTTGGATAAATTGGTAGATTTATTGACTAAAAATCCAATGCTCAAAATAGAAATTGGTGGTCATACTGACAATGTTGGTGCAGATGCCGATAATCTGAAGCTCTCAGACGCCCGTGCAAAATCGGTGATGGCTTATTTGGTAGCTCATGGCATTAGTGCGGATCGACTCACAGCTAGAGGATATGGAGAAACCATGCCAATCGCAGATAATAATAATGTTGAAGGTCGCGCACTTAACCGTAGAACAGAGTTCAAAGTTACCAGCAAATAATTTATTTATGAATATGGGCTTATCCCAGCTGCCAATACCAAAGGCAGCTGGGTCGGGCTTTCCGCTATAGGCCACAAAGACAAGGTGGCGCTGCCGCTTCAATCCCTTAAGCGAATTTATCCTAGCAATGATGCCATCTGTTATTGGAAACAATAAGCATACCATGATGCTGAAACATGCGACCCCAAAGGGGTCGTACATCAACGACTATGCTTGGCTACAAACATGCAATCCTTTCAGGATTGTCCAAATTCCATTCTAATGAATCCAAAGGATTCAAATATCTATAGCATACAATGATTCCGAAACATCCGACTCCGAAGGGGTCGTACATCAACGACTATGGTTGGCTATAAACATGCAATCCTTTTAGGATTAGGCAAGGAAAAGATTTACCGTTTATAAATTTAAATCATAAAAGATATCCGAATCTTTAATATTAAAACAAATAAAGCCACATTTCTGATTTATAGGGAAATGTATGATTTTCAAGATCAATGGAAAGTTTTGCCAGAAAGGATTTTAATCAATAAAAATCCGTATAACTACTAAAATAAAATAATCAATAATTAAGAAATCCTTTGGGAATGATACATCATGAAATGAACCGTATATGAGTTTTGATGAATCTAAAATATCCGAAATCATTATGTTTATGATTGAAATAAGACAAGTTTCGAAAAGATGTCTGTTTAGCTAAAACTTAATCGCCCATTCAAAAAAAATACATGTCAGGAACATTCTCTCAATTATATATTCAAGTTATTTTTGCAGTTAAAAATCGTGAAAGCTTGATTCATTCTTCTTGGGAAGAAGAACTCTATAAATACATCACAGGCATTGTGCAGAAGAAAGGACAGAAAATACTGGCCATAAATGGAATGCCTGACCA
Source organism: Chitinophaga pinensis (assembly GCA_945897725.1). Lineage (GTDB taxonomy): Bacteria > Bacteroidota > Bacteroidia > Chitinophagales > CAMDFR01 > CAMDFR01. Next base: position 30,504 of record CAMDFR010000014.1, read on the forward strand.
TGTGCATATTTTAATTGGCATGAAACCCAATTGTTCCCTATCTGACTTGGTGAGAGAGGTAAAAAAATCCAGTAATGATTTTATCAAGGAGAAAAAATTTAGCAAACATAAATTTAATTGGCAAGAAGGATATGGTGCATTTTCCTATAATCATTCAAACTTAGAAAAAGTAATAGCATACATCATGAACCAAAAAAAACATCACAAAAAAAGGACATTCAAAGAAGAGTATATTGACTTCATGCAAAAATTTTCAATTGACTTTAAACTAGAATATTTATTTGAATGGTTGGAGTAATAGCTGACTTTACTCTTATTTTATATTATAAAAATGCTCTTGAATTAGAGAGACATCTTATCACGCCATTTGCATTTTTGTTCTTAAAAATTGGCGCTTATCTATCACCTTGCTTAACTCTAATTCCAAGCTTTGAAACCAAACACCGGGTGAGCGATAGCAGGCGGCACATAGTAAAGCCGTATAGCGCGACGGTATGGCGGGCTTTTGGGCCATAGCGACACCCCCAAACAGCAGGAGACAAAGTGGAACAGAATATTTTCAAAAACGACTGCCTTTTTGGGTGAAAAAGCCGTATTTTTGCATTCGAAAACGAAGTACATAAACATATAAAAATTACAACATTATGGGAGAGAAAATCACGATTCAGAATGGTAAATTAAATATACCAAATCACCCTGTTATTCCCTTTATTGAGGGCGATGGCATTGGAGTTGATATTTGGCCTGCATCTCAAGCGGTATTTGATGCAGCAGTTGAAAAAGCATATGGTGGCACACGCAAGATCGAGTGGACTGAGGTTTTAGCGGGTGAAAAAGCTTTTAACCAAACAGGAAGCTGGTTGCCACAAGCAACATTAGATACCATTAATGAATATTTATTTGCCATCAAAGGACCTTTGACAACTCCAGTGGGTGGAGGTATTCGCTCATTGAATGTAGCATTGCGTCAACAATTAGATTTATATGCATGTCTTCGTCCCGTGAAACATTTCACTGGTGTTCCTTCTCCAGTAATACGTCCGCAAGATGTTGACATGGTTATTTTCCGTGAAAATACGGAAGATATTTATGCAGGTATCGAGTTCATGGCTGGTTCGCCAGAGGCTATAAAATTGCGAGATTTCTTGGTGAATGAAATGGGGGTAAAAAATATTCGTTTCCCAGAATCCTCTTCTCTTGGTATTAAACCAGTTTCTAAAGAAGGTACTGAAAGATTAGTTAGAGCAGCTTTGGAGTATTGTTTGAAATACAACAGAAAAAGCGTGACTTTGGTACATAAAGGAAACATCATGAAGTACACTGAAGGAATGTTTAAACAATGGGGTTATGAATTGGCAGAAAGAGAATTTGGTGATCAATTTTACACTTGGAATCAGTGGGAAAAAACCAAAGCAGCTAGCGGTGAAGCAGTGGCGAATGAAGAACAAAAAGCAGCCTTAGCTTCAGGTAAAATTTTGGTAAAAGATGCGATTGCGGATAATTTCTTACAACAAATTTTATTGCGTCCAAGTGAATATGATTTGGTAGCGACGTTGAATTTGAATGGTGATTATATCTCTGATGCATTGGCTGCAGAGGTTGGTGGCATTGGTATTGCACCGGGTGCTAACATCAACTATATCTCCGGTCATGCGATCTTTGAAGCAACACATGGTACGGCTCCAAAATATGCTGGTCAAGATAAAGTAAACCCAAGTTCGGTGATTTTATCTGGTGTGATGATGTTCGAATATATGGAATGGATTGAAGCAGCGAATTTAATTTTGAATGGCCTAGAAAAAGCAATTGCTTCTAAAAATGTAACCTATGATTTCGCTAGGATGTTACCGGGTTCTAAAGAATTGAAATGTTCTGAGTTTGCGCAAGAGATTATTAAGAATATGTAATTTCTCTGCTTATTCAATATAAAAAACCTTCGAATCGTTCGAAGGTTTTTTTTTGTCAGTCGAATCCATTAAAGGCATCTGTTTCCATTGATTTGACATCTATCAAAATACGAAAAGGAAAATCTTAGGTGGAAAACTTTATAGGATTTACTTTTATAGATACATGCAAAAAACTTTCCAAAGCATTTATCTTCACATCCCAATTTTAAACGACTGATGAGTTATACCAAACAAATAGCGACTAGCTTACAAATCAATGAAAAGTCCGTAAACACAGTATTAGAGCTCTTAGCTGAAGGTGCGAGCATTCCCTTTATCGCAAGATATAGAAAAGATAAGACCAATAATTTGGATGAAGTACAGATTGAGCAAATTCAACAAGAAAATAAACGACTGACAGATTTTTTTCATCGACAGGAAGTGATTTTAAAATCGATTGAAGAGCAGGACAAATTGACACCTGATTTAAAAGCAAAAATTCTTGCCACTACTGTATTATCTGAATTAGAAGATATTTATTTACCATACAAACCAAAACGACGAACACGCGCACAAATAGCTAGAGAGCATGGTTTGGAGCCATTAGCTTTGATTATCTCACTACAAAGAAGCAGTCATTTAATAGAAGAAGCCAAAAGATTTTTACATGATAAAGTACTCACCACCGATGATGCTTTGCAAGGGGCTAGGGATATTATAGCAGAGAATATTAGTGAAGATGCTATTGTCAGAAGCAAGATTAGAAAGCGTTTTGAGAAATTTGGCTTGTTTAAATCTAAAATCGTCAAAGGCAAGGAAGAAGAAGGCAATAAGTATAGAGACTATTTTAACTTTAATGAAAAGCTTAGTAGCATTCCTTCTCATCGTATTATGGCGATTATTCGTGGGGTGATGGAAGGCTTTCTCATCATGGCAATAGAGCCTGATATGGAGGAATATTGTATTGAAGATATAGAAAAAATATATTTAAAATATGGCGACGAAGATTGCCGTCAACAAATGCAAAAGGCGATTAAAGATTGTTATAAAAGATTATTGCAACCACAATTTGAAAGCGAATGTAGAATGCAATTGAGAGAAAAAGCGGAAAACGAAGCGATCAATGTCTTCGCTGAAAACCTACGTCAATTATTGCTTTCATCGCCTTTGGGTACACTAAGAATTTTAAGTATTGATCCAGGTATTCGCACAGGCTGCAAAGTCGTTTGTTTGGATAATAGTGGCGCCTTGATTGATAAGACGACTATATTCTTACATGGCAGCAAAGAGCAGGTGCAAGAAGCGGCACATAAAATCATGAGCATGGTGGAGAAGCATCGCATTGAAGCTTTTGCGATTGGAGATGGAACGGCAGGTAGAGATACAGAACGCTTTATCAAAGGGCTACAATTTACCAATAAAATTCCTTTGTTTTTGGTGAATGAGGATGGCGCATCCATTTATTCGGCGAGCGAGATTGCAAGAAATGAATTTCCAAATGAGGATATCACGGTGCGTGGTGCTATTTCTATTGGAAGAAGATTGATGGATCCCTTGGCAGAGCTAGTAAAGATTGACCCGAAATCGATTGGGGTTGGACAATACCAACATGACGTCAATCAATTTAAACTCAAAGAAAAGCTTGACCAGACAGTGGTTTCATGCGTAAATGCCGTAGGGGTAAACCTAAATACAGCGAGCAAACAACTACTCTCCTATGTCTCAGGGATTGGACCTTTGTTAGCAGAAAATATTATTCAATATAGAGATTCGAATGGTCGATTTAAAAACAGAAAGCAACTCAAAGAGGTACCCAGAATGGGTGATAAATCCTATGAACAATGTGCTGGTTTCTTAAGAATAAAAGATGGTGATTCTCGTTTAGATGCAAGTGCGGTGCATCCCGAATCCTATAGCATTGTTGAACAAATGGCAAAGGAGTTAAAAATAAAAGTGGAAGAACTCATCGGTAAGAATGAATTAATTCAACAAATTAATAAGCAGCAGTACATCAATGAAAACATTGGTGTACATACTTTAAATGACATTCTAAACGAATTAAAAAAACCAGGCTTAGATCCAAGAAGCACCGCTGAAGTCTTTGAGTTTTCAAGCGAAGTGTATGATATCAATGATGTACGAGAAGGGATGATATTACCTGGAATGGTAACGAATATAACGCGCTTCGGTGCCTTTGTAGATATAGGTGTGAAGCAAGATGGCTTGGTGCATATATCACATATCGCCAATCAGTTTATCAAAGATCCAGCCGATGTTTTGAAGCTTCAACAAAAAGTAATGGTAAAAGTATTGGAGGTGGATATCGCCAGAAAAAGAATCAATTTATCTATCAAAGAAGCAGGCTCGCATTGATAGTTGATGTAGACTTAGAATGAAAGAGTTTAAAAAATGACTTGGTTTAAAAAGCATACTGCTTAATCATTCTCTTCAAAATATTTCTTTACAATAGCTGCTTTTGCATTGCCTAATTTTAGGGCCAAATCATCATGGCTTGCCAACTTCATATTGCTAATGAGCTTATACTCTTTGAGTAAGATTTTGATGCTTTCTGGACCAATACCTTTGATATTATCGAGCGTAGAAACCAAAGCTGCTTTGCTTCTTAGCTCTCTGTGAAAGGTAATTCCAAAACGATGTGCTTCATCTCTTAATTGTTGTATCAATTTCAATGTCTCACTTTTTTTATCGATATACAAAGGCAAAGAATCATGCGGAAAATAAATTTCTTCGAGTCGTTTGGCAATGCCGATCACTGCTACCTTACCTTTTAATCCTAATTTTGTTAAGCTAGTCATAGCGGCGCTGAGTTGTCCTTTGCCACCATCGATAATGATCAATTGTGGCATGGGTAAATGCTCTTCAACAAATTTTGAATAGCGTCGAAAGACAGCCTCCTCCATGGTTGCAAAATCATCTGGTCCGACCACCGTCTGCACCTTAAAATGTCGATACTCTTTTTTAGCGGCACGTGCATTTTTAAAAACCACACAAGCCGAGACAGGATTGGTCCCTTGAATATTCGAGTTATCGAAACATTCGATATGAACAGGTAATTCGGTGAGACGTAAATCTACTTGCATCTGCGCTAATATCCTATTGGCGGGTGTCTCATGCTTTAGTTTTACCAAGGAAGTCAAACGTTGACGTAAAGCGTATAATGCATTTTTCATAGACAAATCAACCAATTTCTTTTTCTCACCAACTTGTGGTAATGTGATTTTGACTTTCTCATTTTCATATGTCACAGGAATAGAAAGCACCAATTCTTCATATTCGTCGCCGTTTTGAATACGTACCTCATCAATGGCAGCCAGCAATACTTCCTCATTCGACTCTTCGAGTTTTCGTTTTACTTCGTAAGTTCTAGTGCTCGTAATAGTGCCATTAAAGATTTTAAAATAATTGATAAAACATAAGCCATCTCTTTCTGCAAGGGCAAACACATCAAGGTTTGTAAGCTTGGTGCTAACGATCGTTGACTTCTGCATATAGCTACCCAAATAGAGCAATTTTTCTTTGATATCATTGGCTGCTTCAAATTCAAAATTTTCTGCAAGGCCTATCATTTTTTTATTTAACTCTTCGATTACCCAAGAGATATTGCCTTTTAAAATCTGTCGAATATTGGTCATCGATTGTACATATTCAGCTTCACTTTGTTTGCCCACACAAGGACCCAAACAATTGCCTATATGATATTCGAGACAAACCTTAAACTTATTAGCATCAATGTTTTTCTGACTTAGATTTAAATTACAAGTCCGCATCGGAAAGGCCTTGGTAAAGGTTTCTAGAATCAATTTCACTCGAGAAACTGCAGTGTATGGGCCAAAATATTCAGAGCCGTCACGTACTAGATTACGAGTTAAAAAGACACGAGGGAAAGGTTCATTTTTGATGCAAACGAAAGGATAGGTTTTATCATCCTTGAGCATCACATTATACTTCGGCTGATGTTCTTTGATGAGGCTATTTTCAAGTAGCAAGGCATCTTGCTCGGTATACACCACTGTAAATTCTATTTTATAAATCTTGATAACAAGCAATTTTGTTCTTGCACTTTCCAACTTGTGATTGGTGAAATACGAACTCACTCGCTTCTTCAAATTCTTGGCTTTGCCCACATAGAGCAGATCTCCATCTTTGTCGTAATAGCGATAGACTCCCGGTTGTTCAGGAATATCAATGCGTAATGTATCAAATTGCTCGTAGGTCATTCTAATGTAAAAGTAAAGTATAATCCATTTTTGAATCACTTATTTCGCATCATTTTTTGGCATTTTTTTTGGGCCTGCTCGTTGGCAGAAATCAGATGCCAACTTCACCGGGCTCTTCGCAGTGCGCGGCACTTGCTTCGATCCCTCAGGCAATATTTGCGCTCATGGCAATTGTCTATCCCATGGTGCAATTGATGCTTTAGTCAAGCAAATAAGAATATATCGGAAAAAAAATGACGACGCTTATTTTCAAATAGGTAGCGAATGAAAGCAATCTTGTAAAGCGCTTTATTTCTTCTTTACAAACATCGTTTTGATCACAATCATAGTGCCGTCTACCTTACCTTCTATGGCATCCTCATCATCCGTTAAACGAATATTTTTTACTGCCGTTCCTTGCTTGATATCTTTTGCCATTCCCTTCACTTTTAAGGATTTGGTAATGATGACTGAATCGCCAGCTTGTAGGATGTTTCCGTTGCTATCTTTTGGTTCCATAGAATGTTGATTTACTTGAAGTAGATACAAAAGTACGGAAGTTCTAAGGAATAAGTGCTAAGATCATGGACAGATAAGATTTCTAAGCCATCATAAAGAGATAAAACCAGAAGAATGCATTAATCATCACTCTGATGAAACAATAATTCATCGGCCTTCACCACCATAAAACCATCCAAAGCATCGTTAAACAATGGATCTCTATTAAAGCCAATAATCTTGGCATTTTGTTGAAAATACTTTTTGTATAAGACAGGCATTTTCAATCGATGCAAATCAATATCTTCCAGTAGATAATCTAACTTAATAGCCGAGCCATCTTGAGCTTTGAACAATACTTCTGTATCCAATTTTTTAAAATCAGGCTTAAAGGCATTTTTTGGTTTCACCAAGGTGGCGAGTTTTTTATCAAAATGGTATTTCTTCACAAATTTCACAATAACCGATTGCGAGACTTTTGAATATTTATTGCTGATGGTGACTGGACCAATGATATAATCGATATGTTTATTGTTTTTTGCGAATTGATGAATGCCTTTCCAAAGCAAAAACAATGGCAATCTTTTTTGTTGATATTCGGCTGAAACAAATGACCTACCAAGTTCTAAGCAATGTGACAACATGGGAAACATCGCCTTTTTGATTTGAAACAAGCTTCGTATGTAAAATCCCTTGGGACCATAATGCTCCATAATATATTTACCATCACCAAGTCTGTATGCCCCTGCGATTTGTTTGTTGATTTTGTCCCACAAAAAAAGATGCAGATAATGCAAATCAAAATCATCTAAATCAATCTCATTAAGGGTACCCTCTCCTACTGCTCGAAAAACGATTTCGCGACAACGACCAATTTCATGAACGATATTGGGACTCTTTTTTGCTTTGGTGATGAATAACTCAAATCCACTTTGTTCGAGGTATTTGTTGGTCGCTCTGAGTGCCACTATTTCTTTCTCAATAGCACTTGTCGATTTAGGATGAACAATAGGCGAAGCTTTGGTTTCGGTGAAGTAAGTATCTACATCTAATGAAGTACCCAAGGCAAATAATCGTGCTCGGATATAACGATATTTTTTAGAGAATCCCTCAAACAATTCAAGATCGGTATAGCGAATCATTCTACCAAAACGAATCATGTCATCCTTATTTTTTTTTGCTTTGATGTCGATATAGGCAGGAATAAATACAAAATCTTGCTCTTCACTTAGCTTTATAAAATGCTTCAACTTTTTCCATCCAAGCTTTTTTAAATCAAATTCTGGGAGTGCAATCACCTTGATATGCTTGAGTTTTAAGGATGGATTTTTGAGTAATAACATCCTCTCTATCTTTTTTTTCTTTGTAGACTTTTCTGTCCCATTATAATAAACAATGACCTTATCCTCCGTTTGGATCAGTGGTACTTTTCTCAGATTTAGTGCACTATTAATGACTTGTTCTATCATGCTAAAGGGCTTTTAGTGTAAAGCAAAAAATGGTTGATGGATTTAGATAAATTGAAGACCTCCTTCATCAGATTCCAGCCGATTTTCAAATCACCATGATCTAATAACGACGTTAAATTGAGTAGCAGATGCTTGTTCTTCTCCTTCAATAAATGATACAGAGAAACAGATTCGGAGGAGGCGATAACATTATCTTCTTTCCCATGAATAATGGTGATTGGCAAGGCTAACTTCGACGCATGGCTCGCCACATCTAATTGTTCTTTCCAACGTGATGCGTCTGGCATATTATTCCATGCCTGCAATAACAAGTTTGTTCGAAGGCTAGGATCTTGGATCAGCTGCTTATATAAACTCGAGGCTGCGGGATTGGCCTGTAGCATTACTCTAGGCAAAGCAGGAATGGGTCTTTTAAATCCATTGTCTTCAATAGCGGTTTGAATGATGACAGATAAATCAACCTGTTTGTCGATGGCATAGCTGAGAAAATTTTTCATTAAAATATGCATCCCATAATCATCCACTTCAGAAGTAGATGATAAAACAAACTTCATTGATTTTTCTATACTACAGTAGGTGCCTAACAAACACAAAGAAGAAACTATTTGATGAGGCAAATTGGCAATAGCCAAGGCACACATGCCTGCGGTATATGATGGTGCAAAGACAGCAGGTTTTAAATGCCTTGGATTTAGTTTTTCATCCTTGGCGATGGCGCTAATCACTTCTTGAATTTCGAGTACACTATTGGGATCTATAAGCAATTGGTCAATTTTTTTTATCTGAGGACTAATGACAGTGTATCCTAGCTTTTGGAATGTCCTAGACACGGCAATCATTCGTTTGTCTTTATAGCCATTGACAGAAAAACCCGTGAATGTAATGATAATACCCAAAGGCTCTTCTGCCGCTTCATAATAAAGGATTGGTATGGTAGCCGAGGCAAGCTTTAGTTTTTTTTCATCACCCGCATCAGTATTCTTTTTGATAGAAGAATAGTAGATAAATTGTAGTCCTTCTGAAAATATTTTCATCAATGAATCAATATGGTTGAGAGATTATGATATCTTAATTCAATAAGACAAAAATATACTTTAGTTCTTTCCTGATAATTATTAGAGTGTTACCAAAACATTATTGAATCGAAATACGGCTGGCGACTGATATTCTAAAAACACGAAATTAAAGGCGATATTTTGCAAGCATCTACAGATTTTTTGATGGTGACTGAGTATCTGTTTGATATTTATATAAAATAAAAATTTACTAAAAAGTTGCCACTAAATGAATCACTGCTGTCGGCGTCGTATGCCATAGCCCAGACCGTCGCGGCATCCTTTTTTCTGTTCTAAAAAAGATAGAGCAAAGGGCTGGATAAGCTCCAAAATGTTGTGAAAGAATATTTATCTTGGCCAACAACTTTGTAGTTTTCGTCGAAAAGCCTTAGGAGCTTAGCTTTACTCCATTGCTACATAAAAAATTTGGGATGATATAAATTATGGATAGACTAGCTGAAAAAAGCAAAAATGACTATATTTGACAAAGAATTAAAGAATTCAATTTATCACAAAATAGCACATCATACATGGCACTTTCAGCTCAATACAAAGACATTCTCGACAAAGCAATTCAGGCAATACATGCGAGAACATTTTTTGCACAATATCCAGAACATCCAAAAGCCTATGGCGAAGATGCTGCCACTCAAGGACTAGAAAAATACAATAGTTATCTTCAACATCAATTCACAGAATTGTTACAGGAAAACCCTTCTAGCTGGATAGGAGAAGAAGAGTCACCCTTTACAGGAGAAAAATTAGGCATTAAATATCCTGCTTTCGATATAGAAAATATTGTGATTCGTGCCGGAAGAGCGATGTCTTCTTGGAGGAATGTTTCTATAGATGATAGAGCAGAGGTGCTAGTAGATTCTTTAGAAAGAATTTCTAAAAGGTTTAATGAAATTGCATACGCTACTATGCATACCACTGGACAGGCCTTTATGATGTCGTTTCAGGCGAGTGGCCCACATGCCAATGATCGTGCTTTAGAGGCTTTAGCCATGGGATATGAAGAGTTGAATCGTTTCCCTTCGTCTGTGATTTGGGATAAACCGATGGGTAAGTTTAACGTCGTGTTACAAAAGCAGTTTAAGGCGGTTCCAAAAGGCGTTGCACTGATTATTGGTTGCTCCACTTTCCCTATTTGGAATAGTGTACCAGGGATGTATGCCTCTTTAATGACCGGCAACAGCATTATCGTAAAGCCTCATCCAAAGGCTGTTTTACCCATTGCCATTGTAGTTGCAGAAATACAACAAGCCTTGAAAGCAAAGGGATTGGATCCATTGATTTGTCAATTGGCAGTAGATGCATCAGACAAATTGATCACAAAAGAACTTTGCGAACATGATGTGGTGAAAATGATAGATTATACGGGAGGTTCGACCTTTGGAGATTATGTAGAAGGACTAAAAAACAAAACTGTATTCACTGAAAAAGCGGGTGTCAACTCTGTCATTATTGACTCAGTAGAAGACTTAGCACCAGTGGTTCAGAATTTAGCTTTTGCCGTTTCATTGTACAGTGGTCAGATGTGCACCGCACCACAGAATTTCTTTATCCCAGCCTCAGGTGTAAAAGGCAAGGATACAACGCATAGCTATGAAGAAGTGGTTGCTGCGCTAAAGGATGCCATCGGAGGCATTGCCAATAACCCTAAGATGGCGGCAGGTACTTATGGCGCAATTCAAAATGAATTGACCTTGAAAAGGGTGAATTCAGTAAAAAAATTGGATGCCGCTATTCTGCTCGACTCACAGAAAGTAGAGCATATGGAATTTCCGAATGCAAGATCTATTTCACCAATTATCTTGGAACTTGAAGCGAAGGATTTTGGAATTTACGAGAATGAATTGTTTGGTCCGATTATCCTTTTTATCAAAACAAAAGATACCGAAGAATCGCTTCGTTTGGCAAAAGAAATGTCACAGAAACACGGCGCTATTACCTGTGCAGCCTATTGTACAGATGAAAGCATCGCACAAAAAATTAATGACGAAATGGAATTAGCATTCACACCAGTCTCCTTAAATTTAACTGGAATGATTTGGGTGAATCAACATGCTGCTTTTTCTGATTTCCATGTGACTGGTGGAAACCCTGCAGGAAATGCATCTTTCACCAATCCAGAATATATAAACAAAAGATTTGTTTGGGTAGGACACAGAAAAGTATAGTTTATTTTCATTGATCAACACCCGTTAAGACAGCTACATTGCTGATTTAAAAAAATGCTGAAGCATCCATTTACTTTTCTTATGATGGCCTTGTGCCTTTGCTTTATGATTGCTTGTGAAAACAAAGTAAACAAAAGCGATGTAATGCTACAAGATGCTCCTAAAATCATCAGTGACATTGCCACTACTTCTTATGCCATTAATCCGAATACTTCGGTCGTTAAATGGATGTCCTCTTTTAGATTTATGCCTGGCGAACATCATGGAAATATTAAAATCATAGAAGGAAATCTGATATTGGACGGTGATTATATGGTGGGGGGAAATGTTTTGTTAAATATGAAAAGCATATCAGACAATGATTTGAGTGAGGCAGATGAAAATGCTAAATTAACCAATCATTTAAAAAACACTTCCTTCTTTCACACAGATTCGTTCGCAACAGCGCTGCTACAAATTACGAGTGTAGTGTATAGTTTTGACGAGACAAAGAAGGTACAAAAAGCGAAGATAAACGCAGAATTAACGATAAAAGGTATCAAAAATGCTATCATCATTCCTGCCGACATTGAAAATATAAATAACGAAATCAGCGTTGTTGCGCACTTTTATATTGATAGAAAAATATGGAATTTAAGTGATGAAGTCAAGCAAGTAGTAGCTGATCCAAACATAGAGAAAAACGCCAATAAAGATTTGGAGTTTGAATGGCTTATCAAAGCCGATAGGCAATAGACTCAAACTATTCAAAGGCTCATTAGAGCGCTATTTCGCGCTGCATCACATAATCATTCAACATAAATTCAGCTAAAGGAATGTCTACGGTTTCTATGATAGAGAACCCCACTTTCTTATAAAATTCAATAGCATTTGAATTATAGCGATTGACATTTAGCTCTATCCTATTTGCACCTGCATTTTTAGCAAATTGTTCAATATATGCTAGCAAACTTTTTCCGAGTTTCTGTCCTTGAAGTTCAGGCAGAATATACAATTTATGAATCCTACAGATGGCTTTTGAAGACTGAGAGATAGAGGCGAAACCGACTGCTATTTCTTCCTTGTAAATGATAAAGAAGCTATGCCCTAAAAGATGCAACTGATTCTTCAAGGCATCCAAACGATACATCCATTCGAACATGTAGTCTATTTGTTCCTTTGAAATGATCGGCTCGTATGTTTTGTTCCAAATCTTAGCCGCCAAATCATGAATGATCACTAAATCAGCCTCAGAAGCTTCACGAACTTGATAGCTTGGTACAAACATCGGTTAGGATAATATTTGGTAGACTTTGTTTTTAAATCCCAATCATATTTCTCTTTCCAAAGAAATTTCTTAAGGCATAAACAGCTAGAAGCACCCAACCTGCAATAAACAGAAGACCACCTAAAGGAGTAATAGGACCAATCATTGAGGTGGAGATATTTGTGAGTGAAGCGGTGGCCAATACATACAACGAACCTGAAAAGCAGATAATACCAGCAAAAAACATCCAATAAGCCCAGCGAATCATCTTTGAAGGTTTGTTGCTATAGAGGAGAGAACAGGCAATGAGTGCAAAAACATGATTAAAGTGATAGCTAATTCCTTTCTCATAAATCCTGATGGCATGTTCATCTATAAGGTCTGTAAGACCATGAGCTCCAAATGCACCTAGACCAACAGCTAATGCACCTAATATTGCAGCGAGAAATAAAAATGTTTTTTGCACAACTTAGAGTTTATATGTTCAATAATAGGATCAGTCTATTCAGATAACTTTGTATGCAAATTTAATACATCCTTTCATTAAATTTTAGAATAAAAATAATTAAATCATGAAATCAGGCTTGCTCAAAAGAGTTAAATGGAAAAATCTATTGTTTTCGATTGTATGCGCTTCGCTGTTATTTTTCATTTGTTATAAAGCCGTTGATACATGTTGGACATCGGCGGCAGAACAGTATGAAATGATGCCAAGCAATGCCCCATTATACATAAGTTCTACCAAGCAAAGCACCCTGGCCAATGGGAATCCCATCTCCCCATTGGCGACTCAGTTTATTGAAAATAGTTGCTTGAGCAATTACCTCAAGGAGAGCAAAGAAATTCGAGCGAGCATAGCAGACAGCATCCATACTGAGATGCTTTCAGGACTTTTTGAGGTCAACAATCATGAATATCATTTTCTGCACGCTGTATATGTTGGGTTTCATTGGGACGACAACCCAGAAAAATTCTTTACGAGTACATTTTTAACGAAAGAACATTTTGAAAAAAGAATTTTTAAGAGTTATACCATTTATGAGAATGCCCTTGAAAATGCGGATCTTTCCTATACCTATAAAAACGGTTTTCTCATCATGAGCTCCTCGCCAGACCTCATGGACAACTTTATCAGAAAATATGAAAGTGGCAATGTATTGAGCAAGGATCATCTTTTTAAGAAGGCGTATCATGCTTTTACAGCAATGAAAGAGGCCAATAGCACGATGCTTCAGTTTGTTCTTAATTATGCGCAAGCTGCATCCATTTCAGAACTTATTGCAACACCTAGAGGCGAAAAACTATTAAAGGAGTTAGCAACCATACAGGGATATAGCGTGCTAGCCTTATCTATTAAGGAAAGTAATTTTTCATTAAAGGGGGCTTCTGCTTTTGACAATGACCTATCCGCATCGGAAAAGCCAAGTACAGCAACTATCTTTAACTACCTACCTGAAAACGTCGCCATCTTATCTGCCTTCGATATTTCGAAAGTAGACAATAAAAAAAATAGCCTTTCTGCCCTCTTCAGCGACGGAAACATCGATAAAATGGCTTTCTTCGAGATTGAAAATAGAGATGTGAATGATGAGAAATTTGCTGGATGTATCTTGCATTCGAAAAACATAAACAATACTTTAGGCCAGCTTCAAAAGGTGCATAGTGGCTCTAAAAGCTCGATTGTATATGGTGCTCAGCAAATACCATTGCAGGGTACCACGCTCAAAAACGAGTTACATGATTTGTTTGGACATAGATTTTATCAAGTGTATGCTCCATCTTACTTTTATATCAACGACTGTATTATTTTCGTAAACAAGGCCGAAGCGGCACAATATATTGCAGATCATTATTTCAGTAAAAACACTCTAAAAACACAACAAGCAGCATCTTATAATTTTCAATTCCGTCAAGATTTGATCCCGCAACTCACAGAGCAACTTTTTAAGGTGAATGATAGTATGGTCAACCTACGTTGCATTAAAAATATCAACAAATGCAGTTTGTCTTTGCGCGCATTGCATGGCATTATTGAAACAGAATGGCAGTTTAGTGTCGATAAAAACAGCAAGACTGAATCTACAAATATCGTTTGGCAAAGCGAACTCCAAGACAGATGGATCAGTGCACCGCAAATCGTTGAGATACCTGGCACAGAACATTTTTATGTGGTGGCTCAAGATGAAAAAAACCAAGTTTACTTTTATAATGATGCGGGTGAATTGCAGTGGAAAAAAGAATTAGAGAGCACATTAATCAGTAATTTTTATGCGATTGATTATTATAATAATGCTAGTATTCAATTCGCATTTCATTCTGCAAATTATCTATACATAGTGGATAAATATGGAAATAATATTGAAGATTTCCCTATTCGATTGGGCGCTTCAGCCAATGTTTCCATGACAGTGTTTCACCAAAACAATTCGCTCTACCAAAGTTCCTACTTCATTCCATGCAGCAATGGAAACATTTATGGATACGATGTAAAAGGGGCTCCACTCGCAGGATGGAATCCAAAAAAAGTAGGCGTACTTAAGCATTCGCTTCAACTAGTGGAACAAAACAAAAACACCTACTTGCTTGGAACAACCGAAAATACAAGTGTCTATGCCTGGAATATCAAAGGGGCTGAAAGATTCAACTTAGCAACACAGCTCTTTATCTTAGCTGGTTTTTCTACCATCAATGTCGATACCTCTAGCTACTTATTTAATGCAACACACACACATATTTTAAAATATTCGATGGATGGTAAAATGGAGGAAAAGCCCTTTGGGACAAGCTCAGATACCTTTGATTATCTCGCCTTTCTGCCTATTGAAAGCAAAGTTCCACATCATGCATTTATGGATGCGCAGCGCTTAACAATTCTAGACCAAGTAGGCAAAAAATTGATGTCCTATGATTTTACAGAAAAAATGAATCTTTCAATCAATCATGTGCTGATTCATAATGAAGATGAATTTGTTTGCACCAATGCTTCGAATACAAAAGTATATCTCATCAATGCAAAAGGTGCCTTGTACGATGGTTTCCCCGCCAATGTAAGCACTGGCTTCTCCATGATCACTATGGGCAGCAATGCTTATGCAGTGGGGATGAGCGACGATAAAAGAATTGTCTGCTACAGACTATAAGTGAAACCGATCGTCATTATTTATGATTATTTAGTATTTACGATCTGCAACTCGTTTAATACTAAGCTATATTTGTATATGATGAAAAATAGTTTCAAGCAGACAAAAGGCCACAAACAACTCCTTGTCATTTTTTTAATTTTACTCAGCTATGGAGTTTCCTATGCGCAGTTTGTTCCGAAAAAAATCATTCAGTTTTCTGGTGTTGTGATGACTGCCGACAGTCTATTGGGAATTCCTTTTGTAACGGTCTATAACAAGCATGATAGAAGAGGAACTGTTTCCAAAGAAGATGGTTTTTTTTCCTTCGCGGCACTTGAAGGAGATACCATTATTTTTCATTCTCTAGGATTTATCAACGCCAGTTATATTATTCCAATAGGTCTGCCAGACGTTAAGTTTACGGCCATTCAGTTGATGACAAGAGATGACATTTATTTAGATCCTATCATTGTATATCCTTATCCAAATCTTGAACAATTTAAGAAAGATTTTGTAACGTCCTCCTTCCCAACCGACCAAGTGGAAATTGCTTATAAAAATTTAGAGCGACAGCGAATGCGTGAGTTGGGCGAAAGCATGGCGATGGATGGTGGCGAAAATACAGATTACTTTATGCGCAAAGAAGCACAGCGTTTCTATTATGCAGGTCAGGTGGCCCCACAAAATATCTTTAACCCCTTGGCTTGGGCAAAATTTATCAAAGCATGGAAGAATGGCGAATTTAAAAGAGATAAAGCAAGTACTGAATAAAAAAGGCATATAAATCTAAGCAAAAAAAATCCTTTCTCTGATGACTCATTGAAAGGATTTTTTTATGTAGTTGTATGGAAATTATATTTCTCTATTGATATCAAATTGCTCCAAATAATCAGCCACTTTACGCACAAACATACCGCCTAAAGCACCGTCTACCACTCTATGGTCGTATGAGTGCGACAAGTACATCATCTGTCGAATACCAATGAAGTCACCATTTTCAGTTTCAATCACTACAGGTTTTTTCTTGATGGCACCCACTGCCATTATCGCAACCTGAGGTTGGTTGATGATAGGTGTACCCATTACATTACCAAATGAGCCTACATTGGTCACTGTGTACGTTCCGCCGCTAATTTCATCTGGTGTTAGTTTATTTGCACGAGCTCTATTCGCCAAATCATTTACTTTTTTAGCGATGCCTAAAAGATTCAGTTGATCTGCATTTTTAATCACTGGAACAATTAAATTACCACTTGGCAATGCAGCCGCCATACCGATATTGATGTCTTTTTTCAAGATAATATTGGTGCCATCTAAAGAGCAATTAATATTCGGAAAGTCCTTAATCGCCTTAACAATCGCTTCAATAAAAATAGGTGTGAAGGTTAAATTCTCGCCTTCTCTTTGTTTAAATTTATTTTTCCATTTATCTCTCCAAGTCACAATATTCGTTACATCAGCTTCTACGAATGAAGTCACATGTGGTGAGGTATGCTTCGACATCACCATGTGCTCTGCAATCAATTTACGCATTCTGTCCATTTCAATAATCTCCACATTACCGCTATATGATTTTGCAGGTGCTACCTTAACAGGCTCTGAAACAACTGCTGCACTTGACGGAGCTGCTGCTATGGTTGTGGCTGGTGCAGCGCTTCTATGTTGCACATAAGCTAAAATATCTTGTTTGGTCACTCTACCATTAGCGCCAGTCCCAGCAAGGTTTTCTAACTCGGTCATGCTGATTTTTTCTTCTCTGGCAATATTCAATACCAATGGTGAATAAAATCTTGCTTCCCCATTTCCATTGCTAGGTGTTGGGATGCTTTTCACTGCTGACACGGTACTATTGCTCGTTGCGGCAGCAACTTCCACTACAGGCGCCGGTTCTTTTACTGCCACAGGAGCAGTGCTTTGACTTGCGCCCGCCCCAGTTTCAATCAAGGCAATCACCTTTCCAATCTCAATGGTTTCTCCTTCGGCAAACATTATTTTTGAAAGCGTTCCTGCAAAGGGCGACGGTACTTCGCTATCCACTTTATCCGTTGCAATTTCTAATACTGCCTCATCAAGTGCCACGGCATCACCTTCCTTCTTCAGCCAACGCAAAATCTTCGCTTCCATGATACTTTCCCCTAATTTGGGCATAACTAACTCTGCTGCCATATCTATATTTTGAATAAAAAAAATTAATGTTTTACGAGCGCAAAGTTAGTCAATATAAAGTAAAAGTAAAAATGAAGGAACTCAAACGATTAAATAGAATGGCAGTCCCTACGGGCCGCGTGTTTCGCTTGTAGTCCATGCCTTGCGTATCCACTGCGGTCATGGAGCTACCGCTGCACCCACTACTGCAAATCTCGTTCAAATCTAGTTGTTTATTCGGCAAACTACATTGATGCATGAGATCGTATTTTTGTTAGCGATACATCAGCCTAAGAAGAAGCATGGCTAACTCAATAATCCTTCTACTTCATCCATAAAACTCTTCATCTGAAACAAGGCATAAGTAGTTGTCAATGCGATATTATCTGCTCTGTTTTGCGTCAGTTGATATCGTTTGGTTTGCATTTTTGTTTTGTTACCAACGCATACATACACTGTCCCCACAGGCTTTTCTGGCGTGCCGCCACCTGGGCCAGCCACACCTGAAATAGCAATTCCATAATCCGTATTCATCTTTCCTAGAATGCCCACCAGCATTTCTTCAACCGTTTCTGTGCTTACCGCACCATACTTGGTTAATGTTTCGGCTTTCACCCCAAGTTCCCTTTGTTTTACTTCATAAGAATAGGTAATCAAGGAGCCTTCATAATACGCTGAACTTCCTGGTACCGAAGTAATCGCTGCTGCAACAGAGCCACCAGTGCAACTTTCAGCAGTGGATATGGTCTTTTGATGTTTTTTTAATAAATTTCCCAAGGCCTCTTCCAACTTCAATTCATCAAAACCATACACATAAAAAGCTATCCGATCTGTAATACTTGCACTAATTCTATTGATCTCTTCAATCAAATCAGTGCCAACCTTGCCTCTACCTGTAAGTCGCAAGCGCACAGCACCAAGATGTGGTAGATAGGCTAATTTGATATGCGCTGGCAAGCCATCTTCAATATCACTTATTTTTTCTGCGATGTAGGATTCACCTAATCCAGCTGTCATAATATTTTTGTGATGAATATAAGGCAAGGCATAATCCCTTTGCAATCGTTGCAGAATATGGTCTTCCATGATATGTTTCATTTCATGAGGCACACCCGGCATCGAGAGTAAAATTCGATTGTCTTTCTCAAACCACATGCCCTTTGCTGTTCCTCTTTCGTTGGGTATCACCTCACAATTATCAGGTACATAGGCTTGCATTTTGTTGCTTTCATTCATCACGCGTCCGCGCTGTTTGAAATAGGCTGTCAATTGAGTCAATAAAGCTTCGTTCAATATCAACTCAGCATTAAAATATTTACAAAGAGTCGCTTTGGTAATATCATCTTTTGTAGGACCTAGACCACCTGTGATAAAAACAATATCACTCTGTTTCATCGACTTGTCAACGGCTTCAAGTATATGTGATTCATTATCAGAAACGGAAATGATCTCATGTATTTTGATGCCAATTTCATTTAATTTATTTGCCATCCAGGCAGAATTAGTGTCGACTATCTGTCCTATCAAAATCTCATCTCCAATGGTTATAATCGTTGCTAACATTATTTTTTTATATTTTTGGCAGGCTATTTGAATACCTTACTTTAATTAAATTCAATATTATGAAAAAATACATCATTTCTTTTACAATTATTTGCATGCTTTTGTTTCAAGCAAACGCACAAACCAATACCAAAACAGGAAAAAGCGGTGGAAGCAGCGCATCAGGTGGGGGCACTAGTGTCACTGATATTTTGAATGGTGCAGGCAAAATACTAGGTGGATCTGGCGGTTCCGGCATTTTAAATGATGCACAACTTGAAGGAGGAATGCGTGACGCCCTAACTCAATGCCTTACCAATGGGACCAATTCAGTTGCCGTAAAGGATGGTTTTTTTAAAAATATTGCCATCAAAATACTCTTTCCAAAAGAAGCAGCTATTGTTGAAAACACCTTAAGAAAGTTAGGTTTTAACAGCATCTGTGACCAAGCCATTGAAAAATTTAATCTTGCTGCAGAAGATGCCTCCTCAAAAGCAAAACCCATCTTTACAAACGCCTTAAAACAAATGACAATCAAAGATGTATCTGCTATTTTATTGGGGGCAGATAATTCATGTACAGAATATTTTAAGAAAACCACAACGGCTCAGTTAACAGCAGAATTTTCGCCGGTGGTGAACAATAGTTTAAGTACAGTGGGTGCTACACAAGCCTGGGCTGTGGTGATGAAAAGCTACAATAAAATACCTTTTGTAAAGCCAGTGAATGTAGATTTAGGAGAATACGTCACCGGTAAAGCAATAGATGGTCTATTTTATATGATTGCCAAAGAAGAATTAAAAGTTAGACAGAATATTTCTAGCAGAAGTACTCCTTTGATGAAAGATGTTTTCAACTGGGTGGACAAACAAAAGAGTGGCGTTAAATAGATATATTTCTAACACAAGATTAGAAAGTCAAATTTGAACGAATCATTGGGCTTTCTTTCTTTTCTATCAGTCTTATATTCTAAAGAGAAAGAATTATATTTGTCCTTCAACTGTAAGTATATTGAATGTATAAGCACAAAAAAGTAGTTGTTGTTTTACCTGCCTACAATGCAGCCTTAACACTGGAAAAGACCTATAATGAAATTCCTTTTGATATAGTGGATGAAGTGATTCTATGTGATGATGCAAGCAAAGATCATACTGTTGAGGTAGGAAAGAAATTAGGCATTAAACACATCATCGTCCATGAAAAAAATAAAGGCTATGGTGGCAACCAGAAATCTTTATATAATAAAGCGCTTGAAATCGGTGGAGATATTGTCATTATGCTACATCCCGATTATCAATACACTCCAAAGTTGATTCCATCAATGGTAAATATCATTGGCGAAGAATTATATGATTGTGTGCTCGGCTCAAGAATTCTTGGTATGGGTGCTCTAGATGGCGGTATGCCCTTGTATAAATATATTGCGAATCGCTTTTTAACATTCACACAGAATATTCTTGTCCATCATAAATTATCTGAATATCACACTGGGTATAGGTCTTTTAGCAGAAAGGTTTTAGAAGGCATTAATTTTAACGCTAACAATGATGACTTCGTCTTCGATAATGAGATGTTATCGCAAATCATTTATAAGGGATTTGGAATTGGAGAAGTGACTTGTCCAACCAAATATTTTGATGAAGCCTCTAGCATCAACTTTAGTAGAAGTACCAAGTATGGACTAGGAGTGTTAAGGGTTTCAATCAATCACCGATTATGCAAATGGGGTCTTTTGAAGCTGGAGATTTACAAATAATCACTAAAAAAGGAAAGCAATTGAAAAAAATACTGGTAGCAAATAGAGGAGAAATCGCCCTACGTGTGATGCGAAGTGCTAGAGAAATGGGCATAAAGACGGTAGCTGTATATTCAGAAGCGGATCGAAATTCACCACATGTGCGCTATGCCGACGAAGCGGTGTTACTAGGCCCCCCGCCTTCTAACCAATCCTATTTACTTGGCGATAAGATAATTGAAGTCTGCAAAGAATTAGAGGTAGATGGCATACATCCCGGATATGGGTTTTTGAGTGAAAATGCTATTTTTTGCCAAAAGGTAACGGATGCTGGAATCAAATTTATCGGTCCTTCTCCTGAGGCAATCACTGTGATGGGCAGCAAACTTGCAGCTAAGAATGCTGTTGCCAAATTCAATGTACCATTGGTGCCTGGCACCGAAGAAGCGATCACAGATATCGAAAAAGCTAAAACAACTGCTGCTGAAATAGGCTTTCCTATTTTAATCAAAGCAAGTGCAGGTGGCGGTGGCAAAGGCATGCGAATTGTTGCCAATATTGGTGAATTTGAAGAGCAGATGAAAATGGCTCAAGGTGAGGCACGCTCTGCCTTTGGAGATGATGCCGTTTTTATTGAAAAATATGTGACCTCACCCAAACATATAGAAGTACAAATACTCGGAGACGAACATGGCAATATTGTGTATCTATTCGAAAGAGAATGTAGTGTACAAAGAAGACATCAAAAAGTGGTGGAAGAAGCACCAAGTCCTGTCATCACCCCTGAGCTTAGAAAAAAAATCGGAGAGAGTGCAGTAAATGTTGCCAAAGCTTGTAACTATTATGGGGCAGGCACTGTAGAGTTTATTGTAGATGATCAATTAAATTTTTATTTTCTAGAGATGAACACGCGTCTGCAAGTAGAGCATCCTGTAACTGAGATGATCACAGGATTTGACCTTGTGAAGGAGCAAATAAAAATAGCCCGTGGTGAAGCCCTTTCCTTCAAGCAGGAGGAATTAAGAATCAATGGACATGCCATAGAGATACGGGTATATGCAGAAGATCCAACCAATAATTTTTTACCTGATATTGGCACCTTAGTTACCTACAAAAAGCCAGAAGGCAATGGTATCAGAGTAGATGATGGATTTGAAGAAGGCATGACCATTCCCATTTATTATGACCCTATGATATCCAAGTTGATTGTGCATGGAAAAACACGAGAAGATGCGATTCATAAAATGGTTCGTGCTATCGACGAATACAAAATAACTGGTGTTAAAAACACTTTAAAATTCTGTAAGTTCGTTATCGAACATGAGCAATTCAAAAGCGGAAAATTTGATACACACTTCGTTCAACAATACTATGAGCCGTCCCTACTCAGTGTAGAAAAAGAGGATGAAATGCTTGTTGCAGCAATGGTTAGCACTTTGCTTTTAAAGAATGTAAAAACACCTTCTCCAAATACGGAAACATCTGGCGAGTTAAGTCAAAAAAGTAATTGGAAAAAAAATAGGAGCAATCTAAGATAGACAAGTGAAAGAATACTCAGGCTTTTTTATAAGTACTGAACAAGCTATTCCACTGCATTGCTAACACACCCAATACAGCTTCTTTGATGATGCCTTTGCTCATTTTGGATATCCCTTCAATTCGATCGACAAAAAGAATAGGTACTTCTTTGATATGAAAGCCCAATTTCTTGGTTGCAAATTTCATCTCAATCTGAAAAGCATAGCCGATGAATCTGATTTTACTGAGATCGATTGTCTCCAACACCTTTCTTTTATAACAAACAAAGCCTGCCGTGGTATCGTGAACGCCAATCCAGGTAATCATTCTAACGTATAAGGAAGCGCCTCGAGAGATGAGGACACGATCTGCTGGCCAATTTTTTACAGCCCCTCCTTTAACATATCTAGAACCTAAAGACATATCAGCGCCATCCACTTTACAAGCATTTAGAAGTCGAATTAAGTCCTCAGGATTGTGACTAAAATCGCAATCCATTTCCATGATATAATCATACTTATTGGCGATGGCCCAATCAAACCCAGTTATATAGGCGGTTCCAAGCCCTAGCTTACCTTTTCTTTCTAAAAGATGTAAAGCCTCAGGAAAGGTTTGTTGCAAGTCTTTAACAATAGAGGCAGTGCCATCTGGAGAACCATCATCAATGATTAAGATATGAAAAGGATAACTCAAAGAAAACACTTTACGTATCATCTTTTCTACATTTTCCTTTTCATTATAGGTAGGAATTATTACAATGGCTTCTTTCATTATCAAGCACTAAAATAGGTCAATTCAAACAATTTATACAATGTAGATGAAATCAAAAAGTCAAATTAAGATTGTTTAACCTAAATAAGCAGGCAAAAGCAAAAAATTAGCTTAAAATGCTATCAGAAATCCCTGTTATATTCATTCCATCAAAATTACCGCTTGACATTAACAATAAATTTTTCATCTGCCAATCCTGTGAACGAATAAAATTTTCAAGCATCACTTTACTACTGAAGACAATTAGATTATCGCGATGAAAACCTTGCCTGATATCGTCTTCAGTGATCATGCTCAGTTTTTTTAAGGCCAATACCTCCGGAGAATAGAATACAATAGCAATATCTGCTTGAGCCATGCTATCTTTATATTCATGCAAAAAGTCTTTACTCAAACTACTAAAGGTGTGGAGCTCCATCACCGCCACTAATTTTCGCTGACTAAATTGTTGTTTTACAGCGCTAACCGTTGCCTTTAATTTAGAGGGAGAATGCGCAAAATCTTTATAGATAACAGTTTTATCATTTTTTCCGACTAAAGTAAGTCGATTCGCAGCACCTTCAAATGACTGTATTGCTTCATAAAAGACGGTTTCATCAATACCTGCTTGAACACAAGCATTCTTGGCTGCCATCAAATTTTGCAAATTATGTTTACCAATAATGGATAATGGGACTTTTCTATCTTTCAAAATCAAATAAGAAACATCATCAATAATCTCAAATGCTGGGGTGTGATAGGCAATCTTGATGGCACTATTTTTTACCATATCTACCACACGAACAACCTCTTTGTCCTCCTCACAATAAATGAGAGAACCATTAGGCTCAATGCTTTCGGAGAACAGAAGAAACTGTTTCACATAATCTTCATAAATAGGAAATACATTGATATGATCCCAGGCAATGCCACTGATGATGGCAATATCTGGTTTGTAGGATAAAAATTTAGGTTCAAAATGAATGGCACTGCTCAAATATTCGTCGCCCTCAATGATGATTATAGGTGCCTTATCTGATAACCTAACGTTGGTAGCGAAGCCTTTTAACTGTGAACCCACCACATAATCAAAATCTTTATGGCAAAAGTTGAGTACATGCATAATCATAGAGGTGATAGTGGTTTTTCCATGACTACCGGCCACTACAATCCGAAGCTTATCCTTGCTATTTTCGTATACATATTGTGGAAAGGAGTAGATTTTCAATCCTAATTCTTGTGCTTTTTTAAGTTCAATATTGTCTTTTCGAGCATGCATCCCCAAAATAATAGCATCAATATCTTTGGTGATATTGGCTTCAAAAAATCCCATCTCTTTAGGCAATATCCCTGCTTTCTCTAAATTTGATTTGGCCGGATCAAAAATATGATCATCAGATCCAGTTACTTGAAATCCTTTATCCTTCATACTTAGAGCCAAGGCATGCATAATAGCTCCACCAATTGCAACAAAATGTATTCTCATTAGATAATATTTTTTGAATAATATACGTTCCCTAATTAAAGGCGAAAGTTACAAAGCATCTAATTAATAAATAAGTCTTTGTATAAACATTAGTTTTGTTAATTTTGCAGCAGGAGTTAAATATAAATTAAGAACCATGAAAAATTTAAAAACAAAGACGGCTATTCTTATGCTTGCAGTTTTCGTTATAAGCATTTCGCTTTCATCTTGCAAAAGACAAACCTGCCCTACTTATTCAAATTCTAAAGGCTTTAGATAATTAATTCCTACTTTATTCATTACAAAAAAAAATGAACATGAAAAATATTAAATTAAGAATGGCAATATTACTTTTCGCTGTCTTTGTTGTTTCTATTTCTCTTTCTTCTTGCAATAGACATAGCTGTCCTGCAAACTCAGCACAAGGCTTTAGATAATATCTATGATTCGCTGGACCCCATTAACAGAGCTTTCTCAGTTAGAGCATATTGACGAAGCTTCTGTCTCTAAATCTATGTTAATATTCAAACATAGCACAAGATGTAGCATCAGTCGTATGGCTCTCAAACGTTTTGAGCAGGAATACGATATTGATGAGGCTCATTTAGAATGCTATTTTTTAGATTTATTGAACCATCGAGACATCTCTAATGAAATTGCGCAACGATGGCATGTGCAACATCAGTCTCCTCAAGTGCTGCTTATTAAAAATAATAAAGTGATTGCTCATGATTCCCATGATGGGATAGATGCCACTGCTATCAAGCGATCAGTAGCTTAGGAGGAAAATTAAAACAATCCGTTCAGTTCTGCCAATACCTTATTGACAACTGTTTCCATCTGATTTTTGTCATCGACAAAATTACAATTGTCTACATCGATCACTAACATTCGAGCATCTTCAAATTTGTTTGCCCAATTATCATAATACTCATTCAATTTTTTAAGATAATCCAATCTTAAATTCTCTTCATATTCACGACCTCTCTTCTGAATTTGATTCACCAAAGTTGGAATAGAAGCTTTTAAATAAATCACTAAATCCGGTGGTTTAATGCTAGAAGAGATCGTTTCGAATAAACTTAAATAATTTTCAAAATCACGCGTACTCATCAAGCCCATTGCATGCAAATTGGGTGCAAAAATTTGCGCATCTTCATAAATACTTCTGTCTTGAATAATCACTTTTGATCCCCTTTGAATGTCTAATATTTGTTTAAAACGACTATTCAAAAAGAATACTTGCAAATTAAATGACCATCTAGGCATATCCTCATAAAAATCATTTAAATAAGGATTGTTCTCAACATCTTCATACTGCGGCTCCCATCCAAAATGTTTCGATAGTGCATTTGTCAGAGTGGTTTTTCCTGCACCAATATTGCCAGCTATAACAATATGCTTGACCTCGTTCTTTAATTTTGCTGTTTTTGCCACTTGGGTAGTATTTTAGTTCAAAAATAAGTTATTTTAGTGTAAAGAGTTTAACCCAATGAGGTCTCTAACGTCTTTTATCGTCTTTTGTGCACTCTCTCTTGCTTTTTCGGCGCCATTTCTTGCCACTTTACGAACATATGCTTCATCTGATTGCAACTCCAAAATACGCTCTCTAAATGGTTTTACATAAAGATTCATGTCCTTTGCCAATTGTACTTTCATATCACCATATCTTATGGAGCAATTATTATAGGCCTCATCAAAGAACTGGTAAGTAGATTCATCAGAAACCATTTTCATCAAAAAGAAAATATTCTCAATTTCAATTGGCTTGATTTGATTTGGCATACTTGGCCCTCCATCTGTTTTTGCTGCCTTGATCTTTTTTAAGATAGCCACTTCGTCGTCTACTAAAAAAATGGCACTCTTCCCATCATCACTTTTGCTCATCTTACCCATGCCATCCAAACTAGGCACCCGCAATAATTCCTCCCCATTGTTAAACGCTTGAGGTATTGGAAAATATTCCGTTTCATAATAATGATTAAATCTTTGAGCAAAATTTCTTGTCATCTCCAAATGCTGCATTTGATCATCCCCTACTGGTACTTTATGCGCTTTATGTATCAAAATATCTGCCGCCATTAAAACCGGATAAGTCAGTAATCCAGCATTAAGGGTTTGTCCCTCCTTGCGTGCTTTTTCTTTGAAAGTAACACATTTTTCGAGTTCTCCTTTGTAAGCAAACATGTTTAAAAACAAATACAATTCAGCGATCTCTGGCACATGACTTTGAATATAAATCGTTGCTTTCTCTGGATCTACACCAATGGCTAAATATTCTATTAAAACATTTAGAGAACTATCTCTTAACATTGCTGCCTTGGTATGTGTCGTTAGTGCATGATAATCTGCTATAAAGTAAAAACACTTATAGTTTTCTTGCATCTTCACAAAGTTAATTGCAGCGCCTAAATAATTTCCGAGGTGAAGTTTACCCGTTGGTCTTACACCACTTAATACCGTTTCCATAAGTGCGAAAGTACAAAAAAATATAAATCTCTAAACATTTCGTTTGTCATTTACATTACATAACTATCTTTGTATAAATAACAGGTAGCAATCAACAATGAAAATAGACACTGAATTGGTAGACAAAATAGCTGAATTGGCTAAACTTGAATTTGATGAAAGTTCCAAGGCAGAGACCATTCTCAATCTGAATAAGATTGTTGACATGATCAGTAAAATTGATGAATTAGAATTGGATCATATTGTTCCTCTCAAATACATGACAGAAGAAAACAACATTTGGAGAGAGGATATTATCAAAGCTGAAATCACCAAAGAAGAAGCCTTGCGAAACGCTCCAATGAAAGATTCTGATTTTATCAAAGTACCAAAAGTGCTCAAATAAATGAATAGCAACCACTCTGTCATATCACTCATCAACCTCCGAAAAGATTATTTTTTGGGTAAGATGACCATTCCTGTGCTTAAAGATTTAAATCTAGAGATCGAAAAAAATGAATATGTGGCCTTGATGGGACCATCGGGCTCTGGTAAATCAACCTTGATGAATATTTTAGGATGCCTAGATGTACCTACTGGCGGCGAATACATCCTCAACAACAACAAGGTAAGTAGCATGACCGATAATGAACTTGCTGCCATCAGAAACAAAGAAATTGGATTTGTTTTTCAAACGTTCAACCTCCTTCCTAGATTATCAGCGCTCGAAAACGTTGCCCTGCCTTTGATTTATGCAGGCATGTCCAAAAAAGATAGAATTGCGCGTGCAGAAGAAGTGCTTGCCTCTGTGAATTTATCAGATAGGATGGATCACAAACCAAATGAGTTATCTGGCGGACAAAGACAAAGGGTAGCCATTGCTAGAGCATTGGTAAACAACCCAGCTATCATTTTAGCAGATGAGCCTACAGGAAATCTTGATAGCAAAACATCCTTGGAAATCATGTCCATATTTAGAAAAATTAATGAAGCTGGCAATACCGTTATTCTTGTTACCCATGAAGAAGATATTGCCCAGCATGCTAAGCGGGTCATACGACTCAAAGATGGTATTATCGAAAGTAGCATCATCAATAGTGAATCAGATAGACTCGGTTAAAAAAAATACAAAATGAAAATATATACCAAAACAGGCGACAAAGGACAGACCTCATTGATAGGTGGCACAAAGGTTTCAAAGGGCCATTTGAAAATTGAATCTTATGGAACAGTGGATGAATTAAACTCTTTTATTGGAGTGATTAGAGATTCTTTCACAGATACGGACACGAACATTCTATTAGAGAGAACTCAAAATAATTTATTCAATATCGGCGCTCAATTAGCTACTGTGGCAGGTACTACCAATAGCTATGTGCCAAAAGTAACAGAAGAAGAGATTGAAAGTCTAGAAAAAGCTATTGACAAAATGGATGAGTCCTTGACACCACTACGCAATTTCATCTTGCCTGGCGGTCATATTGCCAACTCCTATGCCCATGTGGCTCGTTGCGTCTGCCGTCGTGCAGAAAGATGTGTGGTGCGACTTATGGAAGAAGAAGAGGTAGATCCACTCATCATTAAATACATGAACAGATTATCAGATTATCTTTTCGCATTGGCAAGATTTATCTCTCATCAAAATGGCAGTCGAGAGGTAGAATGGAAAAAACACGATTAAGATAGGGTCAATGCTCGTAAAACCATTACGAACAAAGCACTTCTGACCAATAAAAACAATTTTCAGTAGAAATTAAAAGAACTAAAAAACGCCATTTCTTAAAGAATCAGGTGTGCTTGAGCTATTTTCCAAAATTCATTTTGATTTCATTAACTTTGCAGCATGAAGAACATTAGAAATTTTTGTATTATCGCACATATTGATCATGGTAAAAGTACCTTGGCAGATAGGTTGTTGGACATGACCAACTCTATTTCGGATCGCGACAAGATGGATCAGGTGTTGGATGACATGGACCTAGAAAGAGAAAAAGGCATCACCATCAAAAGCCATGCGATTCAATTAGATTATATCCACAAGGGTCAAAAATATATTTTCAATTTGATTGATACGCCCGGCCACGTGGATTTTTCTTATGAAGTATCAAGGTCTATCGCTGCTTGCGAAGGAGCTTTGTTGTTGGTCGATGCATCACAGGGCATTCAAGCACAAACCATCTCTAATCTATACCTGGCTTTGGAGCATGATTTAAAAATCATTCCCGTACTCAATAAGATTGATATGGATGGTGCAATGATTGAAGAAGTGAGTGATCAAATTGTAGAATTGATTGGTTGCGATAGAGATGAAATCATTCCCGCATCAGGTAAAACTGGACTTGGCGTTGATAAGATTATTGAAGCCATCATCGAAAGAATACCCGCACCCATAGGAGATCCTGAAGCGCCTTTACAGGCTATGATTTTTGATAGTATGTTCAATTCCTTCAGAGGTGTCATCGCTTATTTTAAAGTGATGAACGGTACTATCAAGAAAGGTGAAAAAATCAAATTCGTCAATACAGGTGGCGAATATCACGCTGATGAGGTGGGTGTGCTAAGAATGAAACCAGATCCGCGCAATGAAATCAAAGCAGGTGATGTAGGCTATATCATTACAGGTATCAAGCAAGCGAAGGAAATCAAAGTTGGAGACACCATTACCGCTGCGGCCAATCCTTGCAAGGAAGGCATCAAAGGCTTTGAGGATGTAAAACCAATGGTCTTTGCAGGAATTTATCCAATGGAAAATGATGACTTTGAAGACCTGCGCGATTCTTTAGAAAAATTACAACTAAATGATGCGTCTTTAGTATGGGAGCCTGAATCATCGATTGCGCTTGGCTTTGGCTTTAGATGCGGTTTCTTAGGATTGCTACATTTAGAAATTATTCAAGAACGATTAGAGCGAGAATATGATCAGGTTATTATCACCACTGTTCCTCAAGTAACGTATCATTGCTATACTACTGCTGGTGATAAAATCATCATTCACAATCCAAGTAGTTTACCAGATGTAACACAAATAGATTATCTAGATGAGCCCTATATTAAGGCTCAGGTGATTACCAAACCAGAATATATTGGTGCAATCATGGGGCTGTGTATGGATAAGCGAGGTGTCTTGCTCAATCAAAGTTACTTGACAACAACACGTGTGGAGTTAATTTTCGAGATGCCTATGGCAGAAATTGTTTTCGATTTTTATGATAAATTAAAATCCATTTCCAGAGGTTATGCTTCTTTTGATTATCATATCACAGGATTTAAACCAGGTGATTTGGTGAAGTTGGATATCAAATTGAACGGCGAAAATGTAGATGCGCTAAGCGCTATGATTCATCGTGATAAGGCATATGATTTTGGTAGAAGATTATGCGAAAAATTGAAAGAATTGATACCGAAGCAACAATTCGTCATTGCTATTCAGGCTGCGATTGGTGCCAAAATTATTGCTAGAGAGACGATTTCAGCGATGCGGAAGGATGTAACCGCTAAATGTTATGGTGGGGATATCTCGCGTAAAAGAAAGTTATTGGATAAGCAGAAAAAAGGAAAGAAAAGAATGCGTCAGTTTGGTAAAGTAGAAGTACCACAACAAGCATTCATGGCTGTATTGAAGTTGAATGATTAGTTAAGTATAAAAAAATACGAATAGCGCTCAGTAAACAGTACTACAGATTGAAAAAGACCCTACTATTTTGCGTGTTTCTTTTTTTAAATGTTCTATTATTTGCTGCTGCGAAAGATAGTCTAAAAGCAAGTGAAGGACAGCCCGTCTTTTCAAGGATTACCACCATTCACAACGATACCCTTTTTTGTTATGTTGAATACCATGAGTACATCAAAGAATATGTCTCTGTAGGTAAATTCAATAGCATCATCTATTGCTATAATCCACGATTTCCATACAAAGAAAGACTGCGTATCAATACTTCTGAAATTAAATTTATGAGTATAGCCCATGATCAATATGTACGGATACTCGACGCTAAAGAAAGCGCAGGCATTTTAGCAAAACTTGTAGTAGAGGGTTCGACAAATCTATATCACTACCAACTTGATGATTTTAAAGATATGAAAATGAGGGATAGTTCCTATAGTAGCAGCTTGGGATTTACAGTTACAAAATATGATTTTTTAATCCTACAAAACAGGAACAGTTCTTTTAACATATTTGATTTGACAAATAGCCACAGAGAATTGACAAACCATCTACTTAGCGAGAATTTCCACTACATATTTCATGAAGATGAAATGAAATTAGAATTATCTTTGTTGGTAAAGAGATGCTCAGATTTGAAAATGGATACGCTTCCAACAAGCTATCATTTAAAAGAGATGAAAGCTTTTGTAACGCTCACGAATACTTGTAAACAAAGGGAATGATGAAAAAGGAATATGATAAAAAGAGACCACTGATACTCGTGACCAATGATGATGGCATCACAGCGCCGGGTATGAAAGCATTGGTAGAAGCCATGATGCCGCTTGGTCATGTGGTCGTAGTGGCACCTGATAAAGGGCAATCTGGTATGGGCCATGCCATCACCATTCATCATCCGCTCCGCTTACAAAAAGTAGAATATGCCTATGACATAGAAGCCTATCAATGCAGCGGTACACCTGTCGACTGTGTAAAGCTCGCTGTTGATATTGTCTTACATCGCAAACCCGATCTTTGCGTTTCTGGTATCAATCACGGATCCAATTCATCGATTAATGTGATTTATTCAGGCACCATGTCAGCTGCTGTAGAAGCAGCCATAGAGGGCATTCCAGCGATTGGCTTTTCTTTGACTGATTTTCGGTACGAAGCTCATTTCGAACATAGTAAATCCTTCATCAGCAAAATAGCAGAGAACATGTTGGCAGAAGGCATGCCAGCTGGTACTTTGCTCAATGTAAATATCCCTTCGATTCCCGCAACTGAAATAAAAGGAATTAAAGTTTGTAGACAAGCCAATGCCAAATGGGTCGAAGAATTCGACAAAAGAAAAGACCCAAGAGGGCAACAATATTATTGGCTCACAGGCCGTTTTGTCAATAAGGACAAAGGGGAAGACACGGATGAATGGGCATTAGCCAATGGCTATGTCTCCGTTGTACCGGTACAATATGATTTAACCGCACATCACGCAATAACACATATCAATGAGAACTGGAAATTTTGAAACTAAATTAAACAATATACCTTTTGGTATTTTAGTAGGCATGCTAGTCGCTATACTTGCATCCCTCACTATTTTTTCATTTAAAAACACGGTATCGCTTTCCATGTTTGAAAACACAGATAGGTTGATTCTATATGTCCCCTATCTTAAGCTGGGTGCCATACTCAACCTTGCACCCTTTTTTATTTTCAATCAGTTTAACATGTTGAATGCCCAAAAAGGTGTCATCATTTCTACTATCATTATGTTCTTCTTTGTAGTGGTGGTTAACTATTTACTGTAATGAAATACTTCATCATAGCTGGAGAAACTTCGGGTGATTTACATGGTTCTAATCTTGTAAAACATTTGCGTATTGAAGACCCAGAGGCCAGCATTACAGCTTGGGGCGGTGACTTAATGCAAGCGCAAGGTGCTGTGATTCTAAAGCATTATAAGGAATTATCTTTCATGGGTTTTGTAGAAGTCCTTATGAATATCTTTACTATATTCAAGAATTTTTCTGTTGCCAAAAAACAAATCATCGCCAATGAACCAGATGTGATTATTCTGATTGATTTCCCTGGCTTCAACTTACGTATGGCAAGCTGGGCAAAGAAAAAAGGCTATAAAGTTTTTTATTATATCTCTCCACAAATCTGGGCTTGGAAAGAAAATCGCGTACACAAAATTAAACAGTGCGTTGATGAAATGTTTGTGATTCTTCCATTTGAAAAAGCCTTTTACCAAAAATACAATTACAATGTGCATTATGTCGGTCACCCTTTGTTGGATGCCATTCATGAAAGAAAATTATCTCAAGTAATCAATGAAACTTTGCAGATAAATGACAAGCCAATCATTGCATTACTTCCAGGTAGTCGAAAACAAGAAATATCCGTGATGTTGGCTGAAATGATTGCTGTATGTGATTCTTTTCCTGATCACCAATTTATAGTTTGTGGACTTGATCATCATAGTCCATCCTTTTATCAATCCATCATCGGACACAAAAAAAATGTAAGCATTGCTTTTAATCGAACCTATGATGTGTTATCCGTAGCTACAGCGGCCTTAGTCACCAGTGGTACAGCCACCCTAGAAACCGCTCTATTCAAGGTTCCTGAAGTAGTTTGTTATAAAGGAAGTCGCATCTCTTATGAGATTGGTAAGAGACTCATCAAAGTAAAATACATTTCCTTAGTAAACCTTATCATAGATAAACCATTGGTAACAGAGTTGATACAAGATGAATTGAACAAAGACAATTTGATATTGCATTTGAATAGAATATTAACACCAGCGCATCAATCCTATCTACAACAAGAATATGATGCTTTGATTGCATTGCTTGGCAATAGAGGTGCTTCGAGCCGTTGCGCGGTATTGATGATAGATTATTTGCAACACCACAAAAGTTAGATACATTTGTACTTCAATGGGGCATTAGCTCAGCTGGCTAGAGCGCTTGCATGGCATGTAAGAGGTCATCGGTTCGACTCCGATATGCTCCACCAAAGCGGACAAACCCGATTTTTCAACGGATTGTCCGTTTTTTATTTTCTTGAAAGCATTGCTACCATTAAGTATTAGAAGAAGGACTTCATTCATTTTTTCCGTTCGACAATTTTTTCCATCAAAAAAGAGTTTTTCAGGGAATATCGAACAACATAATCTTGTTTTGTTATCTAAACTTGCATTTTCATAAAGCTTATCAAGGCTTGAAAGCATTGCCATACATTGCTTTAAGCCGCTCGACATTGCTTTATCTTCTGTTGCTGCGTTAGTCATCTTTTGAGTCTTACTAGTTCTTTCTGCCTCAATTCTATTTTTCATAGAAATAAAATCTTCGTGAGAAAGTTTAGCATCCAGATACATATCTTGAACCCTAATTAATCTTTCATTTAAGGCCAATATTTCCTTCTCAACTGCCGCTTTATTTATCACTTTTTTTTCTATACGAACAGCAAGTACATCTTTCAAAATAGCCTCTTGAAATTTCTGCATTTTGGGATTCAAAGTGATGGTAGCCAGCAATTCACCGAAAGCACTATTTACTTTTTCTGCCTGAAATCTTTCATGCCCACATTTATTGCAATGATAATAGAAATGACGTCTCCCAGAAGCGCTTCTTGAAGCACTTCCAGTGAGTGTTTGTTTACATTGTGAACAGGCTAAACTACCCCTTAAAGGTAGTTCGACCTTTTTAATTATGCTTGGTGCTGGTTTTCTTAAAATCTTTCGTTGATTCAAAATTTCTTGTACACGATTAAAAGTTTCTTCATCTACTATTGGTTCATGTATGCCAGTAATATAAGTTTCCACTTCCTCCTCGTGCTTTGGTAGATGAATCTTGCCTATATACAAGGGATTTCTGATAATCTCACACATTTGAGACTTGCTGATTTTAACATCTTGTAATCTAAGCTTTTTAAGAACCTCAGATTGAGATCGGCCTTGTGAAATTTGCTTAAAAATAAACTTGATATGTTTGGCATCAGTAGAAGGAATGATAATCGGTTTATTATTCTCGTCCCTGAAATTCTTATATCCCTTAGGTGCAGGTCTGGGCCACCTACCTTGTTTCATAGCTTCTCTCAC
>CAMDFR010000015.1 GCA_945897725.1 Chitinophaga pinensis
ACGCCCGCGGATGATTCATCCGCGGGATAATTTAAAAGTTGCCGCCTAAAAACGGTTTTAATAATAGATTGATTGGTAGTTTTTATTGTGTTTTTTCCGAACGTCATGTAGGAATAAACACGCTCCCTTCAAATGAATAGCTTGAAGGGAGCATTACCATAAAATTAAAGCATGATATTGTTTCTATAAAGCCATGGAAGCAGAAATGCCCGCGGATGATTCATCCGCGGGATAATTTAAAAGTTGCCGCCTAAAAACGGTTTTAATAATAGATTGATTGGTAGTTTTTATTGTGTTTTTTCTGAACGTCATGTAGGAATAAACACGCTCCCTTCAAATGAATAGTTTGAAGGGAGCATTACCATAAAATTAAAGCATGATATTGTTTCTATAAAGCCATGGAAGCAGAAACACCCGCGGATGAATCATCCGCGGGATAATTTAAAAATTGCCGCCTAAAAACGGTTTTTAAAAATAGATTGATTTGGTAGTTTTTATTGTTGTGTTTTTTCCTAAAGTCATATAGGAATAAACATGCTCCCTTCAAATGAATAGTTTGTTGGGAGCCATACCAAAGAGATGAATGCATGAAATTATTTCTATAAAGCCATGGAAATAAAAACCCGTAGAATTTGGTTCTGCGGGTAACTTTAAAAGGCCTACTTCAACATATTTCTTAAAGCCAAGGAAGCAAACCATCCCGCAGTAGTCTACTGCGGGGTTTTTTGTTTTTATGCGGAGCTTATTCTTCTTTTCTCTCTCCGATTTGTTGTCGCCACATGGCATAGTATAGTCCTTTCTCAGCTATCAATTCCTCATGCTTGCCCGTTTCAATGATTTTACCTTTTTCTAAAACATAGATTTTGTCTGCATGCATGA
Organism: Chitinophaga pinensis; assembly: GCA_945897725.1. Lineage (GTDB taxonomy): Bacteria > Bacteroidota > Bacteroidia > Chitinophagales > CAMDFR01 > CAMDFR01. Next base: position 880 of record CAMDFR010000015.1, read on the forward strand.
TAGTGGATAGGCGATGTGCAATCATTACTGTGATTTGATTTTTATTGGCCGAAATAGACCTAATGGTGCTAGAGATTTCCTGCTCTGTAATGGAGTCTAGAGAAGAAGTTGCCTCATCAAAGACAAATAAGTTTGGCTTTCTGAGCAAGGCTCTGGCAATCGAAAGTCTTTGTTTTTCACCACCACTAATCTTCATACCACCTTCTCCAATCACGGTATCTAGTCCATTTTCACTTCGCGCAAGTAAATTCTGACTAGCTGCTTTGTTTAGGACATCAAACATTTCTTCGTCCGTGGCTCTTGGATTAACAAAGAGTAAATTTTCTCTAATAGACCCCGAAAAAAGTTGGGTATCCTGTGTAACGAATCCAATTTGCTTTCTTAATTCATCTATATCGATATCTGCCGATCTAATATCATTATAATAAATATGTCCATCCTGTGTATCATACAAGCCAACTAAAAGCTTCACAAGAGTCGTTTTACCTGCACCAGAAGGTCCTACGAAGGCAACTGTTTCTCCTTTGTTCACAACAAAGGAAATGTTCTCAAGTGCCTTAGTCTTTGCTGTTCTATGTTTAAACCCGACATTGTTAAATTCCATTTTGTTGAGATAATCAACAGCAATAGGATTATCGGGTTTAGGCTCAATAGGAGCTTCTAAAATTTTATTAAAATTAAACAAGGATGCTTCTGCTTCTCTATAAGCAATAATAACACCACCAACTTCTTGCAACGGATTAAAAATAAAAAAGGAATAGAATTGAAAAGTGATGATTTGTCCCAAAGTAAGATGTTCCTTAAACAACATGTACAATAAGGTGAAAAGGATGGTTTGACGTAAAAAATTTACAAAGGTACCTTGGATGAATGTTACACTGCGTATGCTTTTCACCTTGTCTAACTCTAATTTTAAAATCTTTAGCAAGGTCAAATTTAATCGTTTTGTTTCTTGCACCGTAAGTCCCAAACTTTTGATTAGTTCTATATTACGAAGACTTTCAGTCGTGCTACCTGCCAATAAATTGGTTTCTCTAACAATTTTTGTCTGTACTTTTTTTATTTTTTTTGACATAAAAAAAGTCACGAAAGCAAGAATGGTGCTTGCTAAAAAATAAATAGGTATGAGTGGTGGATATATTTTGAAAGCGACAATACTCACAAATATCAATCCTACAAATGCACTGAATAAAATGTTAATGGAAGAGCTAATGAGTTTTTCAACGTCTTGTCTCACTTTCTGTATAATATTTAACGTTTGTCCACTTTGCTTATCTTCAAACTCCTGAAATGATTGTTGTAACGAATGCCTTAGTCCATCAGAATAAATGTCTGCTCCCATTCTTTGTACCACTACACTATTGGTATAATCTTGAAAGGCCTTGGCTATTCGACTTATCATGGCAACACCCAATAGCAATGAAATGGCCTTGATAACTCCCCAAACAAACTGACTTACATTTCTCGCACTTCCATCAGAAAAAGTGAAAGGATGTTTACCTAAGTCATCTATGATATATTTCCCCAGGATGGTGGGGTCTAGTAGTGAAAAAATTTGACTTATGGCCGCTAATAATAATGTAATAAAGACAAGTAGCTTGTACTTTTTTAGGTAGATATATAATAACTTCATGTTTTTTTAACCAAAATGATAATCGAATGGTTCGCAAAACTAGAGAATTAATCTACCTAATGATTGTAAAATATTAATGAGGATTAAACTTTTATCATTTTATATTAATTATTTTTGCATTTATATATGCTAAAAGAGTCATTATATAAAGTTAAAGAACTGTCTGGGAATGCTATGGAAGGGGTATATTCTTATCAATTACATTTCTTGCCAGATAATAGCATTTTTGATGGGCATTTTCCCAATCAGCCTGTGGTGCCTGGTGTGGTCATTATTCAGATAGTGAAGGAAATGATGTCAGACATCCTTGGCACAAGTTGCTATTATTACAAAATTCTTCAAACTAAGTTTCTACAGGTCATTAACCCAAACGAACAGTTGTCGTTTTTGCTGGAGCTTAAAATAAGCTCGCAAGAGGAAATTTATTCTATAGATGTTGTTCTTCAAAACGAAACAACTATAGCATTTAAAATGAAGGCGAAAATCAAAAAGGAAGCACAAGATGCGAGATAACAGATTTATTACTGAAAAAATCTGTGTTGTCATACCAACCTATAATAACGACAAAACGCTTGTTAGCGTCATCAATGATGTACTAGAATACACAGATCAAATCATTGTTGTCAATGATGGAAGTACCGATGGTACTATGGATGCTTTGGCTTTTTTTACTGACATACAGGTTATACATTTCGAAAAAAACCAAGGGAAGGGGGCGGCATTGCGAATGGCTTTTAAACAGGCTTTTGATAAAGGCTTTCAATATGCGATTAGTATTGATAGCGATGGTCAGCACTATGCTAAAGATTTGGTTCATTTCCTGAATAAATTACCCGAATCTAGAAATAGTATCATTATTGGCTCTCGAAATATGATGCAAGAAAACGTACCTGGCACTAGTAGTTTTGGGAATAAGTTTTCTAATTTTTGGTTTCAGCTAGAGACTGGTATCAAGGTACCTGATACACAAAGTGGGTTTCGATTATATCCACTTGAGGCCTTACATAAACTGTGGCTTTTTACATGGAGATATGAATTTGAAATAGAGGTCTTAGTAAAAGCCGCATGGAATCAGGTAAATGTACTATGCATACCTATTGATGTCTATTATCCACCAAAAGAGGAAAGAATTACGCATTTCAGAAAAGGTCCTGACTTTACACGAATTAGTTTTCTCAATGCTTATCTAGTGGTTTTAGCTTTTCTCTTTTATAAACCAAGAAATTTTGTTTTAAACTTTAGCGAAAATCTAAAGGCCTTTTGGTACAATCATTTTCTTGCCACCCATGAGAGTAATTATATTAAAGCAGCTTCAGTTGGTTTGGGTGTCTGTATGGGGATCTTTCCTGTATGGGGCTTCCAGATGTTGATTGCTGTCTTTATTGCCTTGTATTTTAAACTTAACAAGGTTATTGTCCTGGTGGTTTCAAACATTAGTTTCGGACCATTAAGCATTTTTTGGGCTTTTGCGGGATTGTTTCTTGGGAAAAAAATAATAGGAGGTACATTGACTTTTGAGGAATTTAAGTGGGTACTCACTTTAGAAGAATTACAAAAAAGTTTTCTTCAGTTCTTCGTCGGTGGAGCAGTCTTGGCTATTCTACTCGGGCTACTTTCGTTCCTTCTTACCTATTGCATACTTCAATTAGCTCGTAAAGAAAATAAATAAAAGCATTGGGAAATATATTTTTAGCCTTATACAAATATTTTCAAAAGCATAGCATTGTTTTCCTGGCAATGCTTGTCATGATAGCTGGGCTAAGTATTTATTTTGCTACACAATTAAAGTTTGAAGAAGATATTTCTAAAATAATTCCATCTGATGAAAAGACGGATAAGCTGAACTTTATTTTTAATAATTCTAAATTTCTTGAGAAGCTCGTAGTTCGAATATCTTTAAGAGATTCTTCAAAATCAAATCCTGAAGAATTGATGACTGCCTGCGATTCTTTAGTTAGTAAAATCGAAGCTAAAAACTTTAAGCCAGATACTTTATTTAAGGATGTCAATTATAAGATTGCCGACGATATTATTTTAAATATTTACGGAATTCTGTTTAATAATTTACCACTACTTTTAGAAGAGGAGGATTACAAACATATCGATAGTACATTGACGAAAACTGCCATAGATGTGACCATGCAGAAGAATTATAAAGCTCTAATGTCTCCATCTGGCTTTGCCTTTAAGGAAAATATTTTGAAAGATCCACTGCACTTAGTTCCTATTGTACTTAAGAAATTACAGAGTCTACAATTCGACGAAAATTATGTCATCAATAATGGCTACTTGACCACCAAGGATGGCAAAAATTTAATGTTATTCGTTATTCCGAATGCTTCTAATGGAAATACAGGAAGGAATCATGAATTAATAAAATTAATGGATGCCTCTATTGATTCGTTACAAAAAGCAAATCCTTCTATCAGTATAGAGTATTTTGGAGGTACAGCTGTTTCAGTGGCGAATGCCACACAAATCAAGAAAGATATTATTCTTACCACGAGTATCGCCATCATAGGATTGTTTTTGTTTATCACTTTTTATTTTCGAAGTAAAAGTATTTTCATACTTATTTTTATTCCTATCTCCTATGGTGCGATTGTTTCATTAGCTATTCTGTTTTTATTGAAAGGGTCTGTTTCAGCCATTGCATTGGGAATAGGCTCCATCTTATTAGGTATTGCCATCAATATTTCGCTACATATTTTTACACATTTCAAGTCGCATGGCACGCCTGAAGCTGTTTTGAAAGACATATCCACCGCATCCATTTTAACGGCATTAACTACTAGCTCAGCATTCTTTTGTCTTTGTTTTTTAGAAAGTGATGCTATGAGAGATTTAGGTCTTTTTGCCGGGATAAGTATCATTGTAGCCGCCGTTTCATCTTTGGTTATTTTGCCACATTTGTTAAGATGGACCGAATCAAATGTTCAAGAAAACAATTCTTCTTTACTCGATAAAGTAGCCGCATATCCTTATCACAAAAACAAATTGTTATTGCTTTTTCTTTCTGCCTCCATTATTATTGGTTGCTTCAACATGAACAAAGTAACATTTGAATCTGACCTCAATCAAATGAGTTATATGTCCAATAAGTTAAAGCTTGCAGAGACGAATCTTGATAGAATCAGCAACTACAAATGGAGAAATATGTTTCTGGTGAGTAGTGGAAAAAATCTAGATGAGGCATTAGAAAATAATCAGCAAGCGCTCCTAAAGACCAAGGAATTGATGGCAAAAGGTTTGGTTAAAAAATTCACCAATGTTCATGTCTTACTTTTGTCGAAAGCAGAACAAAAGAAAAGAATTGCCCACTGGAATGGCTTCTGGAATACAAGAAGTGTAGATATGCTAAAAGAGCTTTCTACCTCAGCGAAATCATTGGGCTTTAACGACCGTGCATTCTTACCTTTTACTACTATGATAAATAAACAGTATGATTATTTACCAAAAGAGGAGGAGTTGACTTTACGTAAATTATTGCTCGACGATTATATTAATGAAACAGCGGATTTGACAACAGTGGTGACTTTACTAAAAGTAAAACTCGAGGACAAAGATAAAGTGTATGATGCCATCAAAGACCAAAAGAACATTTCATTATTGGATAAACAATACCTCACCAAAAGATTTGTTGAAATTATGGGTAAGGATTTTAATTTCTTGCTTTATATCTCATTCGTTATTGTTTTTCTCTTAATATTAATTTCTTTTGGACGAATTGAACTCACCTTATTGTGTGTGTTGCCAATGATGTGTAGCTGGATACTTACACTTGGATTGATGTCAATTTTAGGTATTAAGTTCAATATTTTTAATATCATCATCTCTACCTTTATCTTTGGAATGGGTGATGATTTTTCTGTTTTTGTTGTAACCGGTCTTCAACAAAAATATGCCGAAGGAAAGGATAATCTCAGTTCATATAAAACATCCATTCTTTTGTCTACCATCACCACCTTGGTGGGTATTGGGGTGCTGATCTTTGCAAAACATCCTGCTCTCAAATCCATAGCGCTTATCTCAATTATTGGCATTTTTTCGGTGGTATTGGTTTCCTATACAGTACAACCACTTCTTTTTGATTTTTTAGCGCAACATCGAAAAGAAAAGGGTAAAGTACCTGTTACCTTTTTGAATGCTTGTATTTCCTTTTTTGCATTTGCCTATTATTTTGTTGGTTGTATCGTTTTAACTTTGATTGGAATAGTAACTGTTGCACCTTTTGGCAAGATAAAAGCGGTAAAATATTTCTATCATTGGTGTATTTGTTATTATTGCAGATCCTTGACATACTTAATGTTCATCGTTAAGAAAGTGGATACCTATCCAGATAGAAAGTATTTTCAAAAACCCGCTGTCATCATTTGCAATCATTCTTCCTTCGTGGATATTTTAGTGGTCTTGGGCTTTTATCCAAAAATTATTATGTTGACGAATGACTGGGTGTATAATCGTTCTCCGTATAGTCTAGTCGTGCGCATGGCAGGATTCTATCACGTAGAGGAAGGTCATGAGGAAAGTGAGGCCAAATTAAAAACTCAAATTGCTGATGGATATTCTGTGATGGTATTCCCGGAAGGCACGCGCTCAGAAGATCCTGATAAAATGCTGCGATTCCATAAAGGAGCATTTTATATCGCCGAAAAAATGCAGTTAGATATTCTGCCCATTCTTCTTCATGGTATTGGACATTTTATGACAAAGGGAGAATTCTATTTAAAAAATGGTTCTTGCCATGTGAAAATCCTTGCACGCATCGAACCAACGAATGAATTTTTTGGTAAAAATTACGCGGAACGAACGCCCAGAATTGCAAGGTATTTTAAAGCGGAATATGAAAAATTGAGACAAATCGTAGAAACGCCTGCCTATTTTAATGATCGAGTGATAAAAAATTTTGCATTCAAAGGTCCAGTGTTAGAATGGTATGTCCGAATAAAATTGCATCTTGAAAAAAATTATACTTTACTAAATGAATTGATACCACGTGAAGGCAAGATATATGATATTGGCTGTGGTTATGGCTATACAGCATTGATGCTACATTTGGTTGACAAGAATAGAACCATCATTGGGATTGACTTTGATGAGGAGAAAATAGCAGTGGCACAAAACTTACCATCAACTCAAGGGAACATTCAGTTTTTTGTTGCTGATGTTCGAGCATTCGATTTTCAAAAAGCAGATGTGTTTTTGATTAGCGATGTATTACATTATCTGAAATTCGAAGAGCAAACAGCCTTATTGCAAAAATGTATGAACCAGCTATCTGAAAATGGAATGATTTTGATAAGGGACGCTGATTCTGATAATGAGGAGAAACACGTCAAGTCTAAGTGGACAGAAAGGATGAGTACCTTTTTTGGTTTTAATAGAGCCTCATTCGAAGAGATGGAATTTATTTCTGGTGATTTTTTGAACTCTTTTATGAAAGCAAAGGGATTTGCTATGGAACAGTACAAAGACTCTCAAAAAACATCAAACACATTATTTGTAGTTAAAAGAATAAAGCATTAGCATGGAACACTATGATGTTGTGATTTTAGGAAGTGGACTTGGAGGTCTCATCGCTGCGAATATCTTATCGAAAAATAATTATTCAGTATGTGTTGTTGAGAAAAACGAGCAATTCGGTGGGGCATTGCAAATATACAAGAGGGACAATGTGATGCTCGATACTGGGGTTCATTATATCGGTGGATTGGGTAAAGGCGAAAATTTATATCAGTTCTTTAAGTATTTAGGTTTGATAGATAAACTGACATTGAAGCAGTTGGACAAAGATGGCTTTGATCGAATCAGCTTCTCTGAGAATGAAGAAATCTATCCGTGGGCAAACGGATACGAAAATTTTGAAAAGACTTTAACAAATATTTTTCCAAAAGAAAAAACAGGCATTCAGGCTTATGTAAAAATGGTGAAGGAGACTTGTGAAAGCCTAGAACTATATAATCTTAAAACACCTGACGCTCCAAGTTTTCAAGCTGCTTACTATAGTTTAAATACGTATGATTTTTTAAAAAGTATTATCACCGATGAGAAATTAATTGCTGTATTGTTAGGCAATAATTTACTCTACTATGCAGACAAGGATAAAACACCTTTTTATGTACATGCATTAATCGTCAATAGTTATATTTTAAGTGCTTGGCGTTGTATAGATGGAGGTCAACAAATAGCAAGCATTTTAGTTCGTTCCATTAGAGGCAATGGTGGCAAGGTTTTAAGACTGCAAGAAGTTGTTAAGATTGAAACAGAAAATGGGTTGGCTACAACTGTTCAACTCAAGAGTGGTAAACAAATTTTTGGAAAAAATTTTATTTCAAATATCAACCCTTCTCTCACCTTGGACTTGTTGGATGAAAAAGTGCTTCGAAGCGCTTACAAAAAACGAATAAAGTCCATTGAAAATGCGATGTCAGCCTTTACGATGCACATCATTCTGAAGGAAAACACTTTTCCATATTTTAATTATAATCGCTATCATTTTACCACAAATAATCTGTGGTGTAATAGCCGTTATGAGGTCGAGAATTGGCCTGAAAATCTAATGATCTTTACACCAGCATTTGGTGAGCATGATACCTATGCAAAATCAATTAGCATTATGTGTTCCATGAGTTTTGATGAAGTTAAAGAATGGGAAACGTCGCATTCAACGGTGCCTGAAAAAAACATTAGAGATGAAAATTATCTTGTATGGAAAGCAGCTAAAGAGCAAAAAGTGTTAGATATTGTCTATACATTGTATCCGTCACTAAAGGGTAATATCTCGGCAGTGCATTCCGCTAGTCCGCTAACCTATAGAGATTATCTCAATACCAAAGAAGGTAGTACCTATGGCAGTATAAAGAATTGCCAACACCCACTCGAATCCTACTTGTCACCAAGAACTAAAATCGCTAATTTGTACTTGACAGGTCAAGATATCAATCTTCATGGGATCCTAGGTGTCACAATTAGCGCATTTCTTACTTGTGCATCATTTGTAGATATGGATCAACTAATGAAGGAGGTTAGAGAAGCATAAAAGAGTAGAAGATAAACAAATGCTCTAAAAATGTGTTTTCCCTTTATTCTATCCGTTTTGTTTAAGATAAATGATATAATCAAATTTTTCACTATAGAAATGGCTCAGAATTCATTGTTTGATACTGCTTTAGCTTCTTCTTTATTTTTGGAGATGAGTAAAAATTATAATTAATGTTTAAATTTACATTCAAGATTAGCTCTTTATATTCAACTATATAAATTATGAAAATTCAAAAAGTAGATGTCTTAGTCATTGGAGCTGGACCTTCAGGTTGTGTTGCATCATCCATCGTTCATGATAGTGGTCTTTCGACAATGGTTATCGAAAAAGAAAAATTCCCACGTTTCGTCATTGGGGAAAGTTTATTACCAAGATGTATGGTAGCCTTAACTGAGGCAGGTCTCATTGATACTGTTGCTGAACAAGGGTTTCAGAAAAAATTTGGGGCTAAGTTTCTAAAAGGGAGCAACCACTCTTGTGAGTTTTTATTCGAAGATCAATTCTCAGAAGGTTGGAATTGGACATGGCAGGTACCTCGTGCAGATTTTGATTCTTCTATGTCAGATAAATTAATCAGCAAAGGAATTCCAGTACACTTTGAAACGGCCGTTACAGCTGTGAAATTTATGGGCAGTGATTCTGTAACAACAGTTGTAGACAAGGAAGGAAATGAAAGCCAAATCGAAGCCAAGTTTATCATAGATAGCAGTGGTTATGGAAGAGTGTTGCCAAGATTATTTGATTTGGACGAGCCATCTAAATTCCCTCCAAGAAGAACAATTTTCGCGCACTTCAAGGATGTGAATCGCTCTATGGAGGCCAACAATGCGCAAATCATCGTTATCGATCATGCGCCACAAGTGTGGACTTGGGTCATTCCATTTTCAAATGGAAATGTTTCTGTTGGCTTTGTGGGTGATCCTGCTTTTTTTGATGCACTCGAAGGTGATGACGATCAAAAATTGAAAACGTTAATTGCTCGAGAGGCCAATATTAGCGAAAGATTTGCAGATGCTCCCATGGTTTGGGAACACGCCAAAACAATCGCAGGCTATTCTATTGCAGCTAAGAAATTGTATGGCGACGGTTTTGCACTAACGGGTAATGCAGCAGAATTTTTGGATCCTGTTTTTTCAAGTGGGGTTACTTTTGCCGTAGAAAGTGCTATGGTTTCTGCGAAGCTTATTTCTAAACAGTTGAAAGGGGAGTCTGTGGATTGGGAAAAGGACTACAAGGAATATATCATGGAAGGCGTAGATACTTTTAGGACTTATGTTAGAGCATGGTACGAAGGTAAATTACAGGATATTTTCTTTAATCCAACCATAGATCAAAAAATTAAAAGAATGATCTGTTCTGTACTCGCAGGATATGTATGGGACAAAGAAAATTATTATGTAAAAAATCACGCAAAAGCCATCGATACCTTGGCTCACATCGTTCGGATGAATAAACCTGTGGAAATTGTTTAATAAATCCTTATTTTTTTTGGGCACTGAACGGGCTATCTGCTTATAGTCCTCAAACTATGGCTGAAAGCACTGAGCCATATGTTTTCCGGGCTATCGCGTCTATCCCTAGTGCGGTGTAATGCATCAAATTATACGCTCCAAACAGTTGTAAACTATTTTTAAATGTTATAACATCAATGTTACAACATCTATTTCGAAATCTTTGATAAAGGCAGATAGCCAATATGAATAGTGTCTGTATGAGTCGAAGGATTAGCTATAATTTCTATAGTAAACTGCTCACGCAAAGAAGCATCCAAAACATCCTCTACACCAAAAAGCTCATCAATATCTACCCCATATTTGTCATCTATATGCGAAGTGGCTCCTTTAAATCCGGTATGCTTATAAAAAGCAGCATCCTTGGCAGTGGCTTTTGCCTGCTCTGTGCTTTCCGCTACAATGAGTATTTTATAATGAAATTCTTCAAATTCAGCTTTTTTGTATCCGCCTAGATTGATGAAAAATAATTGCAAAAACTTTTTATGATCGATTAATTGAGCGTTTTCAGCTCTTCTTTTAATTTTAATACCGTATTCACCGATAGCAGTTACTTCTCTCCATGCATCAATATGAAGTGCTGATTTCGCTTCTGGCCAAAAGGCTTTCATAGAAGGAACAAGGGCTGCTAAAGATTCAGCAATGCCAAAAAATAGATCATGCTGTTCGATATTTCTGCCAGCAGGCTTGCATCCTAAAAGCACCATAAATAATTTCATGTGTGTTGTTGGTTTCTAGTTTGTGTGAATGAGTGTAAAGTTTTTATTTAAATCACCATAATGAATATAGTGCTAAAGCGAATGATGTGTTCAAACAACCATCTGTATCCACTTTACAAAGGCATCAAAAGATGCTGGTGTATGCTTATTGCAAGCCGAAGGATTGGAGAACAGAAGGGATCCAATGATCAATTCGTTCTTCTGTCATCTCATCTTGATTATCGACGTCTATGCATAATCCAACAAACATTCCATCTCTTTCTGCTTTGGAATGATCATGCTCATAACCAGCAGTGCTTGTTAAACCACATAAAGTTCCATGGTTTTTTTCAACGATAAGCGCAAAGACACCTAAGGCATCACAAAAATAAGAAGCGTAGCCGTATTGGTCACCTAGACCGAAAAATGCAATTTTTTTATTCGTAAAATCAATCGCTTCCATTTTTGGGATATACTCTTCCCAATCACCTTGTAATTCACCGTCATACCATGTTGGCATGCCTAAAATAAGAAGATCATATTTGGCCATGTCTTCTGAGCTCTTTTGATAAATTTCTAAAAGGTCAACACTGTCTGCTCCTAAAGAATCTTCAATTTTTTGTTTGATGATTTTTGCTACAGTCTCTGTGTTTCCTGTATCTGTGCCATAAAATAATCCTATTGTAGACATTTGTTGTTATTTAAGTATGGATGATTAATGTGCCTCAATTGACACTTTTTTATAACTATTTGGCCGGGACAGTGCTCGACTCCTTATATTCTTCATTTAATCCAACCAACACCAAAGAGGTAATGTCATAGGCGTCATCCTTATATAAAAGGGAGCCAGAAGCGCTTCTATACGATAGAATAAATGAATACTTCTTATCCGCATTATACTTCTTTAAATACTCCTCAATTCTAGTTTGATAAGCAATGCCAAAATTATCTTGTTCTTGTGCCATTTGATCAGAATAGCTTTGTTGCATCGTTTCTAAGTCTTGTTGCATTTGTTGTAATTTCATCTGCGTAGCTTGTATCTCACTTTGTGTCATTGTCTCTGACTTTCTTTCAGCATCTTGGTAAAAATTTTGAAAGGTTTGTTGCTTGCTTTCAAGGGTTGATTTCATGCTCAAGGCTTTCTTTTCTAGCTCTGCCTTCTTGATAGTAAAGTAGTCATACTTGCTTTCTAAGGTGTCTAAATCTACGTAAGCAATCTTTACGGTTTTGTCTAACACAGCACCTGGCACTTCTTTAAGAGCATCTTTGCCTTTTGATTTACACGAGTGCATAAAAAAAGCACCAAAAAGAAGAATCAATACAATGTTTAATGATAGGAGTAATTTTTGCATAGTCTTATATTTTTTGAAGGCAATATTACTCCAATTGAAGCATATTTGGTAACAAATATGATTGTTTAAGCTATCTAACTAATCCTAATAATTTGATTATTATTGTTTTATTTCTTATCCTAAATCAATAAAAAATTTTTTAGCTTTGTGCTTAACATTTGCTAATATGAAAAAACATTTTCCTTTTATAGTAAGCCTTATCTTTTTGTTAAGCATAGGATTACTGCACGCTCAAGAATCTAAGTCTTTGACTGAGACACAACCTTTAAAAGACTCACTATATTTAAAGAAAAAAGATTATCAAAAGCAACTCGATTTTGAAAATTTTAAATATGCCTTTCCCGCAAAGAAAAAGAACATGTGGGCATTGGGAGTTAATGGAGGATATGCATGCGTATTAGGTGATGTAGCCACTAAGTATGGATGGGGTGCTGGTCTTACCTTGCAGAAATCTCTAGGCCATGTTTTTGCCCTCCGATTGCAAGGAATGTACAGTCAAGTTACTGGACAAGATGTAAAATCGACGGGTCTTTCTAATCAGTTCAGAAATTTTAAATTAAATTTCTCTGCCTTAGAAGTGCAAGGGGTGGCCTATCTAAATAATATTAGTTTTTATAAGAGAAGTCCGAAGCTGCTTGTTTATGCATTGGGAGGTATTGGCTTATCTACTAGAAACACCAAAATGAATATGACTGATGATAACAATGCTGGTTCGATTTATGATTATACAGGTGTAGTTTCGGATCCTAAGTTTTTTACTAGGGGAGCAACCTACAAAGCAATTAAAAGCATCAATGATAAAACCTATGAAACTATTGCTACTGTTGAAAATACAACCTTTAGTGTGAAGAATACGCAAATCAATCCTTCTATCTCTCTTGGAGCAGGACTTCTATTTAAAGTTAGTAAAAGAATTGATTTGAATCTAGAACAAAAATTTTCTTGGAATAACGACAATCTGTTGGATGGAACAAAATTCACATCGGATTATGTAGCCACTTCAAAGTCTGATTTTTATTCATACACAAGCATTGGAGTGAACTTTAAATTAGGTAAAAGACAAGAACCACTCTATTGGGTGAATCCTATCGTAAGACCTTATGAGGACATCATGGAATTAAAAAGTAACTTATATAGTGGAGAATTCATGAAAGATGAAGATGAGGATGGAGTGGTTGATTTGTTCGATAAAGAATTGAATACACCAACTGCTACTATGGTGAATACACACGGTATTTCCTTAGATATAGATGGCGATGGTATCTCTGATAAATTTGATGACGAACCTTTCTCCCCAAAAAGAGCTAGAGTAGATAAAAATGGCAGGGCTTTAGATAGCGATGACGATGGTGTTGTTGATGTGAATGACAAACAAAGTAATACAAAAGCAAATGCTCAAGCAGATGCCAAAGGACTTGAAATTCTATCAGGTGGATCTGGTATTGATCCTAAAATCTTTGATCCTGTATTTTTTGATTTGAATAAAGCAGATGTGAAACAAGAATTTTATCCTTCTATTTACAAAATAGCAATGTATATGCAAAGCAATCCATCTGCAATGGTAAAGGTATTCGGACATACAGATAATAGAGCAAAAGATGACTATAATATCAAACTAGCTCAACGCCGTGCAGAGGCAGTGGTAAAAATCTTGGTGAGCGCATTTGGATTGAGCAAAGATAGATTTGAGGTTGAGGCATTAGGCAAAGCTGATCCAGTGGTTCCAAACTTACCATTGAAATTTGATCCAGTGATCGAAGGTGGTCATTACTTGAATAGAAGAGTTACATTCGCTGTAAAATAAAAGCACAAACTTGTGTCAAAGAAAAAGCCATTATCAAATATGATAATGGCTTTTTTATGGCTTATGTAATGCATTATTGAAATAAAAAAAACCTCGCAAGCGAGGTTCATAATAAATTGAATTCTAAAGAATATTGCTTAAGCCAACTTTACGTTAACTGCATTTAATCCTTTTTTGCCTTCCTGGATATCATAGGTAACTTCGTCACCTTCTTTTATCTTAGTGGTCAATCCTGAGCTATGTACAAAGTATTCCTTTGATGTTTTAGCGTCCTTAATAAATCCAAATCCTTTCTCGTCGTTAAAAAACTTTACTGTTCCGGTTTCCATAAAAAATTGTTTTAGTGTTGTTAATTTTTAATCACAGGCACACCAACAACAAACGTGATTCTGCAAAACAAAGATAATCAATTTTTAACAATTAGTCTTTTTTATTATTTTTTTGCGAAAATCAACCTAGTTCATCTACCAAAGCTGCAGAATTTGATCGCTTAAATAGAGATGTTTGAACTAAAGTATCTTTTTTACGGCAGTTTGTAAAATTTCGTTGCTTGCTCCAGTTTTGTGAACAAATGCAATTACCTCTAATTCGGAGGGGTCGAAATCTTCAGGAATAGTAATTTTAAAGGTTTTAAGATAGGTTCTTCCAACTACCGCTGCCTCAGGTAAAGAGCTTCCTCCATTGGGAGTAATGATTTCCCGCATCACATCATTGTGAACATAATTGGTATCTACATCACCTGTCGGCATTAATTGAGCAGTAATCAAATTGTTTTCTGCAAGATAAATAGTAAAGCTATTTTGATCGGTTACTAAAGCAGTGTATTGGATTTTTAATTTAATTTCCAACTCTCTAGTGGCATTATTGTAATTATTAGTCAACTCTACATTTACTGGTGTGGTTGCAGCTAACCTTGTAGAAACGTAACCTGGCCATTTCGCCAATAGATACGCTGGTGAACTTTCACCTGGAAAAATTACTCTATCAATCATAGAACTTGGTTTTGAAGTCCCGGCAGCATAGGCTTGTTGAATTTGTTCAGCCTTGTCTAATGTCAAATCAATAAAACTATAGAGATATGGCTCATCAAGATTGAAACTATGAAGCGCTATGGCATACACCCTGCCTGGGTTTGCAGCTTTTAACGAGGCAGCAGCAACGTGTCCATTCGCACAATTGATGCAGCGAACACCAGTAAATTCTTCTAAAAGAATAACTTTTGCCTGAGCAGCATCAGGGGTAGTTACAAAGGTGGTGTCTTGCGCGGCACCACTTCCAGTTAAGTCTATGGCAGGTCCAATTTCTTTGCAAGCATTACTCAAGAAAATGACTGTAGTAACAAGAAACAAGATGGAGAAAAAGTGAATGATTTTATTTTTCATGATCTAAATTTAACTCATTTATTAATTAAAAACTACTGTTGATAGAAATCCTGAGTCCACTAAAAGCAGGCTCAAAACGACAAACGCCTCCGGTACAAACGATTCCTGATACTTGTCGTACATAGGATGCCGTGAAACGATGTTGATTTAAGGTATATCCCAAAAAGAACGAATAAAAGTGTAGAGGCCGACTTGGTCTATCTTCTCTCGATGTATTGGGTACTACATTCCACATATCTGAAACAGCAATCGAAAAATGTGGCGCCATATTAAATTCTAAAAGACCAAAAAGCCATTGACCATAATCTTTTGGACAATATTGATATTGGAGTTCACTTCTGATAGATAACTTGTTGTTTACTTTAACAGAAATCTCTCCAAAACCTGTTATAGAATGAATCGTATCACCCTCTAAAGTATAAAATTTCTGGTTGTATTTGACATATTGAAAACCTAAATAACCCTGAACTTTCTTGTTCTTCTTAAATTCAACATCAAAATAGACCTCACCAAAATAGGGTGATTTAATCTGGAATTTATTATTATGGATAAAAGAAAGACTCAAGTTCATTGTATAACCTTTCTTGGGCGTATAAGTTAAGTCGATGGAATGTGCTGTTTCATTCAACTCTTGTGAAGCTGCATTAAATCGAGACGGTAGCCTCAATGAATTTTGTCTGCTCGTTGGTGGCGAAAAACTGACCATTCCTTGCAACAAGTATTCGTTTGGTGAAGTCCTAAACTGGAAATTTTCAACCCTCTTGAATTGATATGAAATACCAAATTTTTTCTTTGAATAGCTGAATGAAGTGTAAACTGCATTTCCTGGAGCATCAAACAGACTTCCATTCCCTCTCAATGCTTCATGTGTTTTCATTGCCGCTTCTACAAACCATGTAAAATTT
Organism: Chitinophaga pinensis; assembly: GCA_945897725.1. Lineage (GTDB taxonomy): Bacteria > Bacteroidota > Bacteroidia > Chitinophagales > CAMDFR01 > CAMDFR01. The sequence continues at coordinate 17,207 of CAMDFR010000015.1, forward strand.
CCGGCATTTAGTGTGTTGTAAAAAGAAAAGGCGTAGGTATTGTATTTTGGAATAAATCTTAACGAGGTATCATAAGACTCAATGTTACTAACAATCACTTCCATGTTTTTCTGATCAATAGTCCTGTTTACCACGGCTATACCAGGTGTAAAAATAGCTTTGTCCTTAATAGCAAAATTGCCTTCGATACATAATCCCTTAATCACTGGTTTATATAATTCAAAGCGATATTTCTGTACACCTGTAAATCCTTTAATAAACAATTTGTCTTTATACGTAAATTTTAAGCGCGCCCCAAGAAGTGCATTGTCTATGCCTAATGATCTATCTTCATAAGATCTAAATGTTAATCCACTACCAAATTGCTCATAAAAATTTCCTCCTGTTATCTCAAGTCCTTTGACCTCTTTTTGAACAAACCAAAATCCAAGACCGTAGCCACTGTATGGTGTACCGGGATTATGTAGATTTGAATTATGGAATAAATCTACCCTTACGCCTGTACGAAGCTTCCAATCATCATTATTGTAACTCAGACCAATCCATGTATCTGTACCTGATTTTAGATTGTCATAATGCGGTGTATTTGCCGCTCCAATATTAGTATCTCGAACGTAAAAATCAGTGTTACTTTGTATGTCGCCAGAAAAGTATCCCTGAGAATATAGGTTAGATGAATAAAGAAGGGTGATAAATAAAAGTCTAAAAATAATTTTCCCCATATCAATACGTTAATTGTCGTTAATTTTGATTCGCCCACAAACCTACTCTTTTTTATGAAGAATGTAAACAGCAGGAAACAGTCAAAGTGTTGTTATAGTGCAATTTCAATATTTTGTTCCTAAAGTCTCTGGGGCATACAATTCAAAAATTATTAGTTTGGCATAATACTTGAAAGTTATAAATTTGTATTAATTAAAATAAAATAACAGATGAAGACCACTAAATTATTGATTTTTTGCTTTATAGCATTCCTTACCTTCTTAAGCGTTCAAACATTTGCCCAAGAGGCGACTGGTACAGAAACAGCAAAAAAAATGTTTACAGAAAAGACACTACCAGTAGTTACATTGTCGGATATGAATGGGAAAAAGGTGAATGTTTCAGACCTCGGTAAAACTGGAAAGATAACTGTTTTTAGTTTTTGGGCAACATGGTGTATTCCATGTAAAAAGGAACTTAGTGAATTGGATAAAGTATACGAAGAATGGCAAAAAAAGTATAATCTAGATTTAGTCGCTGTGTCAATAGATGATGTAAGAAATACAGCGAAGGTAAAAACCTATGTAAATGGCGAAGGTTGGACTTATAATGTCCTTTTAGATATAAACCAAGATTTGAAAAGAGCTATGGGTATTCAATCGGTACCTTATACAGTGTTAGTGGACAAAAAAGGTAATATTGTATACATTCACAATGGCTATATTGAAGGCGATGAGTTAGAGCTTGAAAAAGAAATTCAAAAAATATTATAGACCTATAAGTTTATAGTATTCAATCAAACATAAAGAGCAGCCAATTTTATTGGCTGTTTTTATTTAATTCTTGTATACAAATAATCTAGGCCGTTTTCACAATCGCAATACAATGCAAGCGTGTCGTCACCTTTAAAGTCAATTCTAAGGCTATCACCTAAATTATATTCTTTGCCATTGTAACGGTAACTAGCTGTGGTGGTAAGGATATAGTTTTCGCTTAGTGAATCTACTTCTTGAACAACACGATACATCCCATTCACCAGTTGTATACTATCTCTGTACTTATCATATTCTCCCAAATTATTGAAACTTATCCAAATTTGATATCCACCCGCAGATGGAATTTCACCTTCCCCATGTTTGCCATATGATTTTACTAGATTCCATTTTCCATATAACTTTTCAAGAGACGTATCAGGTAATTTAATTTCTTTCTTGCACGAAGTGGCAATGAACAAGGATATGATAATGATGCAAATGCTATAGAAGTATTTCATGGTGATAAATTGGTTATAAAACGAAGTTAGGTTTTTTATTTCAAACAGAAAAGCGCACTTCTTATTAGAATAAATTCATAAATCACGTAAGCGCCTAGACCCTCTTTAACTCAAATTTTTCAATTTTGTTATAAAGATGACTTCTTTGAATGTTTAGCTCATCGGCTGTTTTTGAAATGTTCCAATCGTTGGCTTTCAAGCGATGTTGAATAAAAAGTTTTTCGAAATGTTCTTTAAACTCATGAAAATCTTTAAACTGTTCGAATATATCGGTCGTTGTTTTCTTTGTAGAAGGTTTTGTTACATAGTTTTGAAGATCCTCTTCTGTAATTTTTTCTCCACAAAGAATAACTAATCGCTCGCAAACATTGCGCAGTTCTCTGATATTGCCTGTCCAGTTGAAATTTTCTAGTTCTTGCAAAGCCTTAGGCAGTATTGCTTTTCTAGGTACTGTATATTCTTCGCAAATCTCTTTGATGAATTTTTCTGCAAGCAAAGGGATGTCCGATCTTCTATCATTTAGTGAAGGTACATGGATCAAGATTACACTTAGTCTATGATACAAGTCCAAGCGAAATCTTTTATGTTCTACCTCTTCCAGCAAATCTTTATTAGTAGCAGCGATGACTCTCACATCTACAGTAATGTCTTTTTCACCGCCCACTCTTGTAATTTTATTTTCTTGTAAAGCTCTGAGCATTTTTGCTTGCGCTTCAAGACTCATGTCGCCAATTTCGTCAAGGAAAAGTGTCCCACCACTTGCTTGCTCAAACTTGCCTATTCTTTGTTTCATGGCAGACGTAAAAGCTCCTTTCTCATGTCCAAACAATTCACTTTCGATAAGTTCAGATGGAATAGCAGCGCAATTTACTTCCACCAAAGCGGATTTATTTCTATTGCTTCTTTCATGGATCCAGCGTGCGACCAATTCTTTACCAGTACCGTTTTCACCAGTGATTAAAATCCGTGCATCAGTTGGTGCCACTCTTTCGATAGTATCTTTAATTTTTTGTATGGATTCAGAATCTCCAATAATCTCTCTAGTGGTCCCTACTTTTCTTTTAAGAATTTTGGTTTCTGTTACCAAATTATTCTTGTCCATCGCGTTTCGAACCGTAATTAATAGTCGATTCAAATCAGGTGGCTTGGAGATAAAATCGAAGGCGCCTTTTTTGGTGGCTTCTACAGCCGTTTCAATATTACCATGACCAGAAATCATGATGTATGAAGTGTCTGGGGATACCTCTCTGGCTTTCTCCAATACTTCTAAGCCATCCATTTTTGGCATTTTGATATCAAGTAGAACAACATCATATTGATTGTTCTGGATTTTTTCTAATGCACTCGGACCGTCTTCTGCTTCATCCACCTTATACTTTTCGTACTCTAAGATTTCTCTTAGCGTTTTTCGTATGGATTTTTCATCATCTACAAGTAATATATTTGGCATTTTCTATAAAATTAGGTTCAATTATTTTTTTGAGTGCGCAATAATTTAAAAAAAATAAAAACAAGCATATAAGCCGGGTTCTGTCTTCATCAACCTTTCGGTTCATAAATCCCTATCATTTATCTACGTACTTTATCACTAAAGCACTTTAACGACCTACCCTTTTCGGGCCGCTATTTTCATAACGATGAAACGAGCCGCTTCATTCCCGAAATATATTTGGTCTTTCAACACATAAGGTTTACCCCCATACATCATTACGGACATATGTTGTGAGCTCTTACCTCACATTTTCACCCTTACCACAATAAATTGTGGCGGTTATTTTCTGTGGCACTTTCTTCTCAGTCTCCCAAGAGCAGGCGTTAGCTGCTATGTTGCTCTTCGTTGCCCGGACTTTCCTCTTTCCCAATAAATTGGAACAGCGATAGGGCTGCCTGTTTTTATTTTTTCAATGAACTATTTGTGTACTAGATACAAAGTTATGTAAATAAGCCATATAAATTTTCGAAGTTTGCACAAATTATTAACAAGTGCTTAAACGATTTAGATGGCAAATTGCTCAGTTTGTTGAGTTGAAGTGGTGGAAGCGCTATCTGAAAACGCAATCGGTTGATGCCTATTTGGAATGGAAAAGAAACTATTGGAAACAATTTCTTGTCGACATACATTTTGAAGAAATAAAAGAATGGCAGAAAGAAGATCAAATGCTAGACATGGGATGCGGACCTGCGGGCATTTTTAGCATCTTTTCTAATCGAACAATCACTGCGGTAGATCCCTTATTGGATGCATACGAAAATGAGTTGATGCATTTTGATAAAGCAAACTATCCTCAAGTGCTTTTTTTTCAAGATACAATCGAGGATTTTGTATCTGATAAAGTTTTTGACACTGTCTTCTGTCTCAATTGCATCAATCATGTGATTGATATTCGTAAAGCGATGTGCAATTTAAATCAACTCTCAAGTCAGGATGCTATTTTAATCATTAGTACCGATGCACATCGTTTCAATTTGTTGAAGTTTATTTTTAGTTGCATACCTGGTGATATTCTACATCCTCATCAATATACTCAATCGGAATACCTTCAAATATTTGAAGCGTCGGGTTTTAAGCTCCTCCGCGCCTATGTGCTCAAACAAGAATCGATTTTTGATTATTGTGTTTTTGTAATGAAAAAAGCATAAATCAGGAGCGCTTTGTTTTTGATAAATTCGTGTCTGTATCTCTTACATTTGTATTTTATTCTCTTAATTGAAACTTTTGATCATGCAGAAAAAAGTAATCGTTTTATTGCTAATCATCCATCTGAGTTTTTTTTTAATGGCTCAACAGATTGCCTTCCCTACTCTCATTCATACAGCAATGGTAGATAGTTTTGATAATTACTTTGGTACCATTATTCAAGATCCCTATCGATGGTTAGAAGATGATAAATCAGAGGCGACAAAGCAATGGGTCATTGAAGAGAATAATGCTACGAATCAATACCTATCTGAGATTCCCTTTCGTTCAAAGGTGAAAGAAGAAATGACCAAAATGTGGAATTACGAAAATTATTCAGCGCCTTTTCAAGAAGGTCCCTTTACGTTTTTTTATAAGAATGATGGACTGCAGAACCAAAGTGTTTTGTACTGGCAAAAAGCAAAAAATGAAAAAGCCGAAGTCTTTTTGGATCCTAATTTGTTCAGCAGCAATGGTACTTCCTCATTGGGTGCCGTCGCATTTTCTAAGCATCAAAAATACTGTGCCTACAGTGTGCATGAAGCAGGTTCTGATTGGGAAGACATTTATATTCTAGAGATGGCGACGCAAAAGAAACTTGATATTGTCATTAAATATGCCAAGAATACTGGGATTACATGGAGAGGCGATGATGGTTTTTATTATAGTGCCTATGATAAACCAGAGAATGAAAAAATGAAATATTCCATCAAAAATGAATTTCAAAAAGTGTTTTATCATCAGATAGGAACCCCACAGGATAAGGATAAAATCATTTATCAAGACAAAGTGAATCCACTGCGGTACGCGGGTGTTTCAATCACAGAAGACGAGCACTATTTATTCTTATATGTTTCGGAAGGTACGGATGGTTCGCAAATCAGCTATATGGATTTGACAAATCCTAAAATGAAGGAATTTAAAGTCCTGCTTCCTGGATTTAAGCAAAATCAATATGTGGTGGATAATATCGGCAATCAGTTGATTGTGGTCACCAACAGAGATGCACCAAACAATAAAGTATTGCTTATAGATCCAGCGCATCCAGAAATGGAAAATCACAAAGAGCTTATTTCAGAGAAAGCTTTTAAATTAGAAAGCGTGAGTAGCGTGGGAGGCAAATTGTATTGTAATTATTTAGTAAATGCATGTTCTAAAATTCAAGTACACGATTTCAATGGTGCATTCTTACATACAGTGGAACTTCCAGGATTGGGCTCAGCAGGTGGTTTTGGCGGTAAAAGTACAGATAGTACCACTTATTTTTCCTTTTCTTCTTTCAATATGCCTCCAAGCATTTATGAATACCATCCTAGTTCCAATCAAAGTATTTTATACAAAGCCACCAAACTCAATTATCCTTTGTTGCCGACTGTGGTTGAACAACTTTGGTTTACAAGCAAAGACGGAACAAAAGTGCCCATGTTTGTTTTTCATCGATCGGATGTATCTATTGAAAATAATAAGCCGCAGCCCACGTTGATGTATGGATATGGTGGATTCAATATTCCTAAAACACCCGATTTTAGTGTGCAAACTATGTATTTTGTTCAGCAAGGCGGTGTTTATGTGATGGTTAATTTGCGCGGTGGTTCAGAGTTTGGAGAATTATGGCATCAAGGCGGTATGCTAGAAAAAAAGCAAAATGTGTTTGATGATTTTATAGGTGCTGCGGAATGCTTAATCCAAAAAGGAATTACTTCGAAAGATAAATTGGCCATCAATGGTAGGAGTAATGGTGGATTGTTGGTTGGGGCCTGCATGACGCAACGTCCAGATCTATTCAAGGTAGCCATTCCAACCGTCGGTGTATTAGACATGCTCAGGTATCATAAGTTTACGATTGGCTGGGGTTGGGCGGTTGAATATGGAAGAAGCGATAAACAAGAAGATTTTAATTATTTAATTAAGTACTCGCCGCTTCATAATATTCATGCAAACACGGTCTATCCTGCAACACTTATCACGACGGGTGATCATGATGATAGGGTAGTGCCAGCACATTCATTTAAGTTTGCTGCTACTTTACAAGCTGCGAATCCATCAGTCAATCCAATTTTAATAAGAGTGGATACACAGGCTGGTCATGGGGCTGGGAAACCTATCACTAAACTTATCAACGAATGGTCAGATATCATTAGTTTTACCATGTATCATTTGGGCATGACAATACCCAAATAATTTTTTTTAGAAATATAAACAACCTATTTTGCCAAACGTTTGTTTAAATAAAATAAGCATCACCACAATAAATAAAAACATATGAGCACTTTATTAAAAGGAGGAGAATTTATTATCAAGGAATCTGATTCAAAAGATGTATTTATTCCTGAAGAATTCAGCGAAGAACAATTGATGTTCAGAGATATGGTAAAAGATTTTGTGGCCACAGAAATCACCCCAAACCTCGATAGGCTCGATAAGATGGAAGAAGGTTTGGCTGTTGAGAAATTACACAAAGCAGGTGCCTTAGGATTGTTGAGTACAGCCATTCCTGAGCAATATGGCGGTTCGGCGATGGACTTTAACACCAATTCTATTTTGGTTGAGCAAATGGGTGCTGCACATGGATTCTCTGTAACTCTAGGAGCGCATATCGGTATTGGTACATTACCAATTTTATATTTTGGAACTGAAGAACAAAAACAAAAATATTTACCAAAACTTGCTACCGGCGAATTGAAAGCTTCTTATTGTTTAACAGAGCCAGGTTCTGGTTCTGATGCTTTATCTGCCAAAACAAAAGCAATCATGAATGAAGCAGGGACGCATTATGTGTTGAACGGACAAAAGATGTGGATCACCAATGCAGGTTTTGCAGATGTATTTATTGTCTTCGCACAAATTGATGGCGATAAATTTACTGGATTCATTGTGGAGAGAACAATGCCAGGGTTGACAGTTGGTGCTGAAGAACAGAAGATGGGCATCAAAGCATCAAGCACTCGACAAGTATTTTTTGAGAATGTGAATGTGCCAAAAGAAAATGTTTTAGGCGAAATTGGTAAGGGACATAAAATCGCTTTTAATATTTTAAATATTGGACGATACAAATTAGCAGCGGGCGTTTTAGGTGGATCAAAAATGGCTTTAGATGCGGCGATTAAATATGCCAATGAAAGAATACAATTTAAAAAACCAATCGCTTCATTCGGTGCTATTAAACATAAAATAGCTGAAATGGCTATTCGAATATGGGCAGCTGAAAGTGCCATTTATAGGACTTCTGACTTGATTGACAAAAAAGAAAAAGAATTACATGCGGCAGGCAAAGCTACTCATGAATGTTTGTTAGGGGCTGCAGAAGAATATGCTATTGAGTGTGCGATGCTCAAAGTAATTGGTTCTGAAACTTTAGATTATGTGGTGGATGAAATGCTTCAAATATATGGTGGAATGGGCTTTAGCGAAGAAGCACCCGCAGCACGTGCCTACAGAGATTCGCGCATCAACAGAATTTTTGAAGGGACCAATGAAATTAATAGATTATTGACTTTGGACATGCTCATTAAAAAAGCAATGAAAGGTCAACTCGATATTTTAACGCCTGCAATGTCTATACAAAAAGAATTGATGAGCATTCCAGATTTTTCAACTTCAGAGAGTGAAGATATTTTTTACAGCGAGAAAAAGGCCATCAGCAATGCCAAGAAAGGACTCTTGATGGTAGCTGGAGGAGCTGTACAAAAATTGATGATGGAATTAGAAAGTGAGCAAGAAATTTTGATGAATGCGGCAGATGTGATGAACGATATTTATGTGGCAGAATCTGCCTTGTTAAGAGTCGAAAAATTAATTTCAATGAAAGGTGAGGCTGCTTGTGAAATACAGATTGCGATGCTGCGTGTCTTTTTGAGTGATGCGATGGAAAGAATCAATATCAATGGAAAGCACGCTATCACTTCATTTGCTGAAGGGGATGAACTACGAATGATGCTAATGGGCTTGAAACGATTTACAAAACATGAGGCTGTAAATGCAAAAGTTTTGCGTAGGCAAATCGCCGACAAACTTATAAATGATAATGGATACCTCTTATAATTTTGTAAAATAGAATCCACTTAATTTGTTGCTATTCAAGCCTTAAAAAAGGTAAAAATTGTTAAGGGTTTCGTATTCCAAACAAAATGACATAGCTTTGTAATTAAATAATACCAAACAACGCAATTTGTCAGAAAAAATAAAATTCAAAAACCCCTCTCAGAATAATTTCTATCCGGTACTCAAACAAAGAATTGATAAGTATTTCGAAGAAAATAAGTTAAACAGAAGAGCAGACTATCGCATGGTGTTCAAAACCATCATGATGTTAGCCATGTACTTTGTACCTTATTTTTTGATCTTACATAATCCAACTTCTATTTGGCTCAATTTAGGATATGCTGTAATCATGGGCATTGGTATCGCTGGTATCGGTCTATCTATCATGCACGATGCCAATCATCAATCCTATTCTAAACATAGCATCATCAATAATATTTTGGGATATACCTTAAATTTGATTGGTGGAAATGCCTATACATGGAAGGTGCAGCACAATGTCTTGCATCATACCTATACCAATATTCATGGGCATGATGAAGATTTGGATGCAGGTATAGTCGTGCGTTTTACAGAAGAAGCACCACATCGAAAATTTCACAAATTCCAACATTATTATGCTTTCTTTTTGTATGGCTTAGTAACCATTTCTTGGTTGGTGATTAAAGATTTCAAAAAATTATATGCCTATCATAAGCGTGGTGTAAAAATTGGCAATACCAGCACCATGAAGGAATTGAGCATCATCGTTATGTCACGTTTGGTGTATGTTTTTTATATGGTGGTAGTACCCATTGCGTTTTTTCATATCATATGGTGGCATTATTTGATTGGTTTTTTAGTGATGCATTTTGTAGCTGGATTTATTTTGTCCACCATTTTTCAGCCCGCACATGTAGTGGAAGATGCACAATTTCCGAAGCCAGATGAAAACAATGTAATCCATGAACACTGGGCCATACATGAATTAAAGACCACTGCAAATTTTGCGAATAATAATTATATTTTGAATTGGTATGCAGGTGGATTGAACTTCCAAATCGAGCATCATTTGTTTCCTACCATTTGCCATATTCACTACAAAGCCATCGCGCCAATCGTAAAGCAGACGGCCCTCGAACATGGCTTGCCATATATCGAATACGAAACTTATGTTGGTGCGGTCTATTCGCATTACAAAATGCTAAAGAAACTTTCCGTAGCCGCATAATCCTTATTTTTCGGGCGTATCCGCCAGCAGCAAATTTTTTCAAAAAAGTGTAAAGCACCCTTTTTATCATAACTTCAATAGCTGTCGGTCGCGCTCTTCGCTACTATCTTTTTATTGACTTGCTAAAGCGGCGTCTATAAAAAGGATATTCGCTTCGATCGCTTACGCAGATTTTAGATGCCACTTATAGAGCAAAATCTCCTTCCTAATTGTCGTTGCGAACCCGCCTGCATCTGCGGGTGTGGCAATCCCTCCTTAGCGCGAGTGTTTTCCACTCGCATTTTTGTTCTCGTTCCCATTCATAAGATTGCTTCACTTTTTAAAATATAGAAAAAGTTTGCAATGACAATCAGGGGCATGTTTTTCTTCTATGGTGGGTGTTTGTTCCTCACCTACCACCGCAGTAAACACCAATAGTCGAAGGAACAGTAAGCCAAGGTGGAAAACCATCAAATGTGAACGTAATACTGCGCGACTGATTGGCAGCAGTAGCCCCGCTGGGATTTCGCGGGCTACTGCAGAAAGCAGGGTGCTTGCACGCGCCCAAAAATGTTAACAAAGGGTGATTAAATCATCTTCTGAATATCAAATTTGGCTTTTATTTTAGCGGAAAATCCTTAGCTTTGCGCCTAATTATTTCAACTATTTAAACCATTTCAAATGAATATTCAAGGCGTAAAAAACCCGAATGCGACAATTGAGTCACTGGGCATCAACAATACAGGAACACAATACTGGAATCTTTCTCCAGAGGAGCTTACACAGCATACTTTAGATTTAAAGCAAGGTGTATTAAACGATACAGGTGCCTTGGTGGTGAATACGGGCGAATTTACAGGTAGATCGCCAAAAGATAAATTTATTGTAAAGGATGCAAACACTGAAAATTCGGTGAATTGGAATAATTTTAATATTCCTTTTGAGCCTGCAAAATTTGATGCATTGTATGATAAAGTAACGAATTATTTAGAAGGCAAAAACGTTTATGTACGAGATGCTTATGCTTGTGCAGATCCTACTTATAGAATGAATATTCGTGTAGTAACGGAATTCCCTTGGAGTAATATGTTTGCTTACAATATGTTTTTAAGACCAACAACAGAAGAAGTAAATACTTTCTCTCCAGAATGGACAGTGATTTGCGCGCCAGGTTTTATGGCTGATGCAGCTGCTGATGGGACACGTCAACATAATTTTGCGATTTTGAATTTTACAAAAAAATGTGCAATCATCGGTGGAACGGGCTATACAGGTGAAATTAAAAAAGGAATTTTCTCTGTATTGAATTATGTATTGCCTCATGAAAAAAATGTATTGTCGATGCATTGCTCTGCAAACATCGGTAAAGACGGCGATACAGCTTTGTTCTTTGGTTTATCTGGTACTGGTAAAACGACTTTGAGTGCAGATCCTGCAAGAGGTTTAATTGGAGATGATGAGCATGGTTGGACAGATCATGGTACTTTTAATTTCGAAGGTGGTTGTTATGCAAAATGTATTGACTTAACGGAAGAAAAAGAACCAGATATTTATAAAGCGATTCGTCCGGGTGCCATTCTAGAAAATATCACATTTATTGATGGAACGAATAAAGTGGATTATACAAGTGCTAAGATTACCGAAAACACTAGGGTTTCTTATCCATTACATTATATTTCAAATGCAGTTGAACCATCAGTGGGTGGTATTCCAAAAAATGTATTCTTCTTGACTTATGATGCTTATGGTGTTTTGCCTCCGATTTCTAGATTAACGACTGGTCAAGCCATGTATCATTTCTTATCTGGCTTTACTGCGAAAGTAGCCGGAACAGAAGCAGGCGTTACTGAACCTACTTTAACTTTCTCTACTTGTTTTGGAGCGCCATTTTTACCATTGCATCCAACAAAATATGCCGCATTATTAGGTAAAAAATTAGCAGAGAGCAAAGCAAAAGTTTGGATGATTAATACAGGTATGACTGGCGGTGTATATGGTGTAGGCTCAAGAATGAAATTGTCTAATACGCGTGCCATGATTACGGCTGCATTGAATGGAGAGCTTGATAATGTTGAGTTTGTGGCACATCCAATTTTTGGAATGGAAATCCCAACGGCTTGTCCAAATGTACCTGCAGATATTTTGAATCCACGTAATACATGGTCAGATAAAGAAGCTTATGATGCAAAAGCAAATCAACTTGCCTTGGAGTTCAATAAAAATTTCGAAAAATTTACGACCATGGCAAATGAAGAAACCATTGCTGCTGCTCCTAAATCGATGGTGTCTTAATTGTATGCATAATACTTCAAATAGTCCCTACATTCTTGAAATGTAGGGATTTTTTATTATCTTGTAGTTTGAAAGCCAATTTTTTACAAAACAAAACAAAACAAAACCATAAAACATTATTCCTATGAAAAAATTTACCTTTTTGTTGATGGTAATTTATATGTCCATCAATTCTTTATTTGCGCAGGTTGACACCTGTTTCAGTCCGACGCTCACTAGTCCGACGTACCCAGGAAGCACTTCCGTTTCCTTAGGATGTGGGGCACCTCCGTCCGTGGATTTTACGGCCTATTTTAATATTGCTTCAGCCATAAGCACTTCTACTTATGGAGTTACTACCATTCCATATAATCCAGTATTGACAATGGGAACATCTATACCTATCGGAACAGATGATATTTTTGGAAGTATTATTCCAATTCCATTTGATTTCTGTTTTTATGGAAACAGTTATCACAGTTTGGTGATTGGTTCTAATGGAATGATAACTTTTGATTCTACTTATGCGGGTGCTTATTGTCCTTGGACATTGACTGGTGGTGCGGTATTGCCTACTGCCTCTTATCCACGCGCTTCTATTTTTGGTGTTTATCATGATATTGATCCTTCACGTGCGGGTCTTCCTACCAAACGAATCGATTATCAAACTATTGGTACAGCTCCTTGTAGAAGTTTTGTGATTCGATTTGTTGATATCCCTTATTATAGCGGTTCATGTTCTGGTTTGAATGCAAACCATCAAATTGTTTTACATGAAGGAAGTAATATTATCGATGTACAAGTCGGTAATAGTCCAACTTGTTCTGCATGGAATGGCGGTAGAGGAATCATAGGAATTCAGAATGCAAGTTGTTCAGCATCTACAACCCCTATAGGTTATAACAATACGGTGTTTTCTGCAAGTAGTGCAGCATGGCGTTTTTATCCTTATGACACCACCCATATTGATTCATTGCTTGCTGTTTTATACAGTGGCTCAACGCCAATTGATACGGTGGCTGCTTACTATTCTCCATTCCCAATTGTGAGAGCAGATTTTACTATCACTCCTGTATTTCCACCTTCTCCACAAATATATCATGCAGAATTATTAGTTACCATTGATACTGCGGGAAGTGGTGGAGGAAGTGGAACCTCTATTTGTTTAGGCTCTGGAAGTAGCAATAGGACCAATGATTTCTCTATTTCATCTGGTGGTATCGTTACAGTAAATACCATGGTGATGAATCCAACTTGCCATGGAGATGCCAATGGTATGATCATGTCTTCGGTTACAACAGGAATTGCACCTTTCACTTATAGTTGGAGTCGTGCTGCTGAAATCACCCCAGATATTATGGGTGTATCGACAGGGATGTACCAGGTTACGGTGACTGACTCAGCAGGCTGTACAGGTATTGGAATGGCAATGGTTACAGAACCAAACTTACTCGAGGTACGACTCGATTCATTGCGCGGAGTGAGTTGTTTTGGGGTAAGTGATGCTGCCATTTATATCTCGCCCATTGGTGGAAATGGAGGCTATACCTATGCTTGGGTAGGTGGTGCTATAACGGAAGACATTACTGGATTGCCTGCAGACTCCACTTATTGTTTAAGGTTGAGTGATTCATTAGGCTGTACCACGGATACTTGTTTCTATGTGTCGTTGGTAACACAAAGTGTCATTAATTTTTATCCTACGATCTGTAATGGAGAAACTTATATGATTGGTTCTAGTTCTTATACGAGCTCCGGTATTATTAATGATACGCTGTTGAATGTTTATGGTTGTGACTCTATTAATATTTATAATTTAACTGTCTTGCCCATAGCAAGCAGAACATTGGTGAGGTCGATTTGTGATGGTCAATCTATGCGCATTGGAAGTAGTGTTTATACAAGTACTGGAATATATTATGATACACTAACTTCATATAATGGTTGTGATAGTGTGGTGACCTCCAATTTAACGGTGCTCTTAAATTCAACACATACAATCACTGATTCTTTGTGTTTTGGTTATTCAATCACTGTTGGCTCTAGCACCTATACATTAGGTGGCACTTATTATGATACATTAAGCAACTCGCTCGGATGTGACTCAGTAGTTACAACAAATTTGACTATTCTACCAAATAATACCACCACCATTTATGATTCGCTTTGTGCTGGCGATAGCTATTTAGGTCTAGCTATTTATAGCGATACCATCTTAAATGTAACCGTACCAAATATCTATGGTTGCGATAGTGGGGTGGTGTATAATATCCATGTATTTCCGACACAGAAACCATTCCTTGGTCCAGATCGTTCTATTTATGTTGGCGATAGTGTTATCATTACATCTGATGTGGGTGTTAGTTTCTTATGGAGTACTGCAGCAACAACGAGTGATATTACGGCAGTGCCTGCTACTACGACTACTTATTGGGTACAGAGTACGGATATAAATGGTTGTGTAACCACAGATACCATTGTAGTAGAAGTATTTCCAGCAAGTGATACCTTGAGTTTACCAAGTGCATTCTCACCGAATGGCGATGGACTGAACGATAGTTATTTCCCAATACTTATGCCAGGAGTTATCTTAGAAGACTTTACCGTTTTCAATAGATGGGGAGAGAATGTATTTACCGGAGTGAGTTCTCCAGGTTGGGATGGAACCTTTATGGGCGCACCACAGCCAATTGGTAACTATGTCTTTTATATCCGTGTGAGGATGCCAGATCCATTGGTACCTGGCAGTTTCATTACTCGATATTATAATGGAGTGATTACTTTATTAAGATAAAAGATTTTTATAAAGAGATAAAAAAGTCCCCAGTATTTATTCTGGGGATTTTTTATGTAAAAAGAATTGTAGATTTAGCTTGTTAATATCCCTTTCAAAATGAAGTATATCTTATATGCTATTCCAGCTTTTTTTATGATGATAAGTCTCGAAGTACTGATTGATAAACTAAAAAAAACGGGCTATTACCGATTGAACGATACAGTCACTAATTTAAGCTTGGGTATTGGTTCTCAAATTACTAGTATCTTTCTTAAAGTGCTCACACTAGGTACCTATCATTATATCTACACCAACTATCGCTTGATAGAACATATTCCGAATACATGGTACCTTTTTATTTTACTATTTCTGGGGGTTGATTTTTTTTATTATTGGTTTCATCGTTTGACACATGAAATTGGCGTTTTATGGGGCGCACATGTGGTACATCATCAGAGTGAGGAATATAATTTCTCTGTAGCCCTTCGTCAAAGTTGGAGTCAGGCGGCATTTTCATGGCTTTTTTATTTGCCACTAGCATTTATTGGTTTCAGTACAGAAACCTTTATAGTAGTGGCTGCTATCCAACTCTTGTATCAGTTTTGGATTCATACAAAGTTAATCAATAGAATGCCTGCAGCCTTTGAATACATCTTCAATACACCTTCTCACCATAGAGTACATCATGGACAGAACCCTTTGTATATCGATAGAAATCACGGTGGAACCTTGATTGTATTTGATCGAATATTTGGTACATTTCAAGAAGAATTGGAAGAGGTTGTCTATGGCATCACCAAACCTGCCAATAGCTGGAATCCACTATGGCTCAACATTGATTATTATTATGATTGGTGGCATACATTTAGAGGTGCAAAAGGAATATCAAACAAGCTTAAAGTATTTTATAAAGCACCGGGTTGGTCGCCTGAAACCGATACTATAGCTATGTTTGATAGGGAAAATATTAAAAAGTTTGATACCAGCATTGCGCCAATATTTAACTATTATATCATTTTTAATGTTGTGTTGCTGCTTGTATTTTCCTCTTTCTTTTTGAAGCTCAGTGAGGAAAATTTTTTCAAGGAACTATTGTTTGTAAGAGTATTGATTTGCCTCGTGGTTATTTATTTTACGGTCAGTCTGAGTGCTATATTAGAACGGAAAAATTGGGCTTTTTTTATGGAGATTGGTCGTTTGATTATTTTTCCTATGAGTATTGCCTGTTTATTACAGCTCTTGCAGTCGGCATTTTTCCTACCAATTGTATTTTTTTCAGTCATTATCTCCATCCTTTCTTTTGCTTTTCTGGTTGTCAATAATAGAGCAGCCAAGCGCCATGATTAAATCCCCTTATTGGCATCAAATCGATAGATGGTGTAGAGCAATGTTTGTCCAACTGCTTTCAAAGTTTTCTTGTCCACCATTAGCATATTATCTTGATGTGTATGCCAGTAGGCACCAAATCCAGAGGGTGTACTGGATGTTCTGTCGATAATATCAATCATTGGTATACCTGTCATTTCATTGATGTATTTATGATCATCGATGATACCGGCAGTAACATCGTTTCTAAAATACAAGCCAAAGCCTTGTTCGTTAGCGATATTCCAAACATAGTCTAAGTATGGAGAGGCATATCTTACAGACATGCCTTCTTTCGTAAAAGTAGCAAAGGGTGCCCCAACCATGTCCAGTAGAATTCCAAATTCAGCTTTATATCCTTTAACGTGTGGGTTTTTACACCAATATTGTGTCCCTAGGCAGTAGCTATCTTCATTTGGTGGGGCAATATCATCCGGTTGGCCATAATCTTCAGCATCAAGCAGAATTAAATCTATACCTGTCCCTAATTTATTTTCATGTAGTACTCGCGCAATTTCTAATAAAACACCCACGCCACTGGCCCCATCGTTTGCCCCGTCAATAGGTTCTTTTTTTCTGACAGTATCCTGGTCTGCCCATGGTCTTGTATCCCAATGTGAAGCAAGGGCAATCCTTTGAGGGTTATTGATATTGAAGGATGCAATGATATTTCTTGAAATTAGAATTTTCCCATCATAACCTTTCAGTGCACAATTTTGAACATATACTGTATCGGCATATTGTTTTAAGAAGGCGATCATCCAATCACCACAGGCTATGTGGGCTTTGCTATTGTTGACCCGTGGACCAAAATCCACTTGTTTTTTTGTGTACCAATAAGCCGAATCAGCATTAAAGGTAGGAGTTGTCACCTCTAGTTTCTGAGTCGTATTGTCCTTTTCAGGATTTTTAGGAGTCTGGGTACAAGAATTACAGGCGATGAGTAAGCTAAGAAAAAGAGCACTTGAAATTAAATGAAATTTATTCATGTTCGTTTGTTTTTGATTAGCGAAGTTTGTTCCAGGTGGCTCCATCCTTTTCATCTTTGACCTGTATTTTTAAGGCAGCTAGTGTATCTCTTATCTTATCTGAAACCGTCCAATTCTTATTGTCTCGCGCATCTTTTCGCATTTCGAGAATTAATTCCATCAAGCCACTCGTCACATTGTTGTCATTATCGCTTTCCAATTTTAATCCTAGTACGTCAGTAAAAAAAGTATTGAATGAAGTCTGTAAGTTGATATATGTATTTCGGTTGATGACAAGATTTTCGTGTTTTATTTTATTGACATAAGAGGCCAAATCAAAAAGCACTGCAATCATTTTGGGTGTGTTGAAGTCATCATTCATGTTAGTGCTTAATGATTCAATACGATTTTTTATTTCTTCATCATGCTCGTTATCGGGACTGTTTTGAAAATTTTGTTCGCTGAATTGATTTAATAAGTTGATCGCTTCGCATAACCTGTTAAATCCTTTTTCGCTTCCTTGTAATGCTTCATTTGAAAAATCGAGCGTACTACTATAATGGGTTTGCATCATAAAGAATCGAACCACCATGGCACTGTAACCTTTGTCTAATAGGTGATGCGTCCCTTTGATTAATTCCATGGGTAAAAATGAATTCCCTTTTGATTTACTCATTTTCTCTCCATTAACGGTAAGCATATTGGCATGCATCCAATAGCGAACAGGTTCAATGCCATCTGATCCCACACTTTGAGCAATTTCACATTCATGATGTGGGAATTTTAAATCCATTCCTCCACCATGAATATCAATTTGTTTTCCTAAATATTTGGTACCCATAGCAGAACATTCTAAGTGCCATCCTGGAGTGCCTTCACCCCATGGGCTTCGCCATCGCTGAATATGTTCTGGCGGCACTGCTTTCCATATGGCAAAATCAGCAAAAAAACGTTTTTCATCTTGCCCATCAAGCTCGCGAGTGCCTGCCATCAATTCGTCAAGCTTTCGGCCACTGAGTTTGCCATAATTATATTTTTCTGCATATTTTTTTACATCAAAGTAAACCGAACCATTTACCACATAGGCATAGCCATTAGCGATAATACGTTCTATCATTTCAATCTGTTCGATGATATGTCCAGTGGCTGTTGGTTCTATGCTAGGTGGTAATAAATTAAATTCCTCACAAACTTGATGAAATCCGACGGTATATTTTTGAACAATTTCCATGGGTTCTAATTGTTCAATTTGAGCACGCTGCGAAATTCTATCTTGCTCGTCGCCAGCGTCATTGGTGGTATGTCCAGCATCTGTAATGTTTCTTACGTAGCGTACTTTGTACCCTAAATAAGTGAGGTAACGATACACCAAATCGAAGGTGGTAAAGGTTCTTAGGTTTCCTAGGTGGACATCGCTATATACTGTAGGTCCGCAAGCATACAAACCAACAAAGGGAGGATGTAAGGGTATGAATAATTCTTTCTCTCTGCTGAGTGTATTATAGATGTATAGCTTGTTTTCCACGATATAAGTGCTTGAATGAAGTGCACAAAATTAATAGATAAAGCATAAGAATGTTTATTTTTTAGTAGTGTGAATCGAAAATTCTGTTACCTCTGGATAGTGGTCAGATAATGCACGATGTATGGTTTTGTTTGAAATAACCCTAAAGGTAGGATCGACTAAAGTATAGTCGATACGGAGTATGGGAAGTATCTTGCTATATGTTCTCCCTAAGCCAAAACCCTTTTTAACAAATGCATCTTGCATATTTTTGCTGAGTTGCTGGTAGGTATAAGAGACAGGAGGATCGTTAAAATCACCACAAATGATTAATTTTTTATCCGAATTTCTAATGCTTTCGGCAACAATGTCCACTTGTTTTCCTCTCTTCGTTGCCGCTCTTTTTATTTTTCTAAGAATATTTTTTGTTGCCACCATGTCAGCATCTTGTGTCTCTTCTATTTTGGAAATGTATTCGTAATCATTATATCCAAAATGAATGGACTGTAGATGCATATTGAAGATTCGGACGGTATCATTGTTTATAAGTACATCAGAATAAATACAGGCATTGGTATTGGTATTGAAGAGTTCCAACCTTTGTTTGTTGATGATAGGAAATTTTGAGAAGGTAATGATTCCCCAACTTCTTGGAAGCTTATGGTCTTGAAGACTAACCGTTTTCCCATAATGGTAATAAGGCATCTGGAGCAACTGTTGTAAATCTTTAATGTTTTTAAAATGAGCAGTGTCGTTGTAAAATTCCTGTAAGCAAAGAATATCAGGTTTTTCAGCTTCTAATAAGGCAAACATCTGCGCCCTAGTATTAGTATTGTGGCTCCAATTATAGAGATCGAAATTTCTAACATTATAGGTTATAATTTTTATACTATTTGGGTCTTTTTCAGCTTTGCCATCAGCAAAAGAAAAGCTGAAGGTACGCAGAATGAATGGAAGGGTGAGTGCTAGAGAAACTATAATAACAATACTATATTTTTTTTCTACAAATAACCAAAATATGACGAGGCCGCAATTGATGATTACAAATAGTGGGAAAGCGAATCCTAGAAAGGCATAGAACCATGAATAGGCTGGGTTGATGAAACAACCCATTACCGTTAGAAGGAGGCAACAACAGCAAAGAATGCTTATGAATTTCGCTATTTTTTTCAATGTTCTATTCTGGTTCTTATGCTTAAAAATACAAGATTTTAGTCCTTATTATACTGAAATAAATAATCTTTCTCATCTTTTGTTAAACTATCGTATCCACTACGTTTGATCTTCGTCAGTATAAGCTCTATTTTCTCATTTCCTTTTCTGTGATTCAAAGTGTCTTCTTTTTTGTGGAGGTTTAGGTGAGAAACTTTTAGTTTTTGTTTGCTAAATAGATTTTTTAGACCATTAAGTAATTTAGTTAGCCATGTAGATAAATCGTTCCCCTTCTTCGCTTGATACATAAAAAAGTATCCAAAAGCAGCGCCACCTAGATGCGAAAGACTTGCTGATAAATTGAGAAAAGAAGTGACCGATATGATATTGATAAGCAAAAAAATGAGCACTAAAATATATAATGGTACTTCGCCGAATAGCATCATACGAACAATATGTCTAGGATGGGCTGCCGCAGCTGCTACTGCAATAGCAGCAATACTTGCCGAAGCTCCTATTAATGGCAAACTGCTGTCTGAATTGGGAATAAAAGTGCAGATGAGCATGGAGCAGCATCCACCGACTATGCCACCGAATAAATACAGACTTAAGGTCTTTTTATTTCCTAAATAACTCTCTAAGATGCTCCCAAAAAAATACATAAAAACCATATTGCTCAATAAATGAATTGTATCAATATGTATGAATTGATAGCTAAGTATAGTGTAAGGTTTGTGTGCAAATTCAATTGCATTTAAAGGCATGGCTATGTAAGACAATATGGATTTGAATGACAAACTTTCAGTAAGACCATGTTGAGAGGTGGTCGTAGACAATATCAGTCGAAAAAAATGAAGTGCTAAAAAAATGAAGACATTGATTACAATCAATTGAATGAGTGTATTCCCATTTTTAAATGCAGCACGTAGATCTTCCTTTATTGTTTGAATGATGGCCATTTAAAAAAAAGTTCGGCTCGTTTTTTTCCAATACAGCACCATGCCTGCACCAAATACAGCGCCGCCGAGATGAGCGAAATGGGCGATATTTCCACCACCCATGCTGAATAAACTAAATCCTGTAAAGCCACCAATTAAGTCAATCAAAATGAAGCCACCAATTAAAAATTTTGCTTTGATGGGAACCGGAATAAACATCAGCTGTAATTCTGTGTTTGGAAAGAGAATTGCAAAGCCTGCAAGGAGTCCGAAAATAGCTCCAGAGGCACCCAACGTAATCCCGATGTCTTGGTGAATGAATAGGCTTCCAAAAGCTTGGTATACTTGAAATGCCTGGGACATTTCATGAACGATGGCAGCACCAAAACCACAAAACATGTAGAAAAATAAAAAACGTTTCGGTCCCCAAATTTTTTCAAGAATATTTCCAAATGTGAATAAGGCAAACATATTAAAAAGTATATGGTAAATATAGGGCTGCATAAATTTACCTTGCTCATTTAAAACCAGGGTTGAATGCATAAAGAAATGGGTCAATAATTGCCATGGCTTATAACTACCGATAGAACCCATATAATGCATGCCAAGGACTTGTTCTAAATTAATGCCAGAGGTGAGGTAAAGTAAAATGGTTAGTAAATACAGTAAAACATTCACGTAGATGATGTTTTTAACAACTGTAGAATCTCTGAAAATGGAATATTGACTCATTAATAATCTCTTTATTCAATAATAATTTTATGACTTGGCAAATTTTTCATTTAGCATATCGAAATCAAAGCTAATGAATATAGCCTGTCCTAATGCCGTTGTATAAGGATTTTCGCAAGAAAAAAGTTCATCCATCAGTGTATTCATTTCTTGAATGCTTAATAATTTACCAGCTTTGATGCCTGAACTTTTTGCTAGACTTCGTGCAAGAGCGTCTCTCTTATTGATTTTGGAGATTTGTAAACTCATTTTATATTGTTCAAGAAGCTCTTCAATCACTCTTTTCTCATTTACGATATGGATATCAGCAGGGAGGCTATGCAGCACGAAGGTATTGCCACCAAAGAATTGAATATCGAAGCCGAGGCCATTGATATCTTCCATTAAATCTTTTAATATTTCAACATCTTGAGGTAAAAATTCTAAGTTTACTGGGAACAATTGTTTTTGACTAATGGATTTATTCTGAGCTAGTGAGCGCAAAAATTTTTCGTATAAGATTCGTTCGTGAGCAGCAGCTTGGTCTACAAGAATAAATCCAGACTTTATTTGTGAAACGATGTATCGCTGGTGTATTTGGAAATGTCTACTCTCTTTATGTAGAATTGTTTCTTCGTCTTTTTCAATCAACTCCTGCTGCTGGCTTGTAGCTATCTGTTCACTGGCATTATTAGAAGCGGCAATTTTGTAAAGCTCTTCCCAATTTTTAGCCTGATTACTATTTTTAGCCGCTTCAATTTTTGGTTGACTATAGTTTCTATTTTGAATTCTATCTATAATTGAATCGTTGCTGCTACCGGAGGAGGTATTGAATCCAGACCAATTATTGATGGATGCTTCTTGATCAAAATCTAGTGTAGGGGAAATGCTGTATTTAGCCAAAGAATGACGTACTCCAGCATTCATAAATGTATACACCAATCGATCATCTTCAAACTTTATCTCTTGTTTGGTAGGATGTACATTGATGTCTATTAAGGTTGGGTCAATATCGATAAAAAGGGCATAAAAAGGGAAACTATCTTTGCTGATCATTTCACTGTATGCATTTACTATAGCATGATTGAGATATTGACTTTTGATAAATCTTTTGTTGACAAAAATGTACTGTTCGCCTCTTGTTTTCTTTGTAAGATCTGGTTTCCCAATAAAACCATAGACATGCACATTGTCTGATTTTTCTTCTATTGGAACGATTTTATTATTATAGTTCTCTCCAAAAATGGCTACAATTCTCTGTCTTAAATTTCCTTCTTTCAGGTGATATAACTCGTAATCATTGTTGAAGAGCGAGAAGGCAATGCCTGGATTTGCCAAAGCAATTCTTAAGAACTCATCAATAATATGTTTCGTTTCTACAGCATTTGATTTTAAAAAATTTCTTCTGGCGGGTACATTATAAAAAAGGTTTTTGATGCTTAATTGTGTACCGTCTGCGCATTGGCAATGTGTTTGAGAAAGAACCTCACTTCCTTCAATAATCAATTGAGTGCCTAGCTCGTCGTCTTTCAACTTGGTATTCATTTCTACCTGAGCAATGGCAGCAATAGAGGCCATAGCCTCACCTCTGAATCCCATCGTTTTGATAGCAAATAAATCATGAATGTCTCTAATCTTAGAAGTAGCATGTTTCTCGAAACAAAGTCTAGCATCTGTTTCTCCCATGCCACAGCCATTGTCTACCAAATGAATCAGGGCCTTACCTGCATCTTTGATAGTTAATTTAATATTGGTTGCTCCGGCATCGATACTGTTCTCCATCAATTCTTTCACGGCAGAGGCTGGTCTTTGAATCACCTCTCCTGCGGCGATTTGATTCGATATGTGATCGGGCAATAATTTTATAATTCCACTCATTATTAATTTTTAGTCCTTGTCGAAATTAAGCAAGCAAATTTACTATGGACGATATCTTTCCAATATGATTCTGAATTTGTTCCATTGCTTTATAAATTCCCATTTCTAATACTTTTTAGTCCTTTGGCTATTTGGTCTACTCATTTTTTACTCGTCAGCCAATCATAGTACGTTTTAGTGACTCCTTTTTTTGGCCATTAAAGAAGTGTATAAAAGCTCATTTCGACTTGTTTTACAAAGGTACAAGAATCGCTAAAATTCGGCTATTATTTTATTACAAACATTTAAGCGTTGATTAATACTATTCCCATATCACTTTACGTTAGAGCTTTTATTTGTAACATTGTAAATATTGTAAAATAATGTTTCATTAAAAATGTTTGTAAAGAGTTTTTTGTTAAAATTTGCAGCGCTTTCCTGCTTCCTTACACCAATGAATCAGTTGGTGGGAGGGGATGATGAGCCTGCTACTGACCCTAAGAAAATGGCATGGGTAAATGAGCAATTTAACTCGATGACTGACGATGAAAAAATAGGTCAGCTTTTTATGGTAGATGCTTATACCGTTCAGGAAAAGCAGAATAAGCAAGTCGTAATCGATTTGATAAAAAAATATAAAATAGGTGGCGTTATTTTTTTTAAAGGCAATGCACCCACACAAGCCTCATGGACCAACGAGTTTCAATCGTATTCCAAATGGCCCTTGCTAGTCGGAATTGATGGTGAGTGGGGTTTAGCCATGCGTTTAGAAAACACCATTCAGTACCCTCATCAACTTACCTTAGGTGCGGTGCGAGACAATGAATTGATTTATGAAATGGGTAAAGAGATTGGGCTAGAATGTAAGCGCATAGGCATACACGTGAATTTTGCTCCAGTGGTCGATGTCAACAACAATCCTAAAAATCCTGTCATCAATGATCGTTCCTTTGGAGAAGATAAATGGAATGTAGCTATTAAAGGATTGTCCTATATGCAAGGCATGCAAGATGTAGGTGTGATGGCATGTGCCAAGCATTTTCCTGGTCATGGTGATGTTTCAGAAGATTCGCATCTCACCTTGCCAACAGTTTCACAGCCTCTCGACAGAATTATGAATCTAGAGCTTTTTCCTTTCCGAACCCTTATCAATAATCAGTTACAGAGTATGATGGCTGCTCATTTGTTCGTGCCTGCGCTAGATAATACGCCTGGAGTTGCTACCTCTTTGTCTGCTAAGGTTTGCAAACAATTGCTTCGAGGCGATATGGACTTCAAAGGATTGGTGTTTTCTGACGCATTAAACATGAAAGGGGTTGCTTCCTATTTTGCACCAGGAGAGATAGAGGTGAAGGCCTTTAATGCTGGGAACGATGTACTACTTTTCTCTCAAAATGTACCAATTGCTATTGCAAAGATGAAGGAAGCATTAGCCAATGGAAGCATTACAAAGGCTGATTTGGAGATTAGTGTTAAACGAATTCTCTCCGCCAAGTATGATGTTGGTTTAAACAATTATGCTCCCGTAAGCCTTGTAAATATCAATGAAGATTTGAATAATAGCAAAGGATTGCTTATCAAGCAAAAATTGTTTGAAAATGCTATGACTGTTGCGGCAAATAAATCCAATGAATTGCCTTTGGCCAATTATAATAATGCCAAATTTGCGGTACTTGATTATGGCGAAGATAAGTATGGCGAGTTTGAAAATATGCTTGATAATTACGCTAAGTTTGATAGTTATCATATGATAAAAGAATCCCCAAATGAAACACGTTCGAAGATGCTAAACGACCTAGGTGCTTATGATTATGTGGTGATTGGCGTTCATGAAATGTCTCGAAAATTGGATTTGAATTATGGACTCAACCAAACGAGAATTGACTTTATTAACTCTTTAAGTGCCAAGACCAAGGTCGTATTAGTATTGTTCGGATCGCCCTATAGTTTGCAATATTTTGATTATTTAAATACTACAGTGGTGGCATACGAGGACAATGAGTATGCACAAAGAGCTGCTGCAGAAGTTATATTTGGCGGTATTCCAGCCTTAGGAAAGTTGCCAATTACTGCTTCTTTATATTATGCTGCGGGAAAAGGATTTCTTTCTGACACCACCATCAGGTTGAAATATACTGTTCCAGAAGAGCTTGGATTGCGGTCTTCAGATTTTGTGGCTATTGACAATACGGTACAAAAAGCAATTAGTGCTGGTGCCATGCCGGGTGCTCAAGTATTGATTGCAAAGGACGGAAAAGTAATCTATAATAAGGCTTTTGGGTATGCCGATTATACCAAGACACAGAAGGTTAGTCTTTCTAATTTATATGATATAGCTTCTTGTACAAAAATTTGTGCACCAACTATTGAAGCCATGGATTTGTATACTAAAGGGAAATTAGACTTAAATAAAACGGTGCAAGATTATATTCCCTTAAATGCAGATGCCACCATCAAAGAAATAAAAGTAAAGGATTTATTGATGCATGAGGCGGGACTCACGCCATTCATTCCTTTTTATAAAAAAACCATTTCTTCGGATATTGAAAAAGCTTTGAATTATAGGTACAGTTCTACCTTGGGCTATACAGTGCCTGTGGCAGCAAATTTATTTATTAAGAACAATGGTCCAGATGACATTTGGAATTTAATTACCAATTACCCAATTACTCCGGGAAGAAAATTTGTATACAGCGATTTGAGTATGTATATTATGCGACATATTGAAGATGAGATTACGAAGATGTCTATAGATCGATACATGAAGCTCAATTTTTATGCCCCAATGGGATTGCAGCGTCTTACCTATAATCCTTTGCAGAATGGGTTTACAAGCACTGATTGTATGCCCACTGAGAATGATGTATTGTTTAGGAAGCAAGTAGTGCGTGGATATGTACATGACCCTGGAGCAGCCATGATGGGTGGTGTGAGCGGCCATGCAGGTATCTTTGCCAATAGTTCGGACTTGGCCTCCTTAATGCAAATGTTGTTGAATGGTGGCACTTTTGCTGGCAAACGATTTTTGGATAAGAGCACAATCGATCTTTTTACGAAGAAACAAAGTACGGTAAGCCGTCGTGGGTATGGCTTTGATAAGCCTGAGCCAGATGCTAATAAAACCAATCCTTGTAGCGCAGAGGCTCCATTAAGCACCTATGGTCATACCGGCTTTACGGGTACCTGTATTTGGGTGGATCCAGAGAATCATTTGGTTTATATTTTTCTGAGCAATCGTGTCAATCCGAACGCAGAGAATTGGAAATTAGTGAGTATGGGTGTGCGTTCTGACATACAGAGTACGATTTACAAGGCTTTGAAAAATAGGGATAACAACATTGCTTTACCTAGGTATTAGGTTTCTTCAACTGTCTTGTCAATCAAAGGAAGTTAATACCCATAGCATTGAACAAGCTTATCAAAGCCAAATTTTTGCGCGAGGGACAGCAGTGAAAAGCCCGGAGGCGCTTGATTTTAAGCGGCGAGGACTTGAAACGAATGGCCCGGCCTGCCTGCCTTTTGCAGGGCGCGCCCAGATAATATAATAAGATAAAAACGATTGTTTAGGAATCTACTTCTTCTTTGGCGAGTACGCGAAGTTTATCCCACATACTAGGAAGCATGCGCATGATAGCGAGTTCTTTCCATTTTTGACGAGCATCGATGGCTGGTGAACCGAAATATGTTTTGCCACCATCTAAATCTTTGTCGACATTAGAAGAGGCTAGGATAGTAGTATTGTCGCCGATGCGTAAGTCTTTGCTGATGCCAACTTTACCATAGATGATACAGTTATTGCCAATAATGGTTTTACCAGCAATGGCGGTATGTGCTGCGATTAAACATTTTTTGCCGAGAACAGCACCATGGCCAATATGAATATGATTGTCTAGTTTGCTCCCTTCTCCAATAATGGTATCGCCACTTACCCCACTGCTGATGGCGCAGCCTGAACCGATTTCGGCATGGTTATGAATGATGGCTCTACCAACGGTGTGCATTTTTTCGTACTGATCTGGACGACCTTTATAATAAAAGGCATCGCAGCCGATAGAGGTATTGGATTGTATGATTACATTATCACCAATTTCTGTATAATCATAAATGGTAACATTAGGATGGATGAGGCAATTTTTCCCAATCTTTACATGATTGCCAACAAAAACATTAGGTTGAATGATGGTCCCTTCTCCAATGATAGCAGATTCGCTGATACTTTTGGAAGAGGAGATAAAAGGGCGAAACTGTTGTGTTAAAAAATTATATGCATTGAAGGGATCCTTGGACAAAAGTAATGTTTTGCCTTCCGGACATTCTATTTCCTTGTCTATCAGAATAAAAGTAGCGGAAGAGTTTAGAGCGAAGTTGTAATATTTGTGAAAATCTACATAGGTGATATCACCAGATTCGACCTTATGAATTTCATTTATTCCCGTTACCATTGCATTTCCATCCCCAATAACGGTCGCATTAATCATCTTTGCAATATCTGAAACTTTGATTGGTTCTTTTAACTTCATCCTTGGAATTGTTGGTTTACTATTGAAAGGTTAGGGCAAAACTATGCCAATTTTAAATCAAGACGATAATAATTATAAACAGGTTGTATAGGAAAAGTAATTAATTGTAGATTTGCCGACAATAATTTTAAACAAAATATATGAAAAATACACCTTTGGTTAAACGCCATGAAGCATTAGGAGCTAAAATGGTTGATTTTGCAGGATTTTATATGCCTGTTTCTTATGCTGGAATAAATGAGGAGCATGCTTCAGTACGTAACAATGTTGGGGTATTTGATGTTTCTCACATGGGTGAGTTTATGTTAGAAGGTGCAGGCGCCTTAGATTTGATTCAAAGAGTTACGTCTAACGATGCATCGAAATTGATCAATGGTCAGGCACAATACAGTTGTTTGCCAAACGCAACAGGAGGTATAGTGGACGATTTGCTGGTATACAGAATAGATGAAAGTAATTATATGTTAGTGGTGAATGCCTCTAATATTGACAAGGATTGGAATTGGATTTCGAAGCATAATACAGAAGGGGTTAAAATGACCAATGTTTCTGATGATTATTGTTTATTGGCTGTTCAAGGACCTAATGCTGGTAAAGCATTGCAATCATTAACTTCTGTTGACTTATCTTCTATTCCATATTATCATTTTGCCATTGGTACATTTGCTGGTATTGAGCATGTGGTGATTTCTGCTACAGGCTATACTGGTGCTGGGGGGTTTGAGATTTATGGCCCTACAGCGGAAGCAGAGAAATTGTGGGACGCTATTTTTGCGGCTGGAGCATCTTTAGATATTAAGCCAATAGGTTTGGGCGCGAGAGATACATTAAGATTGGAAATGGGCTTTTGTTTATATGGCAATGATATCGACGACACAACGAATCCATTAGAAGCTGGTTTGGGATGGATTACCAAATTAGCAAAACCTGATTTTAATGGTAAGAGTTTGATGCTGGCCTTAAAAGAAAAGGGAATCTCGAAAAAATTAGTTGGATTTGAAATGATAGACAGAGGTATTCCACGTCATGATTATGAGCTATGTGATGCTGATGGGACCGTTATTGGTAAGGTGACCAGTGGTACACAATCACCATCATTAAATAAAGCCATCGGAATGGGTTATGTAAACACTGCTCATGCCATTATGGGAGGCGATATTTATGTTCTTATTCGCGATAAAAAAATAAAAGCGCAAATAGCTAAAATTCCATTTTACAAGTCATAAATTTTAAGTCGTTTTGCAGAAGCCGAATATAGAAGTATGCTTATCACCTTTATTGTTTCCCTTGCTTGACCATCGAGGTAAAAATGTTGTGGTCATTGATGTGTTGAGGGCAACCTCTACTATATGCAATGCCCTTGAAAATGGCGCTGAAGCTGTGATTCCTGTAGAGACCTTAGAAGAATGTTTAGCTATGGAAGGTGAAAACTTATTGAAGGCAGCAGAAAGAAATGGACAAAAACCAGAGGGCTTTTTACATGGGAACTCGCCTTTGGAATATAGCAAGGAATTGGTTGCTGGAAAAACGATAGTGTTGACGACCACCAACGGAACTAGATGTATAAAAATGTCGCTAGGGGCCGATAAAATTGTAGCAGGATCTTTTTTAAATTTGGATGCTATTGTTGATTTTATTAGGCAAGATAAAAAAGATACCATTCTTTTTTGCGCAGGATGGAAAGATCAGTTCAACCTAGAGGATACGCTGTTTGCGGGAGCTGTCATTGATCGATTAAAATTAGATTTTGAATATAATAACGATGCTGCTTTTGCAGCGAGGCATCTGTATGTAAATAGCGAGGAAAATTTAATGGAGGTGGTGAAATTCTCCTCGCACTACCAGCGCTTGTCGAAACATGGCGTTACAAAAGACATTGAGTTTTGCATGTCTTTAAATCAAACAAAAATATTACCCATTTTAAATCAACAACAAAAATTAGTACCCTATACCCTATGAAGAAATTAGTCATTTTTGATATTGATGGAACACTCACCAATACAAACGAAACAGATCACAAAGCATTTGAAAAAGCCTATATGGAATTGTATGATTTAGATGTTTCAGGCTTAGATTGGGAAGAGGTCGAAGATTATACCGATACCGGTATTGCGAAACATGTTTTCGAAGTGGTGATAGGTAGGACTTGTGGGCCGGTAGACTTAAGAAAAATAAAGAAGAAAGTGTATGATAATTTAGTGGAGCTTTACAATGAATCTGAATCAAATTTTGCTGAGGTAAAAGGCGCCACAGATTTTATAGAATTCTTAAAAAGCAGAGATGAAATTTGTTTAGCGATTGCTACTGGTTGTTGGGAACATACAGCGAATTTTAAGCTGAATGTGAGTGGAATCGATTATGAGGAATTGCCAATAGCTAATTCTGATAATGATATTAGTAGGGTTGGCATCACCAAGCATGTGATTGAGTTAGCCAAGCAGCAGTATGATTGTTCGAAGTTTGATGATATTATCTACATAGGTGATGGCGCATGGGATGTTAAAATGGCTCAATCTTTGGGCATTCGATTGATTGGGGTAGATGTACATAGTAATGGACGTTTGAAAGAATTAGGAGTACAGAATATCATCAAAGATTTTAGCAATAAAGAAGCCGTATTTAATTTGATTTAATGTTTTTTTTTAACAAAAAAAAGGGTAGAGCAAATCAATGCTAAACCCTTTTTTATTTCTGGGAAACGCAATTATTACTTTATCAATTGATCAAAAGCTTGAGAGAAGATTGGTCTACGATATGTTTTCACCCTTGATTGTAGATTTTTTTATTTGTAGGGCTAGGAAGATAGCCGAGAAAAAAGCTTCTGTTGAATCTTTGAGACCTTTACTGCATGAAAAATTTGTCATTGCAATGCTTTAACTTATCTCAGTACTTAGGAAAAATATCTACATTCGCTTTTAATGCGCACCTCTATTTTTCAATTCTTTTTGATGACTGTGATTCTATTCTCTGTAGGATGCAAGAAAGAAAAAAAAGTTAGCCTATCGATGTATGACTGGGAGACACGAGTGCTGTGGAGTGAAGAGCGCAGTCGTTTCGTCAAAGATTTGCATGTCGAACGTTTGTACCTTAAAGTATTGGAGACAAATGGTGTTGATTTTATACACACCGCTTATAACGGTCCTGTTGCTGACGCCATACAATTTATACCAGTGATCAGACTAAATAGAGGTTACTATGATAAAGAGTTAGCCATTACTGCCATACAAAATGCTTATTATATTGAAGCAATAAGCGCATTTGAAGAAAGATATAAAATCCATTTTGCGGATGAGATTCAATTTGATTTTGATTATACAGACACGAACAGAGAAAATTACTTTGAGTTGCTCAGAAGTATGAAGCAGCAGTCGAAAAAAGAAATCTCCATCACCTTAAATTTAGAGAAGTTGAAAGACAAAACGCATGTGCCTCCTGTGCGTTATTGTATGTTGATGCTGTATGATTTCGCTGCACCGAATTCAGAGATGGCCACTATTTTTGATAAAAATCAACTAGACGAATATGCTCCTTTTGTAGAGACCTATCCTCTTCCTCTTCATTTTGCCATTGCAAGCTTTTCTAGAACCATAGTGAAGAGGAATAATAGTGTATTTACATTAGTGAATACTGATTTTGAAATGCTCAAAAACGATGCACACTTTTTGTTTAGTGGTGATGGGAAGTATGAGGTCTTAGCTGATTTTACTTTTCACGAGCAGTATCTACAAAGAGGGGATGTGCTGTATACTGATGCTTCAGCTATATCAAAGGTGAATGAATCTATAACATTTATTAAGGAGCATTCTAAAAACAAGGATTGTCAAATTGCGTTCTTTTCCTTGAATGATGATATGATGAAGAGATTTTCAACGGAGGCGTTGAACCATTCCATAGAGTTGTTAAAACAATGATGTGCCGATACCCAGGCCTTCATTCATCAATGTCGTAATCTCACCATTTTGGATGGTGTATCCATCGAAAGGATTATTCTTTAAAAGCCATGGACCATCCAAATCTGTCCAATCTGCAAATGATTGTAAGCTAGCTGCGGCGGCACAGCCACAAGCACTTTCGCTCATGCATCCAATCAAAATTTTTAAATCCAATTGTTGTGCACTTTCAATAATCTTATGTGCATTGCTAATGCCGCCACATTTCATCAATTTTATATTGATGCCATCGTAGTTTTCTGCCATCTGCTCTAGCGAGTCTATGGTTTGAAACGCTTCGTCAGCAATGATTGGAAGTTGACTAAAGGTTTTGAGTGCTTTGGTTTTTTGACTATCAGATTTCTCGAAAGGTTGTTCAATAAGAAAGCAATTTTGCGCCACTAAAAAATCATGCATATGCTTGGCTTCATCGAGGTTTGTCCAAGCTTGGTTGGCATCTATTGCAAAAGGTTTGTCAGAAATCTTTCTAAAGTTTAGAATATGTTCTTTGTCATTTTTCCCATTCAGCTTCAATTTGATGTATTTAAAATCAGTGGCATCTGCCATTTTTTTTTGAAGTTCGTCTTCTGTACTGATGCCTATTGTATAAGTGGAGTAGATAGGTTTTTTTCTAAGATCTTTATTGAAATAGGTATCCACTTTTCTGCCTTCTTCTTTTCCTTTCAGATCCCACAAAGCCATGTCGATAGCGGCTTTTGCAGGCATGTTTGAAGTGTCTTTATTTTCGAATATATCCATTTTTGAGTTGAAACGAAGATAGATTGCTTCGATGGAAATGTTTTTAAAAAAATCTATTGTTGTAGCTGAATTATCTGCTAGGTATGGGGGTAATGTAGCTTCACCATAGCCCATTAGACCATCTTTTTCGATAGCTATAAACACGCTATCTGTATAGGTTCTAATGCCATGAGCAATGCTAAACGGATATTTGAATAGCAATTGATATGGATGAATGTGTAGTTTCAACTTAGGAAATAAAAGTAGTGTTGCTTTTGAAAATCTTTACGGCAATGGCAATGAGAATAATACCAAAAATTCTTCTTAGAACGGCGATGCCACCTGCTCCTAAGCGTTTTTCGATCACTGGGATAAATTTTAATACTAAGAAAACAATGCCAAGATTGAAAAGAATACCTACTAGAATATTGCCATCGTGGTAGGCGGATTTCATTGATAGGAGTGTAGTGAGTACACCCGCTCCAGCAATTAATGGAAAGGCAAGAGGGACAATAGAAATGGAGGTATAATTTGCATCTGGCTTGAAAATGCTATGGCCTAAAATCATTTCCAAACCAATGAGGAATATGACGATAGACCCGGCGATAGCAAATGATTTGATATCTAGATCTAAGAGACTTAGCAAGGTGCCACCAAAATATAAAAATACAACCATTAGTGAACCTGCCGCCAAAGTCGTTTTAAAGGCATTGATTTTACCATAGGTTTGCTTCAAATTGATTACAATTGGAATAGACCCAATGATATCGATCACTGCAAAAAGTGTTAAGGAAATAGTGATAATTTCTTTCCAACTAAAGTGACTGTATTCGCCCATACTTTTCTGATTCTAGGAGCAAAATTAGTGATTCTATGTTGTTTATTATTAACTGTTTTCTTCAGGTAATTCAAGACTTTGAATATTGCCTACTGCATTGCCAGCAATCCCTTTGACAGAACCATACATTCCTATAGTATTTTGAATGACTTTGTCTATTTGCTTTTCGCGTTCTTTCCAAATGCTGGCCATCGCTCTTTTTTCTCTTGTTAATGAATCTTGCATGCTTGTAAATCCTTCTACAATCGCCTCAATCTGTTGTCTGAACTCGGTTCCCGTGAGATAGGTGTATAGCATTTGCATTTTTTCACCTTTGTTTTCCTGAGTGTGATGGGCATGCTGTACTTTAATAAGGCCATCACGTAATACATAGACCAAACTTTTAACTTCTTGAAAACTACAAATCCACACCCCATCTTTCATTCCAAATCGATCCATGTCCTTTGGCATTGTTTGTGTAACGATGACAGCAATCATGGCACCTGTGTTTCTCATATCCGCTTTTAACTTGTCGATCCAGTCGTTAGCAAATTCTTTGGTACGTTTACTTTCAAAAATAATTTTACCACATTCTTGTTGGAAGCTATCATATACTGTTTGAATGGCATCGGCTCCTTTTACCCCTTTGCCCACTTCACTAATACTGTCGTAAGGGAAATTTAGGCGCAATAAATCTTCTAAGGCAATCTCTTGGACCTCACCTTGTAATTGCATGGAGCCTTGTTCGGACTTGCGTTTCATCTCTTCGATTAACTTTCTTTGTTGTTCAAATTGCTGTTCCCATTCTTTTTTTCTTAAATCAAATTTTTCAGCTTCTTTGCGCTTCGTTTCTTCTTCAACCCTTCGTTGATTTTCTATCAATTCTTTTTGTAAGGAGATATCAAAATTTTCTTTTTGTTCCTTGATTTCATTTTGCAATTTCATCATCTCAATTTCTTTCTCTCTCAAGGCTAAATTTTCGACCTTTCTTTTTTCATTATCCTCCTTTAACTGTTTGATGATTAATTCAGAGGCTGTTGCCGCTTTTATCTCAGCTTCGATCATCAATTTCTCTCTTTCTGTGGCTAGTTCTTTCGACAGCTTTTCCTTAAAAAGTTCATTTTCTCTTTCTCTAGCTTTTACAAGCTTTTCTTCCTGTTCTTGTAAAGCAATTTGTTTTTGATGCAATTCGGAATAGGATTGAGCCATTTTCTCATCATATACTTTTTTAAATTTCTCTTCTGCTTGATGTCCTAAAACATCATCTACATTGATTAAGAGATTGCATTGTGGGCAGTTGATTTGTACGTTGTTCGACATTTTGTTGAGTTATTTTATTGTAAAAATAGGTTCTTCCAACGCAATGTATCTGCATTCGTAACTTTTTTATTTAAAATACTTTTTCGTATTAATTTTGCATTTCAAACTCTAGATTTATGTCAAATCACCCTATTAGCTTCGATAATACAGAAATTGCTTTCAAGGCCTTATCTCATAGTGAGTTGAAAAAAGCCAGTCGCTTATTTTCATTGTTCAATATGGAGTGGTTGGTCTCAATAGGTAGTTCAGTAACCGAACGTTTATTGCATATGGGTATTCCGATACACGTCTTGGTGAAGCCTATTATCTACTCTCATTTTTGTGGTGGCGAGGATTTAACGGAATGTACCAAGTTAATACGTGCATTGGCCACTAGAAATGTAGGTGTATTATTGAATTACGGAGTGGAGGCAAAAAGTAGTGATGCAGAATATGAGTTCTCTGTGATGCAAAACATGCAGGCGATTGAATTAGCTGGAAAGGAAAAGAATATCAAAGCTGTTTGTATTAAGTTGACAGGCTTTGGACGCCTAGGCTTGTTTGAAAAATTGCAACAAAAGCAGGCTTTGACTAGCGCTGAGGAAGTTGAGTTGAAGTCTATTCATGAGCGCTTCGATAGATTGTGTGATGCTGCTTTAGTCAATCAAGTAGCCCTTTACATAGATGCCGAGGAAAGTTGGATACAGGATCCTATTGATGAAATGACCATTGAAAGAATGAGACGAGTAAATAAAAAGACTGCCATCATTTTTAATACTTATCAATTATATAGAAATGATAAACTGAAAGATCTGAAAGCTGACGCAGCAAAGGCACAATCAGAAGGTTTTATCTTAGGGGCCAAATTGGTTCGTGGTGCTTATGTAGAGAAAGAAAACGAAGTAGCAAAAGCAGCCGGCAATGTGTCTCCTATTCATCTCAATAAAGCCGCTACTGATAATGATTTTAATCTCGCGCTTACTTTCTGTCTTGATCATCTCGATACGATTTCATGTTGTGTGGCTTCCCATAATGAGCATAGTTGTTTGTTGTTAACTCAATTATTGCAAGAAAAACATATTCCTTTCAATCATCCGCATATTAGTGTTTCACAACTCTACGGAATGGGGGATCACATCACTTATAACCTGTCTGATTCAGGAATCAATTGCACGAAGTATGTACCTTTTGGTCCTGTAAAAGAAGTCATTCCATATTTGATAAGAAGAGCCCAGGAGAATGGTTCTGTGGAAGGCCAAATGGGAAGAGAAATAAAGTTATTAAAGAAAGAAATCAATAGAAGGGGTATATAATCCTTCATTTATGCACTTATTCAGCAAGGTCAGTACATTCCTATAGCTGAAATATATTTCTAAACAATTCAATAAAGGTAGTTTTGATTGCATCCATTGGGATATCTTGCTTTTTTGTTTCGATAGAAAGTGAGGTAACGCCTTTGTTTGGAATACCACAAGGAATAATTTTGTCGAAGTAAGTGAGGTCCGTACTGACATTAAAAGCCAGTCCATGCATGGTAATATATCTGCTGGCACGAACCCCAATGGCACATATCTTTCGTTCTAATGCGGGATCGTCAACATTGAGCCAAACGCCCGATGCACCTGCACTTCGTTGGCCCACTATACCATAAGATGCAATGAGTTGAATGATGATTTCTTCGATATTGGAAATATATTTAGCCAATCCAATATTCATTTGCTCCAAATCTATAATGGGATAAACAACCAATTGACCGGGTCCATGGAAGGTGATGTCGCCACCACGATTGATCTTATAGAATGCAGCCCCTAATTGCTTCTCGTCGCCTTTTATGTTTTTGATATCGCCACTTTTTCCAAGTGTAAAGACAGGATGATGTTCTGTAAGCAATAAATAATTTTGCGTTGCAGTATTATTTTTTTTTGCTTCTAAATTCTGCTGAAATAATTTTTCTTGATAGTCCCAGCAAGGTTTATAAAAAGTCAATCCTAGGTCTTCTACCAGTAATTCCATGAGGCTATCTCTAATTTAAATTTATTTGTCGTCTATGAAAGCATAAAAACGACGATTCAACGCTGCCACAAGGTTATTCATATCTCTACTACCCATAATACTTACAGAACGATTTGGATAGGGCGAAATAAATTGGTTGAGGTCTTTATCTTTCACCACCAGACATTCTTCTACTGTTTGACTGCTTTCCGAAGGATCTGCCACCTTCACTTGTGGCTGTGCATTTGTTTTGGAGCGTTTCATGTCGCTTGTATTGCTAGAAGGAACATAGTAAGAGCCAAAGTCTATATAAACATGATAGGTATGGTGGAAGCTGATGTTTGTGGACATTTTTAGCATAGAATCAATAAAAACAGAGGCGCCGTTATTTTTTTGGAAAGTAGCAATGTCATCATTGTATAAATAAAAGACAGGACAAAAATCCCAATAATGATTAAAGGCCTGCATCAATGCACGATTTGTCTTAGCAATTTTCTTGCTCATTTCTTCTACAATTGCTGTTTTGCCAGCTTTCTCATAGGCTTCCATGGCTCTGGTTTTTCCCTTTAAAATAACAATAACGGCACCTTCTTTCTGCAGTGTAAGGACTTCTTGTCGGGCATACGTTTTTTTATCGATAAACTGCTTTAGACTATCCGATTGGCTATAGCAAAAGGATGTGATACAAAGGAGAAGGCCTATTTGAAAATACTTTGACATAAAAAAATATTGGTGTACAAAAGTGCAATAATCCAACAAGAATTGTATCATGGTTTTGTAAAAATGAGATCTACTACCTATTAAACTATGTTAAAGCAGTCACTTAATTTGCTAAAAATATCAGTTAAAAGCTATTTATTTGCATAACTTAGTAAAGTAGGTATGTTATTTGCTTTAGTTACATTTCACCATAGAAAGAAAAATATATGAGAGGTATAATATTCATTTTTTTATTAATGCTGATAGGGGCTACAAAGCTTGAAGCACAAATTACACAAGAGCAAATTGAGTTTCAAAAATTTGGTGGCGTCATTGATCTGATTGATAATTTTTATATGGATAGCGCTAAAACTAGCGACTTAATTGAAAACGCTATCGTAGATGTATTGGAGCATTTGGATCCTCATTCTGTTTATATTCCTAAGAAAGAGGTAGAGGCCACAAATGAGCCTTTGATCGGGAATTTTGATGGTGTGGGAATACAGTTTAATTTGTTAAATGATACTGTGGTAGTTGCCAATGTTATACCTGGTGGACCTTCTGAAAAAGTGGGGGTGGTCGCCGGCGATAAAATAATTAGAGTCAATGATACTTTAATATCGGGTGTAAAAATTGCGAATAGTGGTGTGATGTCGAAACTGCGTGGTTTAAAGGGTACCAAGGTAGTGGTCTCTATTTTAAGAAGAGGAGAGAAAAAATTATTGGAATTTACGATTACGAGGGATAAAATTCCTTTGTATAGTGTAGATGCTGCGTATATGGTGGACAGTAAAATCGGCTATATCAAACTTAATAAATTTTCATCTACCACTGTGGATGAAGTGCATGCTGCCATTGATAAACTTAAGTCAAAGGGTATGAAAGATCTGATTTTTGATCTTGAAAATAATGGAGGTGGTTACTTAAATGCGGCGGTTGGTATAGCTGATGAGTTTTTAACCAACGATAAACTAATTGTCTATACGCAAGGCTTTCATCAGTCGCGCCAAACATTTCTCTCAGGTAATAAGGGACTTTTTGAAAATGGCAATCTGATTGTGCTTATCAATGAAAGTTCTGCCTCTGCAAGCGAAATTGTAAGTGGTGCATTGCAAGATTGGGACAGGGCATTGGTTGTTGGTCGAAATTCTTTTGGGAAGGGATTAGTACA
Organism: Chitinophaga pinensis; assembly: GCA_945897725.1. Taxonomy (GTDB): domain Bacteria; phylum Bacteroidota; class Bacteroidia; order Chitinophagales; family CAMDFR01; genus CAMDFR01. The sequence continues at coordinate 55,796 of CAMDFR010000015.1, forward strand.
AAAGCCTTATCCACTAAGCGATGGAAGCCAGGTTAGATTAACAGTTGCACAATATTTTACGCCAAGTGGTAGATGTATTCAACGGCCGTATGATCATGGTAAAAAAGATTATTACAGTGAGTTTGAGAGACGATACACTAGTGGCCGATTGATGTATATGGATAGTATCAAATTGCCAGATTCATTGATGTTTAAAACATTGGTGAATGATAGAAAAGTTTATGGTGGCGGTGGTATTTTACCTGATATTTTTGTTGGCATTGATACCTCTGAGACAAGTGAATATTATGGGAACATGATTAGAAAAGGAGTGATGAATAATTATGTGTTGAGATATTTAGATGATAACAGAAAGTCATTATTGGCTACTTATCCAACGGTGGTAGATTTTAAAAATAAGTTTCAGGTGACACAGGAAATGATAGATGATTTAGTGAAAGCTGGAGAAGCCGATGAAGTAAAATTAAATAAGGAGCAGCTGCAAAAATCAGAAAGACTCATCAAGATAAATATGCGTGGTCTAATTGCCCGAAGTCTCTATGAGGCAGGTGATTTTTATTATATGACCAACGAGTTGAATGATACTTATATGCGTGCTGTAAAAGTGCTTCAAGAAAATCAAATGAAGGATTTCAAAGTACAGCATTATTAGGATGTTTGAATGATCTAATGATCTCGGCTCGGGCCTTACTAACTTATGATATAGTTTATGGAATTAGATGACTTGATAGAATTTAAAGCTTCTCCCGAGATTAGGGAAAAACTATATGAGTATGGAACCATTAAAAAATTCTCAGAGGGTGATGTCATACTGAACGAGCATGCATACATCCGGGCTATACCTATTGTCACAAGTGGAAGTATTCGGGTGATTCGTCGCGATGAGGATGGACGTGAAATTTTATTGTACTACATCACTGCTGGAGAAAGTTGTATTATGTCTTTTTTGGGAGGCATGCATCATGATACTAGCAAGCTAAAGGCAATCGCTGAGGAGGATACAGAAATTCTTTTTATTCCAGTGGATAAGGTCACGCTTTTGATAAAGGAGTATCCAGAATGGCTAGATTATATTTTTAGATTATACCATAAGCGTTTTGAAGAACTCTTGGAGGTGGTGAACGCTGTTGCTTTCAAAAAAATGGATGAGCGTCTGTTGTCCTTCATCAAGAAAAAATGTATGCTTACCAAAAGTCATACACTCTATGTTACACATGAACAATTGGCAAATGAATTAGGAACAGCTCGTGTTGTCATCTCTAGATTATTAAAGCAAATGGAAGGCGAAGGACTGGTCGTTTTAGGTAGAAATAAAATCACCTTTAAAGATCAACTGATATCCCAACATTCCTAAGCATTCATTGTGCTTTATTTAACTCGATTTCTGAAGCACTTATTTGCTTTCGATTGAAGCAATGCAAAATCAAATCCGTTTCACTTTAAGCTATATCATCCAAAGACCTTAGCTATCAATTGGCGTCCTTTTCTAGGAAAAATATGATTTTTGTCATTAACTAAAGATAAAAAGGTCTTTATATCTAAAACTGATTAAGTTTGTTAAAAATAAATCAGATGAAAGTAGAGCAAATTTATACAGGATGTTTGGCCCATGCCGCTTATTATCTTGAAAGCAATGGAGAAGCCGCGATTTTTGATCCCTTGCGAGAGGTACAACCATACATCGATAGAGCAGTCAAGGATCATTCAACCATTAAATATGTTTTCGAAACGCATTTTCATGCAGATTTTGTGAGCGGTCATGTAGACTTAGCTAAAAAAACGGGAGCCCAGATTGTATATGGTCCTACGGCAACGCCTTTTTTTGATGCCATCATAGCCACCGACGGTCAGTTGTTTAAGGTAGGTGCATACACTGTTAAGGCGATTCACACACCAGGGCATACTATGGAGAGTACCACCTATTTACTCATTGATGAAAACGGTAAAGAGCATGGAATCATTTCTGGCGATACTTTATTCATTGGCGATGTAGGCCGACCAGACCTTGCTCAACATGTTGTTGCAGCCTTAACAGAAGAGAAACTTGCAGGATTGCTATTTGATTCTTTACGTAATAAAATCATGCCTTTGAATGATGACCTGATTGTGTATCCGAATCACGGTGCCGGTTCTGCTTGTGGTAAAAATATGAGCAAAGAAACAACAGATACCTTGGGCAATCAGAAGGCTAGCAACTATGCCTTAGATTTAAATCTTTCAAAAGAAGAATTTATTAAAGTGGTGCTCAACGGCTTAGTGCCTCCTCCTGGTTATTTTCCAAGCAATGTATTGTTGAATATAAAAGGTTGCGAAAGTTTCGATCATATCCTATCAAAGGGCATGAGAGCCCTTACGGTTAAAGAATTTGAACAAATACATCAATCGACGAAAGCGCTGATTATTGATACAAGAAATGCTGGTGATTTTGCTAAAGGTTTTATACCTGATAGTATAAATATTGGACTCGATGGGAACTTTGCACAGTGGGTAGGTGAAATGATTAAAGACATCAATCAAAATATATTATTGATTACTTATGAAGGCAAAGAAGAAGAGGCCATCACAAGATTGTCTAGGGTAGGCTATGATGGTGGAATAGGTTATTTAAAAGGTGGTTTTAGCGTTTGGGAAAAGGAAAACAAGCCATTGGATAGTGTCAGAAGTATTTCTGCAAAAAGCTTTTCAAAATATTATGAAGCGCATCAAATATTAATTGATATTAGAAAAAATAGTGAGTATGAATCTGAGCACCTTATTGGTGCCATCAATATCCCACTCAATCAAATCTATGATCGTATCGCAGAATTTCCTCGTGATGAAACTTTTATTATCCATTGTGGAGGTGGATATAGAAGCATGATTGCGGCCTCTATTCTCAAACAACATGGTATTGATCATTTCTTTGAGGTAGAAGGTGGTTTTGCAGCGCTCGTACAATTGAATATTCCTGTTACTGACTTTGTCTGTCCTACTTCTTTATTGTAACCAAGCATAAAAATAATATCATGTCAATTTATCAAAAAAACGGAAATATACCACACAAAAGACATATTGTTTTTCGTCAACCAAGTGGTGCATTGTACCACGAAGAATTATTTGGTACAGAAGGTTTTTCGAGTACCTCTTCATTGGTGTATCATTTATACCCGCCTACAATGGTTAAAGAAATTGGGGAACCAATCAACATGCGACCAAAAGCGGCCATAGAAGATAACTTAAAATGTTTAAGTTTTATGGGTTATGATGTAGCACCAACTGATGATTATTTACAAAGTAGAAAAGTATTTCTCTTTAATGATGATATGCAAATCGGAATGGCTTGTCCTACTCAATCCATGCATGATTATTTTTTTAAAAATTCTGATGCAGATGAAATGTTGTTTGTTCATAAGGGGAGTGGACGATGCAAGACGATGTATGGCACTGTTGATTTTGAGTACGGAGATTATGTAATCATTCCGCGAGGAACGACGTATATGTTGGAATTTGATAGCAACGAAAATAAAATATTATTTGTTGAATCGCATGGTCCCATTCGAACACCAAAGCGATATCGCAATGAGTTTGGTCAATTGTTAGAGCATAGTCCGTTTTGTGAAAGAGATTTTAAATTGCCCTATCAATTTGAAACACATGATGAGCATGGTGATTTTAAAATCATGATTAAAAAGAAAGGATTGATTTATCCTTATGTGTATGAAACACACCCATTCGACCTGGGAGGTTGGGACGGATATAGTTATCCTTATGCATTTTCAATTTTTAATTTCGAGCCAATCACTGGTAGAATCCATATGCCACCGCCGATTCACCAACAATTTGAGGGAAGAAATTTTGTAATTTGTTCTTTTGTCCCGAGACTGTACGACTATCATCCTGACGCCATTCCAGCGCCATATCATCATAGTAATATTGATGCAGATGAAATTCTTTATTATGTAGATGGTGATTTTATGAGTCGAAATAATATCAAGTCAGGACAGTTTACGCTACATCCTGCAGGTGTCACGCATGGTCCACATCCTGGTGCTATCGAACGAAGCATTGGACAAAAAGCAACCAAGGAGTTGGCCGTCATGATCGATCCTTTTAATCCATTAAAAATTACCGCAGAAGCCTTGAAGTATGAGGTGAAAGATTATTATAAATCCTGGATGAGCGAACCAATTTTAACAGTTTAATAATTATAAAATGACAACAAAAGATTTAACCCAAGTAGAAAATTTTAATTATACGGGAGAAAAAGTTTTTGAAAAAGCACAGGACTTTTTACCTATTATCGGAACAGATTATGTGGAGTTATATGTAGGCAATGCCAAGCAAGCGGCGCATTATTATAAGACTGCTTTTGGTTTCCAAGGATTAGCATATGCTGGTCTCGAAACAGGAGTAAAAGATCGAGTTTCATACGTTTTAGTACAAGATAAAATTAGGTTGATGCTCACCACTCCATTTGATCCAGAAAGTGCGATTTCTGACCATATTCGTCGACATGGTGATGGCGTGAAAGTGATTGCTCTTTGGGTAGATGATGCACAAAAAGCATTTGAAGAGACGACCAAACGAGGCGCAAAAGCTTATATGGAGCCTACTGTGAGCAAAGATGCCTTGGGCGAAATTGTACAGTCGGGTATCCACACCTATGGTGAGACAGTACACGTATTTGTTGAAAGAAAAAATTACAAAGGAGTATTTATGCCGGGCTTTGAAAAATGGGAAACAGAATATCATCCTATTTCAACAGGCTTGAAATATATAGATCATATGGTTGGAAATGTAGAATTAGGTGCCATGAATACCTGGGCAGGATTTTATGCCGAGGTGATGGGTTTTGCCAATTTGATTACTTTCGACGATAAAGATATTTCAACAGAATATACTGCTTTGATGAGTAAAGTGATGTCTAATGGAAATGGCAGAATCAAATTTCCTATCAATGAACCTGCCGCTGGAAAGAAAAAATCACAAATTGAAGAATATCTTGATTTCTACAAAGGACCAGGCTGCCAACATATTGCTGTGGCGACCGATGATATAGTATTCACGATTTCTGAAATGCGTAAAAGAGGTGTTGAATTTTTGTATGTACCAGGTAGTTATTACGACACGGTGCTGGACAGAGTTGGATTGATTGAAGAAGACTTAAATGAATTAAAGAAATGGGGAATCATGGTGGATAGAGATGAGGATGGCTATCTGCTACAAATTTTTACCAAACCCATTGAAGATAGACCAACATTGTTTTTTGAAATTATTCAGCGCAAAGGAGCAAAGTCTTTTGGTAAGGGTAATTTCCAAGCATTATTCGAATCTATAGAAGCGGAACAAGCGAGAAGAGGTACCCTTTAGTTTTCTTATGATGCCTTTTTGTAAAGGATTTTTTGTTAAATAAATAGCTCATAAAATAAAAATCATGAAAGAACTTCGAAGTAAAATAATAGATAACATTGGGGAAATGATCTAACATAAGCGTTTTTTTGATTGATTATGTTGCTTATGTAACAAAAGTAGCTGTACAGGCACATTATCAATCATAACTTTGCAACATTAATTCATCATCAAAATTTCAATCTTATGAAAGCAAATATGGGAACCTTTGACAAAGTAGGCAGAATAGCAGCAGCAGTCGTTATTGCTATACTATATTTTACCAAACAAATTTCTGGACCAGTGGCTATTGTTTTATTAGTCTTTGCTGGCGTTTTTATCGTGACAAGCTTCTTGAGCTTCTGTCCACTCTACGTTCCATTTGGTCTCAGTACCAAACAAGAAGAAAAGTAAGATTTGTCTAAAAAAAAGGCCTTATCAGTAGGATAGGATTGTTTGATGCTTGGATAATATTGGAGCCGATCTATCTTGTATCCTCACTTTTATGATCCATCAATCTTGAAGTTGATCCATTGATGTACAGATATTGCTTTTTTAAAAAGGTTCATTGGAACTCATAAAGAACACTTTCAAGCATTGAGGAACAAGGATTCAATAAATGCTATAATGCATAATGGAATTTTAATCATCTTAAAAATTTGAACAATGACAAATGAAAAAATTATTATTGCCAACTTAAAATGTAGTGGCTGCGCCACGACTATCAAGAATGATTTATTGGCCATTAAAGGGGTTACTGAGACTGTTGTAGATATTGAAAAAGACACTGTTGACATAACTTATGATGGCATCGATAGACAAGTGATTATTGATAAGTTGTATTCATTGGGATATCCTGAAGCAACCGAAAAAAATGGCTTATTACTTCAACTGAAAAGTTATGCTAGTTGTATGGTAGGCAGAGTAAATAATTTAAAACAATAAAAAAAGCAAAATGAATATCGAAAAAGTAATTCGGGAAAAGCAAGGCACCATCGTTGATGTACGCACTCCAGCTGAATATGGAAATGCGCACGCAGAAGGATCTATCAATATTCCAATGAACGAGGTCCCTCAAAGAATTGAAGAGTTTAAAAATCTCAAATCACCTATAGTGCTTTGTTGTGCTTCAGGTGGTAGAAGTGGTCAGACATTTCACTATCTTCAACAACATGGTGTCAACTGCCTAGATGCAGGCTCATGGTTAAACGTAAACGATTATCAATCTTAAAATATAAAAAAAATGATCAACACCATTAAAAACATATTAGGTATTGGGCCTACTGTAAATTATGCTCAATTAGTAAAAGAAGGAGCTGTCATTGTTGATGTTCGCACAAAGTCGGAATATCAACAAGGTCATATCAAAGGATCGATCAATGTGCCCTTAAATAATTTGTCGAATCACTATGCTACGTTGAAGAAAGATAAGGCCATTATCACCTGTTGCGCATCTGGTATGAGAAGTGCACAGGCAAAGAGTATTTTAAAATCCAATGGTTTCTCTGAAGTACACAACGGTGGGGGATGGAGTAGCTTGCAAAACAAATTAAGATGATCAAGCAAACCTTATTGACTGGGTGGAATTTTATGAGGTGGTTACGCTTGCTGATAGCTGTTTTTATAGCGGTACAAGCGATTCAAACGCAGGAAACTTTTTATGGTTTTAGGGCAGCCGTATTTTTATTTCAAGCCCTTACGAATACAGGCTGTTGCGGTGCCAATGGATGTGCCGTGCCAACTAAAAAACAAGATCTCGATAAAATTGAAGCCGTAGATTACGAAGAAATTAAATAAATAAAAATATGGAAGCACATTATTACAATGTAAACCTGAACTGGCTAGCAGATAGAAAGGGTGAAATATTTTCTCCAGAGTTAAATGAAAAGTTTGGAATCGCTACACCCCCTCAATTTCCAAAAGGAATGGAAGGAATATGGTCGCCAGAACATTTGCTTACTGCTGCCGTGAGTAGTTGTTATATGACGACCTTTTTGGCCATTGCGGAAAATTTTAAGCTAGAATTTAAAAATTTTTCTTGCGCCGCTAAAGGAAAATTAGAGCAGGTTGATGGCAAATTTTTGATGACTGAGATCCTTTTGGAACCAGTATTGCAGATTGTACATGAGGCTGATAAGGAAAAAGCAGAAAAAGTATTGCAAAAGTCTGAAGTGGCCTGTTTAATTTCCAATTCTATTAAATCGAAGGTATCTTTGATAACGACAATTAAATTGTAAGTCATGGCCAGCAAATTTTCTGAACTGATAAAAAGCGACACACCTACACTAGTTGATTTCTCTGCTGAATGGTGTGGTCCATGCAAAATGATGAAGCCTATTTTGGAGGACCTAAAAAAAATAGTAGGAAGCAAAGCAAGCATTGTCAAAATCGATGTCGATAAAAATCCTCAGATCGCCAGTGAATTGCAAATTAAAGGGGTGCCAACAATCATTCTATTTAGAAATGGGAAAATTAAATGGCGACAATCTGGTGTGATTCCAGCAAAAAATTTAGCACAAATTATTGAACAATATTCAAGATCATAAGATGAAAAAAATACTTTTTATTAGCTATACCTTCTTTACTTTATTGATGCTTGGCTGTACAAGTGGTCAAACACAAAATGTAAAAACCAGTTTAAGCCCAGCGGAGTTTGCTGAAACGATGAAGAAAACTCCAAATGCTTCGTTGGTCGACGTTAGAACGCCTGATGAATTTTCAAAAGGACATTTAGTGAATGCAAAAAACATCGATTGGAATGGAAGCACGTTTGATAAAGAGATCAGCAGCATCGATAAGTCAAAACCTGTTTTTGTCTATTGCTTAAGTGGGGGAAGGAGTGGTCAAGCCGCGAGTAAAATGCGTGCTGATGGTTTTACGCTAGTCTATGAATTAGACGGTGGAATTATGAAATGGAGAGGAGCGAACCTTCCTGAAACAACCGAAACAGCTACACAATCAACAGGAATGACAAAAGCGCAATTCGATGCGATGTTAGTCACTGACAAGGTAGTACTTGTTGATTTTTATGCAGATTGGTGTGGACCTTGCAAAAAAATGAAACCATATTTAGAGGAAATAAAAAGCGAAATGGCTGATCAAGTTTTATTGATTAGAATCAACGCTGATGACAATCAAGCATTGTGCAAGGAAATGAAAATTGATGCGCTACCGGTGCTTCTGGTCTATAAAAAACAAGTGCTT
>CAMDFR010000016.1:0-37500 GCA_945897725.1 Chitinophaga pinensis
GAGATTTATGTGGCCTATAAAGATTATGAATGGATGATGGATTTTACGGAAGAGTTATTGGAAAAAATCGCTATTGAATTGCATGGAAAAACGGCCATTCAAGTGGGTGATACAGTGATAGATTTTCAAAGACCCTTTAAAAGGATTACTATGTATGATGCTATTAAAGAGCATACAGGAGTTGATGTTTCTACTATGAACGAAGTCGAGTTAAGAGAAGTGTGTCAAAAACTACATATACCAGTTGATCCTTTTATGGGCAAAGGAAAATTGATTGATGAAATATTTGGTGAGAAATGCGAAGGCAATTATATACAACCGACCTTCATCACAGACTATCCTGTTGAAATGTCACCACTCACAAAAAAACATAGAAGCAAAGAAGGCTTGGTAGAAAGATTTGAATTGATGGTGAATGGTAAAGAAATTGCAAACGCCTATAGCGAGTTAAATGACCCCTTAGACCAAAGAGCTCGTTTTGAAGAACAAGTTGCCTTGATGGAGAGAGGAGATCATGAAGCAATGTTTATCGATTATGATTTCCTAAGAGCATTAGAGTATGGCATGCCTCCTACCAGCGGTATGGGCATTGGGATGGACCGTCTAGCCATGCTTTTCACCAATCAATCTTCTATACAAGATGTTTTATTTTTCCCTCAAATGAGAATTGAAAAGACCAATGCATAATATTTGTGCATCGTACATCGTTCCTCTAATTCAACGAATTTTTATGAAAAAATATTTTTTTATTCAATGTTGTTTATTCATCCTGGCAGCGAACTTTTCTATGCAGGCACAGGACACTTCACGATATAAAAATCCCTACGAAATCATAAAGCCGAATCAAAAATTTGACGTGACGCCATGGGATTCTATTTCTGCCTTCGCCTATAAAAAACATACGCTAGAAGTGGATGCTGCGCAGATGGCTACCATCAACGAAAGAATCAATAATGGCATTGCAGATAAGGAAAATACGAAATATTTACTCATTGACAGATGCAATTTAAAGAACGTAAACACGGCGATTACACAGCTGACTTCATTAGAAGAAATAGTGGTAACCAAATGTCCAGAGCTAGATCTTTCGAGCTTTTTGAGCTTGATAAGCAGTTTGCCGAATCTAAAAAAACTAGAATTAAGCAGTGGTAGATACGCTGTTCTTCCTGATAATATTAGTGGGCTAAAAACTTTGGTAGAGCTAAATATCAAGAACAATAAGTTGCGTGATTTACCTAGTTCATTATCGAAATTACCGAATCTTAAAAGCCTGAATCTCGCGAACAACCCATATATCGCAGAACAGATTTTGTTTGACAAAACAGCAGAGATTAGTACTTTAGAAAGCTTAAATATATCCTATTGTCAGATTGCTACCATCCCTGCTAATATTGGGGATTTGACCCAGTTAAAGCATTTGGATCTCAGTTATAACGCAATGATTGTGTTGCCAACTGAGTTTAAAAATTTACAGAAATTGACTACCTTGAATTTGACTTCTAATCGATTATTGAATATCGAAATTGCTTTTCCAATACTTGCATTATTGCCAAATTTAAAAAGTTTAGATGTCTCCTATAATAGATACAGCGGGCTTCCTGAGAGCATAGGACTGATTAAATCGTTGGAAGAATTGATTGCTGTTGGCAATAGTTTTGTGGAGTTACCTTCCAAAATTGGGGACTTAGTCAATTTAAAAAAATTGGATTGCAGTTTGGAGAATGCCTCTGCAAGAGTAAGGATGACAGAACTTCCAGCCTCTTTTAAAAAATTGACACAGCTAGAATATATCGACTTTACAGGCCATGCACTCACCAAATTAAATGGCTATTTCAAAGGCAAAGAAAATTTATCGCATATCAATTTAAGTTCTAATAATTTAGAAAGTATACCTACAGATATTACCGATTGTATATCGTTAGAATATCTGAATTTGAATTCGAACAGTATCGTTGAAGTGCCTGCTGCCATCGGTAGTTTAAGCAAGTTGACAACCTTGTTGTTGGATGGAAATTACTTTAACAAATTTGATAAAAAGATTAAGACATTACCAGATGAATTGTTTAATTTAAAAGAACTAAAAACACTAACACTGAATGATAACGTGATTGAAGTGATTTCTGAAAAAATAGGCAATTTAAAACTATTAGAAAATCTTCAAGTAAGAGACAATTTACTTAAAACATTACCAGCGGCCATCACCAATGTAAAGAATTTAAAAGTTTTGAATCTAAAATCGAATGAGCTGGAAGCCTTGCCAAAAAACATGAATAAGCTTGATAAATTAGAAGAACTCAATGTAGCTTACAATCCCAAATTAGATTTTAACAAAGAAGTGATTACGATTTCTCAAATCAAAAGTTTAAAGAAATTAGACATCAGCTACAATAAAGTACAGGCATTAAAAGAGCAGCAATTCAAGGATTATTTAAAAGATTGCGAAGTCATCAATATTAATTTGGTTGAAAAAAAGACGACACCATTGAGTGGTGATCCTAGATAGATTTTTTTTGGTAGTCTGGAAGTACCTTCGACTATGATAAGCTTGTCATTCATTGTATGAAGATTCCTTTTCTCAATAAGGCTTCTGTCCTATATAACTAAAGTTAGCTCCCTATGGTAAGAACTTCTTTTGAATGCAAACGCGCAAGCGATATGCTTGCAGAAGGAAGCTCGTTTTACTCAGAAGCTTGTGAGAGCATAAAATGTGCAATAGCACTCAAAAGTAGATGATATAACGAAAAGCGCCTGAGGGATGGCAGTGGAAAGCCCGGAACGTAGTGAGCTCCGAACGAGTCCGAACTTGTAACGTACAGCCCGACCGAAGGGCAGGCCCAGAAGAAATCAGGCAAGCATTCTTACATTTCCTTTTTCGTTGGTATCATTATAGAGCCTACAAAAGAGTAGATGATATACGATAGAAAATGGTAGATGGTAAAAATTTTATCATAGCCATAATGTTTTTTAAGCAGGGCAAAAACGAGAACAGCGATGATGATTTTGAGAAATAAACTAAAGCCGTAGCTACCAAAAAAGATAGTGTTTCTACTTTGCTGCACACTCCAGGACATCAAGGCTAGATTGAGGCTAGAGAACAACAAAAAGCAAGAGTTCGAAACAAAATAAGGCAATAAATCCACCTGTTTGTAATAATTGAGCAAGCTTCCAATGAGCAGCAGAAAAACATATAAAATGGAGAAATACAGAAATGATTTTTTCACAAAAAATATTTAGAAATAAAGTGCAATTATTTATCGGACGTGATAATATCTTTGATGGCAACATACATGGAAAGACATACAAAGACTAAGGTAGAAATGCCGAGTATCAAATGATTGGCGGGTTTTACTTGCTTTTCTATAAAATAACCTAAAGCATAACCCATCAAAATAATCGCAATCATTTGACCAGCCAACCCCATGTATCGTAGGTAACTATTGGGTGATTTATTTGTTGGTTTCTGATTTGAGTCTTGCACTACTTTCTGTGTTTTGTTGATGGGCTGCAGGGGTGGCAGGAGCTCCTCCCATACTACATTTCCCATTTATTTTTGCCCCTTCTTCCACCACTAATTTTGCTGCGTAAATATCACCATCAATCACAGCAGTTTTGCGCAAAAAAACAAGTTCAGAAATATGGAGATTGCCTTTGATTCGTCCTTCGATGGATGCATTTTTGCATTGCACATCGCCTTCAATGATGCCTGATTCTCCAACAGCCAATTTAGAATTGATGGATACTTTTCCGATTACCTTACCATCAATACGAATATCACCTTCAGTTTTAATATCACCTGTAATGGTTGTGCCCATTCCCAACATATTCATAGCCTTTAGTAACTGTTCTGGTGTATTTGATTTAACTCCAAGCATTCCTGTTAACATTCTATTTTTGATTTAAAATTTAATAAAATTGGCTGGATCCATACCTACGCCATTTTTCCATATTTCGAAATGCAAATGCGGACCGGTGGACTTTTCGCCACTATTACCAATGATGGAAACCACCTCTCCTGCTTTAACAAAATTACCAATTTTTTTCAATATTTTCGAATTATGTTTATAGATAGATACTAGGTTATTTGCATGCTGGATAGCAATTTCATAGCCTCCATCAAGGGTCCAATTACTAGAGATGATTGTTCCATCTAAACAAGCTTTTACAGGTTCGTCAACAGGGGCAACCACATCCACACCATAATGTCCTTGCTTGGCATCATATTTAGAAGTGATGATTCCCTTCACTGGCGGAAAAAAATATAGATTATAAATAGACTCATCACTATTGGTATTGACACTTTTTTTATCACTATACTTTAAACTAGTGCCTTGCATCATTTTCATTTCATTTCTCAAAGCCTCATCTTCAGGAGAAATTGAAAACAAATTGATGGTATCTGTTTTTACCTGCGGTTTTAAGCCTTTCTTGTTGTAGGTGGAATCGAAGGTTCCGTTGAGAACATTATTAATATTGGCGATTTTCATATTATTGGCAGCCATAGCCGTCAGAATAGAATCTGTAGAATATTCTAATTTCAATATTTTACTTCTGTAGCCAAAATCGCCTTGGTATCCTGGAATATAATATTTTAATGGAGTATAGATAATGAGCATAGCAGTGATGAAAACCAAAGAAACAAAGATGGTGCTGCTCAATATCACCATATTTCGCTTCGTGAGTTTAACAGAAGCAACTTCTTTAAAGGAATCATCCCTCAGCACTACAAAACGATATTTGACTCTTTTTACCTTGTTGGTATTAAATAAATCAAAGCCAGATTTTATATCCATATGAATTCAAAAGTAGGCTAAATTAAGCTTTTCTAGCCAAAGAAGCGCTTATTTTTTTGCTCAGAACCCAAGTTAATTTACAATATTGATAAAATAAAATATCAATCTGTTCGTTGCTCTTTTAATCCCTTTAAAAAAGATAAGACTGATAGGATAAAAAAAACTAAATTTGTTGTGCAGTCTTTCTACACTTTTTGATAAGACTGTAATACGTAACTTAAATATTTATATGAGAGGTCAGACATTGAATTTACTATATATCTTTGGTTTTTTACTACTGTTTTCGTCCTGCAACAAGACAAATAAATCTGCTTTAACTCAAGGATATCACGACCTCACTTCTCATTACAATACTAATTGGAATGCGAATGACAAATATAAAACGGCCGTCAAAAACATCAATCATAAGCCAGGAGATGATTTTGATTCCCTAATCAATCTTTATTCATACGAAAACAAAGCAGCAGCGGCAGTATTTGGGGGAGATTATGATGCTATCATTAAAAAAGCAACCACTTCTATACAGCAACATGCTATTAGCAAATGGAGTGATGACAATTTCTTTTTGATGGGCATGGCGCATTATTTAAAAGGCGATTATTTAAAATCGGCAGACCATTTTCAGTACATCACCTCTGAATACAAAACAGGCTATAAGGATGAATTTGTAAACAAGGACAAACTAAAGAAGAGAGCGAAAAAGGAAAGAGAGAAAAAAATAAAGCTGAAAGAGAAAATCAAAAAAGAGAAAAAGACAGAAAATAAAACAGCCTTAAAAGAAGCATTGAATGCTAGAGCACACGAGAAAAAACTTGGAGCACACCCAGCTAGAAGCGCTTCTGTGATTATGCTTGCGCGATCGTATATCAAAAATCAAGAGTTGGACAAAGCCCAATCTGTACTCACTTTCATTGAAGCAGATAGAACCATACCGGACAATTACATGACCGATTTTAAATTGGCACAAGCAGAATATTTCATTGCAAGTGCCAGCGAAATAAAAGCCATTGCTCCACTTAAGCTTGCCATCTCTGAAATAAAAAAGAAAAAAGAAAGAGCCAGACCTAATTACGTATTGGCTCAACTCTATGAAAGGAATGGCTTTAAAGATTCAGCAGCAGCAGCCTATTCAGCGGTTTTGAAATGCAATCCCGATTACAATATGGAATTTAATGCAAAATTGAAGATTGCAGAATTAGCGGCGGGAGGTTCATCAGCACTTGAAGCAAAAAGCATCCTTATTAAAATGGCTAGAGATGGAAAAAATGCTGATATGCTTGATCAGATTTATTATCAATTAGGGAGAATTTATCAGAACGAAAATAATTTATCAGAAGCAATTGTGAACTACAAAAAATCTCTTGCTAAAAACAAGTCCAATGCAAAGCAAAAAGGCTTGACATATATAGCGCTCGCTGACATTTACTATAATGATGAAGCCTATAGAGATGCAAGAAATTATTATGATAGCACACTAACCATCATTAATAATAAAGTGGCTCAATATTCGATTGTAAAAGAAAGAAGCAATATCCTAAGCAACTTAGTCACCCAACTTGATATTATTGAAACAGAAGACAGTCTTCAAATGATTGCTAAACTTGGAGATGCGGAGCGAAAGAAAAGAGTTTCTGATATCGTTTTTAATGAATTGAAAGCGAAAGAAAAAGAAAAAGAGGATAAGTTGAAAATTGAAAGTTCTGCATTGGTTAGCAAGTTAGAGGTAGATGACCCAAGCGCTTCTTTTTATTTTTACAATCAAAATTCTAGGAATAAAGGCTATAGTGCCTTTAAGAAAACATGGGGCGAAAGAAAACTAGAAGATAATTGGAGAAGAGGAGAAAAATCCTTTGATGCTTCAAGTAGTGGAACAGCTGGTTCAAGCGATACAGGCAGCAGTGATAATGTTGTGAGTTTTGAACAGAAGAAAGAGATTGATAGAATTAATAAATTATTGCCCACTAGCGAAGACCAAATAAAAAAAAGTAATGATAGGATGATAGATGCCTACTTCTTATTGGCCAACGCTTATAAAGACGATTTTAATAATTTAGTAAAGTCGATAGAGACTTTTGAAAAATTATTGGCGAGATTTCCTGCAAATAAATATGAAGTAGAGTGCTATTATAATCTATACCTATTGTATGGCAAAACAAATAATGGCCCCAAAGCAACTGCCAATAGAGATAAGATTCTAAAAGATTTTGCCGCTTCAAAATTTGCACAAGCGATCAATGATCCTAAGGCTGTGAGCAAAGTAAAATCTAATGATGAAGTGGCATTGGAATATTACAATACCACCTATGACTTATATAGCACAAAGCAATATGACCAAGTGATTTCAAGAAGCAAAGAGGCCATTGTTAAATTTAAAGGAACGAAGTTAGAAGCATCCTTTGCCTTCTTAGGAGCAGTATCTTTAGGTTATACCAAGAAACTGGACGAATATAGCATTGCTCTTGATAAATTTATCAAGACTTATCCTACGCATCCATTAAAAGACAAAGCAGCAGAATTGATGCTATATCTAAGCGACATTGACAAGTATCGCAAAGAGGATTCTATCGCAAGCATTGGGAAAGCGCCTGACATTATAAAATCAGTTGTGAAGGATAGTGTAGAAGTCAAAAAGGCTGATATAAAAAAGGTAGAGGAGGTTAAGGAAATCATAAAAGAAGATAGCAAAAAGGATAAGAAAGATAAGAAGGATAAAAAAATAAAAGAGCATTTTGACGATTCATTGGCTGCTTATACAGATTCAATGGCTATAGTCATTCGTACAGATTCTTTAGTGAAGCAAGGTGACTTGATGCCAGCAGGTATGGATTTAAGTAAATTTACGAGAGATGAAAAGGCTATTCATCGACTTATCATCAAACCTGTAAAGGTTGACTTGGCGAATATTGACCTAATCAATCGTATCAAGGAATTTGACAATAAAACGCCAGCAAATAAGCGCTTAACTGTTTCGAATCTATTGTTAAATGCAGAAACGAAGATCATCGTAGTGAAAGAATTTTTGGATGAGGCTTCTGCGATGACCTATTATAATTCGCTGATAGCAAGTGAAGATTTCTTGAAAGGCTTAAATAAAAAAGACTATAAAATTTTCGTCATCACTGCCAAAAATCAAAGTGTTGCTGTTGGTGGAAACTTGCTCAACGAAGCATACTGGTTCTTTAAGAGCAATTATCCAAAATAAACACGAAAATGGAACAAAATATTCCTAAATTAACTGTCCTCCATATTTGTTTACTTTTGTTGGGGGCCGTTATATGCTACTATCTTTCCACCTTCATCAATAGTCTATTAGGTGCAGTCATTATTTATGTAATCACTCGACCCTTGGTATTTAGACTGATTGAAAAGAAAAAATGGAGACCTGTTTTGGCGACCTCCTTCATTCTATTTCTTACCTTTTTAGTCATACTGGTACCAGCAACAGTCATCTCTTTATTATTGTTATCAAAGGTTTCCATTTTATTGAATAATTATCAATCTTTTTTAGAATCTATTCAAGACCAATTACATTTTCTATTAGAACGCTTTGATCTAGACATCACCAATGTTGATATAGCATCGGAGCTGATTCCATTTGTAAGTAGGCAAGCTCCTATTTTGATGAATTCAACAGCAACGACCATTACTCAGATTTTGATGATGTATTTTATCCTCTATTTTATGCTGATAGAAAATCGCAAGTTTGAGCAATGGATCATGCAATTCACTCCATTTTCTACATCAAAAACTCAAGTTATTTTAAAGGAATTCAAAATCAACATACATTCTAATGCCATTGGTATTCCTTTGTTAGGATTGATTCAAGGGGTGGTTGCTTGGATTGGTTATCTCATTTTCGGAGTCGAAGATGCTTATCTTTGGGCCATCTTAACAGGTATATTCTCTGTGATACCAGTTATAGGCACTACCATTATTTGGCTTCCCGTTTGTGCCTATTTATTAGTGATCGGTCATACACCTCAAGCCATTGGTTTGTTGCTTTATAGCATCATTATCACCACCAATGTAGATAATTTGGTTCGCCTTATTTTACAAAAAAAACTGGCCGATGTGCATCCTTTGATAACCATTTTTGGTGTCATTCTGGGGATTCATTTGTTTGGTTTTATTGGTATTATTCTAGGTCCGCTGATTATTTCATATTTCTTCATTTTGATTGAGTTTTATAGAAAAGATAAAATCGAAATGCAGGAGATAGAGATAATGGGTTCCTGAGACCAATAGCCTCTTCATGAATATCTTTTATGCTAGTAAAATCTAGTTTCTTATAGATTCCTTATGCACTTTCTTTTTGTGGAAATTATTCACGAATGTCACACATTATTTAATTATTTTTACCCGTATAAATGAGTACAAATAAACGTCCATATCTACCTTATCTTAAAAAATTCTGGTTTGCATTTTTAGTCTTCAATGTGCTATTAGTTATTTTGTTCATTTGCATTGATCTTGGTTTTGTGGGTTATATGCCAAAGATTATTGATTTACAAAATCCGAACAGCTATCTTGCTTCTGAAGTGATTTCTGCTGACAATGTTACGCTCGGAACCTACTATGATGAAAACCGTTCCAACTCGAAGTTTCAGGAATTTCCTACTTGTTTAAAAAACGCATTATTAGCTACAGAAGATGAACGTTTTTATGAGCATACAGGTGTGGATGCCGAAGCTATTGCAAGAGTTTTTAAAGGAGTCATGTTGCGCAATTCGAAAGGAGGAGGCAGTACCATCACTCAACAGTTAGCGAAGAATCTTTTTCCGCGAGGTGAAAAGCTAAATAAATTTCAACTCGCTTTTCGAAAACTAAAAGAGTGGATTATTGCCATCAAGTTAGAAAGATCATTTACCAAAGATGAAATCATGACTTTGTATTTTAATACGGTGGAGTTTAGTGATAATGCTTTCGGTGTTAAAACAGCGGCCAAAACCTACTTTAATAAAGCGACTGACTCATTGCGCGTAGAAGAGGCGGCCGTACTTGTTGGCATGCTGCAAGCACCCTATAGATACAATCCTCGCTTGCATCCTGAGGCTTCAAAAATTAGAAGAAATGTGGTATTGGCACAGATGCATAAAAATGGTTTTTTGACAGAGTCACAAAAGGATAGCTTACAAGCATTACCCATTAAACTAGACTTCAAATTAGTGGACCATACCGATGGTCTAGCACCCTATTTCAGAATGAGTTTAAAAGAATGGTTAAAGGAATGGTGTCATAAAAATAAGAAAGCAGATGGCACTGAATATGATGTTTATAGAGATGGATTAAAAATTTATACCACCATCGATTCACGTATGCAGAAATACGCTGAAGAGTCTGTGAGCGAGCATTTCTCAGAATTGCAGAAAATATTTTTCCAACATTGGAAAGGTGGAAATCCATGGAAAGACCATCAAGATGAATGGAAAAAAACGGTGCAAGCCTGCAGCTGGTATAAGTCATATAAAAAGCAAGGAAAGAGTGAAGCTGAGATAGATGCCTTATTAAAAATACCACATAAGATGAAAGTCTTTAGCTGGGAAGGCGAAAAAGATACGGTGATGAGTGTGCTTGACTCGATTAAGTATATGCGTATGTTTTTAGAAACAGGTTTTATTGCTGTTGATCCTAAAAATGGTTTTGTGAAGGCTTGGGTAGGTGGTATCAATTATAAGTATTTTCAATTAGACCACTGTCGTACTGCAAGGCAAGTAGGATCGACATTTAAGCCGTTTGTGTATACGGTTGCCATACGCGACAAAGGTTTTTCTCCTTGTCAACAAGTGCCCTCATCCTCTATCACTTTTCACAAAGAAGATCCTCGTTGGCATTTGGTACAAGATTGGACGCCACATAATTCAGGCGGAAAAGCAGGTGGGATGATGACATTGAAGCATGCATTAGCAAACTCAGTAAATACGGTGTCTGCTTATTTAATGCATGAGATGACACCAGAAGCGGTCATTACTATGGTCCATGACATGGGCATTACAGCAAATATTCCTAATTCGCCTTCTATTTGTTTGGGTTCAGCAGACATTCCACTTGAGCAGATGATAGGTGCCTATACAACATACGTCAATAAGGGAATTTATACTAAACCAATTTTTGTAGAACGTATAGAAGATAAGAATGGCAATATTCTTCAGGAATTTACGGCAGAGCGTCATGAAGTGCTTGATGAAAATACTGCTTATGCAATGATAGAATTGATGCGTGGGGTAGTGAGCGAAGGAACAGCAAAAAGATTGATTTATAAATACAATTTAAAAACAGATATTGTAGGCAAAACAGGGACCACACAAAACCAATCGGATGCATGGTTTATTGGACTTACACCTGATTTGATTGCAGGGGTATGGTCGGGCTGTGACGATCGTTTTGTGCGATTCAGAAGCATCACCTATGGCCAAGGAGCCGTGCAAGCCTTACCCGTTTGGGGTCGCTTTTTCCAAAAGGTATATGCTGATTCTACTATTGGGATTGATTTATTGAAACGTTTTGAGAAGCCGGAAAACATGACAATAGAACTTGACTGTGGTAAATACCAAACAGCAGCAGGATATGGGGCTGATGATTATGGTGAAGAATTTGATAAGTCAACAACCACTGCTATCAAGGATACTTCTCATCAATCGAAGGCTACAGATAAAAAACCTGCTGTCACTCTAGAAAAGAAAGGTATGCCTAGTGCGCCACCTGCAGCTGTATCCAAGGCTCCTATGCAAGATGCAAAAAAGCCAGTGCTGCCAGCAGCGAAAAATGGAAAAGAGGAAAAGAAGACAGATAAAAAGACTGTCAAAGCTAAATAAGGCCATTCTTCATCTCTAAGATGTTCAGGTTTACTTTAACACTCGAAGAAATTATACGTGAAGAAAATTATTTAAAAAGGCAGATACATTGCTTTATGCACCACTATATTTGTATCCAACAAAGTTGAAGTATTTTCTACTGATCAATTTTGGAGGACACTAAAAAAGATTTTTACAACATGCTACAACATCTATCCATAAAGAATTACGCAATTATAGATAGTTTAGAAATCAATTTTTCTAAGCAGATGAACATTATTACTGGCGAAACAGGCGCTGGCAAATCCATCTTGCTAGGGGCCTTAAGTTTGATACTTGGAGATCGTGCTGAGACTGGAATGCTACGTGATAAACACGAAAAATGTGTAATCGAAGCGCATTTCGATTTAACAAATATTGAACTCAGCGAACTATTCCTTGCAGAAGAACTTGATTTTTCGAAAGACACTATTATTCGTAGAGAAATATTGCCTAATGGGAAGTCTAGAGCCTTTGTTAATGACACTCCAGCTACCTTAAAGGCGCTAAAAGAAATCACCTCACACTTGGTCGATTTACATAGCCAACATGAAACACTAGAGATTGGAGAAAATGATTACCAGTTATTCGTAGTGGATGCTGTGGCCGACAATGCAAATATTTTTAAGCATTACAAAAATCTTTATCATCAAAGACAAGCCTTGCTTTCTCAATTAAAAAAGCTAGAAGAAAAACAGATACAAGCGCATAAAGAGGCAGACTATGTTCGCTTTCAACTTTTAGAGTTAAATGAAGTAGCGCTAGAAGAAATAGATCAAGTAAGCCTAGAAGCGGATCTTAAAACTTTAAATCATGCTGAGGAAATTAAATCCAAATTAGTAGCAGCCATGCAAATTTTAGGTGAGGAGGAAGCCAGTGTCTTGACACAGTTGCATCAGACCATCGCGACTTTACGACCTATTAAAGACATCAATCAAAATCTATCACAGCTTCATGAAAGAATTGAAAGTTGCTTGATTGAACTATCAGATATTGAAAAAGAGATTGGACGATTAGAAGGAAATACATTTTTTGATGCTTCAAAAATGGATGAAATTAATACTGCTTTATCCGTTTTATATAAATTACAGAAGAAACATGGCGCGCTCGACATACATGATTTAATGGGCATTAGGGATAGCCTAGCAAAGCAATCTTTATCTTTTGATAGTGTAGAAAAAGACATCGAAAAAACGAATAATGATATTGTAAAACTTGAGAGTGAATTAACGAAAAAGGGAGACGAGTTAGCAAAGAGTAGAAGTGCTGTATTCAAACAAATAGAATCACAAGTCATGATTACTTTGCAAAAAGTAGGAATGCCAGATGCTACTTTTTTGATTGAACAAAATAAATTAGACAAAAATATTTTTTCTTTACATGGCACCGATAGCATTCAATTTTTGTTCTGCGCTAACAAGGGAGGCACACTCAAAGAAATTAGGAAAGTGGCCAGTGGTGGCGAACTTTCAAGATTAATGCTTTCCATTAAATCCATTCTTGCGGCATCGGTGGCGCTTCCTACAATGATTTTTGATGAAATAGATACAGGGATATCTGGGAATATTGCAGCAAAAACAGCAGAGGTTTTAAACGAAATGGGAGATCGGCATCAGCTAATCTGTATTACCCATCTGCCGCAGATTGCAGCCCGTGGTCAAAAGCATTTTCACATTTTCAAAAACAGTAGTTCGAATCAAACATTTGCGAATGTGAAGGAGTTAAATAAGGAAGAACGGCTTCATGAAATAGCAGCGATGCTTGCCGGTGATAATATCACCGAAGGAGCTTTGAGGAATGCCAAGGAGCTTTTGGCAACTCCATAAAATAGTCGTATTTTCGTACTGAAAAATCAATCGAGCATATCATGTCAAATAATTTATTAGCAGGAAAGAGAGGTATTATTTTCGGAGCTTTAGATGAAAATAGTATCGCGTGGAAGGTAGCCTTAGAAGCAAAAAGCCAGGGCGCTGTTTTTACATTAACGAATGCACCAGTTGCAATGCGTTTTGGAGAAATTAAAAAACTAGGTGAAATCTGTAATGCAGAAATCATTCCAGCTGACGCCACCTCTATGCCTGACCTCGAAAATTTATTTACTAAATCGATGGAAATATTAGGAGGAAAAGTAGACTTTATTTTACACTCTATCGGTATGTCTATCAATGTTCGCAAAGGACTACCCTATACAGAACTAAACTACGATTACTTTTTAAAAGCGATGGATATCAGCGCGCTTTCGTTTCATAGAGTCATTCAAACAGCGCGCAAGTTAGACGCCATCAATGATTGGGGTTCTATCGTAGCCTTGACATATATTGCTGCGCAGCGAGCTTTCCCTGGATACAGTGACATGGCAGATAATAAAGCAGCACTAGAATCGATTGCACGTTCTTTTGGATACTACCTAGGTAAAGAAAAAAAGATTCGTATCAATACTATCTCCCAGTCACCAACAGCCACTACAGCTGGCGCAGGTATCAAAGGCTTTGATAAGTTTACAAGTTATGCAGCTAAAGTATCGCCATTGGGTAATGCAACCGCTGAAGATTGCGCAAGGTATACAGTCATGATGTTTTCTGACATGACAAAAATGGTTACCATGCAAAACTTATTTCATGATGGAGGATTCTCAAATACTGGTGTGAGCGAAGACATCCTAGATTTAGTTTAATCAATAATTAGATTATAGCTTTGGAAGAGTCACATACATTTATTCCCATCACCGAGTGGCTTTTTAATATATCCAATGCAGGAATGATTGTTTTTCTGATGGGCGCTTTGGTACAATATGTACTACTCCGTTTCAAAGCGATGATTAGCATTCCTCAAACCTTTCCGATTCTCATTATTTCTCGAATCATCAGTATCATTCTTGCATGGTCTATTTCTTTTTTCATACCAGAAAACAAGATGATTGTAGCACTTTTTGTTTTTGTCCCTGCGGTCATCTCAGAAATATTACTTCTTGCTTTTAGCTATATCGTGATTGCTCAAATGGGCAAAAAAGAAAGTACAGAAGATTAAATTATTGATATAGCTTCTACCTTTCTTCCATAGCTACATGATTTGCTGAGCAATACTTATTTCAAAACAGGAATTGGGTATCTTACGAAAGGTGCATTTCTATCGAACATATATCTGTAGGTGATGTATTTTTTAGCAGATTCAGCACCAACAGATTCCCAAAGTTTACGCATAGCTGGATTAAAATCTCCTACCCAAGAAAATTCCAATTCTGTGTACTGAGGCATTTCCTTAAACACTTTATCCAACTGATAAATAAATGCAGACTCAATACCTAAACCTTGAAATTTAGGCACCACCCCCATTAAGACACTTCTTGCTCTCGTTATTTTTTTTGTCTTCACCATATACAAGAGTCGTAGCTTATTTAGCAAGCTTAACTTTCCGTTGAAATTTTTAAATATTTGATTCACGTCTGGATACATCAAATAAATTGCAATGGGCTCACCATTAAAGTAGGCAATCCAAATAAATTTTTCTTCCAGAACCATTCTTGCCTTCTTCAAAAAATTAATGACATAGGCTGTTTCCATCGGTTCAAAATCTTCCTTAAAATCTTTCCATGCCTCATTAAATGCCTTTGTAAAATCCTTTGCATATTTGTCCATTTGACTGAATTTCAAATGCTCAAAGGTATAACCAGGTTTCTTCGCCACCCATTCAGCAATTTTCCAAAATCGAGCAGGAATCTCCCTTTGTAAATAAAAATGAAAACCCTCTTGATTATAGTACACCTGAAAGCCATAGCTTTCAAACAAGTGCTGATAATAGGGTAAATTATAGGCCACATTATAAGCAGGCTGAGTAAATCCATCTACCAAACAACCCCAGAATTTATCTGGCTCCCCAAAATTAATGGGACCATCCATGGCCACCATGTTATTTTCCTTCAACCAATTTTTTCCGGTATCAAAGAGTAAATTGGCCGCCTCCTGATCATTGATGCACTCAAAAAAACCTACACCACCAGTGGCATGCTCAGATTCATTGGCTTTTTTGTAATCTATAAACGCTGCGATTCTGCCAATCAACTGCCCTTCATTTGATTTCAAAATCCACCTTTTAGCAATTCCATGTTTAAAAAAACTATTGCCGCTAGGTGTAAAAACAGCATTCAAATCCTCGTCCAAAGGACAAACCCATGTCTTATCATTTTTATAAATAATACGGGCAACATCTAAAAACGCATCGGCCATTTTACCATCTGAAACTTCAATAATTTCCATCTTATCCTTTTTAAAATTATACTTGTACTACATTATATTTTTTGTGTGCCCCAGTCAAATGTTTCATTGCATTGCACTTTGCCTGCGTCGGGCTTTCCACTTATAGTCCATTACTTCGCACAAAACCAAGCATCATGGAGCTATCGTTGCAATCCCTCACACCGTTTCGATGCTATTGCCTAGTCACTTTCATGATTAAAAATCTCCCGAACAATAGCATCATATTTAGCCATCAATATCTTTCTTTTTAGCTTCAAGGTGGGAGACAATTCACCTGATGCAACGGTCCATTCATCGCCTACCACTCGAAATCTTTTTATCTTTTCATCAGCCCCTAATGATTTATTAAACTGAGAGACAATTTGATGATATAATTCGATAACTTTTTTCTCTTTTAATAAAAGCTCCTTGCTTTCTGAACGAATATCATTTTCTTTGGCCCAATTTTTTAAGGCTTCAAAATTAGGTGCAATAAGAGCACTAGCAAATTTCTCACCCTCTCCTATTACAATCAATTGATCAATATACACAGACTCTTTAAACAAATTTTCAATGGCAGCAGGTGCAACATACTTACCATTAGACAACTTAAAAATTTCCTTCTTTCGATCTGTGATGCGTAAAAATTTGCCTTCATCTAATACGCCAATATCACCAGTCTTAAAAAAACCTTCATTATCAAACGCTTCTGCTGTGGCCTTTTCATCCTTGTAGTAACCCATCATAACATTCTCGCCTTTACAAAGAATCTCACCACTCTCATCCAATTTTAAGGTAACGCCATCAATGACGGCACCAACAGTTCCAAGTTTTAACAAAGGACTTGCATTTCGGTTAATGGTGATGATAGGAGAAGTCTCTGTCAGTCCATACATATTGATTAACTTGATCCCTGCCGCCCAAAAAACTCTTTCCATTTTTGGTTGTAATGCAGCACCACCAACGCCTATGTGCAACACTTCATTACCCATAACTTCTCTCCACTTACTAAAAATTAATGTATTTGCTATCGACAATTGAAACTCATACCACCATCCATTCTCACCATTTACTTTATATCGATAGCCTAAATCTAAAGCCCAAAAAAATAATTTCTTTTTTATTCCTTGAAGCTCTGTTCCCTTAGCCATGATTTTGTCAAAGACCTTCTCCAAAATTCTAGGCACAGCACCAAATCCATGTGGTTTCACATCTTTCAAATCTTTTGCAACAGAGGCAATGCTCTCTGCATAATATATACTTACACCAGAAAATTGTAGTTGGTAATTAGCCATACGTTCGCCTACATGGCAAATGGGAAGAATACTCAAATATCTATGCTCCGGTTTCAATTGAAACACGGCAGCAGCTGCCTTTGCATTGCTCACCAAATTTTGATGTGATAATAACACCCCTTTAGAATTGCCCGTAGTACCAGAGGTATAGATAAGTGTTAAGCAATCGGATGGTAAAATGCTCGCTTTAATCTGAGCGAGTTCAGGCTGCAAGAGAAGACTATCTTGCGCTCCTATTTTAGTAAGTTCCTTCCAGTGATCCACCCCATCTATTTCGTCAAATGAATAGATTTTTTCTAAACTAGGAACTTCATTTGCAATTCCAGTAATCATTTTCAACAATGATTTATCTGAAACAAAAAGCAATTTTATTTCTGCATGATTAAATATCTGTTTATAGCCATTGGCATCAAGTGTTGAAAATATGGGCACATGAATAATACCAAGTTGTGCCATACCCATGTCCACAAAATTCCACTCAGGACGATTATTAGAGATTGTAGCAATCTTGTCTCCTTTCTTACATCCTAGCTTCATCAAGCCATAGCTCACAGCATTAGAGAGTTCGATGTATTCCTTCGAACTATATCGTACCCATTCCCCCTTTTCCTTGCTTACAAAGGCATCTGCCTTATTAGGATATTTTTCTTGATATTGATCAAGTACATCAAAAATTCTGCTTATAGACATTTGAAGATTATTTAGTTAAAACAATAGAAAACAATACAACTCTTTTCATATCACAAAAATTTAAGGGAGCTAGCGAGACTATTTGTTCCAAGGTATGTCAAGGTTCCAACATAATCATCTGCAATCGCAAGAGGTGCAGAGATCCAATCTTTCTCTTCAAAAAAACCTTGCACTTCTTTTAGGGTATACACTCCATTTTCAATGGTGAATTCAAGCTTATCTGGAGTCAATCGCATCCCTTCTCCAATGGCCTTTAAATAGGATTCTTTCACTGTCCAAAATTTAAAAAATCTCTGCAATCTTTCTGAGGAAAGATGATTGATATATTTCCTTTCTTGAACAGTAAAATTTTTTTCTATCAGCTCATCTAAATCTCCTAAAGGCCTTATCTGTTCCAAGTCAATCCCTACCTCTCCATTCTTTGAAAAAGCATACACAATCCTGTCTCCTGAATTGGAAAGATTAAAAAAGATAGTAGGGTCATCCATCGAATATGGTTTACCCTTTGAATGCCTGCCTATGCGAACTTCTTGTGGCTTTTTATTCAGATAGTAAGCCAAAAGAATTTTAAGTCCGCCTTGGCTCATCACGTAGTGATGATGCGCTTGTTCAAATTCAAAAAAGTTAGCGCGTTGAACTTCTGTCTCACTCAATACCTCTCTACATTCCTGTAGAAATTGAGTCGATTCCTTAGAAGACGCTGACCATAACTGAATCTCATGAATGTTCAAGAAAGATAGTTCATTCTTAGAATAAGAATCTCTTAGGAAACTAAGATGGCTATCAACTTCCTTTACAATCATGTTATGCCATCACACTTTCTGATAATTCATCCGTTAAAATATCAAGCAATTCTTCCTTGTTATCTCTACAGAATAAGTGTCCTCCATTTACTGTGATAAACTTAAAGTTAGAAGTTGTATGCTGTTGCCATCCTCTTAATTGATCTTCTGTAAACACCGTATCATCACTTCCTGCAATCGCAATCAATGGACAATTCAATGGTTCAGCATCCATGTATTTATAACGCTTACCTAACAAAATATCTGCTCTTAAAGAAGGCAACATCTCATTGAATACTGCATCATTATCAATAACAGCATCTGGAATTTCTAGCGAACGGAGATGATTTTTGATATTAGGGATATTCTTGTCTTTGTATACTTCGTCATCATGAATGGCATCAAGGAATTGGAATGGACTTACAAGATGTGGTGCTCTCCATCCACCTACAATAAAGGTAACTGGATTCACATCATTCTCTTTTCTTAAGTACCTTGTCAATTCAAGTGCAATTCCTGCGCCAGAACTATGTGCATAAAAAGCAATTGGTGTAGTAAGTAATGGCTCAATCACCTCAGTTAATTTTTTAACCAACTCCTTCACATCATCAAATGGTTTTTCATCTCCTCTCTCTTCACGACCTGGCAATTGCACCGCACAAACTTCAATATCATCTGGTAAGAATTCATGCCAGTTATTGAAGATGGATGCACCTCCTGCAAAATAAGGCAGACAGAATAATCTTAGACGTGGATTTTCAACTTTTTTAGTTCGTATAATCCATTTATCTAGCTCGCTTTTCTCAACAAGTAGACTTTCGCCCATACTAGACTGACCAGTTAATTCATCAATAATTTGTACAGTCATTTCTTCCATGGTTGGACCTCTCATAATTCTCATCATCGAATAATCTACTGAAACATTACTCTGAATCCAATTTCTGATTTGATTTGCCATGAGTGAATCAAGACCATACTTAGTCACAGGCTCAGAAGTGCTCACCTTATCAGCTGTAGTACCAAGTACTCTTGCAAAAGTATCTTTCAATTGAGTCAATAATATTTCTATTTGTTCAGCAGGCTTCGCTTCCATTAATGTGATCTTTAGTGACCCATTGCCACCACCTGATGAAGTTCCAGAGCTAAGTTCTTTCTCTCGAATAAGATGAGAAAAACGACTTGATTTAGCAGAATGAGGGAAGAAACTTCCTATCATTTCCCAATCAGAATCCGTTGCTACTCTTTGTACTGGATTGTTTAATAACATTTGTTCTAAGACAACAAGTGCTTGTTGCAAGCTAAAAGCTTTCCATCCTTGTTTGTACAATAAGCCTCCAACATTTCCACTACGTGCCACAAATCCAACATCACCAATCACACCCCAGTTGATCGTCATAGCTGGCAAACCTTGAGATCTTCTCCATGAGGAAAAATTATCCAAGAAGCTATTCGCACCAACATAACTCACCTGACCAGGATTACCATAGATAGCGGAGATAGATGAATAGGAAACAAAATGATCTAAATTCATCTCTTTAGTGGCTTCGTGTAACAACCAACAGCCAACAGCTTTAGGAACGAAGACTTTCATGTAGCGATCGTAATCTATTTCTGGAATACTACCATCATCTAAAACCATGGCAGCATGTTGTATTCCTTTCAAAGGTGGCATGCTAGATTTGATATCTGCAAAAACTTTATCTAAATCAGATTTATTTGATACATCACCTTTAGCGATCATCACATTGATACCTTTGGCAATCATTTTCGCAACAATTGCTTTTTCTTCATCCGTCTTAGGACCACTTCTACTAAGCAATACCAAATGTTTAGCACCTTTGTGAGTCATCCATTCAGCAACAGACAAACCAAAGCCTGAAGCGCCTCCTGTCAACAAATAAGTGCCATCCGCTTTGAATTCGATATGTGCAGGTGGTGCAACTTGCACCTCTCCTTCCATAGCAACAATTATTTTTCCAATATGTCTCGCACCTGCCATATATTGGAATGCATCTGCAACCTTAGCAACAGGGAAAACCTTTACAGGATGTGGTGGAAAATGATTGGACACAAAATAGTCGATGGATTCTTGGAATAACCTTCCACCGAAAATATCTTTTTGCTTAAATAATCTATCCACGTCTACACCAAAATAAGTCAAGTTATTACCAAATGGCTCTAAACCTAGCTTACTATTTCTATAAATATCCGTTTTCCCAATTTCTACAAAACGACCATAAGCTGTAAGACATTTCACACTTTTAAAAATGGCCTCACCTGAAAGTGAATTCAATACAACATCTACGCCTCTACCATTGGTTTTTTCCATGATCTGATCAGAGAAATCTAATGTTCTTGAACTCATGATATTTTCTGGTTTCACACCAATGGATTCAATATAGGCACGCTTATCAGCGCTACTCACAGTAGCATATATTTCAGCACCAATCGCTTTTGCAATGTGTATGGCTGCAATACCAACCCCTCCTGCTGCTGCGTGAATCAAAATAGTTTCCCCTTTTTCAAGTCGACAATGATGGATAAGTGAGAAATACGCGGTTGTATAAACAACAGGTAAACTTGCTGCTTCGCTCCAATTAATGTTCGAAGGCTTTTTTACACAATGTACGGCCAATGGATATGCAAAACCACTTAAGCACGAAGGAGCCGTTGCCATTACCTCTTCACCTACTTTAACATGACTAACATCCTTACCTACTTTTGTAACTACTCCTGCACACTCTAAACCAAAAGTTCTTCCGAATAAACCTCCTTCTACCGCAGCATCTGATAGTAAGCCCATCGCAATCATGATGTCTCTAAAATTCAATGCTGATGCCTTAATTTGAACTTCCACTTCGTTGGCTGCTGGTTCTCTGCGTTCAGTTTCACGCAATACCAAATTATCAAGAACGCCATATTCTGAAATCGTTGCTGTATAAGCAGAACCTTCAGCAGGTACTGTTTTCTTAGCTCTTTGGGCAATGGTATCCTTAGAAATTCTTTCTAGTTTATTAAAATATCTTTTCTTTCCTCTGAATGCAATTTCATCTTCTCCATCCGTGCTAAAAAACTCAGCTACCAATGCCTCTAATTCAACCTCTTGAACCGGTGTACTAAAGTCTACCATTCTTGATTTGAACAAAGGGAACTCATTTACCACAACACGACTAACACCACGTAATCCTTCTTGAGAAAGATTAACCAATTTTGGTGAGCCACCTATGGATTGAGCACCGCTAGACAACAACCAAATGCCAGGCTTCTCTGTATAATTGGTAGTATTCAATTTGCGCATGATGTTCATCAACATAATTGAAGATTGCTCCTCTGAACGAATGATTGAACTCTCATTCAACAAATCATTGCTTACTGAATCTAAGCCCCAAGCAAAAACAAGTCCTTGGAATTTTCCATTGGCAGAAATCGCATCAATGACCTCATCAGCACCACTTTGATCAAGTGTGTTTATTTCGAATGAAGTATCGGAAATTTTCTTAAACGCGTCGCCTTTTCTAACAATAATAGCAGTTTTGTTTAAGGCTTCTAAGTGCTGAACTATTTGACTTGAAGTACCAGTTTCATCTGCAAAAATCAACCAATCAGCCGCTTTTGTTTTGGCAGTATTTTCAGTGGTAACTACAGCAAGATCTAATTTTTCTGATCTCGCAAAAATTAAACTCTGACAAGAAACATCATTCTTCTCAAAATCGCTATAGATAGCAACATCAGAAAAACCATTGCTTTTTAGAACTGTATTCCAAGTTTGCGGTGCCATCGTTGCATGCAAAGGACGGATATCAGTGTCTTCAAACAACCACCATCCTTCTGTCATACCAAAAATAAAATCTAAATATACTGGTGAATTGGTTACCTCAAGCATCATCAATATTCCTTCTGATGCTAATAATTTTTTGGCATGTCCTAATGAAACTGAAAGATTTCTTGTGGCATGTATCACATCTGAAGCAATGATTAAATCAAATGAATTTAAATCAATACCTTGATCAGCCGGATCCTTTTCGATATCCATGATTCTGTATTGAACAAATGGATAACTAACAAAACGTTGTTGAGCTTTTAAAAGGAACATGTGTGATAGATCCGTGTATACATATTCCGTCCTATCTGCTGGAAGAAAAGGTAAAATTGCTTGGGTCATACCTCCTGTGCCAGCACCAATCTCAAGCACTCTCAATGTTTGATCGGCTGGTAAATTTTTAATCAATTCACTTATTGCTTTTCCTGCAATATCATTGTATTTTTTGAATGCAAAACCTTCAACATAATATTTTACAATCGCATCCCACTTATCTTCAGGGAAGATTAACTGAATTGGATCTATTGTACCTTGCAATACACCTGCAATCTCAGGTCCACAACGGCCTAGCAATGTTGACTCATGATGAAAGTGAGGAAACTTATTATGTAGCTCATCCATCCATGCTCTTGTGTCTCTGAATGATGGAACTTGTACAACTGTGTACTGACCATTTTCACCACTTACAAATCCTGCATTCTTAAGCAATAAAAACATGTGATGGAAAAGTCGATTATGCTCTTTTATTACTTTAAAGTCTGCAGCTAAATCTTCTACATTAATCTTTTTTCCGACCTCAAAATTCAATCCCAATTCTTTAAGTGCATTAGCGATATATCCGATGGTTAGTTTCCATTGTTCTGGTTCATACAAATCGTAATATTCTTTTTGTTCTGTACGGGCGTTTACTTCTGCCAGTGTCTCTTGAACAGCTACCTTGATTGAATTAGGGGATGGTAAATATTCACCAGGATTACGCAATAACTCTTGGTCATTACGTGGTTTCATATTCCAATTATATTCATAAAACCATTTATCTTCCTCACCTCCGTTTTCACCACGAGAACCTTTTAAGTATTGTGATTTAAAACCATGAAATTCTGCAACAAGTGAACCGTCTTCATTAAAGATCCACAGTTCTCCTAATGCATACTCATCAGTCCATTCACGTAATCGACCATGAACAATTAACTTGTATGAATTTGGCTTTGTATAAAATTTAATTCTATCAATATGAACTGGAATGTATACGCCCATTTTTTTATTCACATCTTCTCTTTCGTTAAAGATTCCAAAGACAGTCTGAAAACAACTATCTAATACACCAGGATGTAAATTAAATTGGAAAAATTCTGAGCGAATACTTTCATGAACTTCTATTTCACTGATAGACTCCCAAAGTCCATTACTTCTATATAATTTTTTAATTGCTCTGAATGATGGTCCTAAATAAAGACCACTTTCTAGCAATTCATCATGCATACTTTTAACTGGAACCGGAATAGTTACACGCTTGCGAATCTCTTCCAGATTTACAGGTATAGGCACAAACTTATCACCGATATGATTCATCCTACCATTAGAACACATTGTCCATTGAGCATCTTTGCCCTTTGGTTTTGTATAGATAAAGTAATTACCGCCATCATGCGAAATATCCATTTGAATAAATGGTGGCTCGCCTGCGTCAGGTAAAAACAATGCTCTTTCAAAATTTAAATCTTCTAAAAATTCAAATTTTTCGCCAAATGTTAAAACTGCAGCAGAGATAGATAAATCAACGTGTCCAGCGCCTGGAAAAATGATTGGTCCTTGTACTTTATGATCTTCAATATAAGGGTATGTTCTTTTATCTAAGGTAATATCCCAAAGAACATTATTACTCTCACGAGCCGAAACTACCTTCTTTGTTAAATGCGGATGATCAAAAGTACCCATTCTTTGGGTCTTTCCTTCAGATGTTTCTATCCAATAAGATTCTTTTTGCCAAGGATACTTTGGTAATTTTATGAAGGCATTGTCTTCTCCATAAAACGATTTCCAATCAACCTTACAACCCCATGTGTGTAAGGCACTCACACCAGAAAGGAAAATCGATTTTTCGTTTTCTTTTCTTCTTAATGACGGAATCACAAGTCCCTTTTTCTTTTTCTTCGAGATTAAATCATTAACACCAATTGCATGTATCGGATGTGGACCTAATTCAATGAAGGTATCGAAACCATCATTCAGTTGTGCCTCAATTGCTGAAGTAAAATAAACTGGTTCACGAACATTTCTAAACCAGTACATTGGATTCAATTCCTCTCCCTTCACTTTGGCTCCTTCCACTGTAGAATAGAATGGGATTGTTGTAGCTTTCGTTTTAAATTCTCCCAAAGAAGCAAGTAGCTCTTCTTTCAGTGGCTCCATATGATGACTATGAAATGGAACATTTACTTCTAACAATCTATGAAAAACATCTTTCGCATTCAACTCAGCTGCAATTGCTTCTATCACATCAGTATCCCCTGAAAGTGCTACCATAGAAGGGCCATTTACGGCTCCGACTGAAACTTTATCCTCTCTACCAGCTATCAATTTCAATGCTTCTTCATATGGTATACCTACGGCTAGCATTCTTCCTTTATCAGTCGCTTTCTGCTGAACACGACTTCTGTGAAAAATAAGGAGTACTGCTTGCTCTAATGTCAATGCACCTGAAACATAACCAGCGGCTACCTCACCAATACTATGTCCAACAACTGCAGATGGATGAATACCCATTGCTTTCCACATTTCATATAATGCTATTTGAATAGAGAATAAAGCGGGTTGTGCAATATTGGTTTCACTAATGCGGGAAGTTTCCTCTGTTTTGGTTAACTCATCTATCAATGACCAATCAGCATGTACTGATAGCATTTTATCTAACTTTTCTATAGTGGCTCTAAATAATGGCTCGTTCTCAAATAATTGACGACCCATACCCCACCACTGTGGACCTTGTCCAGAGAAAATAAATACAATTTTATCCTTTACAGAATTGGCTCTTCCTTCAGCAATAACACCTAATGTTTCACCATTGAGATATACTTGTAGACTCTCTGCTAATTCTATTTTAGAAGAAGCAACAATTGCAAGTCTGATATCGAGGTGTGAGTTTCTTAAGGCAGAAGAATAACAGATGTCGCTTAAGCTTGCGGTATTGCTTTCGTCTTTAAGAAATGTAATGTATTGCGCAGCTTTTGCCTTTAGTGCTTCATGGCTGGTAGCTGATAAAGTACAAACTTGTAATCCAACTTTATCATTCGATTTTGATGGTCTTTTTTCATCATAACCTTTCAATACCACATGGGCATTAGAACCACCAAAACCAAAGGAGTTAACACCACCATAGCGAGGTTTGTCGTTGATAGCCCATGGAATACTATCGGTCGGAACTTTTAGTTTTAAGTCTTCAAATGGAATATTTGGATTGCCTTTCACAAAGTGAATATTAGGTGCAATCACACCATGTTTAAGCGCCAAGGCCAACTTGCTGATACCAGCAACTCCCGAAGCTGGTTCAAGGTGACCAATATTAGATTTCACAGAACCTATATAACAGTAATCTGATCTTTCTGTACCAATTACCTTTCCTATTGAATTTGTTTCAATCGGGTCACCAACGAAAGTACCCGTACCATGTGCTTCAACATAATTAACAAGATGTGGATCGATATTGGCATCCTTGTATGCTTGAATCAATAAGTCTTGTTGGGCAACAGGATTTGGTACAGAAATACCTTTGGTAGCACCATCCTGATTTACAGCCGTACCAATGATTAATGCATAGATATCATCACCATCTTGTTCAGCTTGTGAAAGTGGTTTAATAATTATTAGACCAGCTCCTTCACTTCTTACATAACCATTTCCACGCTCATCAAAAGAGTAACAAATACCATCAGGAGATAAAAATCCGCCCTTACTAAAACCCATTTGAGGTTCAGGTTTTAGAATTGAATTTACACCACCGGCGAAAGCCAAATCTGCATCACCCTCCCAAATGGCTCTGCATCCCATGTGAATGGCATTCAATGAGGAGGAACAAGCAGTATCTAACGCAAAACTTGGTCCTTTTAAATTATAAGAATAAGAAACTCTATTTGCTGCAATACATAATGCAGATCCAACGTTGGTATGTGCTCCAATATTGACACGCTCCACAGGTGTATTTTGAATATCGCCATAGTCGTGTGCAGAAATACCTAAAAAGACTGCCGCCTTAGAATTATCTAAATCATTTAAACGCAATCCGGCATCTTGAATGGCCTCATAAGATACCTCCAAAACCATTCTCTGTTGTGGATCCATACGCATGGCTTCCAATGGAGAAATACCGAAAAATCCGGCATCAAATTTATCAACCTCTTTGATAAATCCACCTCTCTTTACACTTATTTTTGATGCCCTTCTAAACTCAGGGGCATACATGGCTTCTAAATTCCATCTGTCATTTGGTATATCACCAAGTGCATCTTCTTTGTTGGTGAGTAAATTCCAAAATTCTTCAGGGGAATTAACATCTCCGGGAAATCTACATCCAATTCCAATTATTGCTAAAGGTTCTCTGTTCTTCATAAAATGGTATCAATTGCTTTACTTAAAAAGGGTAAAAATAGTTAATTTAGATGTAAACTGAGACAGAATTGAACAATTAATTTATAAATAAGGGAACTTTTTCTCAAATTTCACATCCTTTCTCTTCATCTTGTTTAATTAGAATCATATATTTAACTCGAATTCAACATAGTTTAGAAATAATACAATAAAAGACTTTTAGGCATCAAGGAGATTACTTTCAATCTTTCTTCACGCTTCCATGTTAAGACTTTACGACTAAAAAAGCAGCAATAGACGCAAAACAGTTCGAATTTTGAAGAAGATACAGACAGCACTACTTCGAAAGAAAGATCTCTTGTCGATAAAATAAATCAATATAGTAATGATTGGATAGCTTAAACAAAAAAAATGAATACAAACTGTATTCATTTTCCTTTATTTAGATTTTGTAAATTTATACAAGCATTCGAACAGGATTTTCAATCAAACTTTTTAGCGTTTGAAGGAATAATGCCCCCTTCATACCATCAACAACACGATGGTCACAGCTAAGAGTAACCTTCATTACATTGGTTTCTACAACTGAACCATTCTTTAATTGCAACACTTTCTTAATACCTCCAACAGCCAAAATACAAGCATCTGGCGGATTAATAATCGCAGTAAACTCCTCGATGCCCATCATGCCAAGATTAGAAATAGTGAACGTATTTCCTTGCATCTCTTGCGGCTGAATTTTTTTAGACTTAGCTTTTTCTGCAAATTCTTTGCTACTCGTTGCAATCTGACTCAAACTCATTTGGTCTGCAAACTTAATAACCGGGACCAATAAGCCTTCTTCGACAGCCACTGCCATACCAATATGAATATGATTATTAAAACGTATTTTATCCCCAAGCCAAGATGAATTTATCGCTGGATGTTGACGAAGCGACATAGCACATGCTTTAATGATGATGTCATTAAAAGACACTTTCACAGGCGAAACTACATTAATAGCCTCTCTACTATTCATTGCCTCATCCATATTAATTTCCATCGTCAGATAAAAATGAGGAGCTCCGAATTTACTTTCTGCTAATCGTTTAGCGATTGTTTTACGCATTTGCGATACAGCAATTTCGGTATAACTCTCTTGTCCAGGGATGGATACACTTGTTGTTTTTCCGTTAGATTTATTCTGTAACGCAGCCTCGATATCCTTTCTAACAATTCTACCTTCTTCTCCGCTTCCATGTAATGTATTGATATCAATACCATTTTCTTTGGCAATACTTTTTGCTAAAGGACTTGCCTTAACTCTCATATCAGCATTCCCATTTGACACAACACTGGAGGCTACATTTTCACTATTAGAAGCAAGAGTAGCAACATCTGAAGTAGCATCAATTTTCTCTACAATTTTGTCAACAGAAACAGTTGGCTTTGCAGCAGCACCAGTGAGAAGAGCTTGGAAATCTTCACCTTCTTTGCCGATTATAGCGACCATGCCTTCGACAGGAATAGTATCACCACTTTTAGCGGTGACATGTAAAACCTTACCTCCTACAAAACTTTCCCATTCCATGGTTGCTTTATCAGTTTCTACTTCAGCGATGACATCACCAGGCTTAATGACATCACCAACTTTTATTTTCATATTTGCAATAACACCTTCTTCCATGGTGTCGCTCATACGCGGGAGTTTTAGTACCTGTGCCATTTATATTGATTTTTATAATTTAATTAATCAGAAGGCAAAATTATAAATATTCAATTAAAAACACAGATTTTTCGCTGATTCACATAACTAATTTGTTTATTTCAGTATGGATTTAAGTATCGGAGCCAATAATTCTTTGAGCAAGATTGATTAAAGGTTATGAAAAAATATTAAATTTCAGAATTCTCAATATCCAAAATACCAAACGTTTGTTTGGTAACAAATTAATTTCTAACTTTGTTTGGTAAATTCATGAAGCATGGCACGCAAAAAAGTAGACGAAAAAACAATCATCCTCAACTCGTTAAAATTATTTAGACAAAAGAGTTTTCACAACACAAGCATGGAGGATATTGCTACATCCTGTGGAATTCTAAAAGGCAGTTTATACCACTATTTTAGCAGCAAGGAAGATCTGATGATTAAGGTAATAGATTTTGTTCATCAGTATTTCCAAAATGAAATATTTATTCATGCTTGGAATGAAAAACTGTCTGCCAAGCAAAAATTAAAAAAATTCTGTAGCGCTGCTGAAGATGTTTTCTTTGATAAAATATCTGGAAAACTTTATGGTAATATTGGAATTGAAAGCGCCCTAGTAATACCCGAGTTTAATACAAGTATAAGAGCTTTTTTTCAAGATTTTTTCAATGCGATTAAGCACATTTACAAAGAAAAGTTTAATGAGAAAACCGCAAATGAACTAGCAGAAAGAAGTGTTGCTGAAGTAGAGGGAAGCATTATGTTAGCAAGAATTTTCAATGATAAATCCTATATCATCAACACACATAAAAGAATGATTGAAAGGCTAGAAAAATAGAAACTTCCTTTGCCTAAAGGCAAAACAATTTGGTAGATAAATTAGATTTGATGACCCAATTTTAGTTTCAATTTCTCGAGATTTTTCGCTTTCATCTGCTCTCTATTTTCTTTA
The DNA here is from genome assembly GCA_945897725.1 of Chitinophaga pinensis. Taxonomy (GTDB): domain Bacteria; phylum Bacteroidota; class Bacteroidia; order Chitinophagales; family CAMDFR01; genus CAMDFR01. Next base: position 29,663 of record CAMDFR010000016.1, read on the forward strand.
CAAAATGAAGTAAAAAAAGTGTGTTGTTCTAAAAATGAAATCTGAATTTTAAGCCATTCATCTTGACTTAGAGAAGGATTTGAATGAATGATTTCTAAATATAAATTCTGAGAAACAGTATCATATTGATCAGTACCTAGATATTCTAAATCTGCATCTGCCAAAATCTCCTCCATCAAGTTCTTAGGCTTCTGTGGAATCTTTGTCGCAAGAATCATGTTGCAGATTACGTTAATCTCTGTTTTATTATATCCATAAAGAGGAAGTTTTTTCTTCGCTATTTCACAGCTTGCCTCTTCATGTCCTGCCTGCGTTAACATAAAGCCTGAGTCATGTAACAAGGCAGCTGTTTTTATGAGACGAATATCTTTTGCAGAAACTTTTTCTTGATCAGCTATATATGTTGCCAAGGATAGTACATACTTAGTATGACTTACAGAATGGTAGGATAAGTGACTAGGAAGGCTATTTCCTAGCTCATTTATAACATTTTGGTATAGTTTATCGAATTCAACCATTTGCTAATGTCCGCTTTTATGTTTTATTACACCTCCTTTCACCTCCTTTATGCTTTGAACAAACATGAATGCTGCCGGGTCAATCAACAACACTGCCTCTTTAATACGTAATACCTCTAACCTTGTTACAATAGTTAAAATGATGTCACAATCATTTTTGATATCAAAGGCTCCAGGTAAATACCCCCTCTCACCTTTATACACCGATATTCCTTTCCTAAGTTCATTTACAATCATTGTTTTAATCTCTTCACTTTGGCTTGAAATAATATTTAATGCTGTATATTCCTCAATACCGTCTACCACATAATCCACTGTTTTCATAGCTGTAAAATAAGTGATGATAGAATACATGGCTGTTTCAACACCAAATTTATAGGCAGCACTAAGAAAAATGAAGGAATTCATAATCATAATGATTTCGCTAATGGTCAAGCCAATTTTTTTTGTTGTATATACTGCAATAATTTCAGCACCATCTATAACTCCTCCTCCCCTGATGATTAACCCCATTCCCAATCCAATAAAAAAACCTCCAAAAAGTGCAATCAACAATTTATCTGAAGTCACTGGCGTGATGGGAATCATCAAGCCTATAGCCAATAAGAAGATAGCTATACATGCTTGAATAGCGAATGTTTTTCCAATCTTCTTGTAACCTATATAAATAAAAGGCAAATTGATAACAATTAATAAAATATTCAGATTAATGTGCGTTACTTCATGCAATAGTATAGATATACCAGTAACACCACCATCTAAAAAGTGATTGGGTACCATGAACCCTTTTAGAGCGAATATTGCAAAGCCAACACCAAACAGCAAATACAAAATATTGTGCCATGCAAAAATCACCTTCCAATCAATACTTTCTCTATAATGTTTGTTCAAATTAAAATCTAATCTTTGGTAAAACATGTAAATGTATATAGATTTTTCGAATTCTGGACTGAATTTAATATCAGGAATATTGAAACTTCAATAATTTCATGACCATGCATCCTATCGCAATATAGTGGTAAACTACTATCTATACCCACCCAAACTATACAAAAAAAGTTAGACTGCAAATATATTTACGCATTCAACTTCAGATGATACATTCAAACTTATAGACTTTGGTAGATTCTGTATATTTGTTAGAAATAAGATATATGAAATTGATTCACTTCATGCTTATGGCAATCCTATTTTTATTCGATTTATTTGTTCTGTATGTTTTGTTTACCCAAACGCTTTACAAAGATTCTTTGTTTGAAGTGCAAAAACAATCTAATGTTAGTTATAGAGAAGTCATCCATTTTATTGGCCGCGGCAACGATATATTTCTGAATGTTTACAACCCAATAGCTAATAGAATGTATTGCAAACCAACCATTGTTTTTGTCCACGATGATGCTTTTATAACGGATAATGCAGCATTTGCTATGTAAAAAACAAAGTTATTGGATAGAATTATTTTACCAAACGTTTGTTTGATAATATTAATATTAATATTAAATTTGCTTTAAAATGAACGGATATTAGTCTCTACGTTTTTTGTCTTTAATAATAACTTAACTTTGGATATCATGATAGGATCATCTCACAGAAAAATTAAAAAAGTAGCCGTATTAGGTTCTGGTGTCATGGGCTCAAGATTAGCATGTCACTTTGCAAATATTGGTTTACAAACAATACTGCTAGATATTGTCCCCTTTGACCTTAGCGAGGAGGAAAAAAAGATTCCTGCAGCAAGAAATAGGATTGTAAATAGGGACTTGGATAGCACAATCAAGTCCAACCCCTCTCCCATTTATGATAAAAGTTTTATCAGCAGAATTAAAACAGGAAACTTTGATGATAATATGGAATGGATCAAAGACTGTGATTGGGTTTTAGAGGCCGTGATTGAAAATATTGATATTAAAAAATCTGTCTTTGAGAAAGTAGAAAAGTATAGAAAGCCAGGTACTCTTATCACTTCAAATACTTCAGGCATTCCTATTCATCAGATGACGGAAGGAAGGTCTGAGGATTTTAAAAAGCACTTTTGTGGTACTCACTTTTTTAATCCTCCTCGATATTTGAAGTTATTGGAAGTAATTCCGACTGACCAAACAGATGCTGAAGTGGTTGATTTCCTAATGAATTATGGGGCAAGATATTTAGGCAAAACCATGGTACTTTGCAAAGATACTCCTGCCTTTATAGCCAACAGAGTTGGTGTATTCAGCATCATGGCTATCTTTCATTTGATGAAAGAAATGGACATGACCATTGAAGAAATAGATGCTTTCACTGGACCACTTACTGGTCGTCCTAAATCTGCAACTTTCAGGACTTGTGATGTTGTTGGTATTGATACTTTAGTGAAAGTAGCCAAAGGTGTTTATGATAATTGTCCAGAAGATGAAGCAAAAAATTTGTTTGAAATTCCTGAGTATGTGAATAAATTAGTAGAGAATAAATGGTTTGGAGATAAGACTGGACAAGGCTTCTATAAAAAAGATCGAACGAATGGTGCCAATGTCATTTACGCATTAGACACTAAAACTTTTGAATATAAAGTCAGTCAAAAACCAAAGTTTGCCTCTATTGCTGCCGTAAAACCTATTGAAGATTTAAAGGAAAGATTGAAAGCACTTAATAAACAAACAGATAAAGGTGCTGAGTTTCTTAAAAAACTAGGTTTTCATTTATACCAATATGTATCAAAAAGAATTCCTGAAATATCCGATGAAATTTATCGCTTAGATGATGCCATGCGTGCTGGTTTTGGTTGGGAGATTGGTCCTTTCGAGAATTGGGATGTGGTAGGTGTTGAAAATACTGTTTCTTCCATGAAAGAGGCTGGATTTATTTGTGCTCCCTGGATTGAAGAAATGTTGGCTGCCGGAAATAAGACTTTTTATAAAGTGGAGAAAGGACAAAAGTATTATTATGATATGCTTAGTAAAGCATATAAACTCATTCCAGGACAAGACAGATTCATCATCTTGGATAACTTGAGGACGAATCAGGCGGTTTGGAAAAATTCAGCATGTACACTACACGACCTTGGTGATGGTGTTTTGAATTTAGAATGGAATACAAAAATGAATTCCATTGGAGGAGAAGTGATTGAAGGTATCAATAAATCTATAGAAATTGCTGAAAAAGATTGGAAAGGTATTATCATGGGGAATGATGCTGCCACTTTTTCAGCTGGTGCAAACATCGGAATGATCTTCATGTTGGCAATTGAAGAAGAATGGGATGAGCTAAATTTTGCCATCAAATTATTTCAAGATACAATGATGAGATGTCGCTATTCTTCTATTCCAGTGGTGGTTGCGCCACATGGTTTAACCCTTGGTGGCGCATGCGAAATGACCATGCATAGTGATGCTGCAATGGTAGCTGCAGAAACATATATTGGATTAGTTGAAGTAGGTGTGGGTGTAATACCAGGAGGAGGAGGAACCAAAGAAATGGCCTTGCGAGCTAGTGATGCCTATTATAATGGAGATCCTCAATTACCGACCTTACAAGAAAAATTCATCACCATCGCGACAGCCAAAGTCGCAACGTCTGCTTACGAAGGTTTTAATATTGGTGTCTTAGATAAAAAGAAAGATCATGTAGTTGTAAATCAAGATATGCTTATTGCAGAAGCTAAGAAAAAAGTAATTGAATTGGCTGATGCCGGTTATGTTCAACCAGTTCGAAGAACTGATATTGAAGTCTTGGGAAGAACTGGATTAGGCGCTTTATATGCTGGTGCAGCTGCATTTAATGTGGGTGCTTATGCAAGTGAACATGACATGAAAGTTGCTAAAAAATTAGCATATGTAATTTGTGGAGGAGATTTGAGCGAAAAAACCAAAGTGAGTGAACAATATTTGTTGGATCTTGAACGCGAAGCCTTTTTAAGTTTATGCGGTGAAAAGAAAACCTTGGAAAGGATTCAGAGTATTTTAACTTCAGGTAAACCATTGCGCAATTAATTAATCAGATTTAAAAATTTAACATGGAAGCATATATAGTAAAGGGATTTAGAACAGCAGTTGGCAAAGCCGGTAAAGGTGGATTCAGATTTATGAGTCCAATAGATTTGGGGGCAATGGTGATTAATCATTTATTGTCAACCACTCCTGAACTGGATCCATTAAGAGTTGACGATTTAATTGTTGGAAATGCTGTACCTGAGGCAGAGCAAGGATTACAAATGGCAAGATGGGTTGCACTTCGTTCTGGCTTACCAGAAAGTGTCGGAGGCGTAACTGTTAATAGATATTGCGGTTCAGGAGTGGAAACACTTGCCATGGCAACCGCTAAGATTAAAGCTGGTATGGGCGATTGCATAATCGCAGGAGGAACAGAAAGCATGAGTCTTGTTCCAACAATTGGTTTTAAAACAGTACCAAATTATGCTATTGCTAAAGATCATGCCGATTACTTTATCGGCATGGGATTAACTGCTGAATTAGTTGCTGAAAAGTATGGCGTTACAAGAGAGCAACAAGACGAATTTTCTTTTAACTCACATCAAAAAGCGCTCAAAGCTATTGCTGACTGTAAGTTTAAGGATGAGATTGTTCCCATAGAAGTTGAACAAGTTTATTATGAAGATGGCAAAAAGAAAACAAAGAAATATATTGTAGATACTGATGAAGGTCCAAGAAAAGATACTTCTCTAGAAGGATTAGCGAAACTAAAACCAGTATTTAAATTGAATGGGACTGTGACTGCTGGTAATTCTTCACAAACCTCTGATGGTGCATCATTCTGCATTGTGATGAGTGAAAGGATGGTGAAGGAACTCAACTTAACTCCAATTGCACGAATCATAACCTCAGCCACTGTTGGTGTAGATCCCCGTCTCATGGGCATTGGGCCAGTAGCAGCCATTCCAAAAGCATTGAAACAAGCAGGCCTAAATATTTCAGATATAGATTTAATTGAACTGAACGAGGCATTTGCTGCCCAATCTCTTGGTGTATTAAAAAGCTTGCCTTATATCAATCCTGATATTGTTAATGTGAATGGAGGGGCTATTGCATTAGGCCATCCCCTTGGATGCAGCGGCACCAAATTATCTGTTCAATTATTTAATGAATTGAGAAGAAGAAATAAAAAATATGGAATGGTGACAGCCTGTATTGGAGGAGGACAGGGTATTGCAGGGGTGTATGAGTTATTGAATTAGTACTACTGTATTTTAGATTCTCTTTTTGATCCGCATTATAAGCATTAAATTCTTATGAACCTAATTCACTAACTATTACTATTCATCAGATTCTAACGTATTAGAATCTATCAATAAGAAAATTAGCTTAACAATACTATCCACAGCAGGTATTCCTATTTTAAAAAGCCGGTAATCCTACAATCAAAATATCTTATTTTGATAAAGACACTTTTGCAATCCTAGCTGGAAAAGTCTAAAATCATTGACATGCATTTTTAGATAATGACTTTAAAAAATGTTAGCTTAGGAAGTAAAGTCAAATTAAATAGGCTATAAATGAAAAAGCCTATCCGAAACACGGATAGGCTTTTATTATAAGTTGGCGGCGACCTACTCTCCCTGTTGTTACACAAGTACCATCGGAGCTATAGGGCTTAACTACTCTGTTCGGAATGGGAAGAGGTGATCCCCTATGCTATAGCCACCATTAAACTTTTAGACATATTGGTACATAATAAAATTAATAAAAATTAAGAAAGCTTACGGGCAATTAGTACTACTCGACTTTGCCATTACTGACTTTACATCTGTAGCCTATCAACGTCCTAATCTCGAACGACCCTTAAAAGAAGACTCATCTTGTGGTGGGTTTCGTACTTAGATGCTTTCAGCACTTATCCCTTCCCGACGTAGCTACTCTGCAATGCAACTGGCGTCACAACAGATACACCAGAGGTCGGTCCGCATCGGTCCTCTCGTACTAGATGCAGATCCACTCAATCTTCTAACGCCCGCAGTAGATAGAGACCGAACTGTCTTGCGACGTTCTGAACCCAGCTCGCGTGCCACTTTAAACGGCGAACAGCCGTACCCTTGGGACCTTCTTCAGCCCCAGGATGTGACGAGCCGACATCGAGGTGCCAAACCCCCCCGTCGATATGAGCTCTTGGGGGAGATCAGCCTGTTATCCCCGGCGTACCTTTTATCCTGTGAGCGATGGCCCTTCCATGCGGAACCACCGGATCACTATGCCCGACTTTCGTCCCTGCTCGACTTGTATGTCTTGCAGTCAAGCACCCTTATGCCATTGCACTCTGCGTACGGTTACCAACCGTACTGAGGGTACCTTTGGAAGCCTCCGATACTCTTTTGGAGGCGACCACCCCAGTCAAACTACCCACCAAGCACTGTCTATCCTTTGGATGTTAGACTCCAGATATTTAAAGGGTGGTATTTCAAGGACGACTCCACGATTCCTAGCGGAACCACTTCAATGTCTCCCACCTATCCTACACATCAAATACCCGAAATCAATGCTAAGCTATAGTGAAGGTGCACGGGGTCTTTTCGTCCCACTGCGGGTAAACGGCATCTTCACCGTTACTACAATTTCACCGAGCTCGCGGTTGAGACAGCGTCCAGATCGTTACACCATTCGTGCAGGTCGGAACTTACCCGACAAGGAATTTCGCTACCTTAGGACCGTTATAGTTACGGCCGCCGTTTACTGGGGCTTCAGTCGAAAGCTTCGCCTTGCGGCTAACATCCTTCCTTAACCTTCCAGCACCGGGCAGGTGTCAGACCCTATACATCATCTTTCGATTTAGCAGAGTCCTGTGTTTTTGTTAAACAGTCGCCTGGACCGATTCTCTGCGACCCCAAGTGCTTGGGGCGTCCTTTATCCCGAAGTTACAGGACTAATTTGCCGAATTCCTTAACCGCGATTCACTCGAGCGCCTTAGTATCTTCTACTTGAATACCTGTGTCGGTTTGCGGTACGGATCTTAATAGCCTAGCCTTAGAGGTTTTTCTTGGAAGCGTAATTGGGACTACTATCCACTTAGCCGAAGCCTTATGGTACTATCGAAGTTCGGTTCATCAGCGGATTTGCCTACTGAATCAACACCTACTCTCCTTTAACGTGCACATCCGTCAGCACGCGAGTCTTACTTTTCTCCGTTACCCCTTCGAAACTATTAAAAGTACTGGAATATTAACCAGTTTGCCATCGGGTTTCCCTTTCGGGTAATCCTTAGGACCCGACTAACCCTGATCCGATTAGCGTTGATCAGGAACCCTTATTCTATCGGCGAATGGGTTTCTCACCCATTTTATCGTTACTTATACCTACATTTTCTTTTCCAAACGCTCCAGCAAAGCTCACGCTT
>CAMDFR010000016.1:42500-57047 GCA_945897725.1 Chitinophaga pinensis
ATTAGAAGGTTAATACGCATTGCCCTACCTTGTTTTTCAATGTATTCATTTCTCATAGCTTGGAATAGATTTCCTGTTATACTAGTATGCTGCGTGAGTGATTGGCAGCAGTACCCCCGATAAGCCATCGGGGTACTGCAGAAAGCACGACGGCGGCGAACGTCCATAAACAAATGAGATTAAATCTACTGTCGCCGGCACGCCCTTATATCACATAAAAAAGCCCTAAGCTTTCGCAATAGGGCTTTCTATATTTAAAAGTTCAAACTTTTACTCCGCGGCGGGTGGTGGTGTTGGGGTTGACTTTTTCTTAGATGGTTTAGAAGAGGAGATAATAATTCTATTTTCTTCTTTGTTGAAGTCTGCCATAATATTGTCACCAGATTTAAGATTGGAGTTCAATATTTCTTCAGCTAATGGATCCTCCAAATATTTCTGTATAGCACGATGTAAGGGACGTGCACCATAGCTCGGATCGTATCCTTTTTCGCACAAAAAGTCCTTAGCGGCATCTGTCAGCGTAATATGGTATCCAAGATCAAGGATACGCTTGTAAACGCTTCTAAGCACAATGTCAATGATTTTGAAAATATGCTCTTTTTTCAATGAATTGAAAACAATTACATCATCAATTCTATTTAAAAACTCGGGAGAAAAAGTCTTTTTTAATGCTTTTGTGATAATGCCTTTGCTTGCCTCCTCTTCCCCGTCTGCCTTTGCTTTGGTGGCAAAACCGACACCAGTACCAAAGTCTTTAAGGTCACGAGCACCGATATTGGATGTCATGATGATCATGGTATTTTTGAAATCGATTTTTCTACCTAGACCATCTGTCAATTGACCATCATCTAATACTTGTAACAAGATATTATAAACGTCTGGATGCGCTTTTTCGATTTCATCTAATAAGATGACGGAATAGGGCTTACGACGCACTTTTTCTGTTAACTGTCCACCTTCTTCGTAACCTACATATCCTGGAGGCGCACCGATTAAACGCGAGATGGAGAATTTTTCCATATACTCACTCATATCAATACGAATCAAGGTTTCGTCGCTATCGAATAGGTATCTGGCTATAGCCCTTGCTAATTCAGTCTTTCCGACACCTGTTGGACCTAAGAAAATGAAAGAGCCGATTGGTTTATTGGGATTTTTTAGTCCTACCCTATTTCTTTGAATGGCACGAACAATTTTTGCGATTGCATCGTCTTGCCCCACCACATTGTCTTTGAGCACATCGCCCATCTTCACCAACTTAGAATTTTCGCTCTGCGCAATTTTATTTACAGGAATGCCCGTCATCATTCCTACCACTTCTGCAATATCTTCTTCGTTGACTGGATATCTTTTAATTTTAGACTCTTCTTCCCATTTGTTTTTGGCGGTTTCCAGGTCTTCTAACAATTTCTTTTCAGAGTCTCTTAATCGCGCTGCTTCCTCATACTTTTGACTTTTTACCACCTTGTTTTTCTCCAACTTGATATTTTCGATTTGAGCTTCTAAGTCAATGACGTTGGCAGGTACATGAATATTTTTGAGATGCACCCTTGCGCCTACTTCATCTAAAACATCGATGGCTTTATCTGGTAGGAAACGATCTGTGATATAGCGTGTGCTTAGTTTTACGCACGCCTCGATCGCTTCATTTGAATATTCTACATTGTGATATTCTTCGTATTTATTTTTAATATTATTCAGAATAATAATCGTGTCTTCAGGAGAAGGTGGATCGATGATTACTTTTTGGAAACGCCTATCTAGAGCACCATCTTTTTCGATATGCTGACGATATTCGTTTAATGTAGATGCACCAATGGCTTGGAGTTCTCCTCGTGCTAAAGCCGGTTTAAAAATATTAGAAGCATCTAATGAGCCTGTAGCACCACCAGCTCCAACGAGTGTATGAATTTCGTCAATAAAAAGAATGACATCGCGTGTTTTTTCGAGCTCTGTCATAATCGCTTTCATTCGTTCTTCAAATTGACCTCTGTATTTGGTTCCAGCCACTAATGCAGCAAGATCAAGCATGACGATTCTTTTATTGAAAAGCACACGTGATACTTTACGTTGAATGATGCGTAATGCCAAACCTTCTACGATAGCTGTTTTACCCACACCAGGTTCACCGATAAGAATAGGATTGTTCTTTTTTCTTCTACTTAAAATTTGAGATACCCTTTCAATTTCATTTTCTCTGCCTACGATAGGATCGAGATTTCCTTCTTCAGCAGCCTTGGTCACATCACGCCCAAAGTTATCCAACACAGGTGTTTTAGATTTAGATGGTGCTCCTTTTTTAGCATCACCACCCATTCCTTGCTTTGACTTTTCGTCGTCATAAGGAGAATCTTCGTCATTGGAGTCGCCGGGTAATTCGCTTTTGATATCATTCTGGAAATATTCAAGCTCTGCCTTGAATAGATCATAGTCTACGTCGTATTGATTTAAAATTTGCGTGGCGATATTATCCTTATTTTTTAGGATAGACATCATCAAATGCTCTGTACCAATGACATCACTCTTCAACACTTTGGCTTCGAGCACTGTAATTTTCAATACTTTTTCTGCCTGTTTCGTCAGTGGTAAATTTCCATTGCTGAATGTTGTTTTTGCGACCTTATCTTTGATAGAATCTTCGATGGCACGACGAATGAGTACTACATCCACATCTAGTGTTTGCAATACTTTGATGGCTAGACCATCCCCTTCGCGAATGAGTCCTAACAACAAATGCTCGATGCCAATATAATCATGTCCTAATCTAAGCGCTTCCTCTCTGCTGTAGGAGATGACCTCTTTTACTTTTGGCGAAAATTTTGCTTCCATATATTTTATCTCTATTTAATTAGCTTTGGCTTTTTGTATCTCTTCTTGAATTGAAAAGTAAAACAACATAAAATTAAACTCAATTCAAAACAAAGGCACTTAATTCATGATTTAATGTTTACACGTTCTTTTTCAAATGTCTGCTAAAAGATACAGTCTTTAAACATTTGACAAAAAAAATGCTGATTTAGTTTCAATATTTCATCTTTTTTTGATTTTTTGACAGAATTCGATTAAGTTTGAGAATTAAAATAGATGAGCCGTGAATATACAAGTAGAACGAAAAGAGAAGTTTAATATTATTAGTGTAGGAGAAGAGAAACTTCTGAGTTCAAATATCAAGGATTTGAAGGAGACGATTTTGAATCCAGAATACGCTAGTGTCAAGAATCTCATCATTGACTTAAGTGCTACCAAGTATGTTGATTCTTCGGGCTTGAGTGCCATCTTGATGGGCTACAAAACTAGTAAAGCTAGAGGAGGGAAAATGGTACTCTGTGGCTGTCAGACAGCCGTGATGAGTTTGATTAAAATCTCTCAATTAGATTCCATTTTAATTTGTGTGCCTACTCTAGAGGAGGCTCGAGATTATATCATGATGGTCGAATTGGAGAATGACATCACGGGATAAATAAATATCATTCTTGATGAACCAAATTTTTGAACTCACTATTATTGGTTCCAATTCCGCTATTTCAACTTTTGATCGATTTCCCACTGCACAGATATTACAGATTCAAAATCAGCTTATCCTTATAGATTGCGGTGAGGGCACCCAATTTAGGCTAGATACCTTTAAGATTAAAAAGTCTGCCATCAATTTCATATTTATTTCGCATCTGCATGGTGACCATTATTATGGCTTGATTGGATTGTTGACTAGTTTTAACTTGAGTGGCAGAACGACCGAATTAAGATTGTTTGGGCCTCCAGGATTGAAAGAAATTATTGATTTGCAAATGAAGTACAATGGGGCAACATTGCAGTATCCATTGGTATTTCAGGCAACAAGTATGAATCCAACAGCAACACTTTTTGCTAATGAGATGTTTGAAGTATCGAGCTTTCCTTTGCAGCATCGCATTGATACCACAGGTTTTTTGTTTAGAGAAAAAGTGGGGCAGAGAAAAATCCGTAAAGAGAAAATAGAAGCATTTCAATTGAGTGTAGATGACATTCTGAGTATTAAAGCAGGGGAAGATTTCATCACAAGTGATGGTCAAACAATTCCATCAGCAACTTTTCTTTTAGAAGCGTCAAAAGCCCGTAGCTATGCCTATTGCAGCGATACAAAATATGTTGAGGACCTAGTAAAAAACATAGAAGGAGTGACTTGTTTATATCATGAAGCCACCTTTGAAACCGAGAAGGAGCATTTAGCGGAAAAGACCATGCACTCTACGTCCAAGCAAGCTGCTAGCATTGCAAAAAACGCTGGAGTGGATCGCTTATTGATTGGTCATTTTTCGTCGCGCTATAAAGATTTATCTATCTTGTTAGGAGAAGCGAGAGCTGTTTTTAAAAATACAGATTTAGCGATTGAAGGCCAGAAATATGAACTTTAAGATATCTTCCTGTTTGTTTTTGCCATAGAATACGATTATTTTTTGATTGAGCAGCCGCGCAAATGACTGGCAGTAGTACCATGTACTACAGAAGGCATGGTAGCAGCCATTTGATGATATGCACCGCAAAGCGGATGACAGCTAAGCAAGGCTGCTATGCGCCTCAAGAAACGCAAACATACTACCACAACTCCAATCGTATACAGCGGATAGGTTTAGGCATCTTCGACTAAAAAAATGTAGCGCGTCTATCCATTTTTTGGCTTAAAGTTTCTTATTTTTGTGAAGCAAATCAATTAAATAGAAAATTAATATGGGAAGAGCATTTGAGTATAGAAAAGCAGGGAAAATGGCCCGATGGGACAAGATGGCCAAAGCATTTACAAGAGTAGGTAGAGAGATTGCCATTGCTGTAAAGGCCGGTGGACCGTTGGTTGACACCAATCCATCTTTACGAAGAGCGGTACAAAATGCAAAGGGTGTCAATATGCCAAAGGATAGAGTGGACGCTGCGATAAAGCGTGCTTCGTCTAAAGAAAGCGATAATTTTGAAGAAGTAGTGTATGAAGGCTATGGCAATTATGGGATTGGGATTGTGGTGGAGACGGCGACAAATAATCCAACAAGAACAGTAGCGAATATCAGACATATTTTTACAAAGGCAGGTGGCACCATGGGTACAACGGGGTCTTTGAGTTTTATGTTTGAAAGAAAAGGAGTTTTTAAATTTAATGTTGCAGACAGAGATATAGAAGAATTAGAGTTTGAATTGATCGATATTGGACTAGATTCTATGGAAGTTGAAGAAGGTATTATAAGCGCCTATACTGCTTTTGAGAATTTTGGAAACTTTTCAAAAGGTCTAGCAGATAAGGGTATTGACACTATCAGTGAAGAACTACATCGCATTCCTACTTCTACCAAAGAGGTGACAGAAGAGCAGATGGATGAGATATTGGATTTGATTGATAAGTTTGAGCAAGATGATGATGTGCAGCATGTATATCATAATTTAGCCTAAAGGTGATAAGCCAGAGCCTTTGGTTTTGAATAAATCGTTGAACTTTGACAACCATTTTGAGGTTAATCAATAGAAAGAAATGCCGTTTTAGATGGCATTTTTTGTTTTAAAAGAGAAAGTGAGAAAATGAAATATAGCATACAGAAAATAAAAGAAATTATTGGTGGCGAAGAAGTGGTGATGCCCGATAAGGACTGTGCCATCAATCATTTGCTTTTGGATAGTAGGAAGGTATTGTTTCCGAAAGAGACTTTGTTTTTTGCATTGCCTGGCAGTCGTTTGGATGGACATAGCTATTTAGATGATGCCTATAATAAGGGCATTAGAAATTTCGTAGTATCTAAAAATGTAGACTTTACTGAATATAAAAGAGCCAATATCATTTGGGTAGAGAACAGTGTAAAAGCGTTGCAAAAATTGGCGATGTATCATCGCAAACAATTTAAAATTCAGACCATAGGCATCACTGGGAGCAATGGCAAAACCATTGTGAAAGAATGGTTACACCAACTATTGCATGATGATTACAATATTGTTAGAAGTCCGAAAAGTTATAATTCTCAAATTGGCGTGCCGCTTTCGGTGTGGCAGATAGAGAAAGAAAATAATCTAGCGATTTTTGAAGCAGGTATTTCAGAAGCAGGCGAGATGGAGAAGCTCGAAACGATGATTATGCCTAATATTGGCATATTCACTAGTATTGGAGAGGCGCATAATGAAGGTTTTTTGAATATTCAACATAAGATCAAAGAGAAGTTAAGGTTGTTTATTCATTCGGAGATTATTATTTATTGCAAGGATTATCCAGATATCAATCAGGCTGTAGCCCAGGTGACATCGCAAGTTCGTGGCACGGATGAAGACACTAAAAAATTTAGATCTTTCACTTGGTCGAGGGGAACAGATGCAGATGTGCGCATCACAAAATATGAGAGCACAGATTTGTTTACCAATATAGAAATGCAATATCAGGCTGAGTTTTTAAATTTCAAGATTCCTTTTACGGATAAAGCTTCGGTAGAAAATGTGATTCATTGTATCATGACCATGTTGTATTTAAAAACGGATATGGAGAAGATACAAACACGATTATTAGAGCTTAGCAGCATCGCCATGCGATTAGAATTGAAGCATGGAATCAATGCTTGTTCGGTTATCAATGATAGTTATAATAGCGATTTGAATTCATTTAAAATAGCGGTTGATTTTTTAGTACAACATAGCAAGAACAAAGGGAAAACAGTGATAATTTCCGACATTTTACAGAGTGGCAAAAGCGAGATAGATTTATACAGCGAGATAGCATCTGTGTTGGAACATAAAAAAATAAGCAGGGTCATCGCGATTGGACCGGCCTTGAACAGACAGCGAAAACGTTTTGAGAGCAACAGCAATTTGCAACTCCTTTTTTTTAACAGCACACAAGATTTTTTAAATGAGATAGACATCAATTCTTTTAAAGAAGAAGATATCTTATTGAAAGGCGCTAGACCATTTAAATTTGAGCGAATCAGTCGCATGCTCGAGGAGAAAGCGCATGATACAGTACTTGAGATCAATTTAAATTCGATTAAAAACAATTTAAAGAAATTTCAAAGTTACCTGCAGCCGAGTACCAAGATGATGGTGATGGTAAAAGCCTTTGCCTATGGTGCAGGCGCTTATGAGATGGCGAATTTATTGCAATTTAATAAAGTAGATTATTTGGGAGTTGCCTATGCAGATGAAGGTGTAGAGCTTCGCAAGGCGGGTATTACCATGCCTATCATGGTGATGATTGCTGATAAAAGTGGCTTTGAAAATATCATTTCGAATGATTTAGAACCAGAGATCTATTCTATCAAACAACTGAATGATTTTATCAAGACCTTGCGCTACATGAGCCTGGAACCTAAACCAGACTTATATCCTGTCCATATCGAACTCGATACAGGCATGCATCGTTTAGGTTTTGAAGCACAAGATTTAAAGGAATTGATTTCTATTATTAAATCAAGCGAACTGATAAAAGTAGAAAGTGTCTTTTCGCATTTGGCAGGTAGCGAAGAGGCGCTGCATGATGATTTCACACAATTGCAAGTGAAGCAATTTGAGGAGATGAGCGCTTATATTCTATCGCAATTGCATTATCCCGTTTTGCGTCATATCGTCAATTCAGCAGGTATTATAAGACATCCAGCGGCCCATTTCGATATGGTGCGTTTAGGATTGGGGATTTATGGCGTGGATGGTTCCATCACAATTCAAGAAGAGCTTGAGCCAGTGGGCGTTTTAAAGACAACTATTTCCCAGATCAAGCAAATAAAAAAAGGCGATACCATTGGATATAGTAGAGTTGGGAAAGCAGATACAGACAAAACGATAGCCACTGTTTGTATTGGTTATGCGGATGGTTATGATCGACGATTTAGCAATGGCATTGGCGAAATGTTGGTGAATGGGAAGAAAGCGCCAGTGATTGGTAATGTGTGTATGGATATGACAATGCTTGATATCACAGGTATTGAGGCGCATGAAGGTGATTCCGTCATTGTGTTTGGTAAAGAATTAGCGATTCATAAAATTGCCAAAAAGATAGACATGATTTCTTATGAAATGCTCACCAGTATTTCGTCCAGAGTGAAGCGCGTTTATTTTGAAGAATAATGTTGAGACTGCCGATATCATCATTTTATCTCGATTTTTTTATGGCGTGCCGTCGGCTGAAAACAGCCAACAGCCGCCGTCCGGCCTTAGGCAGTACGAGGTACTGCTGCCAGTCCGTCACGCGGTCTTTTAGTTTCAAGAAATCATTTTGCTAGCGATGTTAAATAGGTACAAATTATTTTTTTAATGATTGAATCAGAAGGAGGAGACAAGGTACGCAGCAATTGCATGCTAAACTTGTCATTGAGGATTAAATGGAGGTGTAGAATTTGAATGATAATTTACGTCACTGCTCCTCTTCATTTCAAATGCGGATGTTTTCACACATTAAATTCATAATACCAACTTTTATAGCCATTAAGATTTCCTAATCGTTCCCTGTCCTATTTTAAAACCTATAGAATTTGCTTTGAGCTTCTTCGTTTGTAGACTTTCTTTTCGTATTTCATCCACCAATTCAAAAAGTGTTTCTATTTCTCCATCATGCGATTTTACATCTAAGCCTAAATGAATAATCTTGTTGTCTAGCTGTTCTAATTTTAGAAGAATATCTTTTTGAGTTATATATGATTCTCTGAGCTTAGTGAAAATTTTTATGATTCGAATGTTAACTTGTATGGCTGTTGGACTATTTAGAACACTTGATAACATCAATACACCATGCTCGGTGAAGGCATTTGGCAAATATCTTGTCCCACCCCAACTTGAGGTGCCAAATTGGCTCCTCAAGTTGTCAAACTCTTCCTTGCTCAACTGAAACATAAACTCCACAGGGAAACGCTCTAAATTACGTTTTACTTGCCTTTTTAAGTGCTTTGTTTCAACTTCATACATCTCCGCAAGATCACTATCCAACATCACTTTCTGGCCTCTTATCAAATAAATCTTGCTAGATATTAATTCTTCTGATATTGTATCACTCATCAACAATTGACATTTTATTCAAAATTATTGAAACTGATTTGTCTGACAAGTTTGAATTGACAAGTGGAAGTGCAGGTTTTAAGCATCCGCATTGAAAATGCGGACGAGCGAGTGACTCTAAATGATGTCAGAAATTTCATAGACACGAGTGGCAAACATTCGCGCCAAATTGGGAAGGTGGAATTTATTTCTTTGGTTTCGGTAGTTTATAGCCTATAGGAATTCGTTTTAATTTCTTAGGCTTTTCACTTTCTTTTCGTATTTCATCCACCAATTCAAAAAGTGTTTCTATTTCTCCATCATGTGATTTTACATCTAAGCCTAAATGAATAATCTTGTTGTCTATCTGTTCTAATTTTAGAAGAATATCTTTTTGACTTATGATCATCTCTCTGAGCTTTATGAATACATCTATAATTCTAATGCTTGTTTCAATTGCTCTGCTACTCTTCAACACATTAGAAAGCATTAAGACACCATGTTCAGAAAATACATAAGGCGAGTATTTTGAATGCTGACCTTGTTTTAAGGTCGCATTTTGCGACCTTAAAACATTATTTTCTTCTTTAGTTAACTCAAACATGTAATTTGGAGGGAATCTTTTAATATTACGTTTTACTTGCTCCTTCAATCGTTTTGTTTCCACATCGTACATCTCTGCAAGATCACTATCTATCATCACTTTCTGACCTCTTATAAAATAAATCTTGCTAGATATTAATTCTTCTGATATTGTATCACTCATCAACAATTGACATTTTATTCAAAATTATTGAAACTGATTTGTCTAACAAGTTTGAATTGACAAGTGGAAGTGCAGGTTTTAAGCATCCGGATTGCAAATGCGGACGAGCGACGATAGGTGGTGCTCACAAGCGAACGCTAACGAGAGAATACGTGATTACTCTAAAAAATCAACATTCAATCAAACTAATACCCAAATATCTCCATATCATTCACCTCCTTAAAAGTACCTAAGCCCTTCAAGAAGTCCATATCAAGTTTATTCTTATTCCCAATAATCGCAATCGCATATTTCTTGTTTTTGATATGCTGATCAAAATAAGCAGCAATATCATCCAAAGTTAATTTTTGAATATTGGCATAAACTTCATTTCTATAATCATTGGTGATGCCTCTATTCGCCAAGGCTTCTTTTAACCAAAAGATATCGCTTCTTGTGGTTCGATCAGTTTCGAGTTTTTTCAAAGCTGATTCTTTGGCATTTTCAAATTGAGATTGCACCCTAGGCATATTGTTCATCAAGGCTTGTAGTGTCGGCAATGCATCCTTTACCTTGTCGGCTTGTGTACCAATATAGGCTTGTGTAAAATGATAGTCCTCTTTATACGCTGGCGACATGCCAATACAATAGGCCGAATATGCCAAAGCCTTCTGCTCTCTTATCTCTTGAAAAATAATAGAAGACAAGCCTGAACCAAAATATTCATTCAATACTGAATTAGCGGCAGTTAATGTAGGATTGCTGATTTCATCTTTATTAATCAACAATATTTCTGCTTGCACCATATCATAGTTATAGAAATATACTTCTGGTGCATCGATATATCTTGCCTCAAACTTCAATTGCGTAGGATAATCTTTCAAACTAGCTGCGACAGCATGATTCGCATCCAACATCGTTACCACTTCGTTCAGTGGCTTTTGTCCAAAATAAAAAATACGATGCTTATAATTGAAAATATTTTTTAGTTTATTCAACAACGCCGCATCATCCATGGCTTTCAGCTCGGCCTCACTATAAATATATTTGGCGGGTGATTGCTCACCGAAACGTACATAATCGCTCATCATCGTTTGTAGGATGATGTTTTTATCAAGCTTATTATTAGCGCGACTCTTCAAAATATCAGCCACCATCGTTTCATAAATTTTTCTATCAGGCTGAATATGTGTTATCACATGTTCTACCAATTGAATCCCTGCCACCACATTCTCTTCTAAACCAGAAAGACTAATACGTGTTTGTCGAGGATAGCAAACCAAATCAAAATTCAAACCCAATCTAAAAAGCTCGTTCTTCAACGCTTCCAGCGTATATTTATCTGTTCCCAGATAGCGGAAATAAGAAGAAGCGATGGATAAATCCTTATCGTTCCAACTACCCATATCCAAAATATATGTCAAGGAAAAAGTCTTGTTTAATGTGTTTGGGATATACTCAATGGGCACCATTTTATGTATCACTCCACTTTGTATTTCTTTTTTAAAATCTAAAAATACAGGACTTGTATTGTGCGCTTCTACTGCATTAAATGACTTGGCAAAGACCGAAGTACTATCTCGATTAATCACCACTGGTGTTATCTTTGGCTTATCTACCTTATGTCTTTCCTTATCATCGCCTTTTCTCTTATACGAGACCACATAATTATTTTTCAGATGCTCGTTGGCAAATTGAACAAGTTGTGCCTTTGTAATCGCTGATAAATCATCAATGAGCTTTAATGATTTTTGAAAATCTTCGCCGCTCACAAATACATCGACCAAATGAGAAGCTCTGCTGCTATTGGTTTCAATAGACTTCATCTCTTGATATTTCAAGTTGGTGATCACTGCTTGCATGTCTTCTTGCGAAAATTCTCCAGCTTTCAATTTCTCCACTTCTGCCAATAGCAAATCTTTCACCTCTTCCATGCTTTGCCCATTCCTTGGTTTGCCATAGAGCATCAAAAAGCTATAGTCATTGAGTATTTGAGGACTGCAACGTGCTTCCAATGTTTTTTGTTTCTGATTGATATTTACATCCAACAATCCTGTTTTTCCATTGCTCAATAGCATATCGAGCATTTGCAAATAAGTAGCGTCTCGCGTGCCTTCGCCTTTAAATAAATAACCGATAAATAAATGTTCCGGTTGTTGACCAAATGTCTCTTTTATAATAGGGCTAGTGATGACTGGCGCTTCTGGGAAACTCAATACTGGCAAAACGCCTGGCTTCCATCCTCCAAAATATTTATCAATTAATTTGATGACCTCCTCCGAATGAAAATCACCACTCATACAAATTGCTACATTATTGGGACGATAATAAGTATCGAAATAATTATGAATATTCACCATCGAAGGATTTTTCAAATGCTCGCCAACACCAATGGTGGTCTGGGTTCCATAAGGGTGGTTCGGCAATAGACCTTCCCATACTTTGGCCAAACTCCAACGTTGATCATTATCCTGACTTCTATTAAACTCTTCATACACCGTTTCCAATTCAGTATGAAAAAGTCTTAAGACCAAATGCTGAAAACGCTCACTCTCCAACATACACCATTTTTCAATTTCATTGTTTGGAATATCATTGACATAGACTGTTTGATCATTACTAGTATAGGCATTGGTCCCCTTACAACCGATGCTAGTAGCCATTTTATCATATTCATTTGGTATGGCAAATTTGCTCGCTTCATAAGAAACGCTATCAATCTGCTTATAGATCGCTTTTTTCTCTTCTTCTGTTGTTACATTTTTATGCAATTCAAACAATCGAGACAACTCATCTAACTGCGCTTTTTCTTTCACCCAATTTTCAGTTCCATAGGAGGGTGTGCCTTTAAACATCATATGTTCGAGGTAATGCGCCAGACCAGTTGTTTCTTTTGGATCAAATTTCGAACCTGCTTTCACTGCAATATAGGTTTGTATCCTTGGCTTATCCTTAAATTCACTGAGGTAAACAGTCAAACCATTGGCCAAAGTATAAATTTTTGTATGCAAGGGGTCATTGGGATAGCTAACCACGGTATAGCTTGCTTTTGCTTGTTCGCTTGTAATCATGTTGATTAAAATAAGTATAAAAAAGAAATGAATTTTCTTTTGCATAGTGATGAATTTATATGTAAAACTAAAAGAATAATGATAAAATGATGCATCTCAATTCAGATGAATGCGCCCACACGCTCCGAACGCTACATGAAGTATTGCACGCTCTTAGTAATCAAGCTCTAAGCCAAAATCTTTCATCAGCCTCAATACCTCTGGATTCTGATTTATCATTTCATTAAGTCGTTCTTTAGGCGACAGCGATTTTATATTTTTTTGGGTGGTATTTTCTATCATCTGCGTTTCTATTGACACCGAGTCATTTTGCAAATGCTTTCTAAAAAACTCAATCAATCTTGATTTGTCTTTCTTAATCAGCTCCTCAATAGAGCTACTCGAGATTTCTAAAATAATATTGTTAAAATCAATACGACAATCAATATCAGCAAAGGAAGTAGCCATCCCTGCATTCCCTTCGTCGGTCAATACTTTGATATACATCTGCCACGCACTTTTAAACAAATCTTTGTCAATAGCGATGGGCTCTACTTCTATATTAATCTCTATTGGTTGAGCCTCTATAGCTGCATTCAAATCCTCCTCAAAAGCAGCGATATTAAGGCTTTTCTTTTTCAAAATGGGGCTTGGTGCAACGATGCTCGGGATTACTGGACTTGCTTGGATAGGTTCTGCGCTGAGAGCTGGGGCTATTTCTTTTCTATCAACAGCGTTTGGTTGACTTGGGCTGGGGCTATTTTTTTTTTGCCTCGCTGTTGGCTGGGCCGGGCGAAGAAGCTAGTGCAACAGCATCTTTAATGTAGCACATTTTAGTTAATGCCAACTCCACCGTAAGCCGTTTATTCTTTGCGGCTTTGTAACTGATATCACAATCATTGATGATTCTCAATGCATTGAGCAGAAAATACATTGGCGTCATTTCCGATTGCATCGCATATTTTTCTTTCAAATCGCCATTGACTTCTAACAATTTCACACTTCTAGGATCCTTACAGACCAATAAGTTTCGCATATGTTCTCCCAAGCCCATCATAAAATCATCTCCTTCAAATCCACTGCGTAAAATAGTATCGAAAGTGGTGAGGGTGCCACTGATATCCTGTCCCAAGAGGCAATCCGTGATACGGAAAAAATAATCAAAATCAAGTACATTCAAATTTTGAAGTACGTCATTATAAGTCAAATTATTGCCCGAATAACTTATCAATCTATCAAACATAGACAAGGCATCTCGCAATCCTCCATCTGATTTTTGCGCAATGATATGCAAGCCATTATTATCTGCTGTAATAGCCTCTGTAACACAAATTGACGACAAATGCGACACAATGCTTTCTATCGGAATTCTTCTGAAATCAAAAATCTGACATCGAGAAAGAATGGTAGGAATGATCTTATGTTTTTCTGTGGTCGCAAGAATAAAAATCGCATAATGCGGCGGCTCTTCTAATGTTTTCAAAAAGGCATTAAAGGCATTTGCAGAAAGCATGTGCACCTCATCAATGATATATATTTTGTACTTGCCCGACTGTGGTGCAAACCTTACCTGCTCTATCAATGAGCGAATATCGTCCACTGAATTATTAGAGGCAGCATCTAATTCTGAAATATTAAAGGAACTGTTAGAATTGAATGAAAGGCATGATGGACAGACATCACAAGCCTCCATGTCTGGGGTTGGACTTTCGCAATTAATGGTCTTTGCCAAATTCTCGCACAGGTTGTTTTCCCCACACCACGCGGTCCACAGAACAAAAAGGAATG
>CAMDFR010000017.1 GCA_945897725.1 Chitinophaga pinensis
AATTGAATTAAATTTGTTTAGAATAAATAAGTCTGAATTTAAATTTAAACTTCTTGGCTTCCTATTTTTGTGTCAAGTACAATTGTTTGGTCAGCAAGAAAGGACCAATTCTATTGTCTTTCACCCCCTTTTTGGACAAGAGCAATTATCTTTAGGAGCTAAAAACTACCTAGAAGATTCAGGTACCATTCTGCAATTTTCTACACTCAAGTTTTATATTTCAGAAGTGCAATTTTTGAATCATGAAAAAGTAGTGTGGCAAGAAAAAAATAGTTATCATCTTGTTGATGCAACACTTGAAGCATCCTTAAAGCTTGCTTTAGATTGCCCAGCAGATCTACTTTTTAATAAAGTACAATTTCAATTAGGGATTGATAGTGTCACTAATGTTTCTGGTGCTATGGGTGGTGATTTAGATCCGAGCAAAGGGATGTACTGGGCTTGGCAAAGTGGTTATATCAATTTTAAATTAGAGGGAAATAGTTCCTTATGTCCAACAAGAAATCATGAGTTTCAATTTCATCTAGGAGGATATTTGTTTCCCTTTGAAAGCACGCAATTAGTGACGTTGAATGTAGTTGCAAGCAAGCAAATTGATATTGATGTCGATGTTAGTGAATTGATGCATCAAATAGATTTGGTCAAACAAAACCAGGTGATGTCCCCCTCCTACGAAGCGAAGGAACTAAGTTTCAAAACAATTTCTATTTTTAAGGTTCATCAGTAAGTAGCCTTTGCTTTTTCTGCTAAACATTTATCTTTGAGCTTTGCTTATTATAAGGATGCTTTCTTAGGCGCATCTTATCATGCTCCATTTTAATGAAAAGAGGATTTATTCTATTCTTGCTTTTATCTATGCTGCTCTCTGCCTATAAGTCGGACGAATTGATGTTGTTTTTTGTCCCTCCCCATTGGCCCAAACCAAGCTATGATTTTGAAAAGAATCCATTGAGCTATGAAAAAGTGCAGTTAGGACGAGCATTGTTTTACGACCCTATCCTTTCTAAAGACAATAGCATTTCCTGTGCAAGTTGTCATTCGCAATACACCGCTTTTACCCATGTAGAACATGCATTGAGTCATGGTATCAGCAATAAAATTGGCACTAGAAATGCTCCAGCATTAATGAATTTGGCTTGGTCGCCAATATTTATGTGGGACGGTGCCGTAAATCATTTGGATGTGCAAGCCTTAGCACCGATCACTCATCCTTCAGAAATGGGTGAAGACTTTGGCAATGTGTTGACCAAATTGCAAGCATCCAATATCTATCCAAAACTTTTTTACAAGGCATTTGGTGATAGTGTTGTTACCGGCGAGCAAACATTAAAATCGATTTCACAATTCATGCTTACCCTCATTAGCGCCAACTCTAAATACGATAGTGTGATGCGACATCAATCAACCTTCACAAAACAAGAGTTCGATGGATATAAGCTTTTTAAAAAGAATTGTGCTTCTTGTCATACCGAACCATTGTTCACTAATGACGCTTTTGAAAACAATGGACTTGCCATGGACAGCACTTTAAAAGATATTGGCAGAATGAAAATTACCAAGAATCCAAGTGATTCCTTAAAGTTTAAAGTACCGACGCTACGCAATCTTGAGTTTTCTTCGCCATATATGCACGATGGTCGTTTTAAAAGACTCACAGATGTTTTTAAACATTATACAGAGGAGATTGAACATAGTCCAACGCTATCGAAGCCATTGAATCAAAACATCGTGTTGACCGCAAACGAAAGAGTCGATTTGATGGCGTTTTTATTGACTTTAACGGATAAATCCTTTTTGTTTAATCCAGCTTTTAGCTATCCAAAAAATATTTTGTTACCATAAGCGCATGGTTTTTTTGATGCTATCGTCTAAAATAAAATAACATTTAACCATAAACTATTTATAATGAAAAGAATCTCCTTTTTAACTTCTTGCTTATTTTTCTTTAGCATGATGGATGCACAGACCAATCCTGCGATCCTATCTTGGTTGCAGAATACAACAGGTATTTTAGGCAGACATTATGTGGCAGGTAATTATACACCAATCAATGATGCAGATTCTGCGAATGTTCAAACGGTATTGTATTCTAGCAGCTTTGTGTATGTAAGAACGAAAGGTGTTCCTGCTTATGTTAGCGGTCCATTTCTAGATGGCAATCCCTCCAGAACAAGCAGTCAGAATGCAATTTTTAAATTTCCTTTGACTCCAGCACAAAATACAGGCGCACCCATCAATACTACTGGTGGCAATATCGGTGTGTTTATCAATGGCGTAGCGATGTTTGATTACAGAGACGGTGTATCATGGAAAAATGACTCTAGTAAGTTAAAAGGTGGTCCTTTGGGAGGTATGGGAGATAATGTTTGGAATAGAGATGCAGTGGTGGCTGAGCGCGTAGGTTTCGACTGCGCAAAGGGTCATCCAGCGATGGGCAATTACCATCATCATCAAAATCCGAGTGCTTTTAATTTGGATAGATCTGTGATTTCTACGGTTTGTAATTTATATGCTGCAGATGGTCTTTATACCATTGATAGTACCGTTCATTCGCCACTTATCGGATTTTCTTATGATGGTTTCCCGGTGTATGGCGCCTACGCCTATAAAAATGCCGATGGTACTGGTGGTATTGTTCGCATGAAATCTAGTTTTGCGAAACGTAGCATCTCTACACGCACCACTTATGCCGACGGCTCTACTGTTACGCCAGGACCTCCAGTGAGTGCCACCTATCCACTAGGGTACTTTAAAGAAGATTATGAATATATCCCAACCTCTGCGGGTACGCCTGATTATTTGGATCAGCATAATGGTCGTTTTTGCATCACTCCAGAATATCCGGCAGGTAAATATTGTTATTTTGCTACGGTGGATGATCATTGGAATTCGGCCTATCCCTATTTGATTGGACCAACTTACTATGGCACGAAAACAGCTTCTAAAGTGACTAACATTTCTGAATCTGTTACCCAATACACTGCTGTCTTAAATAATATTAGCGCTGCATCAGCCAAAGCTTTGAATGTAGTGATCTATCCAAATCCTGCAAGTGATTTAGTAGCGGTTCAATTAAACGACTTAAGCAAACAAGATATTCAAGTGGAGTTATACGATATGATGGGTAAATTCGTTCAAAGCACCACCATTTATCAAGGATCAACGATTGCCTACTTCGATACAAAAATTTTGTATAATGGCGATTATGTGGTGCGCATATATGATGGCAAGGACATCATTTCTAAAAATATAAGTGTCCTAAAATAAAATGCTTTATTGATATCAAAATGAAAGTCCGGCTTCAGTAATGAGTGCTGGACTTTTTTATTGCTCAGAAATTGTAAGGTCCTATATACTATTCTTCATGCCTTTTCTAAGGACTGTAATTGCTGGTGTTAAAAGCTTAGCTGACCATCAGCTTTTCCTAAATCAACATTGCTTTCTTACATTCTTTTAAAGAATCTTCCCCCAAGGCTTGTGTCCTCTTCCCCCAAGGTTTGTGTCTTCACAAACCTTTATTATTTACCCCTCTCAGCGTCCTCTAAGGAGTGACGCTGAGGGTGCGTAAAAAAGAACAATACCAAAACATTTGCTAAATGCTTTTTTTTGTACAAAGCGATGGAATGTTGACTTATGAGTTGAACGATATTATTATTATGCTTATAGGCTCTAGCCCTGATCGAAGCGGCATCCTTTTTTCTGCCTCTAAAAAAGATAGAGCGAAGAGCAGGAAAAGCTCCTAAAAATGATAAGAATAAGCGAAGCCATTTCCTGTGAAAGCTAAGTCCCCCATATATTTGCCGCCTGTCCATTGCTGGCTATGGCTTTTATGAAAACCATACATGGTGGCATCGAAGAGCAATAAAAAACCGCCCTGCATCAACAAAGATTGCCCAAAACCATTCATGCGAGTGGCCCCTTTCTTTGATGGATTTCTACTCGCATAGTCATACAAAGCAGCGCCACCAAGCATATATCCTAGGTCGAGCCCAAGGTTTACCAGATAGGTTACCTCGCTGCCCTTCTGATATTTGAGGGTCTCTTGTTCGTTATAACTTTTGTGTAAACTCTTTTTGATGGTCAATAAACTTGGAATCGCAATGCCAAGATTGACGATATTCCAAAACACATTGCCTTGATGAAAAAAGCGATTGCTGTCCTTGCCTTTACTCCAACCAATGCTCCCACTCACAATGTTTACAGCCGACCAGCCTCCTAATACATACATCGAATTTCTGGTCATCAAAATTCTTTCTTTATTATACTTTGCTAGGTCAACATTAGCGAGGCCACTGCTGTCTTTTTGTTGTGCAAGAAGCATCAGCGAGAATGTGCATAGCAATAAAAGAGTGCCTATCTTTTTCATGGATAATTGAAATTATTGAAGTTCTTTGTTTAATAATTTTTGTGCGATGTATTTGGTATGCTGACTGAAATCCTTATCCAACATCCCTTTCAACATACCTTCGTTGTCGCATACGCGCTTGCCTCTGTTGGTGCCAAAAGTAAAAATGATTTCAGCTTTTTCGTTTCTGGAAAATTTTCCATCATAGTCGATGATCTCCGTATCTACACCACTTAGTTTAACCAAGGCATCCATATCGCCGTTGATATTGTATTTGGCCACCTGTGCGTTTAAAATGGCAGCAGAAGCGGAAGTATCTGCCTCAGCGCTGTGTGCGTTTTGTAGTGTTTGATTGGTGTAAAATTTTAAGGCCGAGCTTAAATCTCTTTTCTCCATGGCAGTGAAGATTCTGTAGGCATCGATATACCTGACATCGCTTTCGAATGGTTCGCGAATGCCTGCCCTCAGTAATTCTTCCGTCAACATTGGTACATCAAATTTGATGATATTGTAACCAGACAAATCTGAGCCTTTTAAAAAGGCCACCACCTCTGCAGCTTTGCTGATAAAAGAGGCTTTGTCTTTTACATCGTCGTCGCTGATGCCATGTACATCTGTTGCTTCTTTGGGAATAGGCTTGCCTGGATTGAACCGTTCTACATAGGTTTCACTATGCTTGTCGGGGAAATATTTAATCATGCAAAGCTCCACAATCTTATCTTGAACAATATCAACTCCCGTACTTTCTATATCAAAAAAAATGAGGGGACGTGTTAAGATTAAATTATCTAAAATCATGATGGTATCTATTTAAAACAGTATTTATATGTTGTAACACCTATTCTATTATTTGCCTCGATTATCTCTACGCGGGGTATGGTTTCCCTTGTTTTGGTTCGGAGCAGGTGGTTGATTTGCAGGTGCTGATTGATTGGCACCCGCTTGTTGATTCGGGTTTGGTGCCTGTGGAGGCCGATTTTGTGGCGGTCTATTGCCTCCTTGTTGCCTTCCTTGATTCGGTGCATTGTTGCCTTGATTTCTATTTTGTCCAGCACCTTTCTGATTGCCTTGCTGTGGTTGGTTGGCAGGCTTTGCTGCAGCATCTTTCGGTGGATTGTTCTGATTTCTATTTGGTCCACCTTGACGATTATTCGGTCCTTGATTTCTATTGCCAGCATTCGCTTGTCCGCCCTCAGCACCACCTCTATTATTGCCTTTGTTTCTATTGTTTTTAGAACGATTGCCTTGTTTTTTCTCTAAAGTATTTAGAGTTACATGACCAACCAATTCTTCGTATTGATGCTCTTCTTTTACTTTTTCTGGAGCGGCATATTCGCCTAAAGATTCAGGTCTAACGCCATTCTTGTTCATCTTCTGAATTTCCACCGCTTCCTTCACGTGCAATTTAAAAATCCTTTCAGAACCTGGGAATTTAAACCATAAAGTTTTGGTTAAAATTTCTGTCTTGATCAATTTCGCCGTTGCATCTTTGGTATGCAATTCATTGATCTCTTTCGGGAAATCTTTTAAAGCATCCAAATAGCTATCAAGCTCATAATTCAGACAACATTTTAATCTACCACATTGTCCGCTCAACTTATCTGTATTGATTGACAATTGCTGATATCTCGCCATGGTTGTATTCACGGTTTTGAAATCAGTGAGCCAAGTAGAGCAACAAAGTTCACGACCGCAAGAGCCTATACCACCGATTCTGCCTGCTTCTTGACGGGCACCAATCTGACGCATCTCAATTTTTACTTTAAAATCTTTGGCATATCTTCTGACCAATTCTCTAAAATCTACTCGGTCTTCAGCGGTATAAAAGAAAGTTGCTTTGGTGCCATCGCCTTGCATTTCTACATCGCCCAGTTTCATGTTCAAGTCCAATTCTCTTGATATCACGCGGGCTTTCACCATATACTCATTTTCTAAAGCACGCAGTTCAGCTAATTTTTCTCTGTCCTTTGGATTCGCTTTTCGAAGAATATTTTTGATGGTATCTGAACGATCCTTGATATTGTTTTTCTTCAACTGAAGTTTTACCAACTCACCTTTTAAGGATACCTCACCGATGTCGAAGCCAGTGCCAGTATCCACCACCACCAAGTCACCTTTCATCAATTCTAAATAATTGGCATTTCTAAAATAGCCCTTACGTGCGCCATATTTAAAACTGATCTCTACCACATTGAATACTTTTTCGCTGAATGAAATCGGCAAATCGGCAAACCAATCATAAACATTTAAACGATTGCAACCGCCGGTACTACAACCACCGCCACTACCACATCCACCTACTTTTCCGTTCGTAACGGTACCACATGTTGAACATCCCATAATTTATCTCAATTTTTAATGAATCTATTTCTTAAAGAAATAAACATTTTTTGTGAATTAATAAGTCACCATTTCTACTTCCTTCTCTGCAATAATATTCGACATACGAATTGAGAAGGCCAGCATTTGGCTTTTTGGATTCGCATTTCGTTCTATATAATAATGCAGTTTGTCTAAAAAGAGCGCAATCTTTTGCATTTTGTTTGTGCTCAAATACGGCGTAAATCTTTGTGCATAAGTGATTTCTTCTCCTTCTAATTTAGAAGGCATCCCATTGCTCAACATCATTGTTTCGCGCAAAAAGAACAAAGCATATTTAATAAAGTTTTTTTGTCGCTCGCGACCAAGCTCAGCAAATCTAGCCACTACCGATTGGATATTGTTTACCGATTCAATATCATTGCGCAAAGCTTTTCTCATGCATGCTTTAAACAAATCTAGCGTCAATACATCATTGGTGTTTTCTTCGCCGTCAGCCATTTTCATCGCTAGATAATAGTTGCCATCTGCTACTCTAGCAATCTTTCTAGCCTCTTCTCGCTGCACATTAAATTGAGCAATCAATCCCGCTTGTAAGTCCTCATCCTCTACAGCCGGTACTTTGATAATCTGCGTCCTCGAAACAATAGTGGTCAAAATCAATTCTATATTTTCCACTACCAAAATAAAAATCGTATCTGCTGGTGGCTCTTCAATAATTTTTAAAAGCGAATTTGAATTAGGACCCAAGCTTTCTGCCAACCATACAATCTGCACTTTATATTTGGCTTCGTAGGCTTTTAAGCTCAACTTTTTTATCACATTATGGCAATCGCCAATGGTAATATTTCCTTGTTTATTCTCCCCGTTTGACAATGAATTGATCCAGTCGATGCCATTGATGTATGGATTGGTAGCTATCGCTTGTCGCCATTCTTTGATCCATTCGCTACTCAGCTGTTCTTTGTCTTTAGGATCTCTTTTGATATTGGGATACATGTAATAAATATCCGGATGAATCATTCTTTGGCTTTTTACACATTGTGAACATGTACCGCAAGAGTCGGTGGCAGTAGGGTTTTCGCATAGAATGATTTGCGTTAAGGCCAATGCCATCGCTAAAGAACCATTTCCTTCTGGCCCAAGCAGCATGATGGCATGCGGCAATCTATTGTCTGCAATCGTTTGCAGAATTTTTGATTTTGTAGCAGCCTGTCCTATGATATCCTTAAATTGCATCATCCATTATAACGTTACAAAATACGTATTTTTTTAGCGATTTAAGGGCTAAAATTGACGATTTTCATGCTTTAATTGCATCCATTTGTCTGTTTAATGATGAATCAGTAGTAGTTTTGCATTCAATTATTTTATAAATGATGAGTCAAAAAATTGCTGTTACCCGACGCGCTACTTTTAATGCCGCACATCGTCTCTATAATCCTTCATGGTCAGATGCTAAGAACGACGAAGTTTTCGGGCTCTGCAATAATCCCAGTTTTCACGGACATAATTATGTGTTGGAGGTGAAAGTGATTGGCGACATAGATCCAGAAACCGGTTATTGCATCGATTTAAAAATCTTGAAAGATCTTATTGCAGCTGAAATTGAGGAGCGTTTCGATCATAAAAATTTGAACCTCGACACTGTTGAATTCAAACAGCTGAATCCAACTGTAGAAAATATTGCAGTGGCATGCTATCAACTGCTACGCAATAAGCTTGATGCCAAATACGACCTATTCATCAAACTATTTGAGACCGACAGAAACTGGGTAGAGTATCCAGTGAAATAATTTATTCGTCTTTCTTTTTTGGGCGTACCGCTGGCAGTAAAATGCTTCTTACAACTTTATATTTTCCTTCGCCAGCGTCGTGCTTTCTGCAGTACCCCGATGAGCCAATCGGGGGTACTGCTGCCAATCACTCACGCGAATTTAGTTTTCATCAAGAAGTAGGCTGATTTCAACTGCTCATCCGCAATCGCCCGTCTGCATTTTGCAATGCGGATGCTTCGATTTTGCATTTGTAATGTCAATTGAAATTGAGTTGCCCCGCCCTTGTTGGTGTTTTCCACCAACAAGTCATCGTATGCATTTTTTCTAAATCATGCTTATGACTCAAATGCTGCAGCAGTGGGCGTAACAAGCTACCGTGTAGCGTGGAGCACGCGGTTTTGTGGCTTTGTATTTTGCCACAAAAGCTGCCCAAAATTGGAAAGATTTTTTACTTACTGATTATTTTCTGGAGCCAATAACAAACACCAAGCATTGTGAATCTCTTCCTTTTGCAATAATTGATGTGCTGCCTCATGTCGCTGAGCGGTGGAGAGTTGTAACAAAGACTGCTGCGATGCTGCCTTGCAAAAGGCATCGATTTCTGCTTCTGTAGGTAAGGTAACCACATTGCCCAACATGCCCAAATCATTGCCAGTTAAGTATTTGCTGTTTCTGATATGCGATGGTATGGCATCAACACCAATGCCAATCGTCGCCACAGGTTTCACAATTTCGAATAAGGTATCTTTGGTCAATCGCACATAAAAATTATCGCCGCATCTGCCTACTTGATCCATTTTTAATGGGTCAATTTTTCCATCTTCTGTCATCACATGATCGGCGATATGCATCTTCAATATTTCGCAAATAAATAAATTTCCTGCACCGCCTTGATCGCCTAATTCAATAATGTCATTAACCTTGCACTCAAACTGAACGGGACTTTCAGCCACTCGTGGTGGTTTGACATTTTCTGATGGCAGCATCGTCAAACCTGCTTTGATAAACTCATTCACCCCTTTTGGATATGCCACACTTGCTAAAGATGCCTGTTGAACAATATCATAAGAAACAATATTAATCACCACTTCTGGCACTTCTTTGATGTTTTTGTAGGTGTCTTTCGTCTCGCCTGTCTTACCACTTCTATTGGATGAAAAGACCATGATAGGCGGATTAGAGCTATAGACATTAAAAAAGCTAAAGGGCGATAAATTTACATTTCCCTCTTTGTCAATCGTGCTTGCAAACGATATAGGACGCGGTGCTACGGCAGCCAATAGCAATGCATGAAGAGCTGGAATTTTAATATCCTTTGGATCAATTGTGATCATGTTAATCTATATTTCTGTTGAATTATAATGCAGGCAATACTTTGGTGATGCACTCGCCAAATCCTACGCGCACGCCATCTTTCTCCGCATAGCCACGCATGATGCAGGTATCATTATCGAGCAAAAATTTTCTTTCGCTTCCATCTGGCATTTGAATTGGCTTCGTTCCTTTCCATGCTAATTCAAGCATAGAGCCAAACTCACTGGCATCTGGTCCACTGATCGTTCCACTCGCCATCATATCACCGATATTGACATTGCAACCGTTGATGGTATGATGCGCCAATTGCTGATTCATATTCCAATACATGTATTTGTAATTGCTGTGGCTCACCATTTTTCCTTCGGCATTTTCTGGCTTAATTTCCACTTCTAATTTGATATCGATATTTTTATTGCCTTCGTATTGTAAGTAGGGAAGTACCGCTGGCTCTTGTTTGTAGCCTTCTACTGTAAAGGGTGTTAAGGCATCTAAAGTGACTACCCATGGTGAGATAACACTGGCGAAATTCTTTCCTAAAAAGGGTCCTAATGGTACATATTCCCATTGTTGGATATCTCTTGCCGATAAATCATTGAACAATACCATTCCGAAAATATAATCATCAGCTTGTTTGGTGCTGATGCTTTCGCCGAGTTGTGTTGACTTGCCGACAATAAAAGCCATCTCTAATTCGAAGTCTAATCTTTTGCTGCTTTCAAAAATAGGCGGCTGCGTTTCATCTACTCTGGTTTGTCCTTTTGGTCTGTGAAAATTGGTGCCACTCACCACTATCGAAGAAGCCCGTCCATGGTAGCCTACAGGCATATGTCGCCAATTGGGTAATAAAGCATTGGCAGGGTCACGAAACATCACACCAACGTTTGTCGCATGATCGATGCTAGAATAAAAATCGGTATAATCGCCAACGCTCACTGGCATCATCATTTGCGCTTCTTTCATGTTGACCATGATTTTTCCTCGGCGCATATCATCTTTTAATTCGTTGTTGTCTTCGCTTAATAATTCAGAAAGTCTATCTCTTAGTTTGCGACATTTTTCTTTTCCTGTTGCGATTAAATCATTCAAAAATAAATTGTCGAATACATTTTCGTCGAAGTCGTATTTGTTGAGCAAATCGGCTCTGTATAATTCTAGAAGATCAATGATTTTTTCACCGATGGCAACACCGACTCTTGGTGTTAATGTCTTGTTTTTAAAAATACCAAATGGTAGATTTTGAATTTGGAAATCGGAGTTTGGGGCTATTTCTACCCAAGATTTTAGAAGTGGGTTATTTGCTTTGATCGTCATAAGTTAAAGTCTTGATAATAGAGTGCAAAGATAAGCAGAATTTGAGCTGTATTGGCAATCAATTTTGGGTATTTGTGGAGGTGATTTGGCTTATCAACTGTGTTGTTTAGGTGAATCTGACAGTTTCAAACTTGTTGATTCCTTTTAATGATAGCTTTCATGGGTGTATAAGCCATTCTTGGTCTTTGTCACTTGCCGGTTTGGTTGAATCGGTTGTTGCTTTGACTTAAATTTCATGTTTATGTCACTTTTTCCTTGATGAAAAAGTAACCAAAAAATCAAGGACTGCACCGCCCAGACCTTAAAAATTTCATTTCATTTCGCTACACAAAAAAAACTCGCTTCGCTCAAACAGTTTTTTGTGTTTAACGCTTCATTTCATTTATTTTTTAGTGTCTATCCGCTGAGGTCCGCCTTTTCGTTCCAAAGGACGACTTGTATGAATTATATAGGTTGAATTTTCAAACTTTGGTATGGAACAAAACTTTTAAGAATTGATAGAATCGACATTACTCCAATGATTTAATTTTTGGGGTATTGAGAATTAGTATTTCGCTACATATCAAAACTCCAACTATCCGTAGACCCTACATCACCTTTATTAATTTTCTGAATCTCGCGTTCAATAATCATATCGGCAATAATCTCGGCAGCATTCTGTTCATTATTTTCTCTTAATTCTTGTTTTAAAAATTCCTCATTCACATCTATGCGATATAAGATCCAAGATAATTTCTCTGGATTTTTATGGATAAGGTATTCGATAAGGTCCACCAGATTTTGTCTAAAAGCATTCGGATTTTTATCTTCAAAATTGAGCTCCAATTTCGAAGCAATATTCTGAATCATTTTTTCATGCTCTGCTGCTGTCTGTTCTTCCATTTTACAAAATATATTTTTCGTTTACCCCATAACCGAACAAGGCGAAATCGTATTTGACAGGATCTTGTGCATCTAACTTTTTGAGCTGATTGGTCAATTCTACCACGGTTTGCCAATCTGATTGTTCTCTTTGTATCAATCCTAAATTTCTAGCGACTCGCTCTACATGAACATCTAATGGACAAAGCAATTGCGACATTTTTATATTTTTCCATAAACCAAAATCTACCCCATATTCATCTTGACGAACCATCCATCTAAGATACATATTTAATCGTTTGCACGTGGAGTTTCTTGCAGGGGTTGCGATATGTTTTTTTGTTCGATCGGGAGCGAAATCTAAAGCAAAAAAATCTTCTTGAAAACCGATCAAGGCTTGTTTCATGTTCGAGTCCTTTTTGCGAAGATGCTTTGTAAATGCTTGTTCTAGACTATCATGTTGCTGATAATGTTCTTTTAAATAAGCGATAAAATACAAGGCATCGGTAGCATTAAAGGTTCGATGCTTAAAATGTAGAAATCTTTTTAAGTCAATTTCTTGATGCTCTATGATAAACTGGTAGGGACTTTCATCCATCAGCGCCATCAGCTCATTGCATTTATTGATAATCGTCACTCTTTGTCCCCATGCGAAAATCGCTGCAAAAAACGCAGCAATTTCAATATCCTGTTTCAGCACAAAACGATGTGGAATGGATATAGGATCTTTCTCAATAAATTGAGTATTGTTATAGATTCGGTAATACTTGTCGAGTATTTTTTTTTGTTCCTTAGTGGTCATGGAAAGCAATGTTTATCCAAGGACTCTTTTTAAGTCTGCTAATAAGTCTTCGATGTCTTCCACACCAACACTTAAGCGCAAAAGATTATCCACCACACCTACTCTTTCTCTCTCTTCTTTTGGAATGGATGCATGGGTCATGGTAGCTGGATGATTGATTAAACTTTCAACGCCACCAAGCGATTCTGCCAATGAAAATACTTCAAATGAAGAAGCGATTTTAAAAGTGTCTTCGATAGTTGCATCTTTAAGCACAATAGAAATCATGCCCCCAAAATCGCGCATTTGTTGTTTGGCAATCTCATGATTGGGATGATCTGTAAAGCCCGGCCAATAGACCTTTTCAATCTTTGGATGTGTTTTCAAAAAAGCGGCAACTTGTTTGCCATTAAAACAATGACGTTCCATGCGGAGATGTAAGGTTTTAATTCCACGCATCACTAAAAAAGAATCCATTGGTCCTGGCGTAGCGCCACAAGAATTATGTATAAAGGCAAGTCTTTCGTACAATGCATCATCATTAATCACCAAGGCACCCATCACCACATCACTATGTCCACCTAAATATTTAGTAACACTGTGCATCACGATATCTGCACCTAATGCCAATGGGTTTTGTAAATAAGGTGTAGCAAAGGTATTGTCGACCGCTAACAGAATATTATTTGCTTTGGCGATTTTTGAACAAGCCACGATGTCGATAATCTGCATGGTAGGATTGGTCGGTGTTTCCACCCAAATCAATTTTGTATTTTCATTCATAAAATTTGAGATGTTTGAAGCATCTGTCATATTGATGAAATGGAACTTGATGCCCATGGGTTGGAATATCTTGGTAAACATTCTATATGAACCACCATAGATATCATCGCCAGTGATGACCTCATCGCCAGGTTTTAGTAATTTGATTACAGCATCCATAGAGCCCATACCACTGCTAAAACAAAGGGCATGTTTGCCATCTTCTAAGGCAGCAATATTGGTTTCTAGAGCAGCTCTTGTTGGGTTTTTCCCTCTCGCATAAGCATAACCTTTATGTTTGCCCGGTGATTCTTGCACATAGGTAGAAGTCTGATAAATAGGCGTCATGATGGCACCTGTACTTGGATCTGGATCTGCACCTGCATGTATCGCTTTGGTACCGAATTTATAGTTTTTATTATAGCTCATGGTTGAATTGTTTTGGCAAAAATACGACTTTATATCAGGAAGCTGGGAAGTGATTTTGAGAGTGTTTACAATTTTTACCAAACAAACGTTTGGTAAATTAAAAATTATCCTTTAAATTTGTTAGATAAATAAAATCAAGAGACATGTCAACAGAAACAGAAGTAAAGAGTGGTTTAAAAGGAGGGGCGTTTATCATCAAGGAATCAAAGGCTGAAAATACCTATACAAGGGAGGATTTGAATGAAGAACAAAGAATGTTTGCTGAAACAGTACGTGAATTTATCCATACGAAAGTGCTACCGAATGTGGTGAAAATCGATAAGCAGATAGATCCCACTTTAGTCCCTCACTTGCTCGAAGAACTCGGAGAATTGGGTGTTTTGGGGGCAAGTATCCCTGAAGAATACGGTGGCATGGGCTTAGATTTTAATACAGATTCTGCCATTGCCGAAGAAACAGGTCAATGTCATTCACTAGGGGTAGCCATAGCCGCACATACAGGTATCGGCACCCTACCGATTTTATATTTTGGAACGGATGCCCAAAAGCAGCATTATATTCCGGGTTTGGCAAGTGGTAAACTCAAAGCATCCTATTGTCTAACTGAACCGGGTTCGGGTTCAGATGCTCTAGGAGCGAAGACCACAGCCATGCCTGATGCAGCTGGCAATTATGTCATCAATGGACAGAAAATGTGGATTACCAATGCAGGTTTTGCAGATGTACTGATTGTTTTTGCACAAGTAGATGGCGATAAATTTACCGCCTTTATTGTAGATGCAAAGACTGCTGGCATTACACTTGGGGCCGAAGAGGAAAAGTTAGGCATCAAGGGTTCGAGCACTCGACAGGTATTTTTCGAAAATGTAAAAGTGTCGAAAGATGCAGTTTTAGGCGATATTGGAAAAGGACATAAAATTGCATTCAATGTACTGAATATCGGTAGATACAAATTATGCGCCATGGTGATGGGAGGTTCCAAAAAAGCGGCCACCACCGCCATTGAGTATGCCAATGAGCGCATACAATTCAAAGTACCAATATCCTCTTTTGGTGCTATTCAAACAAAGATTGCTGATATGGGCATTAAAATATTTGCGGTAGAATCGGCTACCTATCGTGTTTCTGGATTGATTAATGATCGTATCAATGAACTCGTTGCCGCTGGCAGCGATAAGGTGAAAGCCAAATTAGTGGCAGCAGAAGAATATAGTATAGAGTGTGCGATTTTAAAAGTTTTTGGCAGCGAAGTACTCGATTTTGTAGTGGATGAAGGGGTGCAGATTTATGGCGGCATGGGCTTTAGCGAAGAAGCTCCATTGGCAAGAGCATACAGAGATTCAAGAATCAATAGAATTTTCGAAGGCACCAATGAAATCAATCGTTTGCTAAGTGTAGGGATGTTGGTGAAGAAAGCGATGAAAGGCGAATTAGATTTATTGACTCCAGCGATGGGTATTCAAAAGGAATTGATGAGTATTCCTGACTTTTCGACTGCTGAAAGTGATGATATATTTTTTGCGGAAAGAAAAGCGATTATCAATGCAAAAAAAGCCTTGCTGATGGTGGCTGGCTCGGCAGTGCAGAAGTTTATGATGGACCTCGAAAAGCAACAAGAAATTTTGATGAATGCTGCGGATGTGATGATAGAAATATTTGCAATGGAGAGTGTATTGTTGCGTACAGAAAAAATAATGTTGACCAAAGGAGCTGAGGCAAGTGCAATCTATATCGACATCACAAAGACCTATATTTCTGATGCCATGGAAAAAATAAATATCTATGGAAAGCACGCCATCTGTGGCTTTGCTGAGGGTGATGAGTTACGCATGATGTTGATGGGCTTAAAACGCTTTACTAAATACGATGCATTAAATACCATCGCTACTCGTAAGCGTATTGCTGCGAAAATGATTGAAGAGAATAAGTATTGTTTTTAATATGCTCCATATTGAATACCTAAACAATCCGCCTGACCGATTGCAGCGTATATCCTTTTCGTAGGGGTTTTAACCTACGAAAAGATAGCAGCGAAAAGCGGGACAGCACATTCGATTATTTTTTGATAGAATCAAATGTCATCATGTGCTGGCAGGCCATAAAAAAAGCACCCATAAAATATGAGTGCTTTTTATTTTCGTTGAAATGATGACTTATTGAATCACCAATTTATAAGTTATTTTCTGTTCGTTTTTAATGATGTTGATGGCGTACACACCTGCAGCAAACTTGCTGATATCTAGACTTGTTTTTACACTGTTCGTTGCTTGATGCATCAATTCTTTACCAGTAATATCAGTCAATGAAATCATAAGGTTTGAAGCATCGATATTGTCGATAAATACATTATTGCT
This sequence comes from Chitinophaga pinensis, assembly GCA_945897725.1. Taxonomy (GTDB): domain Bacteria; phylum Bacteroidota; class Bacteroidia; order Chitinophagales; family CAMDFR01; genus CAMDFR01. The sequence goes on from CAMDFR010000017.1 coordinate 16,258, forward strand.
CGCTGGGTTTGGATAGACCGACAAACCTACACTTTCCAAAGAGCTGATGCTATTCGGTGCTTGTGGGTTCACAAAAACTGTCACAGGAACCAATGCGCTATAACAAGTATCATTCTCAGCCTGTACATTCCAATCGTAGAAATAATAGTAAAAGCCTGTTCCAAAAGAGGAGTTGGTGATGCTTAATAAGTCGCTCGCCAGATATGGATAGCTCACACCAGAGGTATGTCTTTTCAATTTAGGTGAAGCAAATCCCCAGCCAGCAATGGCTTTATTGGTCACAGAATCTGTGCTGATGGTATAATTTACGCCTGGTAATAAAGTCCAGTTTAGAGTTACGACTTGACTGTCTAATGACACCGCAACCGTAGTGCTATTGATGAGTGCATTGCTACTGTCTCTTAACTCGAATTTTCTTGTACCAGCTAAGTTGGTATATACTTTTACTGATTTTAAAGAGGATGGTTTAAAGACATCAAAATAGGTGAGTGCATTGGTGGCGGTGCTTCCACTATAACCTGCTGCAATCGCATTCGTCATACCAGCTTCTGCAATGGCGCCTCCATAGCTTTGAGAAGTTTGCATATAATAAATAGTGGTATCTGTTAAGGTCGGTGTTGTATAGCTTGTTCCTGTTGCTATTTTGCTCGTTCCTGAAGCATCACTATACCAACTCACATTTGTGCCTGTTGCATTAAGCGTGGTACTTCCTGATTCTACGATGGTTGCATTGCTTGCACTTGGTGCTGTTGGTGCAATCACCGTCACCGTTACTGGCGCTGAGGTGAAGGGTTCGCAAACACCATTGATGGTTACAGTATAGGTGCCACTTGTGGTGATGATCTGGGTAGCCGTGGTATCACTTGTTCCAGTCCATGTATAATGAGCATAGCCTGGCGTTGCATCCAATTGAACAGAACTACCAGCACAGAAAGTTAAATTGCCAGTGATAGCAATACTAGGCGTTTCATCTGCTGGCAATCCTATGGTTAATACTTTGGAGATCCCTACACATGCATTACCTGCTTCAGTAATTTCTACACTATAATCGCCAGCTGCTGATGCAACAATGGATTGAGAGGTCATGCCATTACTCCATAAATAGGTGTAGCCAGCTGGAGCAGTTAGCGTAACATCAGAACCAACACAAAATACCAATGGACCGCTAGCACTAACAATGGCTTCAGGCGAAACACATCCGCCTTCTTTTACGGTTATAAATTGATCAATAGAAGGATTCACGATGGTTTGATTTGCTCCTGATGGCCATGCGATAGTCACAGAATCTATATGAGTGGCAGTTCCTAGACCGAAATGGGCAGCACCAGTATTTATAGTGCCATAGCTTTCCCCACATTTTACTTCGCGTACCTGTACACCCCATGCACCATAAATTTTTACTTTAGAACCAATGGCGTCTTTGTTGCTGGCAACACCTTCTAAATGTAGGGTAATAAAGTGATTCGCATTGCCTTCATTTTTCCATACCACGTCATTGATAGAGGTGGATGGTGTTACATAAATATTTCCATAAGAAGAATACATATCAATGAAGCCATCATGGTTCAAATCGCCAATAGCAAAAGAAAGCATATCGTTGGCATCAAACAATCCATTCACTCTTGTAAACGTACCAGTGCCTGTATTTCTGTACATTCTGCTGGAAGAACCTGTTACAAAAATATCCACGAATCCATCATTGTCGAAATCTTCCATGACACTCTGAATAGGCGTAATATCTGTAATGTCAAACAAAGTAAGCGCTGTAATGTCAGTAAAATGACCAGTACCGTCATTTCTCAAAATTTGACTTTCATGATCGTGATTGGTCAACATTAAGTCTTGGTCACCATCATTGTCGATATCGCCAAAAGCAGCTGTCCAAGATTGCCAGCCAATCGCTAAACCATAGGTAGCAGCAGATTCAGTAAAGACACCACCACCATCATTTCTAAACATCACATTAATTCTTCTACCATCGCTAGGGCTGGTGACACTTTGGCGACATTTAGCAATGTATAAATCAAAGTCTCCATCATTATCAAAATCTGTCCATACAGAACCATAGTTTCCAGAATCATCTGTAGTGGTGACGTCAAAATTGATGACAGATGGCGAATGGGTGAAAGTACCCCCAGAATTAATATAGATATGACTTTGCGCATTATCATCGCAAGCAAAAATATCAATCTGACCATCATTGTTAAAATCAGCTAAAGTAAGATTTTGAAGGAAAAAAACAGAAGATGGCAGTGCAACAATACTACCCATCAAGCCAAGTGCATTTGTCTTCATCAATTTAACACCGGCAGCGCCTGAACCGCCTGCAATAATGTCTTTGTAGCCATTGGCATCTACGTCAGCAACAGCCATTGCCCATGCCCATCCCGAGCTGCCACCAAAATCAGCAATATATAAGGAGTCAAAATTGCCATCTGCTCTTTGAATTTCTACATATACTTTATGGCCAACTTCCATTCTAACAACATCATCTCTGCCGTCATTGTTCCAGTCGATGACAGTTACAGGGCCACCACTTTTAAAATTGGCTCTTTTTAAAGAAGCATTTGAATTGCTGAAGCTGATTTGCCCAATGACCGTAGAAGTCAAAAAGAGCATTAATAAAAACAGCAGCGGTTTGTGTAAAATTTGCTTTTTCATAGGGTAGATTTGGTTGATTTTGAATTTTGATCAGTAAAATTAACATTATTCTGCTAGAATAATAATTTTTTTAACTAATTGTTTATCACCTATATTAAATCGAATAAAATAGCTACCATGTAGTTCGTCTAGTTTTATTTGAAGGGGTGTATTTCCAATTTGGATATTTTCAAAATGTTTGACAATGTGCCCATCAATATCGAAAATATCCATCTCTTTGAGGAGGGTAAAAGCACCAAAAATCTGGAGCAAGCCATTCTGCACGGGGTTTGGATAAATCTGTAACAAATCGTCATTCACTTGTTTGATCGAGTTTGGAATGACAATATCGCTAATCGTATCACTCGCCACTAATTTAGGTTGTTTATCTGCCGACTCATACATCGCTTTGAAACGATCTATTTCAAAGGCAGTAAAACTAAACATCTCTGTAAGCCACGAAGGTGGTACCGCCGCATAATACACTTGTGTATAAACCTTTACAGCACCACTATAACCAAGCAATGGCACATGGTAATGAACAATATCGCGGCCCGAACCTTCTAGTCCAGCTACTTTATTAAAATCAAGATCAGAACTAGCTACCCCCACTATTCTACAAGTATCATAGGTGTAAAAACTATTGCTAAAACCTTTTGGAACCAGTCGATTGTCTTTTAGTGAAGAGGCCGCACGCTCTAGTACGGTCGTTCTATTCCCGAGCACATCTGCCATCACCATTTCATAAACCTGATTTTGAAATGGACTATTGATAATATCGTGATGAGGCTCAAATGGCAATTCAGGAAAGAGTAATTCTCCATCACTTTTTATTTTACCGGAAGCAAACAGAGTGTCACCATTTGCTTTTGTCACAATGCATTGTAAGATGGCTCTTCGAGAGGGATAGCCAGTTGGGAATTTATGTCCTGCCTTATTTACTAATTCAATATCGATAAAAATAGAATCGTTAAAAAGCTTATCAAATCGAGCGTTTAGGTCGAGGGTGTTTTGCCTCAACATGGTATTGACCGCCGACAATGTCTGGTTAAAATCAGTATCTCTCGCCACAATGCCTAAACTGTCTTTATTGTTTTTCATCAACTGCAACATAAATGCATTCGCACCGGCAAATACATGCTGATTAAAGGGTGAGCGACCAGGAAGTGCTGTATAGCCTACTGCAATCTTAACGGGCTCTTCTACTTGAGGCATATGACAAGATTGACAGGGTTTTTCTTGCCTTGGAAATTCAGAATTTAGCCATTCGTGATAGGTAGCTTGTTCCGCAAAAGAACCACCCGTTGGATTTCCTGCGAGGTCCACCGTATTCGAAATCAGCGTATGACAAGGAGAACACATTCTGCTCTCACTCACGTGCAGGCTATGAGTCGGCGTTAAGCCAACATACAATTGCATCGGTCCTGCCATAGGCGCGACAAAAGGTCCATAAGCTACAGCAGAGGTATCATAAGGAATGTCTCCCGTAAAACGCGAACCCAATCCATCTGTACCAATGCTATGGCAACCCATGCAAGCCACACCTGCTCTACCTAAACTATCGGTTGCTAAATCTGCTAATGTATAATCTGGATGGCCAAGAAAATGGGCTTTATAATTTCCCATAGGGGCATGACACTTCGTACATAAATTTTGTAGCTCAGTGGCATGTCCCGGATTTACCAAGGATTCGTGTCTTACTTTTGCCAACCACAAGGGGTCTTTGGCCGACAATGCCATCATCGAAGTACTCCAATCGTCTACCAAATTAATATCATCGCCAGCCGCATTGATATTAGCAATGCGCAAGGAATCATAGCCATGACAGCCAGCACATCTTTCAGGCAATAGGAAATACTCATTTGGCTCCATCGGTCCACCGCGCAAGCTTTCCCTTACATATTCCAAATGGGTGGAGCTCGAAAATCGATCGTCAGGTCTCTCATAACCCATCAAAGAAAGGATGGATAGTATCACTAAAATTAAAACACCAAAGACAATGCTTTTTTTCATAAGACGTGTAACTATTTATATATCAAATATACAGAAATTCTTTTAAACTAAGGAGTTCCACATTTGGGCGCATCCTCGGTTGCCATGCTTTGTCTGGTGACAGGTAAAAAACCTGCACAACATATAACGCTTCACCGAGGTCAGGCCTTTGGCAGTACAAGGTACTGCTGTCAGTCCTTTGCGCGGCATTGGTTTCCAAAAGATACTTTTCTCACCATGATAAACAATCTTGTCTTTCTTTTGTTTGCGAGATTGTTAAGAAGCAGCATTTTTAAATGAGAAATAATACCGAATCAACAACATCATTGTAATCGGTGATAAGGAAAATATTTTGAATCAAGCTTGTTACCATACAAGAGATTTTGCAGACATGAAGGTGCTCATGCAAGTCGATGGAACTAAATTTGCATTTGCGAAGTATATAAATATTATCTTTAAATTTCAAAAAAAGTAAAAAATCAAAATATGAAAAATTCATTGCTAAAAGTTGTATTTATATTAATTGCAGTAGCATTTATGGGCACCTTATCTTCTTGTGGATACAACAGCATGGTGGCGAAACGCGAGAATGTAGATGGAGAATGGTCTAAGGTGCAATCTGCTTATCAGCGAAGATCAGATTTAATTCCGAACCTCATTGAGACAGTGAAGGGCTCGGCTAAATTTGAACAAGAAACTTTAGAAAAAGTGGTGGCAGCACGTTCTAGAGCAACAAGTATTCAGTTATCTGCAGATGATTTAACAGAGGAAAATCTGGCTAAATTTCAAGCAGCTCAAGCTCAGCTATCAGGTGCTTTGTCACGTCTACTAGCGATTTCAGAAAACTATCCAGATTTAAAAACAACCGAAGCTTTTCGCGATTTACAAGCTCAATTAGAAGGAACTGAAAATAGAATTAATACAGAGCGAAATAATTTTAATGAAGCTGTAAAAGACTATAATGCCTTTATTCAACAGTTTCCACGCAACTTCACCGCGAGTTGGTTTAAATTTGAGAAAAAGGCATATTTTAAAGCAGATGCTGGCACTGAAGTGGCACCGAAAGTGAAGTTTTAAGCATGAAGAACTATAAGGAAATATTGTCGGATGAAGAAAAGAAAGCATTGGTAGACTTAATTCATGTGGCAGAACAAGAAACTTCATGCGAAATAAAAGTTCATCTGAATGATAACTGCAAAGGAGATGTCTTGCAAAAAGCTTGTGAATTGTTGAATAGCTTAGGTTTGGTCAAAACCAAAGCTAGAAATGGTATCATTCTTTACCTGGCGGTGAAAGATCGTAAATACGCCATTGCTGGCGATGAAGGTATTTTGGCGCGAGTGCCCAATGACTTTTGGACCGAAACAAACCAACAATCGATAGCCTTTTTTAAAAAGGAACAATATTTCGAAGGATTGCAACATAGTATCATCCAAATCACAAAAACAGTAAGGACAGATTTTCCTGTAGAGGCAGATGACCACAATGAAATATCTAATGATATTAGCTATGAATAAATGTAGGAATGCTTTATTGTTTTGCTGCTTGTCCCTACTTTTTATAACTAAGGTCACTGCTCAAAATATTCCTGATCCACTTTCACCACCTCGATTGGTAAATGATTATGGTCATTATCTTCGCAATGCACCAGCACTTGAGGCTAAATTATTGGCCTATAATCTAGAGACTAGCAACCAAATTGCAGTGGTATTGATGGCCACTACCGATGGAGATGATGTATCTGATTTTGCTATCAAACTTTTTAATAAATGGGGTATTGGAAGTAACGCAGAAAAAGATAATGGCGTCTTGATTTTTCTGGCCGTCGAAGATCGCAAGCTTTTTATTGTCACAGGCAGAGGAGTGGAGGATGTATTGCCCGATATCACTTGCAAACATATCGTTGAAGATGATATGAAACTACATTTAAAAGAAAGTGATTATGATGGCGCAGTGCTTGCTGCAGTGGAAAAAATTCAGGGCTACCTGACTGGTAAGTTTACGGAAGTATCTAAGCAACAACCTAAACAATTTTCTCCTAAAATATTATTCATACTTGTGCTGATTTTCTTCATTGTTGTGGTGTTTATAATGCCCAAATTTGGCAGCTCTACCATTTCTCGAGGAGGATATAATTCTAGCTGGGGTGGCGGTGGCTGGGGTGGTGGCGGCCGAAGTTCTGGCGGAGGTGGTTTTGGAGGTTTTGGTGGTGGTAGCTCCGGAGGTGGCGGTGCTGGTGGCGGTTGGTAAGTATGTTTATCTAAATAACTTTCATCAGCTATAGGTTAATGACCTGGTTAGTAGCTATTAAGACCTCATTATTTTTGTCCGCATGTATTTCAGAATCAAATGTGAACTAAGAAATAATTGCCTGTTTATTAAATAATTGTTTCGAACAAAATATTATTTGGATTAATAAAATAAAGTCTATACTTTTGCAACCCGCTTTAAGTAGAAGCGGAATTAATAATAACTTATTGAAAAATAAGGATTGTCATCGGTAGAACTATTAGAGATAAAGCAACATCACAATAAGCTATCGGATGTGTTTAAGTTAGAAAAGATTTTTTTTCCACACTCCGCTTGTTTATTCTCTCAAACTGTCTATCTTTGCACTCCCAAATTTTAAGGAATTAAAAAAGAAAGATGCCTACAATACAACAATTAGTAAGAAAAGGACGTACCGATATCGTGTACAAATCAAAATCTAGAGCATTAGATTCATGTCCACAGCGTAGAGGTGTATGTACAAGAGTATATACGACCACACCGAAAAAACCAAACTCTGCTTTGCGTAAAGTAGCTAAGGTGAGATTGACCAATAGCATTGAGATTATTGCTTATATCCCAGGTGAAGGTCATAACTTGCAAGAGCACTCCATCGTTTTGATCAGAGGTGGAAGGGTTAAGGATTTGCCAGGTGTTCGTTATCACATCGTTCGTGGTTCATTAGATACCGCTGGTGTTGATGGTAGAAAACAAAGCCGTTCAAAATACGGTACAAAGCGTCCTAAGGCAGGTGCAGTAGCTCCAGCAGCAGGTGCAAAAAAGAAAAAATAATAAATAATAATAGAAGTTAAATTTTTGTTGCAATGAGAAAGGCAAAACCTAGAAAAAGATACTATCAACCAGATCCAAGATTCAATGATACTACGGTAACATTGTTTATCAATAATCTAATGTGGGATGGTAAAAAAAGTACAGCTCAAACGATTTTTTATGATGCTGTAGATCAAATTTCAGAAAAAACTGGTGAGAACGGTTATGAAGTTTGGAAAAAAGCCATTTCTAATTTAACTCCAGCTGTTGAGGTTAGAAGTAGAAGAATTGGTGGCGCTAACTTCCAAATTCCAACTGAAGTAAATGCAGCTCGTAAAGCTTCTCTAAGTATGAAATGGTTAGTTCAATATTCAAGAAAAAGAACTGGTAGAAGCATGGCTGAGAAGTTGGCTTCTGAAACAATTTCAGCTTCTAAAGGTGAAGGTTCTGCATACAAGAGAAAGGAAGATGTTCACAGAATGGCAGAAGCGAACAAGGCATTCTCACATTTCAAGTTTTAATTTTATACAGTAGATTATAATGGCCAATAAATATCAAAGAAATTTCGGGATTGCAGCGCACATTGATGCAGGTAAAACTACAACAACAGAGCGTATTCTATATTATACGGGTGTGAACCATAAAATTGGTGAGGTGCATGATGGTGCCGCAACAATGGATTGGATGGTTCAGGAACAAGAAAGAGGTATTACCATTACTTCTGCTGCAACAACTTGTTTTTGGAATTTCCCTACGAATCAAGGTGAAAAAACACCAGATTCAAAACAATACAAATTTAACATCATCGATACACCGGGTCACGTGGACTTTACCGTTGAGGTAGAAAGATCATTGCGTGTATTGGATGGTTTGATGGCTCTTTTCTGTGCAGTATCTGGTGTTGAACCACAATCTGAAACTGTTTGGAGACAAGCCAATAAATACAAAGTACCTCGTGTTGGTTTCGTAAATAAAATGGACAGAGCTGGTGCAGACTTTTTGAATGTTGTAAAACAAATCAGAGAGATGCTAAAAGCAAATCCAGTGCCTTTGCAATTACCTATTGGTGCAGAAGAAACTTTCAGAGGAGTTGTTGATTTGATTACTAAAAAAGCCATCGTTTGGGATGATGCATCTAGAGGTATGAAATACCAAGAGATTGCAATTCCTACTGAAATGGTTGATGAGGTTGATGAATGGAGAGCGAAATTAGTAGAGGCTGTTGCTTCTTATGATGATGGTTTGATGGAGAAATTCTTCGATAATCCAGATTCAATCACTGAAGAAGAAATGCATGAAGCGATCAGAAAAGCAACCATCGATATGGCAATCATTCCAATGATGTGTGGCTCTTCTTTCAAAAATAAAGGGGTACAAGCTTGTCTTGATGCAGTATGTAGATACCTTCCAGGTCCTGATGATATCGAAGCCGTAGTTGGTGTAAATCCAGATACTGGTGAAGAAGAATTAAGAACTTCTGATCCTAAGGCTCCTTTCGCAGCATTAGCTTTTAAAATTGCAACGGATCCATATGTTGGTCGTTTGGCTTTCTTTAGAGCTTACTCCGGTAGATTAGATGCAGGTTCTTATGTATTGAATACAAGAAGCAATAGTAAAGAAAGAATTTCTCGTATTTTCCAAATGCACTCAAATAAACAAAACCCTGTAGACTTTATTGAAGCAGGTGATATTGGAGCAGCAGTAGGATTTAAAAATATCAGAACAGGTGATACATTATGTGATGAAAAACACCCTATTGTTTTAGAATCAATGTCATTCCCAGAGCCTGTAATTGGTGTTGCTATCGAACCAAAAGCACAAAAAGATTTGGACAAATTAGGTATGTCATTATCTAAATTGGCTGAAGAGGATCCAACGTTCAAAGTGGCTTATGATGAGGCAACTGGACAAACCATTATCAGTGGTATGGGTGAGTTACACTTAGAAATCATCTGCGATCGTTTGACTCGTGAATTCGGAGTAGAGGTAAACCAAGGAGCTCCTCAAGTAAATTATAAAGAAGCTTTACAAACGACTGTTGAACATAGAGAGGTGTACAAAAAACAATCGGGTGGTCGTGGTAAGTTTGCTGATATTATATTCTCTCTAGGACCTAGAGAAGAAGGTAAAGAAGGTTTGGAATTCGTGAACAGTGTATTTGGTGGATCGATACCAAGAGAATTTATTCCTTCCGTAGAAAAAGGATTCAAAGAAGCAATGAAAACGGGTGTTTTGGCTGGTTATGAAATTCCATCATTAAGAGTAGAATTGAAAGATGGTTCGTTCCACGCAGTTGACTCGGATGCATTATCTTTTGAATTAGCAGCTAAAGTTGGATTCAGAAATTCAGCGAAATTGGCTAGACCAGTTTTGATGGAACCTATCATGAAACTTGAAGTTGTGACTCCAGATGATTATACTGGTGATATTATCGGTGACCTGAACAGAAGAAGAGGAATGATCGAAGGTATGGAATCTAAAATGGGTGCACAGATTGTGAAAGCAAAGGTGCCATTGTCCGGAATGTTCGGATATGTAACAACACTTAGAACCTTGTCTTCAGGACGTGCCACTTCAACAATGGAATTCCATTCATATTCTCCAGCTCCAGATGGTATTGCAAAAGAAATTATTGCAAAATCAGGTAAAGTGGCTGTAACAGAAGAATAAATCTTTTTTAGATAACAATATTTGAAAGGCTGAATCATGGTGATTCAGCTTTTTTTTTGTTTACTATTATTTAACGGCTTTTCACTAATTTTACTTCATCATGATTTTCCTATTAATCAATTGACTGTATTCATTAAGCCCCGTCAGACAGTATTTTTTAAGACAAGTCTGATTAAAAATATTCGGTGAATATTTTCTTATCCTGAAATGAAATTTTATTCTCGATTTGTATTTTTTTTATAAAGAGTTTGGCTCTTTCATTCATCTTATTTTGAAACTTTTTTTCAGCAATCGAGATAATGCTTAGAAGCTATTAGAAATGTTTGTGGTAAGTCTATTTCAGTCTCAAAAGCTACACACATCAGTGAACATCCACTTAATATATGTTGGTGCTTATTTTTTTTATGGATTAAGTTTTTATGAATGAAGAAAAGTAGGTTATTAAGGCATTTTAAAAAATGTATATTATGTGTGTGACTGCAATCATCAAAAGGCCAATAAATAAAACAAGCGCTTCAACGATAAAAGGTGGGGACAAGGAAGATGTAATATATGCCTTATGTTTTTACGGTTTGGTTTAATATTACTTCTAAATATATGGTTTAGTAGTAGCTACTCAACATTTTTTAATTTTCTTTGTGCAATCATTTCTCCCATGAATAAAATAATTGTTTTTACATATTTGGCAATATCGGGAATCGTTGCAATTGTCACAACTATTGCAGAGGCTTATCCAGCCACCATTTTTATTGATTTGTTATCTATCAATAACCGCTATTCGGTTTCCCTAACACTTTTACTTACCTTCATACTTTTATTGCTTCCATTGCTGTTGTATGCTTTGGTTTATAACCTACTAAAGCTTCAAAAACCACCTTTGGTGGAGGAGATGACAGGTAAAAGTGGAGTACTTGTGAAAAGAAAAAGGGCATTACAAGCGGCAATTTTCCCGATGAAAGTTAAAATAAATGAAGAAAAACTTGCTGATATTGTTTTAGGAGGTTCAGTCTTTATCGAATTAACTCCTGGTAAACATAGCATCACTACAACAATTGCCCATAGAACAATAGGGCCGATTGAACTCAATATTGAAAGGGGAATTGTAAAAGTATATAATGCTTCGATTGATAGTTATTATTTTTCAAAATAATGAGCGGAATATTGCTTTGTAAAAGAGGTTGGAACTTGACTGCTCACCAGCCAACAATCATAAAAAACAAAACAATACTTAATCCTTTTAATTTATCTTTATTTGTTTATCAGACCTACTTCCAAAAAGTTAAAAAAAAACAACCACTTGAAACGATGGTAGATATTTTATTAAAGTACAATTTACAGATCAATCGAAACAAGTTAAATTATTTATAAAGGAATAATGAAAGGATTCGCATTCATCTTATTTATTTTTTTTTATCTTATTCCAATCCAAGGACAACTAAATCTTATATTAAATGGTCGATTTGAAGCATTTGATACCATTGGGCCTTGCGTCGCAGGCGATTTATCTCCTTCATTGGGAGCGAGTCATGTTATTCAAAATTGGTGGAATCCGACTGTTACTTCCTCAGATTATTATCAAAGATGCGATACAGGTTCTTTTCGCATTCCTCTGCAAATAAGTGGGAGTTATCAGGAAGACCCTAATCATCTGAATGCATACGTTGGATTAATAACTTTATTAAATGGAGGGATATATCAAGAATATATAGCTACACACTTGAAAACATCGTTGGTGAAGAACAAGCATTACGAATTTAAAGCTCTTGTCAATTCATACGATTTTAATTTTTACAATACAAATATTGGTTTTTGCCTTGAGAGCGACAGTATTGATGGGGACTCAGTGAATACATATTCCCCAAGGCTTCCGTCTAACGTATATATGACAGATTCTGTCATAAAAGGTTGCATAGACTGGACTGATGTAAGTATCAAATTTTCTCCAACGATGGATAATCTGCGGTTTCTGATAATTGGCACTTTCCCGGCTGCAGCACCTATATTGACATATAGACCTACTCTTTCTGAAATTTGTTTACCTGACTCTACTTCTGATCCAGGTGTTGCATATTACCTCATTGACGATGTCCGGCTTTACTGTCTTGATTGCGATACTATTGACTCCACTGACACCATATATAATACATGCATTATAACATTCCCTGATGCTTTTACTCCCAATGGAGATAATTTAAATGATACCTGGAAGCCTTTGATTTCATCTGAATGCGATGGTATCATCAGTAGTTATTTACTTCGGATATATGATTGCTGGGATAATGAAATATTTAAGACTACTGATAAAAACGAGGGATGGACAGGTTCACCTAAACAGACTGGCACTTATTTTTATTATCTGCAGTATGATAATAAAAATGTTACACAAAAAAAGACTGGGAGTATTACACTGATAAGGTAATGTGGACATTGTAGATTTTATATTAGCACTTTGATAAGCGCGTGACGGACAGCAGCAAGTGCCGCGCACTGCGAATGGCCGGACGGCGACCCTTAGGAGCCGGCACGCCCAAGTATTTAGAAGAACTATTATTTTATTCAAAACTTTATTTGGATTAATAAAATAAAGGTTTTACCTTTGCACTCCGCTTTCGGAAGAAGGTGGGAACCATAGTAACTTATTGTAAAATAAGGTTGTCATCGGTAGAACTGTTATAGATCTTAAATGAATCATGATAAGCTATCGGACGTGAATAAAAGGAAAGAAATCATTTTTTCCACACTCCGCTTGTTTATTTCTATAAACTGTCTATCTTTGCACTCCCAAATTTGAAGGATTTTAAATAATTTTCTATGTGATTGCAGCCCGAAAAGGTTGTTTTGAAAAGGAAAGAGATCATAAAATAACGGAATCATATTAATACGAAGTATTTTAGACAATGGCACAAAGAATAAGAATTAAATTAAAATCGTTCGACCATAACTTGGTTGATAAGTCAGCAGAAAAAATCGTTAAAACGGTTAAATTATCTGGAGCTGTAGTGAATGGTCCAATTCCATTACCTACAAGAAAACAGAAATTTACAATCATTCGTTCTCCGCATGTGAACTCTGACTCTAAAGAGCAATTTCAATTGTGTACTTACAAAAGATTGCTTGATATCTATAGCTCAACTGCAAAGACAATTGATGCTTTGATGAAATTGGAATTGCCAAGTGGCGTGGAAGTAGAAATCAAAGTTTAGTTGTAAAAGTATTCAATAAAAAAGTACAATGAAACAACCATATTGTAAGCAATGTGGAAGCTTCTGAAAAAAAATAAAAACTGAAAGGGATGAAAGGAATAATAGGAAAAAAAGTGGGCATGACCACCTTATATAATGCAGACGGAAAACAAATGGCTTGTACAGTTATTGAAGCTGGTCCGTGTGTAGTAACTCAGGTTAGAACTCAAGAAACAGATGGTTACAAAGCCATTCAAGTTTCTTATGATGAGAAAAAAGATAAAAATACTTCTGCAGGTCAAAAAGGACATTTCGCAAAAGCAAATACAACGCCGAAGTTCAAGGTGATTGAATTCAAAAACTTTGATGGAGATAAGACTTTAGGTGATACCATCACTTCAGAAATTTTTCAAAAAGGTGATAAAGTAAGTGTTGTTGGAACTTCAAAAGGAAAAGGATTTCAAGGTGTTGTTAAGCGTCACAACTTTAGTGGTGTGGGTATGGCAACACACGGTCAGCATAACAGATTAAGAGCGCCAGGTTCTATTGGTGCATGTTCGACTCCTTCACGAGTATTCAAAGGAATTAGAATGGGTGGAAGAATGGGAAGTGACAGAGTTAAAGTAAAAAACTTAAATGTTTTGGATGTATTGACAGATAAAAATTTAATCATTGTTACTGGTGCGGTACCAGGTGCGATTGGTTCATATGTTATCGTTGAAGGTAAATAGAAATTAGACATAATAGAATTATACAGAAATGAAAATTAAAGTAGTAAACACAGACGGCAAGGATACAGGAAGAGAAATTGTACTTTCTGATGACATTTTCGCTATTGAGCCAAATGAGCATTCTATATATTTAGCAGTTAAACAATTTTTAGCAAACAATAGACAAGGAACACATAAGTCGAAAGAAAGATGTGAAATGTCTGGTTCTACAAGAAAATTGCACAAACAAAAGGGAACTGGTGGATCTAGAAAAGGTGATATCAATAGCCCATTGTTTAAGGGAGGTGCTAGAGTATTTGGCCCAAGACCTAGAGATTACAGTTTTAAATTGAATAAGAAAGTAAAGACTTTAGCTAAGGTTTCAGCATTGTCTTTAAAAGCTAAGGATAATAATATTATTGTAATGGAAGATCCTAAGTTTGATGCACCAAAAACAAAAGCATTTTTATCGTTATTAAGTAATCTAGGTGTTTCTAATGATAAAGCAACTTTAGTATTAGGTGATTCTAGTTACAATGCATATTTATCTGCTAGAAACATTCCAAATGCTAACGTAGCAATGGCAGATAAAATCAATATTTTCGATATCATGAATTCTAATAAATTGATTTTGGCAGAAAGCGCGATCAAAACGTTAGAAGAAAACTTGACTCATAATTAATTTTAAGAATAAGATAGGATGAAACATATAACAGACGTATTAGTAAAGCCCTTGATTACGGAAAAATCAAATCAAAAAAGTGAAAAGCTTGGTCGATTTACTTTTGTGGTAGCTTTCAAATCTAGCAAAGAGCAGATCAAAGCAGCGGTAGAAACAATGTATGGAGTACACGTAAATGACGTAAATACATTGAGAATGCCGGGCAAAAACAAAACAAGATATACAAACAAGGGATTAGCAAAAGGTATGAAAAGTCCTTATAAAAAAGCAGTTGTTACTTGTAAGGAAGGTGAAACCATTGATTTTTACGGAAATATTTAATTTTAGAAGTTTAATAGCAAATAGAAATGGCAGTTAAGAAATTTAGACCCACGACACCCAGCAATAGACACACAATAGTGAATGCCTTTGTTGAGCTTACAACAGACAGACCAGAGAAGTCTTTATTGGCTCCGAAGAAAGTTACAGCAGGTAGAAATAGTGCAGGTGAAATGACCATGAGAAACAGAGGTGGTGGTCACAAGAAGCAATACAGAATGATTGATTTCAAAAGAAACAAGCATGGTGTACCTGCGAAGGTAGCTTCTATCGAGTATGATCCAAATAGAACAGCATTTATCGCTTTATTGCATTATGCTGATGGCGAGAAAAGATATATCATTGCTCCAAATGGTTTGAAAGTTGGTGCAACCATCAATTCGGGAACTGGTGTAAGCCCTGATTTAGGGAATTCATTACCAATTAGTGAAATGCCATTGGGAACAACTATTCATAATATCGAATTGAAACCAGGTAAAGGTGGAGCCTTAGCGCGAAGTGCAGGTTCATCAGCACAATTATCTGCAAAAGAGGAAAAATATTGTATTGTAAAGTTGCCTTCTGGTGAGACTAGAATGATTCTGAGTACATGTATTGCAACTGTTGGTTCTGTGTCCAATCCTGATCATAGTTTATTATCTTTAGGAAAGGCGGGTAGAAATAGATGGTTAGGTAGACGTCCAAGAGTTAGACCGGTAGCGATGAACCCAGTGGATCACCCGATGGGTGGAGGTGAAGGTAGAGCTTCAGGTGGACACCCACGTTCAAGAAAAGGATTGAAAGCGAAAGGTGCTAAGACAAGAAGACCTAAAAATCAATCAAATAAATTTATTATTAGTAAGAGAAAAACTGTAAATAATCAACAATAATGGCAAGATCAATTAAGAAAGGTCCTTATTTAGCTCATCATTTAGCTGAAAAGATTGAGAAGCAAAACCAACTAGGTAAAAAGACTGTGATTAAAACATGGTCAAGAGCTTCAATGATTTCACCTGATATGGTAGGACATACGTTAGCGGTTCATAATGGAAAGAGTTTTATTCCAGTGTATGTGACAGAAAATATGGTAGGACACAAATTGGGTGAGTTTTCGCCTACTCGTTCATTCAGAGGCCACTCATCTAAAAAAATTAAGTAACAAATAATTAGCGTTTAACATGAAAGCAGTAGCTAAATTAAATAATTGCCCCACATCTCCTCGTAAAATGAGGTTGGTAGCAGACACTGTGAGAGGCGTTGATGCTTTTAAAGCATTAAACATTTTGAAATTCTCACCAAGAGATGCATCTGAAAGTTTAGAAAAATTGGTTTATTCAGCCATTAAAAATTGGGAATCTAAAAACGATCAACGTCCAGAGGATGCAGATTTGGTAATCAAAGAGATTTTTGTTGATCAAGGAAAAACTTTGAAAAGATTTAGACCTGCACCTTTTGGTAGAGGTTACAAAATCAGAAAAAGATCTAACCATGTAACGGTAGTGATAGATTCAAAACATTCAGAAAATAACGAAAACACAGAAAATTAATTTCAACAAATGGGACAAAAAGCAAATCCAATAGGCAATAGACTAGGTATCATCAGAGGTTGGGATTCTAACTGGTACGGTGGAAAAGATGCAGCTGAAAAATTAGTGGAAGATGAGAAAATCAGACAATATATCAAGGTAAGAATTTCTAAGGGAGGTATTTCAAAAGTAGTTATCGAAAGAACTATGAAAAGAGTAACTCTTACAATTCACACATCTAGACCAGGTATTATTATTGGAAAAGGTGGTGGAGAGGTTGATCGTTTGAAGGAAGAGTTGAAGAAAATTACAAATAAGGATATTCAAATTAATATTTCTGAAATTAGAAGACCTGAATTGGATGCGCAAATAGTAGGTGAGTCTATTGCTAAGCAACTTGAGTCAAGGGTAAATTATAGAAGAGCGATTAAAATGGCTATTGAATCTGCCATGAGAATCGGTGCTGAAGGAATAAAGGTAAGAATTAGTGGTAGATTAGGTGGAGCAGAGATGGCACGTTCTGAAGAATTTAAGAAAGGCAGAACACCGTTGCATACTTTTAGAGTAGATATTGACTATGCATGGGTTGAAGCATTGACTGTATATGGTAAATTAGGTTTGAAGATTTGGATTTGTAGAGGTGAGGTTTTAGGTAAAAGAGATTTATCTCCAAATGTAGGTTCAAACATAAGTGAAGGTGGCAAGCCAACCGGCGGAGGTCGTCCAGATAATAGAGGTGATCGTCAAGATAGAGGCGGAGACAGAAGAAAAGAAAATAATTATAACAAGAGATAAATTTTTATACAATGTTACAACCAAAACGTACGAAATTTAGAAAGCAACAGAAAGGTAGGGTAAAAGGAATTGCTCACAGAGGAAGTAATGTGGATTTAGGTTCTTTTGGACTTAAAACATTAGAAGGTGGATGGCTTACTAATAGACAAATTGAAGCAGCAAGGATTGCATTAACTCGTTTTATGAAGAGAGAAGGAAAAGTATGGATTCGTATTTTCCCAGATAAACCGGTAACACGTAAACCAGCAGAAACAAGGATGGGTAAGGGTAAAGGTGCTCCAGATGGTTGGGTCGCAGTTGTTAAACCAGGGAGAATATTGTTTGAATGTGAAGGGGTACCAATGGAAGTTGCGAAAGAGGCAATGAGATTGGCAGCACAAAAACTTCCTTTCACTACAAAATTCATTACTAGTACTGATTTTGTAAATAATTAAGAACAAATAGAATTATAAAAACAATGGCAAAAACAGAATCATATGCATCGCTTTCAGTAACTGAATTGACAGCAAAAATTGCAGAAGAAAAGTTGAACTATAAAAAAACCAAGTTCACACATGCTATCTCTTCTTCAGAGAATCCGCTTAAAATTAGAGCAGACAGAAGAGCAATAGCTAGAATGTTGACAGAATTAAGTAAAAAGGAAAAGTCAAAATAATTAATATCATGGAGGAAAGGAATTTAAGAAAAACCAGAGTAGGTACTGTTGTAAGTGACAAGATGGAAAAAACCATCACCGTTACAGAGGTAAGAAAAGTAAAGCACCCTAAGTATGGTAAGTTCATGAAATATACCAAAAAATTTACAACTCATGATGAGAAAAATGAGTGTAAAATTGGTGATACAGTGAAAATAATGGAAACCAAGCCGATGAGTAAAAACAAACGCTGGAGATTAATTGAAATCATAGAAAGAGCTAAATAATATGTTACAAACAGAATCAAGAGCTAACGTAGCTGATAATAGTGGTGCCAAAGAGGTGCTTGTTATCAAAGTATTGGGAGGATCCCATAGAAGGTACGCTTCAGTAGGAGACAAAATTGTAGTTTCTGTAAAGAAAGCTACACCAACTGGAGGTGTTAAGAAAGGAGCTGTATCCAAAGCAGTTGTTGTAAGAGTAAAAAAGGCAATTCGTCGTAAGGATGGATCATACATTCGTTTTGATGAAAATGCAGTAGTTTTATTAAATGCTCAAGACGAACCAAGAGGAACTCGTATTTTTGGACCAGTTGCTCGTGAGTTGCGAGATAAAGATTATATGAAAATTGTTTCACTAGCCCCAGAAGTATTATAAATCATGGCAAATTCAAAACCACATTCTCACCAAGGTAAAATTTTTATCAAAAAAGGTGACAAAGTTATTATTACCACAGGTGATGATAAAGGAAAAACAGGTGATGTTATATCTGTTTTAAAAGAAGAATATAAAGTTTTAGTTGAAGGTTTAAACATGGTATCACGCCACACTAAGCCTAATGCAAAAAACACTAATGGTGGCATCATTAAAAAAGAAGCCCCTATTCATTTGTCTAATGTATCGCTTATAGATCCTAGCACACAAAAGGCAACAAGAATTAGAAAAGAAAGAAAAGACGGAAAAGTGACTAGAATTTCAGTGAAATCTGGTGCAATAATTAAATAATTAAGTTAAGCAAAAATCATAAGTAATGAGACATGAACCTAGGTTACTTAAAAAGTACAAAGAGGAAGTAGCACCAAAGTTACATACGCAATTCAGTTATAAATCTGTGATGCAAATACCCAAATTGACAAAAATTTGTTTGAATCAAGGGGTGAACGGGGCTGTGCAAGATAAAAAAATGGTGAATGTAGCCATTGAAGAGATGTCGATTATTGCTGGACAGAAAGCAGTTCCAACAATGTCTAAAAAGGCGGTTTCGAATTTCAAGTTGAGAGAAGATATGCCAATTGGTGCAAAAGTGACCTTGAGAGATCACAATATGTATGAATTCTTAGATAGATTGATTTCTGTTTCTCTTCCACGAGTGCGTGATTTTAGAGGAGTAGAAAATAAAGGATTCGACGGAAGAGGAAACTATACTATGGGTATTACTGAGCAAATCATTTTCCCAGAGATTGTGTTAGATAAAGTAACAAAAATAAATGGAATGGATATTACATTTGTTACAACGGCTAAGACAGATGACGAAGCTTACAATTTATTAAAAGAAATGGGATTACCATTTAAAAAATAAGAAGAAACAATGGCAAGAAAATCAATTATAGCAAGACAAACAAAGAGAGTGAAGCTTTCCAAGAAATTTGCAGAAAAAAGAGCAGCTTTGAAAGAGGCTGGAGATTATGCAGCATTGGATAAACTTCCTAAAAACTCTTCTCCAGTAAGGTTAAGAAACAGATGTGCCATTACAGGCCGAGGAAAAGGTTTCATTGGTGCGTTTGGGATATCTCGAATTAAGTTTAGGGACCTAGCCTTAATTGGGAAAATACCAGGAGTTACAAAAGCAAGCTGGTAGAATAAAATAAATAAAAAAATAGTTAATCATATAAGCAAAGGAAGATGTTAACAGATCCAATATCAGATTTTCTGACAAGAATAAGAAACGCGCAAATGGCTAATCATAGATTAGTCGAAATTCCTGTTTCAAAATTGAAAAAAAGAATAACCGAAATTCTTTATGATCACGGTTATATATTAAAATACAAATTTGAAGAAGGCGAAAATGGTCAACAAGGCTTAATCAAAATTGCATTAAAGTATGACCAAACCACTAAATCACCGGTTATCAAAGCGATTGAAAGGGTTAGTAAACCAGGTTTGAGAATTTATTCTGGTGCTCAATCATTAAAGAAGGTAAGAAATGGCTTAGGAATTGCCATTGTTTCTACTTCAAAAGGATTGATGACCGATAAAGATGCCAAGAAGTTAAATATAGGCGGTGAAATAATTTGTAGAGTATTCTAAAAAACGATTAAAAAAATTAGTCATGTCAAGAGTTGGACGATTACCAATAAATATTCCTGATAAAGTACAGGTAAAAATAGAAAGCAACAACACTGTTGTAGTTAAAGGAGCTAAGGGCGAACTTTCCAGACAAATTGATCCAGATATCACTGTTAAGGTGGAAGAAGGTACTATTGTCTTATCACGTCCAACCGAGCAAAAGCGTCATAAAGCATTGCACGGTTTATATAGGGCCTTAATCAACAATATGGTGATTGGTGTAAGTGAAGGGTTCACAAAGAATTTAGATTTAATTGGTGTTGGTTACAGAGCTACCCATGCAGGTCAGGTACTTGAGTTGGTGGTTGGTTATTCTCACCCTGTTGTATTTTTACTTCCATCAGAAATCAAAATAGAAACACAGAATGAAAAGGGAAAGGCTCCAAGAGTAATTCTACAATGTATCGATAATGAATTATTAGGGAATGTTTCCGCTAAGATACGTTCAATCAGAAAACCTGAAGTATATAAAGGTAAGGGTGTTAGATACCATGATGAATTCGTGAGAAAGAAAGCAGGTAAGTCTGCCTCTAAAAAATAATAATTAAGACTGATAAAAATTATCAATTATGATAGCTACTAAGAAAAACAAAAGAAGATTAAAAATTCGTGCTAAAATCAGAGGAAAAGTCAAAGGCACAGCTGCTCGTCCAAGATTATCAGTATTCAGAAGTAATATGGATATTTATGCGCAACTAATCGATGATATCAATGGTGTAACTCTTGCAAGTGCTTCCTCAAAGGAAAAATCATTCGCGGCTAAAGGCAACAAAGTAGAATTGTCAAAGGCAGTAGGCCAGGCGATAGCTACCAAAGCATCTGCAGCGGGGATTACTGAGGTTGTTTTCGATAGAGGTGGGTTCTTATACCACGGGAGAGTTAAAGCTTTGGCAGAAGGTGCTAGAGAGGGAGGACTGAAATTTTAATCAATAATTAAAGAGAGAATAAAAAATGTCTAAAGCAAACGTACAAATATTAAAGGCTGGTGAATTAGAACTAAAAGACAAGGTCGTAAACATCAGACGTGTAACCAAGGTAACCAAAGGAGGAAGAACCTTTAGTTTTTCAGCTACAGTTGTTGTAGGTGATGGTCATGGAATTGTTGGTCATGGTCTTGGTAAAGCAAAGGAAGTTACTGATGCAATTAAAAAGGGTATTGATGATGCAAAAAAGAATTTGATTAAAATCCCATTGCATCAAGGAACAATTCCTCATGATCAGTTAGGTAAATTTGGTGCCGGTAAGGTCCTAATTAGACCTGCTTCTCATGGTACAGGTGTTATTGCTGGTGGAGCAATGCGTGCAGTTCTTGAAAGTGCAGGAGTGAAGGATGTTTTAGCTAAATCTCAAGGATCTTCAAATGCCGCTAATGTTATCAAGGCTACTATTGATGCACTTAGCAAATTAAGAGACCCACGTACGGTAGCACAAAACAGAACAAAATTATTAAGCAAAGTATTCAACGGATAATATCCATCAAATCTTGGTGTCATGGCAAAAATAAAAATAACACAAATCAAAAGTACAATAGATCGTCATTTTAGTCAAAAAGCTACAATGCAGGCCTTAGGTATCAAAAAACTTCACCATACTGTTGAAAAAGAGGCGACTCCTCAGATTCTTGGAATGGTTAAAAAAGTTAGTCATTTATTAAAAATAGAGCAAGCATAATATAATATGGAATTACATTCATTAAAACCTGCAAAAGGTTCTGTAAAAAAATCCAAAAGAATTGGTAGAGGTCAAGGATCAGGTAAAGGTGGCACTTCTGGAAGAGGTCATAAAGGTCAAGGATCACGCTCAGGAAGTACAACTAAGCCAGGTTTTGAAGGAGGTCAAATGCCTTTACAAAGACGTTTACCAAAACGTGGTTTCAAAAATCCATTTAGAGTAGAATACACTCCTTTGAATTTATCTAAAATTCAAGAAATTGCTGAAAAGTTGAATATTTCGGTTATCGATTTGGAGGTTTTGAGAAATAATCGTTATATCTCTAAATACGAAAAAGTGAAGGTTCTAGCTTATGGAGAATTGACTTCCAAAGTAGACGTAACAGTGAATAAAATTTCAGGTACAGCCAAAGCAGCTATTGAGGCTAAAGGTGGTACCGTAACGTTGATCTAATCAATAATCAATTTATGAAAAGATTTATAGATACAATTAAGCATATTTGGAGTATACATGAGTTAAGAAGTAAGATACTTGTTACCTTGTTACTCGTCTTTATTTACCGACTAGGTACTTACATTGTATTGCCAGGCGTAAACCCAAATATGCTAGCACAAATGCAAAGCAAAAGTGGCGAAGGTTTATTGGGTTTAATTAATATATTTTCTGGTGGTGCATTTGGAAATGCATCCATCTTTGCATTGGGTATCATGCCATATATTTCTGCTTCTATTGCAGTACAATTATTATCTTTAGCTGTACCTTACTTCCAAAGATTAAGCAAAGAAGGGGAAAGTGGTAGAAGACAAATTAATCAAATTACAAGATATATTACCATTGTAGTGACAGTCATACAGGGTTTTGCTTATATCACTAATTTGAAAATCCAATCTGGTGATGCTATTACTTCTGCAGTTCCAATGAGTATATTCATATTCTCTTCTATTGTTTGTTTGTCAGCCGGTACATTATTTGTGATGTGGCTTGGTGAAAAAATAACTGACAAAGGTCTAGGCAACGGAATTTCATTAATTATTATGGTGGGCATCATTGCTCGATTACCGCAGTCTTTCTTGGAAGAGTTAACATCAAGGTTTACATCAAACGGATTGATTGTTTTTGTTCTTGAACTTGCATTTTTGATAGTGGTTGTTATTGCAACGATACTATTAATTCAAGGAACAAGAAAGATTTCGATTCAGTATGCAAAACGAAATATCATGCAAGGTGGTAAGATGATGCAGGCAGGCGGTAACAGACAGTATTTGCCATTAAAGGTAAATCAGGCTGGTGTAATGCCAATAATTTTCGCTCAAGCATTAATGTTTATTCCTGCAACCATTTCTCAAGCTTTTCCAGGATCAAAGAGTTCTTTTTTACAATCGTTTACTGACCATACATCATTTCCATACAATACAGTTGTTTTCTTATTGATTATAATTTTCACCTACTTCTACACAGCATTGGTAATTAATCCTGTTCAAATGGCAGATGAGATGAAGAAGAATGGAGGATTTGTACCGGGGGTTAGTCCTGGTAAGAAAACGGCAGAATATATTGATAACGTAATGTCAAGAATTACCCTTCCAGGAGCTATATTCCTAGGTGTTGTCGCAATTCTTCCTGGTATCGTAATGATGTTTAAGGTGAATCAGGCATTTGCTTATTTCTTTGGGGGGACTTCTATCTTGATCCTTGTAGGGTCTATTTTGGATACGTTGCAACAAGTAGAAAGCCACTTACTGATGCGTAAATATGATGGATTAACAAAAGGAGGTAGAATAAAGGGTCGTCAAGGTGGCTCGGGTATTAGTATTTAGATGATTAATCTAAAGACAGATGAGGAAGTCGAATTGATTCGACAAAGTTCTTTGCTTGTTTCGAAAACATTAGCGGAAGTCGCGAAAAATTTAACTTTAGGCACAAATGGTTTAAAGTTGGACAGAATAGCAGAAGAGTTTATTAGGGATAATGGAGCTGTTCCTGCATTCAAAGGCTACAAAGGTTTTCCAAATACACTCTGTATCTCTAAGAATGATGCAGTAGTACATGGGATTCCAGATGCTAAGGATTATATTCCTGGGGATATAGTATCTGTTGATACTGGTGTGGTTATGAATGGTTACTATGGTGATTCGGCATACACTTTCTGCATGGGTGAAGTGAATGATAACATTAAGAAATTGATTGGTGTCACCAAAAAAAGTTTAATGCTAGGATTAAGTAAGGCAATAGTAGGTAATCGTGTGGGAGATGTTAGTCAAGCCATTCAACACTATTGTGAGAAAGAGAATTCCTATAGTTGTGTGCGAGAATTGGTAGGACACGGAATTGGTAAAAATTTGCACGAAGCGCCAGAAGTTCCTAATTATGGGAATAGAGGCACCGGACCAAAATTATTAAAAAACATGGTCATTGCTATCGAACCAATGGTGAATTTTGGTAAAAGGTCTATTTATACGGCAACAGATAATTGGACAATTTTAACAAAGGATAGATTGCCTTCTGCACATTTTGAGCATACAATAGCAGTCAGTGAATCATATCCAATTATTTTAACCACTTTTGAGTGGATAGAAGAGGAAATAAAAACAAACAGAGATATTGTATATATCGATTAAAAGAACGATATTTGCACTCCGAAAAATAAAGAATGGCTAAACAGGATTTAATAAAACAAGATGGTATTGTAACAGAAGCATTATCAAACGCAATGTTTCGAGTACGTCTTGAAAATGGGCACGAAATAATAGGGCATATAAGTGGGAAAATGAGGATGCATTATATTAAAATACTCCCTGGTGATAAAGTTTCTGTTGAGATGTCACCTTATGATTTGAACAAAGGAAGAATAAATTATAGATATAAATAGTAAAAAAATGAAAGTAAGATCATCAGTAAAGAAAAGAAGTGTTGACTGCCAGATCGTAAAACGAAATGGTGTGGTATACGTAATCAACAAGAAAAATCCGAAATTTAAACAAAGACAAGGTTAAAATAACATTTAAAAAAACACAGCATGGCAAGGATTGGAGGTATTGATATTCCTAAAAATAAAGCGGGCAAAATCGCATTGACTTATGTATATGGTATTGGTTACACTACTGCTAAGAGAATCTTAGATAAAGCAGGTGTGGATCACGAGACTAAATCAGGTGAATGGAATGATGAAAATATTGCTGCAATTAATAAATGTATTTCTGACGAAATAAAAGTAGAGGGTGAGTTAAGGTCAGAAGTTCAACTAAGTATTAAGCGATTGCAAGATATTGGTTGCTATAGAGGTATTAGACATAGAAAAGGTCTCCCATTACGTGGACAAAGAACTAAAACCAATGCACGAACTAAGAAAGGTAAGCGTAAAACAATTGCGGGCAAGAAAAAAGTAACAAAGTAATCAAATTCTGATTCATTCATTAATAGCGTTAAATAGAAATTAAATAAGATGGCAAAATCAAAATCAGTAGCCAAGAAAAGAGTGGTAAAAGTTTCGGCAGAAGGACAAGTACACGTGTCTTCAACTTTTAACAATATCATCATCTCTTTTACAAATAATACAGGTCAAGTAATTTCTTGGGGTTCTGCAGGAAAGGCTGGATTCAGAGGTTCTAAAAAGAATACCCCATATGCAGCTCAAGTTGCATGCACAGACGCTGCGAAAGTTGCATACGAAGCGGGATTACGTCGAGTTGATGTTTTCGTGAAGGGTCCAGGTGGCGGAAGAGAATCTGCAATACGTACTGTTGCTGCAGCTGGCATTGAGGTAGCAATGATCCGTGATATTACCCCAATTCCTCATAATGGATGTAGACCACCTAAGAAAAGAAGAGTATAGTAACTTAAGATCAAATATTAATATTGAAAATACATAAATAAATGGCAAGGTATAACGGTCCAAGGACAAAGAAGGCAAGGGCATTTGGTGAAGCAATTTTTGGGTATGATAAATACTTCGAAAAAAGAAATTATCCACCAGGGCAGCATGGTTTGGCAAGTAAAAGAAAGGTAAAATCTGAATATGGTATTCAGCTTAAAGAAAAGCAAAAAGCAAAATACACATATGGTCTTCTAGAAAGACAGTTTGCTAATTTGTTTGATAAAGCAGCTCGAAAAAGAGGTGTTACCGGTGAGAATTTGTTAAGATTTCTAGAAGCTCGTTTGGATAATACTCTATATAGAATGGGTGTTGCTAATAGCAGAAGGCAAGCAAGACAATTTGTAATCCACAAACACGTGATGGTGAATGGACAGATTGTAAATATTCCATCTTATCAAATGAGACCAGGCGAGAAAATTTCCATTCGTGAGAGATCTAAAGATTTGGAAGCGATGCATTCAGCATTAAGTACAAAAACCGGAAATTTCCCTTGGGTAGAATTCGATAGAAATACAATGACAGGTACATTTTTGATGATGCCTGAGAGAGATCAAATTCCAGAGAATATTAACGAGCAGTTAATTGTCGAATTATACTCTAAATAAGATTTCAGTTTTATAATAATCATAACAACAATAAAATAAATGGGCATATTAACATATCAAAAACCAGATAAGATATTACTTCAAAAAGCTACGGAGTTTGAAGGTACTTTTGAATTCAAGCCATTAGAACCTGGTTATGGAGTAACAATTGGAAATGCATTGAGAAGAGTTTTATTGTCTTCTTTGGAAGGCTATGCCATTACTGGTGTGAAAATTAGTGGAGTAGATCATGAATTCACCACAATCCGTGGAGTGTTAGAAGATGTTACTGAGATAGTTTTGAATTTGAAGCAAGTGAGACTAAAAAAAGTATTGGATGTAGAAAATGTTTCAGAGAAAATTTTTATTTCCCTTAAGGACAAAGAATCTTTCAAGGCTGGAGATATAGAGAAGCATACAAACGTATTCAGGGTAATGAATCCAGATTTTGTGATATGTCATATGGAAAAAATGGTTGACTTGTCTATCGAATTGACGATTCAAAAAGGCAGAGGTTATGTTGGTGCTGAAGAAAATACACCAAAGGATGCTCCTCTAGGATATATTCCAATAGACTCAATTTATACGCCTATTAGAAATGTAAAGTATACTATTGAAAATACAAGGGTAGAACAACGAACAGACTTTGAAAAGCTGATTTTAGATCTTAAAACGGATGGTACTATTCACCCAGAAGATGCAGTAAAGGAAGCGGCAAAAATTTTGATTCAACACTTGATGCTTTTGACTGATGAAAATATCACTTTTGATACTTTTGAAAGTAAGGAAGAGAATATAGTGGATGAGCAAGTCTTGCACATGAGAAAATTGTTGGGAACCAACCTAGAGGATTTAGATTTATCTGTTCGTGCATACAATTGCTTAAAAGCAGCAAAGATCAATAGTCTTGAAGAATTGGTGCAATTTAACAAAAATGAATTATTGAAATTTAGAAATTTCGGTAAGAAATCTTTAGATGAAATTGAAGCATTATTGCATGAAAAAGGATTGTCCTTTGGATTAGATATTGCAAAATTTAGAATGGACGAGTAAATTAAATTTGCATTTAACAAAATATTTAATAATTTTATAATCAAGTTGCGGGATGAGACACGGAGATAAAGTAAATAATTTAGGTAGGAAAAAGGCGCATAGAGGCGCTATGCTATCTAATATGGCATGTTCTTTAATATTATCAAAAAGAATTAGAACAACATTAGCTAAGGCTAAAGCATTAAGAGTTTATGTTGAACCTTTGATCACAAAATCAAAAAATGATACAACACACTCTAGACGTACTGTTTTTAGTCATTTAGGTGTTAATACCATGGGTAAAGAGGCAGTTAAAGAATTGTTTGGAACTGTTTCAAGCAAAGTAGCTACTAGACCCGGTGGTTACACAAGAATTATCAAATTGAATAATCGTTCTGGGGATAATGCCGAAATGTGTTATATGGAATTAGTAGATTTCAATGATGTATATGTAAAAAGTTCTACTACAACTACTGAAACTACAAAAAAGAGAAGTAGAAGAGGTACAGGCACAAGTACAAAGAAAAGTGATGACGTTTCATCACCAGAGCCAAGCTCTGAAAATATTGAAGAGAGTACAGAAGAGTAATATCTTCTACAATAATAGTTTTGTTTTCATGGCTTTATTAAGGGGAGTAGGTTTCGATCTTACTCCCTTTTTCTATATACGTCCACATTGTTAGGTGAAATTTATCAATTCTAACTATTATCTTATTGTGCTGACAAAAGATAAGAAATTATTCAGTCTAACTAGCCCGTCATCTCCTAGCTTCATACCTCTCATTTGTCATTCTAAAGATTCTAGTGCACAGGTGTATACTTTAGCTTTATAAGTGGGAATAGTTTGTATTTCAAAAATGATATCTTTGCGTTTCTCAATTTTATGTAAAATTTATGCTCGTTAAAACATTTGGCTCTGCAGTTTTTGGAATTGATGCGACGACTATCACCATTGAAGTGAGTGTTGCACAAGGAGTGAAGTATTACATGGTTGGCTTGCCTGATAATGCGGTAAAAGAGAGTTGGCAACGTATTGAAACGGCATTAAAATATGTGAATTTTAAAATGCCTCATCGAAAGATAGTCATTAATCTTGCACCCGCAGATATAAAGAAAGAAGGTTCTGCATATGACTTGCCAATGGCCATTGGTATTTTGGCTGCATCTGAACAAATTAGTTGCGCTAATTTGGAGGAATTTTTAATCATGGGTGAGTTATCACTAGACGGAACTATACAACCCATCAAAGGAGCATTACCGATAGCCATTCAAGCAAAAAAAGATAAGTTTAAAAACTTAATTGTTCCAAGGGTAAATGCTCGTGAGGCCGCTATCGTGAGTGAAATCAATGTTTTTGGAGTCGATAAGATTGGTGATGTAGTGGAGTTGTTAGAGGGTAGGAGTAATATTCGTCCTACATTTGTGGATACACGGTCAGAGTTCTTCGAAAACATCAATAGATTAGGAATTGATTTTTCTGATGTAAAAGGTCAAGAAAATATCAAACGAGCATTAGAAATCGCAGCTGCTGGTGGACACAATGTAATTTTAATAGGTCCCCCGGGATCTGGAAAAACCATGTTGGCTAAACGACTTCCAACCATATTGCCACCACTTACATTACATGAGGCTTTAGAAACTACTAAAATCCACAGTGTTTCGGGTATTCTAGTTCCAGACAGCACCCTGTTATACCAAAGACCCTATCGCTCTCCGCACCATACAATCAGCGATGTTGCGCTCGTTGGTGGAGGGATGAATGCACAGCCAGGAGAAATCTCCTTAGCTCACAATGGCGTTTTGTTTTTAGATGAATTACCAGAATTTAAAAGAGCGGTTTTGGAAGTTCTCAGACAACCATTAGAGGAAAGGAAAGTCACCATTTCGAGAGCTAAGTTTTCTGTTACCTATCCAAGTAGTTTTATGTTAGTTGCAAGTATGAATCCTTGTCCTTGTGGATATTATAATCATCCAGAGAAAGATTGTGTTTGTGCTCCTGGCATCGTTCAAAAGTATTTGAATAAAATATCCGGACCTTTACTTGATAGGATTGATTTACATGTAGAGGTGACACCAGTTTCTTTTCAGCGACTCTCTGATGATAATGCAAATGAAGAAAATAGTGAAAAGATTAGGTCAAGAGTTATAAAAGCAAGGCTGATACAAGAGGAGCGGTATGCACATGATGATGACCCAATCTACAACAATGCTCAAATGAGTAGTCAACACATAAGAAGATATTGTCAGATTAATATAGCTTCCAAGAATCTTTTAAATAAAGCAATGGAGCGATTAAATTTATCGGCTAGGGCTTATGATCGAATTTTAAAGGTAGCTCGAACCATTGCCGATTTAAGTGGAAGTGAAGAAGTCAAGGTGGATCATTTAGCTGAGGCTATTCATTTTAGAAGTCTTGATAGAGAAAATTGGGCAGGTTGAATGATTGGAATAGCATAAGATTAATGCTTTCAAAAATATCATGAAACAATTTTCAATGCAGTAAATAAGATCCGAAGTTTATAATTCAATTCATTTTATTGATTAGTTTTGGTCTTGATAGACTTGTACTTGGTTGTGTTAAGTAAAAATAGCACCATCATTTACAAAGTGGAAACTTTGAGTGGAATTTTACGTACAAAACAAAACAAGTATAGGAGTAACGAGCTTGTCTGATAGCCCCAATGTATGAAACAACTATATAAACTGATTTCATTTTTAGCTTTGTCGCTGCTCCTTATTGTTCAATCCAATGAGGCTCAAGCTTCTCATGCCATGGGAGCAGATTTAACCTATGAATGTATAGGACCAAATCAATATCTTCTAACTTATAGTTTTTATAGAGATTGTGACGGTATTACTCCATCTGGCTCGTATACATTAAATTATTCTTCTGCCTCTTGTTCAAGAACGGGAACGATTAGTTTGACATTATTAGCTGGATATCCTGTTGAAGTGTCACCACTTTGCCAGTCACAAATAATTAATTCAACTTGTAATGGAGGTACTCAGCCAGGTATTCAGCAATGGATATATTCGGGAGTGGTCACATTACCTCAAGCTTGCACAGATTGGGTTTTTAGTGTGGCTGTTTCTGCGCGTAATGCGGCCATAAATACTATTAGTTCACCAGGCTCTCAGGATCTTTATGTTGAATCACGTATGAATAATGTTACTTTTCCATGTAATAATTCGCCTACTTTTTCTACTTTACCCGTACCCTATGTTTGTCTTGGTCAACCAATGTTATACAATCATGGGGCCTCAGATGTAGATGGTGATTCTCTCTTCTACGAAATGGTTCCATGCATGCATAATGCCTCAACTCCAGTACCATATCTTCCAGGTTTCTCAGCAACAATTCCATTTTCGTCATCTACGGGTATAACCATAAACTCAGCGAATGGAAATGTTTCGGCTACCCCATCAGCAATACAGGTGGGGATTTTTGCAGTTAAAGTGAGTGAATATAGAGGTGGGGTGCTTATTGGTTCTGTTTTGAGAGATATTCAAATTACAGTAATTGTTTGCACAAATACGGTTCCAGTACTTTCAAATTACTTAGGAATGACAGGAGGAGCCTTAACCACTCCAACTCAAATAACAATGTGTGCAGGGAATACAGTTTCTTTTATGATTAGAGGATCAGATGCTGATTCCGGGGATAGTCTAGCCATGATAAACAATATCTTAGCCACCCTTCCTGGAGCGTCTGTTACGATTCGAGGAAGCAACCCAGATACGGTTTTTGTTACATGGACCCCTAGTGCTTCAGATTTGGGATTTAATTCTTTTGTAATCACACTTAGAGATAATCATTGCCCCATTTATGGGCAGACTGTCTTAGCATATGATATTATAGTTGCAGGAATTCGGGTGACAACTGGAGATACAGCATATAGATGCGCTGGCAGTTCCACACCCATTTCTTTGGTTGCTGCTGGAAGTACTACTGGATACATATGGAGTGTTGTTTCCGGGGATTTTTCAAGTCTTCTTTGTAGTACTTGCAATCCAACATCAGTTCTACCGAACACCACAACAAGATATCAAGTTATAGGCACAGCGCCTTCAGGTTGTTCTGCTCGAGATACAATTACAGTTGTTTATGTACCTGACTTCAGCATTACAAGCAGCCGAGATACTACTATCTGTGCAGGCTATACAGTGCAATTGAATACCATGTCTTCATCAGTGGTGGGCTCAACAACTTATTTGTGGTCGCCTTCAATTGGATTATCAAGTACTACAATTGCTAATCCAATTGCAACTCCCACAGTTACCACAACATACATTGTACAAGGATCAGTTGGTTTCTGCTATGCATATGATACAGTGAAGATAACTGTATCAGGTGTGATGCCTTTGCTGTCAACATCTGTTAGCCCTACACCTTATTGTGACGGAGACACGCTTTCTTTAAGAGCAATACTTCCTCCCCCGGATTGTAATCTCTATGGAGTAAGTTCAATTACTTATGCGCCGCTTACAACTAGTGGGACGAATATTACATTGAGCAACAATCAAGTGAGTTCTGCATTACCAATAGGTTTTGCATTCAACTTTTTTTGTAATAATTACAGTAATTTTTATATAAGTTCAAATGGTTTCATCACATTTAATAGTGGTTCATCAAGCGCACCTACTAGTCAGTTAATTCCAAATCCTGTCAGCCCTAGTAATCTAATAGCTTTATATTGGGAGGACTTGAATCCTAGCACTGGGTCAGGAAATATAAACTACTATACCACAGGTGTTTCCCCCAGTAGGAAACTGGTAGTAAATTACAATAATGTACGCCATCAAAGTAGTTCGATTACAGTAACAGCTCAACTTATTTTGTATGAAACAACCAATGTGATTGAACTGCACTATACAAGTGCAAATACAGACGGTGGGAATCATACTATGGGAGTTGAAAATAACTCTGGTACAATTGCATATTCAACGACAGGTAGAAATTTCAGCTCTTGGTCGCTTTCTAATACGTCCTTTAGATTTGTGCCTAGTGTGCTTCCTCCATATGTTTATACATGGACTCCCAGTTCGGGCTTGTTCCCAAGAACAGACACAGCAATCACAAGCCACGTGGTGTCAGGCAATAGAGTTTATAATATAAATGTAAATAATGCCGGATGTGTAGCCAATGCCGAAGTAGTTATTGCATCAAGTTCCGATACAGGAGTAATCAATGCGGTTGTTTGTAGCAATCAAGTTTATTTGTTTAATGGAATTAATAGAAATGTAACAGGCATATATAAAGACACTTTTGTCAATGTTAAAGGTTGTGATAGTGTTGTTACTCTAAATTTAACCGTAAGACCTATTGCAACTAGAACAATTTCACAGATTTTATGTGTAGGAGAAAGCTACAATTTCAATGGTGTAAATAGAACCACAAGTGGTACTTTTTTGGATACATTCCCAAATTATCAGGGTTGTGACTCGTTCGTAACTTTAAATCTAACAGTTCGTCCGACATCTGCAGGTATATTAAATATAGATAGATGCAGCAATCAACCGTATCTGTTTAACGGTATTCTAAGATCATCCACCGGTGTATATTTAGACACCTTTATAAACTCATTTGGTTGCGATTCTATACTCACTTTAAATTTGACGATTAGCCCAGTAACATCCGGTACAATAAACAGAAGCATATGTTCTAACCAGGTTTATTTATTTAATAGCGTAAATAGAAACGTTACAGGCTCATATCTTGACACATTTACTAATTCAACTGGCTGTGATTCGGTAATAACCTTAAATCTAACAGTTCTTTCAACATCAACAGGCACTATCAATGCAAACATTTGCGCAGGTACTTCTTATTTATTCAATGGAGTGAATCTTGCAATTGCAGGATCATATTTAGACACTTTCTTAAACTCCTCAAGCTGTGATTCTGTAGTTGCCTTAAACTTAACAGTTCATCCAACGTACACAGGAATAGTAAATGTGAGTATTTGTAAAGGTGTTTCTTATTTATTCAATGGCTTGAATTTAAATACGGCTGGCTCATATCTGGATACATTCTTAAACTCAACTGGCTGCGACTCTGTTGTGACTTTAAATCTACTTGTACGTCCAACATCAACAGGAGTAATCAATGCAAGTATTTGCTCAAATGAGATGTACTTATTTAATGGAGTGAATAGAAACGTTACAGGTTCTTACATTGATACATTGACTAACTCAACTGGCTGTGACTCTGTTGTGACTTTAAATCTAACTGTACGTCCAACATCAACAGGAGTAATCAATGCAAGTCTCTGCTCAAATGAATCATACTCTTTTAATGGTATAAATTTAAATACAACTGGATTGTACATTGATACCTTGACTAACTCAACTGGCTGCGACTCTGTTGTCACTTTAAATCTACTTGTCCGTCCAACATCAATAGGCACCATCAATGCAAATATCTGCTCAAATGAGATGTACTTATTTAATGGAGTGAATAGAAACATTACAGGATCTTACATTGACACCATTACTAACTCAATTGGCTGCGACTCTGTTGTGACTTTAAATCTAATAGTACGTCCAACCTCAACAGGAGTAATCAATGCAAGTATTTGCTCAAATGAGATGTACTTATTTAATGGAGTGAATAGAAACGTTACAGGATCTTACATTGATACCTTTACTAACTCAACTGGCTGCGATTCTGTTGTTACTTTAAATCTACTTGTACGTCCAACATCAACAGGAGTCATCAATGCAAGCATCTGCTCAAATGAATCATACTCTTTTAATGGTATAAATTTAAATACAACTGGATTGTACATTGATACCTTTACTAACTCAACTGGCTGCGACTCTGTTGTCACTTTAAATCTACTTGTCCGTCCAACATCAATAGGCACCATCAATGCAAATATCTGCTCAAATGAAACATACTTATTCAATGGAGTGAATAGAAACTTTACAGGATCTTACATTGACACTTTCACTAACTCAATTGGCTGTGATTCTGTTGTGACTTTAAATCTGATTGTACGTCCAACCTCAACAGGAGTAATCAATGCAAGTATTTGCTCAAATGAGATGTACTTATTTAATGGAGTGAATAGAAACGTTACAGGTTCTTACATTGATACATTGACTAACTTAACTGGCTGTGATTCTGTTGTGACTTTAAATCTACTTGTACGTCCAACATCAACAGGAGTCATCAACGCAAGCATTTGCTCAAATGAAACATACTCTTTTAATGGTATAAATTTAAATACAACAGGATTGTATATTGATACATTTACTAACTCAACTGGCTGTGATTCTGTTGTCACTTTAAATCTATTTGTACGTCCAACATCAATAGGAGTAATCAATGCAAGCATCTGCTCAAATGAGATGTACTTATTTAATGGAGTGAATAGAAACATTACAGGTTCTTATGTTGACACCTTTACTAACTCAACTGGCTGCGACTCTGTTGTGACTTTAAATCTACTTGTACGTCCAACATCAACAGGAGTAATCAATGCAAGTATTTGCTCAAATGAGATGTACTTATTTAATGGAGTGAATAGAAACGTTACAGGTTCTTAC
>CAMDFR010000018.1 GCA_945897725.1 Chitinophaga pinensis
TCAAACTCCGCTACATTAGGCAGATGGCCCCATTGAGTGAATCCAAATTTTTTCATGAGCGCAATACTAGCTAAATTATTTTCTAAGATGATGGCAATAAAAGTATCTAGTTCTAGCTTGGATGCTTGTTCTAAGGCATGTTTGAGCAATTGTGAGGCGATGCCTTGATGAAAAAAATGTTCATCGACATAATAAGAAATTTCGGCACTGCGATGCAAAGCCATACGTCCTGGTCGATAGGCTGTGATGGATAACCATGCCACTACTTTCTTATCTACTTGATACACATAAATTGGAAATTGATCGGCTGGATGTGCCTGAAACCAAGCTTCTCGAGCTTGTATGGGAATAGGCGTTATATCGGCTGTTGCTTGTGCATGAATGGCTTGGGTATAGATATCATTGATAGCCACTAAATCTTTTTGCTCTGTCAATCTTATCATGAGTGAAAGGATGTATGAAGTATAAAATTATACAATTTACACAGATTTAATATTGAAATCGGATGCTGCGTGAGGGAATGGAGCAAGTACCATGTACTGCGGAATGCCCGACCCCAGTGGATTTTTGACTGGGGGCACGCCCAAAACATACGAATAAATCTACACCTATAGATACGCGATTTAACGATTGTTATGCTTTTGCTGGTGGAATAAATAGCTTGTTTGCCTAAAATGCCGTACCTTTGCGCCCTGTTTGATAATATTATATATATTTTAAGTGCCAACATTTGATCCATTAAACAGAGTTGATAACGACTATGCAATGCTACACGCGGGCTACATTTTTTACAATCTTCAAATTGGTGCTTTATAACTTTTAAATTTAATACACCATGAGTGAAATTAAATCATTTGACGATTTTGGCTTTTCGGCCATCATCTCAGAGGCAATCCGTGCGAAAGGCTACGAGACTCCCTCTCCCATTCAGGCGCAAGCCATTCCCGTTTTACTGAGCAAAGGTGGAAACCTTGTAGGTAAAGCACAAACAGGTACTGGTAAAACAGCTGCCTTTGCGTTACCCATACTTGAAAAAGTTGAGGTAGGCAATAAATCAGTAAGAGCGATTATTTTAACACCCACTCGTGAGCTTGCGATGCAAGTTGCAGAAGAGATGGTATCGTTGAAAGGCGCGAAAAGATTACGTATCCAGACCGTGTATGGCGGACAAGGAATGAATCAACAGTTGAATGCTTTGGCAAGAGGTGTTGATATTGTAATCGGTACACCCGGTCGTATAAAAGACCATATTAACAGAGGTACATTAAAAATTAATGACCTTCAGTTTTTTGTTTTAGATGAAGCAGATGAGATGTTGAACATGGGATTTCTTGAAGAAATTGAAGAAATTTTACAGAGCACCAACGACGATAAACAAATGCTTTTGTTCTCTGCTACTATGCCGAAGAAAATTTTAAGCTTGATAAAAAGTTATATGACTTCTTATGAGTTGATAGAGGTAGAAAGTACACAACAAACCAATAATATGGTGCGTCAGGTATACTACCAAGTGAAGGGCAGCGAACGATTTGACGCACTTTGCAGAATCATCGATGCGAGTAAAGATTTTTATGGTATTGTATTTTGTAATACCAAACGTGAGGTGGATGAAGTGGTGTTGAAATTGGTTGAAAGAGGCGTTGATGCAGAAGGTTTGCATGGCGACATTCAACAAACACAACGTGAAGCCATCATGAAAAAAATGAAGAAACATAAGGTATCTGTATTGGTAGCAACAGATGTTGCAGCCAGAGGTATTGATGTGAATGACTTGACGCACGTAGTGAATTTCCAATTACCACAAGACCCTGAAAGTTATATTCACAGAATTGGTCGTACGGGTAGAGCTGGTAAAGAAGGTATTGCTGTAACCCTTGTATCTAGAGGCGAACAGAGTGATTTGATGTACATACAAAAAATCACCAATACCAAAATTAATTTGGAAAAATTGCCAGCGATTGAGGATGTATTGACAGTGAAAAAACAAATTATCAAAGACAAAATCAAAAATATTATTGAGCATAGTGGCTACAGCGACTATATAGAAATATCTCAAGAAATATTGGAAGAGAATGATCCTGAAATTGCATTGGCTTCTATTTTGAAATATGCTTTTAAAGATCAATTGCAATTAGATAAGTATGTGGAGTTTTTGCATCATCCAGAAATGGAAAGACGCGAAAGACCCGGTTCTAATGGAAGAGACGCTGGTCGTGTATTTATTGCCAAAGGAAAATCTGATGGTTTCAATGCAAAAACGATCGTTGACTTTTTGGTAAACGAAGGCAATTTAAAAGCGAGTCAAATTGATGAGGTAAAAGTATTAGACGAATTTTCGTTTGCCACTTTACCTGTTGAAGAAGCGCAAATTTTAGTTGACTTTTACAAAAAAGCAGCAAAAGGTAAAAAGCCTTTAGTGACCATGGCAGTTAGCAAAGACGATGATAGAGCGAGAGGCAATAATCGTTTTGGTGGCGGCGGCGGTGGCGCTAGAAGAACCGGTGGATTTGATAAGCCTAGATCTGGCGGATTTGACAAACCAAGATCCGGTGGCTTTGATAAGCCTAGGTCTGGTGGTTATGATAAACCTAGATCAGGTGGATTCGACAAACCAACCGGCGAAAGAGAAGGTGGTAGAAGAGAAAGAAAGAAATTCTAAATCTTTGAAAGAGTGCTTTAAGAGCCTCTTTCTATAAAATAAAAATGCGTTTAGTGTCAACACTAAACGCATTTTTTTATGTTGAAGGCTGTGATTTACTTCTGTGAACTATTTAAGGATTTTTGCACTTTACACTCAGTACAGGTATCTTAGATGATTTGATAATGAAACGCTCTTCACTATTCAGAATTAACTCTTCAATTTTTTTAGTCTTCTTGCACATGATAACGACTAGATCAGCCTTTGCACGTTCGCAATAATCTAAGATATCATAGGGAATATCAGAGGTATAAATAATACTAGTAATCACTTTAATATTGGCTTGACAAATATCTGATTTCACTTCTTTTAAAATCACTTCCATACGTTGAACAGCTCTTTCATCGGTATTGGCATCGTCGGCCATGGCCACTACATGAATTTCAGCGCCAAACATCTGAGCGATATTTTTCGCATATTCAACTTTATTGGTCGTGCTATCATCTTCTATGTCTATGGGCAATACAATCTTCTTCAATTCTTTTCGCTTTCTATCTTTTTGCATGGTGATAATAGGCACTTCAGAAATTTCTGCGGTGCGATAAGCATTGGTGCCCAACACATATTTTCGCATATTATCGGTGATGTGAACGACTTCACCATTGGTGCCCATTACAATTAAATCGATCGCATGATCTAAAGTCACTTTAAAAATAACTTCGTGGATTTTTCCATAGCCTACTATGGTGCGTATATTAATATCAGTAAGCCATTCATAAGTTTGGCGCAAATCATTGATTTGTAGATTGACTTGTTTTACTTTTTCAGCATCTGCTGTTTCGCTAACAATATAAGATGATGTATTATTGACCTTTTTTAGAATATGCAAAACGAA
Source organism: Chitinophaga pinensis (assembly GCA_945897725.1). GTDB lineage: Bacteria > Bacteroidota > Bacteroidia > Chitinophagales > CAMDFR01 > CAMDFR01. Next base: position 3,534 of record CAMDFR010000018.1, read on the forward strand.
TAATGTTGCATTTGTTTTTCTACAAATATCGGCTGCATATTCAAGTGCTTGAAATGAAACATCGGTAAAATCAATAGGTACTAAAATTTTCTGTAAATTTCGAAGCATATATTATATATTAGCGAAGCATAAAATTAGCTAAAAAACATGAATCCAATCCCTGAATCAGAATTAATTTTAAATGCTGACGGCAGCATCTATCATTTGAACCTCAGACCTGAAATGTTGGCCGACACTATCATCATTGTTGGTGACCCTGATAGAGTGACGGAGGTGAGTAAATACTTTGATACCATTGAGTTTAAAGTGGCAAAGCGCGAATTTGTTACACACACAGGCTATTTAAATAACAAGCGATTGACGGTGCTTTCAACCGGCATCGGTACCGATAATATTGATATCGTTTTCAATGAGCTCGATGCATGTGTGAATATTGACTTTCAAACAAGAATGCCTCGAAGCATCAAAAAATCGCTAGAGATTATAAGAATTGGCACTGCCGGTTCCTTACAGAAAGACTTAGAGGTTGACCAGGTGGTGATTTCATCACATGGCATAGGCTTAGACAATTTAGCCAATTACTATTTTCTAGAAAACGAAGTTGAAGAAATATACTTACTTGAGAAGTTTAAAAAAGAAGTATTGACAAGTGTGGAAGCAGCAGTTCCTTATATTGCGAAAGGTGCCACAAGTTTGATGCAAAAAATTGACAATGGCTATCAAAGGGGTATCACCTTGACATGCCCAGGCTTCTATGCACCACAGGGCAGACAATTGCGCTTGGCACCTAGATTTCCAAATTTAATCCAGAAAGCATCGGCCTTCAGGTATGAAGAAAACAGAATCACTAATTTTGAAATGGAAACATCTGGTATCTATGCATTGGGCAGCTTGCTTGGTCACCAATGTGTTTCGGTGAGTGCCATCATGGCCAACAGAATCGAACATCAATTTAGCAAGCAACCTAAAAAAGTGATTGATAAACTAATTGTAGAATTACTAGAAAAAATTTCGCGTTTCTAATTTATCAAAACATTTATGCTTCAAAAGCACACTAAACTAAAAGACTACTTCCATATTGGTTTTGGCATTTTTGCCTGCACCACTATGATCGTACAATATGTTGTTATCATACATAATGCCTTGCAAAAAGGTTTGAGTGTTTTGGATGAACTGATGAGAATCTCCAGCTATTTGACGATTTGGACCAATATATTAGTAGCCTTTAGTTTCTTTTCTATTGCATTTTTAAAGCATTCAAAATTGAAATTGTTTTTTGAGAAAGCCAATGTGCAATACGCCATATTAACTTATATCTTGTATGTTGGTATTGCCTTTCACATACTTTTATCAAAAATATTTCACCCCACTGGTGCTAATTATTATTTGAATATCATTCTACATTATATCATTCCTAGTCTCTATTTTATCTACTGGATTTTATTTATTGAAAAAGGAGAACAAGACTATAAGTATAGTCTTTATTGGTTGATCTATCCGATGGTGTATATGTTGTATTTTTTAGGCAGAGGTGCATTAACGCATCTTTATCCTTATCCTTTTGCAGATGTGAATACATTAGGTTATGCTATCGTTTTCAGAAATCTTTTCTTGCTCTTATTGGCTTGCTATTTATTAGGGCTCTTACTTATTTTTTTTGACAAACGATTCACACGAAAAGCCAATCCAAAGAAGGTTTAACCCCAACAGCAAAGCCTAGAGGATTATATCTAAGTGCTTAGAAAGCGTCATTAGATATTCTTTAGCATTGGGACCTTGCGTGAAGAGCAAATCTAAAATGCTTATATCATTTAAAAAGCTATGTCTGTCTCCAAAAACTTGAATATAGGTAGGAATCGTTGGGGCATACTTCCCTTCTTTGTACAAAGCTCTTGCATCTATAAAATCAGGATAACTTTTTTCGTATGTATCCGTAAATGTGAGCTGTATATCTAACTTGAGTAATGAAATAATGCTTTCTGTGATGGCTACATTAAGTTGATAGATAGAGCTCGCTTTTTGCAAGAATAGATCCTCCAATTCATATTCATAAAATTCAAAATAAGGCGATCGACGATAAGAAGAACATAAACTCTGCCAATGGTTTTTTTGCCAATCTTCGGCATAACTCGCTTTAACTTCTGTAAAATACTGACGATGACTTCTGCCACTTTCAATAGGAATACTCAAGAGCTGTAATCCATTGGGACCAGCGATTTGACAGCGATTTCGATTGCTCGATTTTACAAAGTGCTCATGCTTTTCGATCATCACCACCTCTGCTTTGAGCATTAATGCAAAGTAACTGATGGGTGGGCAATACTGATTGTCTAAAAGAATATTCATGTCATTAAAATATAAAATTAATGCTAATTCGCTTATGAAGCTGCGCGCAGTTTCGTTTTTTATAGCATTGTGCAAAGATACTACATGAGTAAGCTTAGGAAGGCACCATAGAATTAGTCAAATATGATTACTTTTGGGCAACAGCTATGTTGTCATCAAGCTGAATCCTTAATCAGTTATTTGTCACCTATGAAAAAACTTTTTTTCTTTTCTCTTGTCATATCAGCGTTTCAAGCATTTTGTTTTGAAGCTCAAGTCAGCACAGCCGTCTTTCACAATAAAGTAGTAGGAAATTATGTAGAAATTTATTCTTGGATTCCTGCTTGGCAATTGGCAAGCAATATTCAGAAAGATAGTAGTTATAAGGCACAAGTGGAGGTATTGATCTTGTTAAAAAAAGATAGTAGCAATGTAATCGCCGACAAGTTTAACCTCAATAGTAGGGCTATGACGAACAAAGAGGACAATCAATTTTGCATGATAGATTTAAAACGCTATAATCTTTTACCAGGGCGATATAAATTACAAATCCATTTTAAGGACCTGAACAATAAAGCGGAAGAAGCGAATTTTATTGGGGAAGATATAATAGTGAGTGGAGACACTGATGCTGTTTATTTTTCTGGTATTGAATTAGTGGACACCTTTTATAGCAATACCTCCATTTCATCATACACCAAAAATAATATTGACATCAAACCTAAAGTCATAGAGTTTTATGGCAATGACAATAACAAGTTAAATTTTTATACAGAATTGTATAATGTTTCGACATTACTGAATAGTGATGATAAGTTTCTATTAAAAACCTCTATTATCAATCATTCTGGCGAAGAAGTAGCTGGTTTTACATCAGCAAAAAAAATGAACACCGCTGAGCTCATTCCAATATTACAAAGCATCAATATCGCCAATCTACCGACTGGCAATTATTTTATTCAAATCACAGCCATTGATAAGAACAATATTAATCTTACGAAACAGATGATCTTTTTCCAAAGGCTCAATCTATCTTTAAAAGATACGCTTCAGATTGATGCCTATAATAATGCCAATAATTTTGGAAAAGGTTTTTTAGATACGGCTTCTATCGCGTATTTGCAATTTTCAGTTGCCTCGATAACGCCTATTTCTACCTACAAAGAAATCTCCTACTTACAGACGCTTTCAAAAAGCAAAGACTCACTAATTATCAAGGAATATCTGAGTAGATTTTGGAGAGGTGTTGATGCCTTAAATCCCGAATTTGCCTGGAAAAAATATGAAGAACAAGTCGTATGGGTAGAAAGAGAATATAGCACACCAATAGAACATGGCTTCAATACAGCCAGAGGTAGAATTTATCTACAGTATGGAGCACCTAACGAAAAAAGCAGGAACAATAATAGTGGTGGATACAACTACGAAATTTGGCAGTATTATAAATTGCCAGATGGTCAATCAAAAGTTATTTTTGTTTTTTATAATCCCACCCTCACCAATAATGGAATGGAATTATTACATAGCAATGCTAGAGGGGAACTGCAAAATCTAAATTGGAAAGAAAAAATTGGAGGTGCTAGCAATAATGAATTCGATATGGATGGTCGAAATCAAAGAACTGGAACCAATGGTAATACCAACAATAGCATCAAAGATTTTTAAGTTAATAATTACTAAATCTAAAGAGGTAATAATAAATCCATTCTTTTAAACGTTAGAGCCAATAAAGCCTTAAACAAACGCTAGATCAGTATCTAAGATTTTTATCAGCAAATGACTGCATAGTAATTAGCACACCATGAGGCTTGTTGTTAAAAAGACAATAGCATGAAGCTGAATATTAAAGATTTTTTTATTTAACTTTGTCAGATTCATACAAACTATAAGCAATCTAAAATTATTCCACATGAGAATATCCTCTTTTTTATTATTCATCGCCGCAATGGTCAATGTATTTCTTTTGAAGGCAGAAGGAATAAAAGATAGCTTAAATTATAGCCAGTTGACTATCACTACGGCCTTTCCACGCATCGACCCGATGATGACTCGCTTGGATAGTTTGACCACCTTTGCCTTTAGTAAAAAAAATGAATACTTTGGAAATGCTGCCACGGTAACGACACCATACAATCCAAATTATTCTGATGAACAAATCAAAAAGAAATTAGCTCAAATTCCTGCTTTGTTTCCGATGTCTTTCAATAATGATGTAAAGACCTATATCAACTATTTTACACAAGTAAAAAGAGGCTATACCTCTAGAATGCTCGGCTTGGGTGATGTGTATTTCCCAATGTTTGAGGAGTACATCGATAAAATGAAATTGCCAACAGAGTTAAAATACCTTCCCATCATTGAATCTGCCTTTAATCCGGTTGCGCAATCTAGAGTAGGTGCCACTGGCATGTGGCAAATCATGTACAAAACGGGCAGAATGCTTGGTTTAGATATGAATTCTTACATCGACGAAAGAATGGATCCACGCTTATCTACTGAGGCTGGATTAGCCTATTTACAACAGTTATATGGAATTTATGGTGATTGGCAGTTGGCACTAGCAGCCTACAATGCAGGACCAGGAAACGTAAATAAAGCGATTGCCAACGCTGGCGGGGTTAAAAATTTCTGGGCTATCAAGCCTTTTCTTCCTATGGAAACACAAAACTATGTACCATCGTTTATTGGTGTAGTATATGCCATGACCTACCATGATGACTACAAAATCGCTGCCACCAAACCTATCTTTAATCCTACCTTTATCGATACGGTAATGATACAGGATAGAGTTTCTTTAGCACATATTTCGAGTATGATTGGTATTCCCAAAGAAGAAATTTCTTTTCTAAATCCTTCTTTAAAATTAGGCATCATTCCATCTTCTGAATTGGGTTTTGCACTGCGTCTGCCTATAGGCTATTTGGCACGATTCGAAAGCAAGAGAGCAGAAATCATCAACGATCCAACCATGATTATGGATCAACCATTAGCAAACTCTGGTCTAACCGAAGACATTTGGGTAACAGTTCCTAAAATTTTAACGCACGTAGTAAAAAAAGGAGAAACACTAGCTTCTATTGCTAGAAAATATGCCGTGGATCTTACCGACATCAAAAAATGGAATAAACTAAAAACAACAAGTCTTCAATACGGTCAAAAATTAACCATCAAAAGTGAAACAACCAAAAAAGTAACGACTCCTGTTGCGTCTTCCACCGGTACTATAAATACGAATGGAACATACAGTCCACCAAAATCGTCAGTTGCGGTTGTAACTCCCCCAACACCACTAGCAAAAACAACCATAGAAACTTGGGAAAATGTTACAAGTACCAAATACCATTATGTAAAAAGTGGTGAAACTTTAAGTGGTATTGCCGACAAGTACAATGTGAGTTTAAGTCAAATCAAAACATGGAATAAGCTAAGCAGTACTAAAATATTAAAAGGTCAAAAATTAGCCATCAAAACAACAGAGAGAAAAAAGGTAATCAAAACAGTAGATGTACCAGCCGCTAGCACTCCTGTAGCTAAGTACAATGCGGATGATAATATGACACTTACGCCAGAAGAGTCTAAACATATGCCAAGCAATGGGATTAAGTACGCATTGCACACGGTTCAAAAAGGAGAAACACTCTCCACAATTACTGGCTTATATGCTGGCTCTTCAGAAGATGGAATCAAACAACTGAATAATTTAGCAAGTTCAGAATTGAAAGTTGGGGCTACCATCAAGATTCCATTACAATAATTCCTTTAATCTTTCCAAGAGCTAAAATCATCAATGTTTCTGCGCTCTTTTTTGGTTGGTCTTCCCATTCCCTTATCTCTTTGCGCAAAGGCAGAAGGTATAAAATCTGAGGGATCTTCAGGTGGCGACAAATCCTCAAAGCAAGCTGCTGCAAGGCTAGCGTTCACTCGCTTCTCAATCAAGCTTATCACCTTATAGATTTTCAAACCATGATTATGCCGGATATGAAGGACATCTCCAATCGATAGCATTTTGGATGCCTTTAAATGATTGCCATCTATCTTTACCTTTCCTCCATCACATGCTTCGCTCGCAAGGGTTCTTGACTTATACAATCTGATTGCCCATAACCATTTGTCTACTCTAACTTTCTCCATATTTATTTTTTATAGATTTGAGCCCTTTCCATCATTTTGGTATTAAATTTGTATAAAATTACATAAAATTATTATGAAATCTAAAGCAACAATATTTTTGATTTTCTTCTTCGTTTCAAACCTTCTCATGGCTCAAGATAAAATTAAATGGATGAGCATCGAAGAAGCTCAAACAGCGATGAAAAGCAAACCTAAAAAAATCATCATTGATACCTACACAGATTGGTGTGGCTGGTGCAAAAAAATGGATGCAACCACTTTTACAGATAAAAAAATCGTCGATTATATCAATGCTAATTACTATGCCGTAAAATTCAATGCCGAACAAAAAGAAGCCATTGTTTTCAATGGTAAAACTTATAAATTCGTTGATAATGGAGGCAAAGGATACCATGAATTGGCGAATTATCTTTTACAAGGAAGATTTAGTTACCCCACCACCGTGTATCTCGATGAAAAGCTGGCCTTGTTAACTCCAGTTCCAGGCTATTTGGAGCCTCTTCAGCTAGATCCAATTCTTCATTATTTCGGAACGGGTGCCTACCTGAACATGGATTATGCTGCTTTTCAAAAAACCTATACCAAATAATTAAGTAGCTATTTCTTTGCTGTGCCCTGGCCTGGGAATATTGCTAACAAAAATTCTAAATAGTATCGCCAGGTCGGGCTTTCTGCAGTACCCCGATGCTTATCGGGGGTACTGCTGCCAATCCCTCACAGAAATATTGGTCCATCTCAAAAAATGAACCTTGGTAGCTGCTCTGTACTCCATTCTAAACGGTATATCATTTTATTTACAAGATTTTATTTGTATTCCTAAAATAATTAGTAATTTTATGCAAAATTAATAGCATGGAATTTATTCATTCAAACCTCAAATTTTTACGAAAAAAAGCAGGTTTTACGCAAGAAGAAATGGCTGAAAAGCTTAACATAAAAAGGTCTTTACTTGGTGCCTATGAAGAAGGACGGGCAAAACCTAACTATGAAGTCTTACTGATGATTACTAAAGTATTTAGTGTAAATGTCGAAAATTTAATCACAAAGAATATAGAATCACTCAAAAATAGTAAAATAGCGGAACAAAAAATGAAGATCCTTTCTATCACAGTGGATAAGGAAGGAAATGAAAATATTGAGCTAGTGCCAGCTAAAGCAGCTGCAGGCTACCTAAATGGATATGCCGACCCAGAATACATTCAGGAATTGACTAGATTCAGTTTGCCCTTTCTCGCAAAAAGCACGTATAGGGCCTTTGAAATTAAAGGAGACTCTATGCATCCCTTACCAAGTGGTTCTTTAGTGGTAGCCGAATATGTAGAAAAGGTGAGCGATATAAAAGATGGACAAACCTACGTTATTGTTTCTAAAAATGAAGGAATCGTCTACAAGAGAATATTCAATAAAATTGACGAGGAAGGCATTTTGGTCCTTCGATCAGACAATCTCGCTTACGAACCATACTACATCAAGGTAGAAGAGGTTCTAGAAATATGGAAAGCAGTGCTGCATCTCAGTTATGCTAACAAAGGAAGCGAGGGTTCTTTCAATGATATTGTACTACTCATGCAGGACATGAAACAGGAAATAGAATCATTAAAAAACAAAAACAATCTTAACTAATGAGCCAACAGTTGCTCCAGGAGTTAAGATTGTCTATTCATTATTTGTGATGCTGTCGTTTAGTGTTGATGTCCCCCTTCTCCATGTACATGACCATGGTCAAGTTCTTCAGGACTTGCTTCTCTGATCCCACTAATCGTACCAGTAAAATGTAAGTTCTTCCCAGCCATCGGATGATTAAAATCCATTGTAATGCTTTCTAGGCCAACATTTACAACTAAGCCCTGATGTTGATGACCAGCATTATCCATCATTGGAACATAATTACCCACCTTTATTAGCTCGGCATCAAATTTACCCGCTTCATCTAAAAAAATTCCAATGGGCAATGTTGCCACCTTATCTTCTTCCATCGGACCATAACCCTCTTCTGCATTCAAAACAAAGTCAAAGGCATCACCTATAGATTTACCCCACAGATTCTTTTCAAACTCTGGTAATAAATTGCCAATTCCACTGATAAATACCAATGGATTTTGTTCATTCGTTTTCTCCATAAAAGTCTCCGTGGCATCATCATTCACCACAGAAAGTGAATATTGCAAGGACACTACCTTATTTGCATCTATCATGATTTTCTAATTTAATGATTTAAAAAAGGGCAAGAATACGAATAAATTTAATATTCAACACAAGTACCTTAGAAAATAAATTCGACTATTTTTTCAATTTCGGGATGCAAACTATGATACACTGGACAGGTCATTGCCGTTCGACGCAAAAGCTCTCGATTTTTTTCATCCGCCATGCCTTCAGTTTGAGGAAAATGAATGGTAACATGGATGGCACCAATTCGTCTTGGTGCTGCAATCATCACTTTGGTCACTTCCGCCTTGGTACTTTTCAAATCGATGTTCATCTCCTTAGCCTTAATGCCCATGACGGTGAGCATGCAGGAGGCTAATGAAGTCGCCATTAAATCTGTGGGAGAAAAAGCTTCACCATTTCCTTGATTATCTTTTGGAGCATCCGTTATAATTTGACTTCCAGAATCAAGATGCGTGCATATGGTCCTTAAATTTCCATGGTATAATACTGTAGATGTTGTCATTTTTTTTTGATTTATTAAACTTTTCAAATATAGAATTTGTTGTGTTAAAAGTTGGAATTATTATGGTGACAATAGCTTTGAATTGACTAAAATTTCTTATGTTTGTATAGTGATGAAAAAACAACTCCTTTTCTCTCTTTTCCTTTTTGCTTTCAACTTTTCTTTGCTTGCTCAAAAAGCCAATGAGATAAAGTTCAAGAAAGAAAAGGAAATCTTATATTTTCATGAGGCTAGCGGAGGACTGCGAATCCATACGAATGCTATAGGTGGATTTATTGAGAAAGGATGGATCAAAAACATCCACAACAAAAAGATTTTACAGTTAGAATTTTCTTATTTTTTCTCGCCGAATCAAAAAAGGCAACAAGGAAATTCTCCCAATAAAAATGTATTGAATGGCTATGTATATGGCAAACAAAACGACTTCTTTTCTTTTCAATTAAATTATGGATATAGAAAGACCATTGCCGAAAAAGCACAGCAAAGTGGTGGAGTCGCCCTCTATTTTGTATATATGGTTGGTATAAGTGTAGGCTTTGAAAAACCATACTATTTGACGCTTAAAGATCCTGACGATGCAAGCAAAACGGTGATTGAAAAATATAGCGCCAGCAATGCTGACCGATTTTTAGATAACTCTCCCACCAATCCACAGATTGCAGGCTATGCAGGTATTCGATATGGCTTTAAAGACATGAAAGTATTACCAGGTGGGCATTTAAAAATAGGCTTACACTTTGATTGGGCTAGTCAGGATAAATTTATTAGAGGTTTGGAACTTGGGCTAAGTTCTAACGTTTATTATAGAAATGTTAACATGATGATTCGCAATGATAATAAACCATTTTTGCTCAATGCCTATCTTAGTTTTCAATTAGGCAAAAGATGGAGTTAAATCCTTATTTCCACGGAAATATGCATATCAAAGAATGCATTACGTGAAATTTGACAATGACGTGACAATTTTTATTTATTATAACAACTAAAGTTCAATATATTTGCTATTACAAAACAATAATATTAATTTAATATACTAATCATATGAAAAAAAGTACTTTATTATTCTCTTTAGGATTCGCTGGAGCTTTATTCTTCTGTGGATCATTTATGCTGAAGACAATGACTAAAACAGATGCTAGAAAGGAGCACAAAACGGAAGCACAGATTGCTGAAGAATATGTAAAATTAAGCAACTTCTTTCATACCAACATGGAAACAGGAAGGGTAGATTTTATGGATTATATGAATGCTGTAAAACAAGCCCAAGCGCTCAGAACTATGGGTAGTAGAGCTGGCTCTCTGAATCTAAATTGGGAAGAAATGGGTCCAGATAATGTTGGAGGAAGAACCAGATCTGTTCTAGTAGACAAACAAAATACTAATTTAATTTTTGCTGGTGCAGCATCAGGTGGACTATGGACGAGTGAAGATGGTGGCGACAATTGGAAGCTTAGCACCGCTTGGAGAGACGCTGCAGGTGGAGGTATATTTAACTCAATTATGTCTATTACCCAATCTAATGATGGAACCCTGTATATTGGCACTGGTGAAGGTTTTGCAGGATCAGCACCTGGCAATGGTGTGTATAAATCAACTGACCATGGTGCTACATGGACACATTTAGCATCTACAGATATCATCAATCCGCTTAATCCTAACTTTGGTGAAAGATGGTCTGTGGTAAATAAAGTTTCAGTGAGCCCAACAGATGCGAATCACGTATTTGCTGCTCTTGCTAATTACGGCTTAGTTGAGTCTAAAGATGGAGGAGCAACTTGGGCAAAACCAGCGGCAATTTCATCAAACAACAATAGTGGTGATGTTTGCTTTGGTATAGATGATAATTTGGTGTATGCTGTTATCAACGGAAATAAAGTTTGGAGATCAAATGACGGTGGCGTTACTTGGACCAATTTGACGGCTAGTGCTCCACTAAGTTTGTATCTATCTCCTGCTTCTAGAACACAAATAGCGATTGCACCTTCTGATAACAATTATGTTTATCTTTCAGCAAACGGACCTGGCGCAGGTTGTTTAACAGGTGTGTTCAGAACAACAGATGGTGGTATTTCATGGTCAACATTATTATCCGGTGGTTCTACTACAGATCCATTTGCTCAACCTGGTGGAGGTTCAGGCTGTCAAGGTTTTTATGATCACGCTATTGCTGTTGTTCCTAATGATAGAACTAAAATCTATATTGCTGGAATCACTTTATGGTCATACTCTGAAGGGCTAAGCTGGAAACGTTCTGATAAATTAGGTACAGAAGGAGCTAGTTATGATAGTCCTCATTACATCCATGCAGATAAGCATTGTATCGTGTTTGATCCAACAAATCCTGAAAGAATGTTCGTAGGGCATGATGGTGGTGTTTCTAGAACGATTAATGCAAATAGTGGTTTCCCAACTCCAGTGTTTAAATCAATAGATAAAAATTATAGTGTTACCCAGTTTTATGCCATGGGCGCTGGCCGCAAAGGGGATATGATTGCAGGTTCACAGGATAATGGAACCAGTTATATCGATTTCAATGGTAATACTTCTAAAGCTCGCAAAGAGTCTAGAGGAGGAGATGGTTTCTTTTGCGATATTTCACACTTAGTATCTACCGTCATGTTTGCATCTGTATACACCGGCGATATGGAAAGAAGTGGTAATAAAGGTTCTTCTTATGCTACCTTCTTCGATAATAATATTGATAATGATGGTGATGGTGAACCAGGTACCAACCCTGGTGGTTCAGCGTTTAGAACCTTTGGTTTACTTGCTGAAACAGAGGATGCTGTTACTTCTACCAAACAATCTAAATACGTCAATTATATTTCTACCTATAAAAATAGTACATCGGCCCCTATTCTTTCGGGAAGTGTTGTTGTAGTTACAAATCCGGCAGGTGTTAAATTTAATTATACGCTACCTAGTGATTTGGCACCAGACTCAATAGCCATTATTGCTCAAAGCATCGCTTCTGGATCGGAAATTTCTATAACAAGTGCTACAGGAACTACTTTCCTCCACACCTTAGTAAGTACTTTGGCAGCAGGTGATAGTATTTTCATTACAGACAGATTAGAATCTAGATTTTTCTTAGGTACGAATGCAGGTCTATTCACTGGTTCTGGAAGAGTAGGCTTATGGGTATGTACCAATCCACTCAATGTTTCACAATCTCCTAGATGGTTTCCAATACCTGGTATCTCTGGAGAAGTTTATGCATTGGCTCAATCAGCAGATGCTAACGTAATGTATGCTTCAAGTGGTTCTACCCTATGGAGAATCTCAGGATTTAATACTGCCACTTATAACTATGCTCCTGCCCTAAGCTCTGGAGTACCTGGATCAAGCATCAGCGGTTTGACTGTAACGGCTTGTTCTGTTCCCACGTCTCGTTGGATTTCAGGAATCGCTGTAGATCCAAATGATGATCGTCACGTCGTACTTGCTCGACTTGGATATAGCACTGCTGGTGGTAATGTTGTAAAATCAACTGATGGTATCAATTTCACTGATATTTCTGGAAGTTTACCTAATATGCCAGCCTACGATGTTGTGATTGATGCAAGCAATAGAGATAATTACATTATAGGTACTGAATTAGGATTCTGGACTAGTAGTGATGGCGGAACCAATTGGGTAGAAGAAAACAATGGTGTTGGATGGGTTCCGGTTTATAGATTGAGACAATTACCACTTTATGAAAAAGGATGTATGGTTATTTATGCAGGTACTTTTGGAAGAGGAATGTGGAGAACAACTACCAGAACGAATGTTGGTTGTAAAACAAATGTAGGCATCGAAGAAAGAGCACAAACAGCGCTAAGTCCTACAGCAACTTTGAGCATCTTCCCTAATCCATTAACAGATAATGGAAATGTTTCTTTCGATTTAAATGAAGCATCCAAAGTGGATATTAGCGTGTTTAGTCTCACTGGAAGATTAATTTCTAAACAAACCATCAATGGTTTTGCTGGAAAGAATACTGCTGAATTCAACATGGAAAATCAGGCAGCGGGAAGTTATATCATTGCAGTGAAAGCTGGTAATAGTGATACTAGAAGTAAACTCTTCATTAAGAAATAAAATATTGAGTAGATAAAAAAAAAGCCTCCATTGGAGGCTTTTTTTTTATCTACTTCTCAATCCCAACTCAATGACTTCGAATACAGGAATTTTACCACTATCTAATGTGAACCTAATACATGTTCTCATCTTATGAAAACCGTGCATCCCTGCAGCACCTGGATTAATAAATAACATGTTATCTCGTTTCACATCTCTCAAAACACGTAAAATATGCGAATGACCACAAACAAAAATGGTGGGACAAAATTTCTGCAAATCTGGCAATGCCCTATCATCATATCTTTTGGGCGTACCACCATAATGATTCATATAAATTCTTTGACCTTCTAATTCAAAGAAAAGCGATGCATGACTTCTCTGACGAATCTCAGAACTATCAATATTTCCAAAGACCAACCTACAAGGTTTAAAAGCTTCTAATTGTTCAATAATCTTTAGACTTCCTATATCTCCAGCATGCCATATCTCATCAACATCCTTAAAAAGTTCGAATATTTTTTCATCCAAGAAGGAATGAGTATCACTAAGCAACCCAATTTTTAGCATACGTAAAGATAATTTTTTGTGATCCCAAATATCTAATTAAAGGCTACTTTTGTATAAATAAATGCTTCATGAAAAAGTTACTATTCCTTTTTTCAATCTCATTGTTTCTTTTAGTTTCATGTACTAACAAACGAGATAAAATCACAAAAGACATTCAACAAAAAGAGTCCAAATTATTTTCAGGTGGGAATGCCTATAATTTAAAGACTCCTGAAGTTCAGGGCCTCATCGACAAATATGAGTTGTTTGCGAATACATTTCCCGATGATACTGCATCGGCTGGATACCTTTATAAAAGCGCTGATTTATATATAGGGATAAAAAATTATAAGGCAGCAGCAAAAAGTTATGAGAAAGTAATTCATGACTATCCAAAATATAGTAAAATGTCTTATTGTATTTTTTTAGCAGGCTTTAATGCAGAGAATAATTTGCATGACATCGAAATGGCTAAGAAATATTATACGCTTTTCTTACAAAATTATCCTAACGCTTCGATGGCAAAAGATGTGCAGTTTTCTTTGCAAAATTTAGGAAGATCCGCAGATGATATTGTGAAAGAATTTGAAGAAAAACTCAAACTTCAAGACAGTCTGAAAACTTTATAGATGTGGAAATCATGGCTCATAGGATTTAAAAGTTATCTTCAACTAGAGAAATCGCTATCAGAAAATTCTGTAGAAGCATATATACACGATGTAACAAAACTCACAGAGTTCCTAGCAACTAAAGGACTTGAGCTAGGTCCACAAAAAATCACCAATGAACATATAGAGGAATTTCTCGCTTGGCTCTACGACACAGGGATTCATGATTACTCACAAGCACGAGTGCTCTCTGGCCTAAAATCATTCTTCAAATATTTATTATTAGAAGAAGTGATTGAGTTAAGTCCTGTAGAATTTATTCAAGGTCCGAAGACACGAAGAAAACTTCCCGATACCTTAAGCTATACAGAAATAACACTACTGCTTGACAGTATAGATTTGAGTACGGTTGAAGGAATGAGGAATCGAACCATCCTTGAGGTGCTCTATAGCTGTGGATTAAGGGTAAGCGAATGTGTGGCGCTCAAAATATCTAACCTTCACTTAGATGTTGAATTTATCCGTGTCATCGGTAAAGGGAATAAAGAAAGGCTTGTACCCATTGGTTCATCAGCTATTAAATATATCAACTTGTACAAAGACACTGTTAGAATTCACTCGCCGATTAAAAAACATGCAGAAGATATATTATTTCTAAACAAACGAGGCGAGGCACTGAGTCGTGTGATGATTTTTCTAATGATTAAAAAGTATGCGACTGCGATAGGTATCACAAAAAAAATTAGTCCACATACCTTCCGCCATTCCTTTGCTACACATCTTTTGGAAGGTGGTGCAGACCTTAGAGCCATTCAAGAAATGTTGGGTCATGAAAGCATCACCACCACCGAAATATATACGCATCTTGACAAAGATTTTCTGAGAAGTACTTTAATGCAGTTTCATCCGAGATATGCTAGGAAGAAAATGGAATAGAAATCATCATTCTGATTAGATTACTTCACGGCATATTTACTCCATCAATTCACTTAGTGCCAGCCATCTTTCTGTCTTTTGTTCCACCTCCTTGCTTAGTTGATCATAAGATTCAGTCAGTTGCTTTATCGTGTTATAGTCTGGCATAGCCGCCATCTTCTTTTCGATTTCTTTTTTCTTGTCTTCCATTTCAGGAATTTCTTTGTCTAGTTGCTCCCATTCCATTTTTTCTTTAAAGGATAACTTTTTTTTCTCCTTCATCTGCGTTGCCTCTACTTTGGGTGTTTCTTTAACTTCTATCGCGGTACTTTTTCTAGATTCTTTTAATTGATTCTCCGCAAATGCCCTGTATTGAGAATAGTTTCCTGGGAAGTCTTTGATGACTCCCTCTCCTTCTAGGACAAAAATATGATCCACCATTTTATCCATAAAAAAACGATCATGGGTCACTACAATCAAACAACCTTTAAAGTCCTGTAAAAAATCTTCTAGCACTTGAAGCGTTACCACATCTAAATCATTGGTAGGCTCATCCAGAATAATAAAATTAGGATTGCCCATGAGTATGGTCATAAGGTATAATCGACGTTGTTCTCCACCGCTAAGTTTGCTTACATAAGTATATTGCTGTGATGGCTCAAACAAAAATCTTTCCATTAACTGACCAGCCGATAACATTTTCCCATTGTTTAATGGAATATAATCTGCAATTTCACGTATGACATCTATTGCCTTTTTGGTTTGTGAGAGGTGCGCATTTTGTTGATCGTAATACCCGATTTTTACCGTATCGCCTATTACAATTTTTCCGGTATCTGGAGTATCTCTTCCTGTCATCATATTCAATAGCGTTGACTTGCCAGTTCCATTCTTACCGACGATACCTACTTTTTCTCCTGGAATAAATTTATAAGAAAAAGATCGAATCAAATGTTTGTCGCCATAGCTTTTAGAAATGTTATGGAACTCGGCAATCTTACCACCTAACCTAGGCATGTTGACCTCCAATTCTACCTGCTTCTCATCCGTTTTTTTTGAAGCAACCTCTTCGAGCTGATAAAAGGCATCCACCCTTGCTTTCGCTTTTGTTCCTCTAGCGCTAGGCATTCTACGCATCCAATCAAGTTCTTTAGTCAATAGATTTTTCGCCTTATCGGTGGTTGCTTGTTCTGATGCTTTTCGTTCTGCACGTTTTTCTAAATAGTTACTATAATTGCCTTTATATTTATAAATAGTACCGCCCTCCAACTCCCAAATTTCATTACAGATATTTTCCATAAAATATCGATCATGCGTCACCATGAATAAAGAAATAGAAGGCATCTGTAGAAATTCTTCCAGCCATTCAATCATATCTACATCCAAGTGATTGGTAGGCTCATCTAAGATTAAAAAGTCTGGTTCACTTATTAAAATTTTGGCCAGTGCAAGTCGCTTCTGTTGACCACCCGATAAGCTATTCACTGCCTGTTCCAGATCATGAATTTTTAGTGCAGATAGAATTTTTTTTACTTTAGCTTCGATATCCCATGCTTGCAAATTATCCATCGCACTCATTACTCGCTGCAATTCTTTCTCATCCGCATTTTCATCAATAGCCTTTTCATATTCAAGAATTGTTTTTAGTCTAGGATCATCACTTTGCATAAAGGATTCTAACACAGAAACCTCAGATTCAAAGACGGGCTTTTGAGGTAAATAGGCCATTCTAATCTCTTTATGAATCAAAACCTTCCCACCCTTCTCTGGCTTTTCCTCTCCAACCAATACCCTTATCATACTTGATTTTCCGGTACCATTTTTTGCAATCAGCGCAATTTTTTCACCCTCATTAATGTGAAAAGTTAAGTCATCAAACAAGACTTTTTCTCCATAATTTTTAGAAAGATTCTCTGCCGTTAAATAATTCATTTTCTTTTTTGTTTAAGTCAAATCACTTTCATGATGCATGGTAAACCCAAGTCTTTTGGCAGT
Source organism: Chitinophaga pinensis (assembly GCA_945897725.1). Lineage (GTDB taxonomy): Bacteria > Bacteroidota > Bacteroidia > Chitinophagales > CAMDFR01 > CAMDFR01. The sequence goes on from CAMDFR010000018.1 coordinate 20,793, forward strand.
TTTATGGGCTGTCATTCCCGTTTGTTGTATTTTTTCTAGCACCGTTAATTCTTCCACTTCCGTAAGTGAAGGCGCCCATAAATCAAACTGTATACTATATAGAATCACTGTTTGAATCATTTCATGCATTATTTCCTGACTAAAAATTTGTTTTTCAAAATCGCCATATAAAAAGGCAAATTGTCCTTTCCCCTCTGTGAAAAAATGATTTTCGTGATTAATAAAAATGCGAGCCATCAAATAACCAACATCATTCATTCTACCATAAGTAATAGAATCTGCTAAAAAATTATAGATCTCAATCATACCACAATAGGCGCGTATACCATCCTCCTGGACATATTTTAGCTTTTGAATCGGATGATTGATATCGAAGGTAAAAACATTGGTATGCATGCTAAAAAACAACATATCCCCACCGAATTTTATTTGTGCTTCAAACTTACCATTGTCCTTATATTCAACGCTCACCTCACTATCTTTCTCTGCAATTTGAGCACAAATCTCCTTAACCACCGCACTCAAAGAAGCTTTGGTTTGTTCAAAATGAGATAAAGTGTTTTTAACAATACGTTGTTTCGTGGTTGTTTTACTGAGCAAGGCGCTAATGACTTCTTGATGGAGAATACCCATGATGGCTATTTAATGATTTAAAATTGATTGCAACACTTGAGACTTCAAATTTAACTCTTCCCACTCAGATTCTGGATCAGAATCTATAGTAATGGCCCCACCACTCTGAATAGAAAGGTATCGTTGTGTTTCATTATATAAAAGAGAACGAATGACCACATTAAAATCAAAATTATTCTCTGGCGAAAAATACCCAATTGCCCCACTGAATAATCCACGTTTGCTTTTTTCATATTGTTCAATCAATTCCATGGCCTTTATCTTCGGCGCACCTGTCATAGATCCCATAGGGAAAGAAGCCTTGATGCAGTTAATAGTGTCCTTCTCCTCTTTTAACTGGGCAGTGACCGTAGAAATCAGATGGTGAACAGTTTTGAAGCTATGAACTCCAAATAATTCTTCCACTTTTATGGAACCAGCTTCAGCGAATTTAGTCAAATCATTTCTCACTAAATCCACAATCATCACATTTTCTGCCCTCTCTTTCTCACTAAAATACAATTCCGACTTTAAAAATTCATCCTCCTCATATACCTTACTTCTTTTGATGGTTCCTTTAATAGGTTGAGAAATAATTTTATTGCCCAACTTCTTGAGGTATCTTTCAGGACTCGCACAGGCTAGGCTTATGTCTTTGTATTTAAAGAAAGTTGTGAAGGGTGCTTTTGCTTTCTCATTCAGCATAAAATAGATATCCAACATCGAAAGTTCTGCATCTTCTGCATATAATTCCCGACAAAGATTCATCTCATATACATCACCATTTCTGATGTGATCTTTGATGCTATTCAATGTATCTATATAATCTTTTTTTGTGAATCTAGACTTCAGTTCAACCTTTGTATGCAAGGGCATCACAGCAATTTCTATTTTATTAATCTGTTCAAAAAGAGCAACAGATTCAGGATAGTTCCTATTAAAAGTAACTTTATCCTCTTTTATACTGATTACATATCTTGGCTCAAAAAAATAGAGCAATGGCAATTGGATAAAATCTGCATTTGAAGAGGAGAGCTTCTCAATTTCATTTTTTAAGTCGTATGAGAGAAAACCAAACTGCCAAGACTGCTTTCCTGAACGCCACTTTTCTAACATTTCAAAACTATTTGATGGTGGACTGCTCTGTACTTCATCCAAAACATCTACTGCTAGCAAAAACTCATAAGAAGCATATTGCTTATGTGCATAGTGATTGGAGTCAAGACAACAAAGCGTCGCGAACTGAGTCGCCCATGTCAGTGCTTTTTGTTTGAATAAATCAATATTCTGTAGTGAAAATGTAGTTGATTCCAAGGTACATAAATTGACTGAATGCGCTGCAAAGGTTCAGTAGGTTTTTAACTTAAAATCGAGGCATCTTTGATAATCATCTTTTCTCTATCAGGTGCATTAGATATCAAGGAAACTGGAACACCCAAATAATGCTCGATATAATTGATATAATCTTTTGCGTTAGATGGTAGCAAGTCGAAGTCAGAAACATCTTCCAAAGAGCTATTCCAACCCTTGAAGGCATCATAGATTGGATAAATTTTTTCATTCACAACATCGAAAGGTAACTGAGTCGTTTCTTTCCCTTCGTATAAATATCGATTGCAAACCTGAATGGTATCAAAGTCGTTCAACACATCTATTTTAGTAATCACTAGTTTGGTCAATCCTGTGATCATAGCCGTATATTTCAAGGCTGGCAAATCAATCCATCCGCATCTTCTAGGTCTTCCTGTGGTAGCACCAAATTCGTTGCCATTCTTACGAAGCTTCTCTCCTACTTCATCTTCCAACTCTGTGGTAAAAGGACCAGCACCAACCCTTGTACAATAAGCTTTTGTAATGCCTATAACGTCTTTTATTTTAGAAGGCGAAATCCCCAAACCATTACACGCGGATGCTGTTACGGTATTGGAAGAAGTCACATAAGGATAGGTTCCAAAATCGATATCCAACATACAACCTTGAGCGCCTTCTGCCAAGACACTTTTGCCATTTTGCAAATATTCATTGATAAAATATTCACCATCCACTAATTGTAAACTTTTAAGAAACTCTATAGATTCGAAAAACGCTTTCTCATCCGCTGTAATATCAAATTCAAAATCATATAACCCTAACAAATGAAGATGCTTCTCTTTTAGTTTGTTGTAAATATTCTTAAAATCAGGATTTAAAGCATCCCCCACTCTGACACCATTTCTACCCGTTTTATCCATATAAGTTGGACCGATTCCTCTGAGCGTTGACCCGATTTTTGCAATGCCTTTTGCAGCCTCACTAGCAGCATCAAGTACTTTATGAGTTGGTAAAATTAAACTTGCTTTTTTAGAAATAAAGAGACGCTTTCTGACATCTATTCCAACACTTAAAAGATTATCAATTTCTGCTTTTAAAGTCACAGGGTTGATCACCACACCATTGCCAATTAAGTTTACAGGACGATCGTGAAAAACGCCTGAAGGAATCGTATGCAATACCATCTTTTTTCCACCTATAACCAAAGTATGACCGGCGTTTGGTCCACCTTGGAAACGAGCCACCATATCGTATTGTGGTGCTAAGACATCTACTATTTTCCCTTTACCTTCGTCGCCCCATTGCAACCCTAATAATACATCTACTTTCATGCTTCTATTTTTGTTATGATAATTATTTTTTCTCTTCACTAGAGGGCTGTGGCGACTCTAGTTCATTATTCATTCTAATCAGCTGACAATTGCCACAAATGCCATACAAGTTCAAGGCGTGATGCGTTATTTTAAAATTCAATAAATCGCCCATCATGGTCTGTATCTGTTGAATTCTAGGATCGCAAAACTCTACCACTTTCTTACAATCTACACATATAATGTGATCATGCTGCTTATAACCATAAGATTTTTCGTATTGCGCCCTATTTCTACCAAATTGATGTTTTTTAATCAAATCACAACTCAGCAATAGCTCCAAAGTATTGTACACCGTGGCCCTGCTCACATTCAGTTTTTTGGCCAACAAATCATCATATAAATCATCTGCATTGAAATGATCGTTTCGGGAATATATTTCATCCAAAATAGCGTATCTTTCGGGGGTCTTTCGTAGACTATGACCTTCTAAATGTGCAGAAAATATATTCCTTATCTCAGGCAGTATCTCATTTTTTTTCACTTAACAAAGGTAGGATAAGCAAAAAAATTAGTGTTAAAATTTTATAAACAATAAATTTACATTTCACTCGTTAAGCAACAAAGGAAATAATCTAACGTTAAACCATCAGAAATAAACTCATTTTAAACTTAAATATTCACCAATGAAGTTCTTAAAAACCTTATTAATAGTAGCGATTGCTTCTTTATTTAGTACCCAAATCATGGCACAGTCTATTGGAGACTATATCGACGTTATCTACCTTAAAAACGGTAGCTTAATCAAAGGTATTATCATCGAGCAAGTACCAGGCGCTACCCTTAAAATTCAAACCAACGATGGTAGCCAATATGTATACCAAGTGAGTGAAATCGAGAAATATGGTAGAGAACTAAAGACCGGCACCTACGCTATGAGCGCTGCTGCAAACACGCCAACCCCTGAAACACCAAGAACACCCAAAGCATTTTTCTCTAAAAAGAAAGGCTATTTTGGTGAGGTAACCTTCCTTGGTGGAATGGCGGGTATGGGTTTACGAGTTACCAATGGCTATAAATTTGGCAGATTAGGTTACCTAGGAATAGCCGTTGGATTTGAAGGATTTAGATCGAACAATGATAATAGACAACCATTGTATGATGATTATTATGGTGGCCTAGGTTTTTTAGGAAGAAGAGGAACATCGCCTTTTGCAACTGTGAGCTTAGTTTATTCAGGTGATATGGGAAGAAGAAGAATCACTCCATTCTATCAAGTAGAATTAGGTTATGGACTTAATTTAAATCAATATTCGGATCGTTACTATGAAACTTATGATTATGCAACTGGCTATACTATTAGCTATAATTATCAAGTAAGAAATATGGGTGGACCAATGGGTGGACTCGCTTTTGGTGTAAAATTAAATACGCAAAAAAGAGTGAATTTTAAATTGGCTTTAGATGCTAGATGGCATACCAATATTGCTGACCCAGCAAATGCAGTTGGAGGATTTAATAATGGTTCGGAGTTTAATCTAGATGGTGGCGCAGGGATCAGATTTGGTATCGGATTCTAAGCAACAATCGATATAATAAAAAAAGCGATAGAGTTTCTATCGCTTTTTTTATGGCTCTTATTCAAAAAATACAAATACCCTATCGATCTCCTTTCTCATTGTCTTCTATCCTACTCACTGATAATACACCGCTGAGCTTCTTCAGCTCATCTATCAACATATCCAGCTGTTGGGTATTATGCACATAGACCATGATTTTCCCTTCAAAAATCCCGTCATCAGTATCAAAAGATAAGCTTCGCATATTAATTTTTAACTGCCCTGTTATAATATTCGTCATTTTATTAATCACCCCTACATCATCTAAACCAGTAATCTTCACACCCGTTAAGAAAGCAATTTCATGCTGTTTGTTCCAACGCGTTTTTACAATTCGATAATCATATTTCGACATCAACTGTACAGCATTCGGGCAATTGGTGCGATGTATCTTAATGCCTTCGTTCACTGTAATAAAGCCGAAAACATCATCACCTGCTACCGGATTACAACAATTCGCAAAACCATATTTGATCATGTCGCTACTCTCGCCCATAATCAAAAGCTCGGCATTCTTTTTTAACTCCCGCTTGATTCGATCTTCAAAAGATTCGCCCTGCTCGCTCTTATTGGCAGGGATCATTAGTTTGCCGCCTTGCACTGCCAAATCTTTTAAATCAGAAAGTGTCAATTTTTTTGCCGCAATATTGAAGAAAAAATCTAAGGCACTTACATATTTATAATATTTGATAGCAGTCTGTAAATTATGATCAGTATTCGGAATTTCAAATTGCTTGAGTTTCTTTTCAAAAATTTCTTTGCCTATTTCAGCCGTTATTTTTTTCTCCTCTTGTAATGTTTTTTTCAATACAGAAATAGCCTTACTCGTCACCACAAACTTCAGCCAGTCTTCATTTGGTTGCTGTTTGCTTGAAGTCAATATTTCTACTTGATCGCCATTATGTAACTTATGACTAAGCGGCACTAATTTATGATTAATCTTAGCACCTATGCATTTCATACCGATGGCGCTATGTATTTCAAAGGCAAAATCTAAAGCTGTTGCGCCTGCTTTTAATCTCTTCAATTCACCTTTTGGAGTAAACACATAAATCTCTTCATTAAACAATTCCTGACGCACATTCGTAATAAAATCCATAGTGCTCGTATCAGGATTAGAAAGGGTTTCACGAATTCGCTCTAACCATTCATCCAAGGCATTGTCTTGAGAATTTTCTTTGTATTTCCAATGTGCTGCCAATCCCATTTCAGCAATTTCATGCATTCTTTTGCTTCGTATTTGCACTTCTACCCACTTCCCTTGGTGCCCCATCACGGTGGTATGTAAAGCCTCGTAACCATTTGTTTTCGGGGTACTCACCCAATCGCGCAAACGATCAGGTTGCGGATGATACAAATCTGTTATCACCGAATAAACACCCCAGCAATCGCTCTTTTCTCTTTCTAATGGTGCATTTAAAATAATCCGAATAGCAAACAAATCATAGACCTCTTCAAAAGAAACCTGCTTTGTTTTCATCTTATTGTAAATCGAATAAATCGATTTTGGTCGACCAGATATTTCAAAATTAAATTTCTTCTCTTCCAACAGCTCTTTCAATGGAGCAATAAACTCATTGATATACTTCGTTCTTTCCTTTTTTGTTTCATTTAATTTCTGAACGATATCTTGAAAAACCTCTGGCTGTGTGTATTTGAGACTTAAATCTTCTAACTCAGATTTGATTGCATATAAGCCCAAACGATGTGCCAATGGCGCATAGATATATAATGTTTCAGAAGCAATTTTTTTCTGCTTTTGCGACGCCATGCTATCCATGGTACGCATATTATGCAATCGATCTGCAATCTTGATAAGGATAACACGAATATCATCCGTTAAGGTCAAGAGCAATTTTCTAAAATTCTCCGCCTGTTGTGTGGTATTCATGTTCAGCTCAAAAGACCCCGAAATTTTCGTCAGCCCATCAATAATTTTAGCAGTGTTTTTATCGAAGTTGAGTTCAATATCTTCTAAGGTCAAATCCGTGTCTTCCACCGTGTCATGCAGCAAAGCACAAATCACTGACGTAACGCCCAGACCAATCTCTCCGGCCACAATTTGTGCAACCGCAATGGGATGATGAATATAAGGTTCACCAGATTTTCGACGCATATCTTTATGCCCTTCCACAGCCATCTCAAAAGCCCGCCGAATATCCATTTTATCCGATGTACTTTTTAATTTTGGCTTCAGCGTACGAAGCAATAAACGATATTCCTTAAGAATCGTTTTCTTTTCTAGTTCTTTATCTGCGCTGCTTATCGTTATCATTGAATTGTAATAATAGAGATTTCCTTTTATCTAACAAATGTTTCAAACAGATAGTTTTCCGTCATCAAATGTTCATAACATAGAAAAATAAGAACATTTTTTTGGGCAGCCCTTGTTGCCGAAAAGCAAGGCAACAAGACCGGGTGCTCTGTCGTACTAGGTACTCCTACCGCCCCCTGCTGCGGGCTTTGCGGTCAATGGATATTCTTCAGTCAGATCAATTTATTTTGGTTCACGACCATACACATTAAGATTGCCGCAGATGCAGGTGGGTTCGCAATGACAGCTAGGAGGATGATTTGAGAGCTTTGTTTTGACAGAAACCTTAGGTAAATAGAGGATTCCAAAAGGTTTGTGAAGACACAAACCTTGGGAGAAGGAGTAGCATTAGATACTGTCAATTAATAACACCTGACAGGGCGAAAAAAAATATCGAATAGATATGATTAGGAAATATGACAGCTCCAGAGGAGCGAAATATCACTAGAAACATCACAAGAAAAGGGAATCAGCTCCAGAGGAGCGGCACTAAAAAAACAAGAGTGGATTCATCCAGCATGTATGACGGCATTAGAAATGCCTTTTTATCTGAGCTTCGAGATACCCTGCGGAACATATTGAAGAGCTAAATGATTTGAGAGGTTTGTGAGGACACAAACCTCGGGAGAAGGATTTCAAAAGGTTTGTGAAGACACAAACCTTGGGAGAAGAAGTAGCATTCTCGTCGCCCTTGTTGGTGTTTTTCACCAACAAGTAAACTCATAAGAAATACTTAGATTAATAGAATGAAAGCGCTAGAAGAGCAAAATTTCTAAGCAAATCAGCAACAAAATGCCCACATTTCATCATTCCCAGCTTTCTTAACTATTTTTTGCACTAAAATGGAAAATATATCGTAAATTTGCAGTCCTTTTGAGGAAGTCGCTTATAATGAGCGAAACATTCAGTTGGAACGTTCTTAAAAAACAAACCTTGCGGGTGTGGTGAAATTGGTAGACATACTTGACTTAGGATCAAGCGCTTCACGGCATGGGGGTTCGAGTCCCTCCACCCGCACCAATGTAAAATACCAATTATCTCAATCAATGTTTCATTGATTCGGTAATTGGTTTTTTATTTTAAAATAGGTTTATGGAATCGGATGCTCGGGCAGTGATAGCAATGGAAAGCCCGGAGGCCAAGGGAATGATAAAATGGTAAAAAAATGAATAGCCGAGGACTTGTAATGAATAGCACGGCCGCCCGCAAAAAAAAGAAAGAAAAATTATTTTAAACAAACATAAAAATTAAGAACAGTGGAAATTGTAAGAGAAAATATTAGCAAACTGAATGATATACTTAGCATCACTTTGGGTGTGAACGACTATAGCGAAAAAGTGGAAAAAGCTTTGCGTAATACTGCTAAAAAGGTGGATATAAAAGGCTTTAGAAAAGGAATGGTGCCTGCGGGAGTCGTAAAAAAAATGTATGGTAACTCGGTACTTGCTGAAGAAGTGAACACGATTTTGAATGATGCCATACACAATTATATTGAAGAAAATAAATTAGAAATTTTAGGTCAACCTTTGCCTGTTGAAGATCAAAAAGTAACCCTAGAAATCAATACACCAATCGATTATACTTTTAAGTATGAAATTGGCTTGCAACCTAGTTTTACCTTATCTCATATAGAGTCGAAACCAAGTTATGATCAAGAAGAAATTGTGATTGATGATAAGTTGCTAAATGACGAAGTAGAGCACATGCAAAAAAGACATGGTAGCAACGAAAGCCCTGATGATATTGCAGAAAATGATATTATTTATGTAGAATTAGTGGAGGTGAATGCCGATGGTTCAACCAAAGAAGGTGGTGTGATGAATAGCACTTCATTCAATGTCGATATTTTGAAAGCGGGTGATGACAAGAATAAAATCATGGGCTTAAAAAAAGGTGACTCAGTGGTATTGAATATTTTTGAAGCCTTTGAAAGAGAAAGAGAATCGGTATTGAAACATATCTTGAATGTTAAAGAAGAGGAAGCAGCTAACTTAGGCGATACCTTTAAAGTAACTTTAAGTAACGTGAACAGATTGGTGAATGCTTCTTTAGATCAAGCATTTTTTGATAAGGTATATGGACCTGGCATCATCAATAGCGAAGATGAAATGCGCGCAAGAATTACCGAAGAGTTAAAAGCTTATTTTGCTAAACAAACAGAGGTGAAAGTATTGCAAGAATTAGCAAAAGACTTGATAGATAAAACGGAGATGGACATGCCATCTGACTTTTTAAAGCGCTGGATTAAAGTAAGTAATGAAAAGGAAATTACAGATGAGCAACTAGAAAAAGATTTTCCTGCCTTTGAAAAAGAGTTGAAATGGAGTTTGATTGTTGGCAAAGTAGCCAAAGAGCAGGAGTTTAAAGTAGAGCTAGAAGAAATTAAACAACGTACGCGTGAAATTGTACAAAATCAATTGATACAATATGGTATGGGTGCGATGCCAAATGAGCAATTAGATAATTTCGGAAAACGATATATGGACGACCAACGTCATGTACAGAAGACGCATGAATCATTGTTGGAAGAAAAAGTATTGAACCATTTGAAACAATTTATTGTAATTAATGAAAAGCCTATATCTTTGGAAGAATATAGCAAACGTGCACAAGCGGAGCACGCACATCATGACCACGAAGGGCATGATCATGAACATTAAAAAACAAATATATGACAAGCAACATCGGTAAAGAATTTAAGGCATACGCTCGTTTAGATAGAGGCATTAGCAGTATGCATTTCGAAAAATATGCTTCTGGCATTTCTAATATGACCCGTACTGTGATTGAAGAAAGACCGGTTAACTTTAGAGAGGTAGATGTGTTTTCGCGTTTGATGATGGATAGAATTATCTTTTTGGGGACTCCCATTGATGATTATATTGCCAATATTATTGAAGCACAATTATTGTTTTTGGAGAGTGTTGATTCCAGCAGCGATATTCAAATTTATGTGAACAGTCCGGGTGGTGAAGTATATGCGGGATTAGGTATTTATGATACCATGCATTATATCAATCCAGATGTAGCGACTATTTGCACAGGTATTGCAGCATCGATGGCTGCCGTATTATTATGCGGAGGTGCCGAAGGAAAAAGAACTGCTTTGCCACATAGCAGAGTGATGATACATCAGCCTTTGGGTGGTGTTGGTGGACAAGCTACCGACATTCAAATTACGGTAAAGGAAATCAAAAAATTAAAAAAAGAATTGTACGACATCATAAGTCATCATTCGGGGAATGCCTACGAAAAAGTAGAGGCAGATTCTGAAAGAGATTATTGGATGATTGCCGCAGAAGCCAAAGAATACGGTTTGATTGATGAGGTATTGATAAAGAGTGCAAGAAAAAGTAAAGACGACGAATAGTGGCTAAAAATAACGAACATATTTGCTCTTTTTGTCATCGTAAAAAATCAGAGACGAGTATTTTAATTGCAGGTATCGATGGCCATATATGTGAGCATTGTGTGGCACAAGCACAGACGATCATTGACGAAGAGCTGACTCAAAAATCTGGGAAGTTTAAATTTGGTCTTTCGAAAGCCACCAAACCAAAAGAGATTGTCAGCTTTTTGGATCAATATGTGATTGGTCAGAATGAAGCAAAAAAAGTACTTTCGGTGGCGGTGTATAATCACTACAAAAGATTAAATCAAGTCAATGAAGATGATGGTGTAGAGATTGAAAAATCGAATATTATTTTGATGGGACATACAGGTACAGGTAAAACATTATTGGCACGTACCATCGCTAAATTTTTAAATGTACCCTTCTCTATTGTAGATGCTACGGTGTTTACAGAGGCTGGTTATGTTGGAGAAGATGTGGAGAGTATTTTGAGTCGATTGTTACAAGTTTGTAATTTTGATGTAGCAGCAGCGCAAAAAGGAATTATTTATATTGATGAAATTGATAAAATTTCTCGCAAGAGCGATAACCCAAGCATCACTAGAGATGTGAGTGGAGAAGGGGTTCAGCAAGCGATGTTAAAATTATTAGAAGGCTCTGAAGTGATGGTTCCGCCTCAAGGAGGACGTAAACATCCAGATCAAAAGATGGTAAAGATTGACACTTCAAATATTTTATTTATTTGTGGAGGGGCTTTCGAAGGCATTGAGCGAATCATTTCGAATCGATTGAACACAGGAGTTATTGGCTTTAACAAAGGCGTTAAAGGACAAACAATCGACGAAAGCAATATGCTACAATATGTGAGTCCTCTAGACTTACGTCAGTTTGGATTGATACCAGAATTAATTGGACGTTTACCAGTGATTTCGCATTTAAATCCATTAGACAAAGCGACCTTACGTGCGATACTTACCGAACCGAAAAATTCTCTGGTCAAACAATATAAAAAGTTGATGAAGATGGAAGGCGTTACTATTACGTTCCCAGACGAAACCCTTGATTATATTGTAGAAAAAGCCTTACAATACAAATTGGGTGCTAGAGGATTGCGTTCTATATGCGAAGTAATTATGACGGATATTATGTACGAAGTGCCCTCTACGCCGAATATTAAAGAGTATGTAGTTGAGAAATCTTATGCCGAAGAAAAGGTAAGCAAATCTAGTTTACAACAATTGAAAGCGGCTTAAGCATAGACCATTGCTTATTCACTCATCACAAGCCCTTATTTTTACTACTTATTTTATTGGGGAAAGTTTTGTATGAAGTTTCAACCAATCTGACATCCTTTTTGAATATACTCTTGCCCCTTCTTGATTCATGTGAGTCATATTATAGAAATAAGGTGCTTTTTCTACCATCGAAGTATCTGATGAGAAATCAACGATATAGAGATTATCTCTCTCCTTTATTTTTTTTACATAATTCATGGTGGCAGTTGGAGGATTGCTAGCGTAGTAGTTTGGTGCAAAAGCCAAGACGAATGGAATATTTTTTTGGGTAACATCATCTATCATTTCGAGTAACATTTCTACCTTCTTTGGGTTCAGTGTAGCCTTTGTTGTTTTTGTATTCACCTCTGACTCTTTAGGAATGACTAAGGTAGAATCTGTTCCTTTAAAAGCTTTTCTAGTAATATTATCTTTCGTTTCCTCCTTCTTGTTATAGATTGAATGATCAAGTAGATAATAAAACATGGAATTAAAGCAATAGATGTTTGAATATAGCTTATACTTCTCAAACTTATCCTTAGAGCATAGTGCTTCTTCTATAAATAGATGATCACTAGCATAAGGCCGTAGGAGTGACAATTTATCATATTCAATGTCTCCTTCTAATGCATTAGGATCAATATTAAGAACTATCAACTTTGGAGTATGTCGTTGAATGACGGTCTTTTCTACTGCCCGAAAATAAATCAAGCCTTGGCCACCCAGACCAATCTTCCATGTACTTAGATGAAGCTCTTTGCTAAAAACATCTATATCATAATCATTCTGAACCCTCGAACTACCAATCAAAATCAGATCCGCTTCTGTCTTGTCAAGATTGTAAGAGATGTCATAAAATCTGCCATTCACTTGATATTTGAGTAGATGCTTAAACACGACGCCCAAAAAGACATCACAGATGCCCATAATCATTACCAGAACAAGCATTTTAGCAATCAATTTTAATACATCTTTATTGAACATCTTATGACAAATTAAAATTGAAAATAAAAGAATTGACCTCCAAAAAAGGCACCAAAAAGTCCCATATAAAGCATTAGAATCGTATAGACTATAAACCTGACAACAATATTCTTATTGTGAAGCAATGCTATTTTATCACTAAAATATTCTCCTTTCACCTCTACAAAAATCAGTATCAAAATGGCCATGATAGAGTAGACCATAAAGTCTTTGTCACCAATAAAAAGACCACCTTTAAAGGAAGTCATTTTTTTCAAGATAGTCATGGCAGTATGCAGCGAATCTGACCTGAAAAAGACTAAGGAAAAGCAGATTAATAAGAAGGTTAAGCAGATTTGAATGAAGCTATGGATCTTTGGTAAATGATGCATCAAAAGCAATTGATTCAATCGATGTCGCCATTTTTCTGTGGCCATAGCAAATACCAAATAGAATCCATTTAATCCACCCCAAATGATATAGGTCCAGTTAGCCCCATGCCATAAGCCACTGATTAAAAAAATGAGCATCACATTAAAATACCATCTCGGAATAGAAACTCTACTTCCACCAAGAGAAATGTAGACATAATCTCTAAACCATGTTGAAAGAGAGATATGCCAACGCTGCCAAAATTCCGCAATAGTTTTTGACAAATAAGGTCTTTTAAAATTAGTCATCAAATCAAAGCCCATCACATTAGCTGCACCAATGGCAATATCTGAATAGCCGGAAAAATCGCAATAGATTTGAAAGGTAAAAAAAATGGTTGCCAATGACAAGGTGATACCTGTGTGTTGAGCCGAATTATTATACACTGAATTTACATAAATAGCCAGTCTATCTGCGATGACTAATTTCTTGAAAAAGCCCCAAAACATGAGTTTTAAGCCTTCCACAACTCTAGTATATTCAAATTTATGATTGGCTCTGAATTGTGGCAACAAATTTTGTGGCCTCTCAATGGGCCCCACCACTAATTGAGGATAAAATAAAACATACAAAGCATAAATACCAAAATGTCGTTCTGCTTTTTGGTTGCCTCTATACACCTCAATGGTATAACTCATCGCTTGAAAAGTATGAAAAGAAAGGCCGATGGGTAGAAGGATGTTTAGATATGGAATGGGATTAGCACTACCAAAACCGTGCAACAAATAAGACAAATTATCATTCAGAAAATTGTAATACTTAAAAACTGCTAGCACACCAATATTGGCAATTAGGCTGATGATGAGTAATTGTTTTCTTCTGCTTCCTTGGGCATTTTCAATAAGGATACCAGCAAAATAATCTATCACAATGGTAAACCCAAGAATAAGAATATAGATAGGCACAAAAGCCATATAAAAATAGCAACTGCTAATCAACAAAAGTATCCATCTCCGCTGATTCGGAATATTAAAATACAATGTTGTAACAATAATAAAAAAAAAGAGAAATTGAATAGAGTTAAAATGCATAGGTCATCAATCAATATCAGATTGTAAAGAATTCTACACTAACATAAATCAAAAAAATGATAATGCAAAAAATAGTTACTAAATCCCATGCTAATTTGTTCATTAGAGATTGCATAGAAAAGCGTATCTAGTAAAATGGTTAATGATACACTCGATTCTAGTATCTTTGTTTTCGAAACAAAAAACTTGAATAGCATATGAAATCAAAATATTTCCTTCCATTGGCGCTTCTTTTTTTACTGACAATGGCACAGGCTTGTAAAAAAGACAAGAACATAACAATAACCACTAGCCTTACCGATACTACATTAGAAAGCGGCAATTGGAAGATTACCCTTTTCAAGGAAGATATCAATGATGAAACCATCTACTTTACTGACTACGCTTTTACTTTTAATGCAGACGAAACTGCCATTGCCATTAAGTCAGGCTCATCTCAAATTAATGGTAGTTGGACCACTAGCCAAGATGATACGAAAATAAAATTGGTTCTTAATTTTACACCGGTCAACTCTTTTGATAAAATTAGCAATGATTGGGAGGTGCAGACAGTAAGTGAGACTAAGATTACATTACGAGATATCAGTGGTGGAAATGGTGGAGTAGATTATCTATACTTTGAGAAGATATAAAGATGCTCAGTCTTCGCATTTGCCTAAATGGTGATTCTATTTTTTAACTGAATAAGAAGTGAGTCCAATTGATTAATTCAGGCTAAACTTTACTTCTTGAAGAGGAGTTATGTGAATGAACTTACTTTCATTATAAGGAATCAACCAATGAGTCAATGCTGCTTTTGTATGGATGAGTGTATTATAAACAAGTACATTTTCCAAGGCAGCATTTACACGAATCTCTTCCTGCAAAGCATCTAGTGCTAATACTTCTAGCTTCTCCTCTCTTAGAATCGCAACCAAACTTCTATCCATCAGATTCACCTTGTACTCGTTTGTAATGTCTCGAACTATGGCAACGGTCTTATCTATAGAGCAACCGCTCACACCACTTTTAGATTCATCGGCAACAAAGATGATAAATCGATTCTCAAAAAGGAAAGCCTTGCCATAAACCTTATGACCATGGGAGGTCCATGTAGTAGAAAATTCGTTTAAAAGATGATCAATACCCATTGCCTCGATAGATGTAAATTCTCGATTTGCTAAGTATATCCATACTTTGCTGTCGTCGCTAAATGCTTTCAAAATATTTTCCATGATCATTTGATTTTCCTTCATTCCAAAATGTGAATGCATACTATTTTAGAGAATGCTATCTAAACCTTGACCATGTGCAATCATTTCTGCAAGATCAAAAACTTTAATGGTATCCTGTTTTTCTTTTCCTTTGACACCATCACTCATCATTGTCATACAAAAAGGACAACTTACCGCAATGATATCAGGATTGGTTTCTAGAGCTTGTTCTGTACGCAAGGTATTGATTCGTTGATCGCCTGGCTCATCTTCTTTGAACATTTGTGCGCCGCCCGCGCCACAGCACATTCCATTTTTTTTACTCTTCTTCATTTCTACCAATGCTGCATCAAGTATTTCTATCACTTCTCTTGGTGCTTCATACACATCATTGGCTCTGCCCATGTAACATGAATCATGAAAAGTAATTCGTTTCCCTTTAAAAGCGCCACCATCTTTCAATGTTACTTTACCAGCATCAATAAGCTCTTGTAAATATTGCGAATGATGAATAACATCATAATGCCCGCCTAATTCGGGATATTCATTTTTCAAAATATTAAAACAATGCGGACAAGTGGTCACAATTTTTTTTACCTGATAGGCATTTAAAATTTCAATATTGGTTGTAGCAGCCATCTGATAGGCAAGTTCATTTCCAGCACGTTTTGCAGGGTCTCCTGTGCATCCTTCCTCCTTGCCTAAAACTGCAAAGTTGATATTAAGGTGTTGAAGAATTTTTGTGAAAGCCCTTGTTACTTTTATAGCCCTAGCATCAAAACTACCAGCGCAACCTACCCAAAATAAAATTTCAGGATTTGCGCCTTCTGCCTGCATTTCAGCCATCGTTTTCACTTGTTTCAACTCTTCCATACTTTTCAATTTATATTTTATTTCTAGCTTTTTACTTTATTTTTCGTCAGCCCAATTCAATCTATCTTGTTGAGAAAATTGCCATGGCGCTGCATTGTTTTCGATATTGGCAAACATGCCATTCCATTCTTCAGGAGAATTAGAATCTTCTAATATCAAACTTCTTCTTAACTCAATAATGATATCAAGTGGATTGATCATGATAGGACATTCTTCCACACAAGCATTGCAAGTGGTACAAGCTCTTAATTCTTCAACCGAGATATATCCATTCTCTATCAATGATTTTCCATCATCTATAAATTTTCCATCATTCGCATCCATGTTTCTTCCCACTTCTTCCATGCGATCTCGAGTGTTCATCATAATTTTTCGTGGCGACAATAACTTGCCTGTGAGGTTGGCCGGACAAGCAGCTGTACAACGTCCGCATTCGGTGCAACTCATCGCATCTAACAAATTTTTCCAACTCAAATCTTGTATATCTTTAGCGCCAAATCTTTCGGGCTCAGCTGCTGTAGCACTTGGAGCATAAGCTGTTTCAGGATTCATCATCAGCTGAATTTCTTTTGTAACAGAGGCGAGATTACTTAATGTTCCTTTTGGCTGAAGCCTTGCAAAATAGGTATTTGGGAAAGCCAATAAGATATGTAAATGTTTAGAAGATGGAAGATAAAGCATGAAAGCTAATACGCCTGCAATATGTCCCCACCAACCTAATCGTTCCCAAACTACTAATACTTTGTGAGGTAATAAGTAAATCATTTTGGCAATCATACCACTCAGCATGAAGCCATAACCAGAGCCAGTTTTATTAAAATGCAAGGCAGTGTCTGCTGCATTCATACTAAAGATGCATATGATTAAATAAATCTCAAAACATAAAATTAAATTGGCATCCAATTTTGCCCAACCATTCAGTTCAGCCATATTCAAACGTGGTAATTTCAAAAGATTTCTTCGCGAAAGAAAAATAATGGTAGCTATAAAAGCCAATACAGATAACACCTCTATGGTATTCACACCAACCACATAGAGACTGCGAAGCACAGAAGCATGCTCTATCGCGTGATAAATAAGTCTATGATGACCACTATATCCATCAATAAAAATTTCAATCAATTCTATCTGTGTAATAACAAAAGCCACATAAATAGCTATATGAAGCACTGCCACCAATGGGTTTTTAAACATCTTTTTCTGCCCGAATGCAATGAGTAACATATTTTTGATTCTAGCTACTTTAGAGCCAGAGATGTTGGCAGACTTTCCGAGCATAATATTTCTATATACAGCCTTGCTCCTCTTAAAAAAGAAAAAGAAAGTGACGATAGTAATAAAGGTAAAAACGACGATCTGCGCGAATAAAATGATATTCATATTGAATTAAATAAAGTCAACAAAATTAAGCCGAAATTCAGTTGTATGAAAGATAAAATGTGTATTTTTATAATTAAATATCATCTTTCCTATGACAATACGTTTACTTTTGGTTTCTTGCCTTAGTTTTCTTTCATCCTTCATTTTTTCGCAGCAAAGCAACGAAAAGATGGGTATTTGGAATAAACATTTATTGGATGGTATTCAAGATCAGAATAGCCTCACAGAAGTGATTGTGAAAGGTAGTAAGGCAGATATCCAAAGACTCTGCACAAAATACCATGCGAACTATTTGTACAGCATTGGTCCCTTTCAGCGTGTAAGTATTGCCGTAAAAGATGTGTCGTCCTTTGCTTCAGAAAGCAGTGTAGAAAGACTTGGCAACTTCAGCAAAGGTGGTCAAGCTTTATTAGATACCTCCAGGATATTGATAAATGTAGATAGCGCCTACCTTGGCTATGCCCCACTCACACATTCCTATACCGGTGAAGGCGTGATCATGGGCCTTGTAGATGATGGCATTGATCCGACTCATCTTGATTTTCAGCATGCAGACGGCACGACGAGAATTAAATTTTTGTGGGATCAGAATATAATGTCATCGCTCAACCCTCTGCCCTATACGTATGGTAAAGAATGGAATTTCATGGAAATAAATGCCGGTTTGTGCACCCATCAAGAACAAGGCAGCGGAGGGCACGGTACACATGTCGCCGGAATTGCAGCAGGCAACGGAAATGATAATCCCATGTATAGAGGAAATGCCCCTAAGGCAGATATGATTGTTGTATCTGTTAAATATGGAAATGACTTTTTAACCAATTTAGTAGATGCCATCGACTATATTTTTAAGAAGGCAGATGCCCTTGGAAAACCATGTGTCATCAATACAAGTGTTGGAGAATACTATGGTTCTCGTGATGGAAAAGATGTGACTTCACAGGCCATAGAGTATTTGTTAGACGAACGACCAGGACGCGTAGTGGTCGCAGCTGCAGGCAATGCAGGCAATATTCCTTATCATGCACAATTTCAAATAACAGCACCAGACACCTCCTTTATATGGTTTAAGGATATCGCCTATTCCGGAAAACTATACTATGATTTTTGGGCCGATACTCAACAACTCAATAATGTCTATTTCACTACTGGTGCAATAGAAAAATATAATTTCACCAAGGAAGGAAATATTGGCTATCTCAATGTAAAAAGAGATTTACCTATTTTGATTGCTACAGGAAATGCAACACTCACTCGTAATATCATCAATAGTGCTGGACGATTTATGGGACAAGTCAAAGTCTCGGCAACACTAGAGGATCGTTCCTACCATTTTGAATTTGAAATAAGTCCGGATTCTAGCAATAAATATTATAGTTTATCTGCTTATGGAAATGGCAAACTAGATGTTTGGGCGTCTAGTACTTTCATTGGCACCTCAAATATTGTAACAAGTGGCCTACCAAGCGACACCATTTTTCCGGATATTATTCACTATGTCAATCCAGACATCAATCAAACATTAGTGTCCAACTGGCAGTGTTCCAATAAGGTGATTACCGTTGGTAATTATACCAATCGATCTGCTTTTCTAAACTATGATTCTGCCTACAGTTTTAGTGGTGCAACACCTGGTATGATTGATGCAGGATCTAGTCTTGGACCAACCAGAGATGGTAGAACCAAGCCCGACCTTACAGCACCTGGTGGCTTTGTTGTTTCATGCGGAAATTTATATTGGAGTGGACTTCTTATCTCTACCGGACAAACATATAAAGTTGCTTATGGAGGTCACTATGTAAGGAATACAGGCACTTCTATGGCTTCACCAATGGTGGCTGGTGCAGTTGCTTTGTTATTAGAAAAATATCCTAATCTTGACTATGCACAAACAAAGGAGTTATTATTTAATTCAATTAAGAAGGATACCTTCACCACATCGAGCACTAATAATACTTATGGATATGGAAAACTTAATACTTTTCAAGCACTGATTTTTCCTGCTATTTTTGGATGCATAGATAGCAGTTCCTTCAATTATAATCCATTGGCTAACATCGATGATTATAGCTGTATTGCAAAAGTGTTTGGTTGCACCGACACAGGCTCAATCAACTATAATGCACTTGCCAATACCAATGATGGTTCATGTATTTTAAAAGTCTATGGATGTCTTGATTCTAATGCGCTAAATTACAACCCGCTTGCAAATATTTCTGATACGTGTATCTACGCACCCAATGCTATTCCCGAGCTAGGTAATGGCACAAAGATGCTAGTATACCCGAATCCTGCAACCAATATTGTTTCATTCTCAGTCTTTACTCATAGAAGTGAAATGCCTTTTATTATTATCACAGATCATCTTGGAAAAACAATACAAAGAATTGTGGTCAAGAATAATTTGGCAAATTGGTCATGCGAAAATATGGCAAGAGGAATCTATCATTATGTTTTAAGAACAGATGAACAAGTATTTGATAATGGAAAGCTCGTTTTATTTTAAGGACTAAAAATCAGTATCATCTAAAATCAGATTGTTTTTATTACAGGTCACCACATATGTATTGAGGAGAGATCCCATATAAGCTTTTAACACCAATACCTTCAGCTATTTGATAAACAATCAAACGACAACTATACAAACTGTCTTTTTTTATGTTGATCGCTTTGTTTATCCTATCAGCAATAAAAAGGTCGGCTCCATTTCCTCTAAACTTCAAATAAAAAATCATACTTTCCACATAGTTGCAAGGATCTAAAACAAAGGAAAAGTATGGTGAATGGTATACTTGCAATTTTTTTCAATATTAAAATACGAGTTTCCCCATGTTCGAATGACCAAAAGATCAACATACTATTTTGTCATTACTATAGCACTTTTTATTCCTTTTTTTGGGCAGCTTGCCTGCCGTTAATGATTCAGGATCATTGATGATGCCTTTGCCGGCAGTCAAACCTGTGTTCCGCATTACACGGTAATTGCTTCACCCAGTGCTGCAATCTTTCGACCGAATGAGCCTTTAAACAAAAGAGGGGCTATCATTAGATAGCCCCTCTTAAAGAAATTATTTCCTAAGAATTAGTTTTTATTCACCACTAACTTCTTGGTTTCTATAAAGCTGTTCGTCACCACTTTCACAAAATAACTAGCAGCAGCATATTTACGTAAATCCAGTTCATAATTGCCTTCTAGTAGTGGATGCTCGATGGCATCATTAAATATTAACTGACCTTGATCATTGTAGATAAAGATCTGCATCATATCCACCCCTTCAGGCAAACTATAGCTGATTGTAGCATCCGCTAAAGCAGGATTTGGATAAATACTCAGACTCCAATTCTTCTGAGGAGTCACAGCAATATCGGTATTCAGGGATAAGTTCAGTGTAACCGTTGAATCACACCCATAGATATTGGTCAATGTATCGCGGTAAGTACCAGGTTGTGTCAAATTCACCCCATTAAACGGATAAGAGGAACCACTTGCAATGGTTCTGTTAATGATGCCACTGCTTGCCGTGCGCACCCTAAGATTCAGGGTAACAATAGAATCACAACCACCCGAACTGCTAAAAGTATCTTTGTATGTACCTGCTGTTGTTAGACTCAACCCATTAAAGAAATACGAATCTTCTGCACAGATTGTATCATTGATCGTGGATGTTAAAAATGGTAGAATACTTAAGTTTAAAATCACAGTTGAATCACATCCAAAGACATTTACCAAAGTATCTCTGTAAGTACCTGCCGTGGTTAAATTCACACCATTAAATAAATAGGACCTTCCACTGCAGATTGACTGATTGAACGTACCGCTCGATAATGCCCTTACATTCAGATTAAGTGTAACTACTGAGTCACAACCAAATATACTCACTAAAGTATCTCTATAAGATCCTGACGACGTTAGATTGACACCATTAAACAGATAGGATGAAGCATTACAAATGGTTCGATTGATCGTTGAAGTTACTGCAGCGCGAACCGTTAAATTCAAAGTAACAATGGAATCGCAGCCATTGATATTGATCAGTGTATCTCTGTATATACCCGCCGCATTAAGATTAACTCCATTGAAAAGATAAGAGGCACCATTGCAGATCGTTTGTGAGAAAGAACCAGAGGAAGAAGGACGTACAGTAAGATTCAATGTTAAAAAGGAATCACAACCAGAAGTACTGACAATCGTGTCACGATAACTTCCGGTTGAACTCAGATTCACACCATTGAAAAGATAAGTGCTGCCAAAACAAATCGTTTGATTCATCGTACCTGAAGAAGCTGCTCTAACGGTAAGGAATAAAGTTACTACCGAATCACAGCCAACTGAATTCATGAGTGTATCTCTGTAGGTTCCTGCAAGCGTAAGGTTAACACCATTAAATCTATAGAATGTGCCAAAGCAAATTGATTGATTAATCGTTCCTGTTGAAGTAGGACGAACCGTCAAGCTCAAAGTAAGCACTGAATCACATCCTGTATAATTCACAAAAGTATCCAGATAACTACCACCTACAGTCAGATTCACCCCATTAAACAGGTATGATGTACCGCTACATATGGTAGCACTGATCAGAGCACTTGAAGTTGGTCGTATCGTTAAATTTAAGGTAACTATAGAATCACAACCTGATGAATTGATAAATGTATCTAAATAAGTACCACCAACAGTTAGATTAACGCCATTAAAGCGGTAGAAAGTACCATTACAGATACTTTGTGTAATTACACCCGTAGAAGCTGTGCGCACTGTCAGATTCAGGGTAACAAATGAATCACAACCAAACACATTCATAAAGGTATCTAGATAAGTGCCGCTTGCACTAAGATTAATACCATTGAACAAGTATGATCTGCCATTACAAATCGTTGTTGTAATAGTTCCGCTAGATAATGTTCTAACTGTTAAAGTAAAGGTTACAAAAGAATCACAGCCAACTGAGTTGCCTACGGTATCGAGATAGGTTCCACTCGCTGAAAGATCTACACCATTAAACAAATAGGTGTCACCGTTACAGATTGTTCTGCTGAATGTTCCAGTTGATAATGGTCTTACATTTAAACTCAAGGTTACTACGGAATCACAACCCAATACATTGGTAAAAGTATCTCTGTAGGCACCGCTGGCTATGAGGTTGACACCATTGAATAAATATGAAGCACCATTACAAATAGTTTGATTGATCGTTCCTGTCGAAGTTGGAAGAACAGTAAGATTCAAAGTAAGGAATGAATCACAACCTGCTGCATTGATCAAAGTATCTCTGTATGCACCACTTGTATTTCGCAAAACACCATTGAATAAATAGGTGTTATTGCTACAGATGGTTGATGATATAGATCCGCTAGTGGTTGGGTTTACTGTTACTCTGATCGCTGTTCTTGAGCCCGAAACACAACCTGCACCACCTGTATATGTAATAGTTACTATACCATTTCCAGAATGTACTCCGGAAGTCATTGTTTGACTGGTTCCGATATTATAAGATCCACCGCCGCCGCCTGCTGTGCCATCGCTTGGTCCACCAGAACCGCCACTGTAGCCGCCGCCGCCGCCCGAACCACCGCAGCAGCTTGCGTAATAAGCACCGCCGCCCCCAAAGCCACCGCCCGGACTACCACCAGCTCCAGGATAAGCACCGCCGCCGCCGCCAGTAGAGGATGTACCTGTACCGAGGAAGCCGCCGCCGCCGCCGCCATAGTAGGCATAACCGCCGCCGCCACCAGTTCCACCACTAGAGGCTGAACGACCTGGAGTCGCAATTCCATCACCACCACTTGTAGTTGTCAATCCATTACCCCCGGTAACACCACCTAAAGCTGTGCAATAGAAACCGCCGCCACCGCCGCCCGCAATGACAAGCGGAGTTCCGCTTCTTACAACAAAACTGCCGCCACCGCCACCTGAGCCACATGTTCCATCTAGACCACGTTGTCCAACTAATATATCTAATACCTGGCCTGCAGTAACCGCAATATCACCTTGACTTCTTGCACCCAATCCACCTGTAAAACCACCCGATGTGCTGGTTCCACCCTGTGCTCCATAAGCATCAATTGTGACACTTGTCACCCCTGCTGGAACGGTGAAAGATTGCATAGAACCCGTATAATTAAATGAGATGGTGCTGTCGCCGCCCGGTACCACCGCCTCAGCATAATATGTTGTTGTAGAGGAAGGAGTCACCCTAAAGATTGAATCACTAAGACTAGTACCTATTCTTGATCCGCCTACAGAATCTGTATACCAGTCGATAGAATTACCAATTGATACCGCAGTAAGATTAGATGTTGAAAGAGGGCAAATAGTTGAAGGACTTGCTGTGATAAGCACCGGAGCTGCAGGTAAGCCAACCGTAACTGTAACCGGCACCCGCACTGAAGAAGCACATCCTGCTCCCAGAGAATAAGAGATGATCACCTCACCATTTCCTGAACGGGCCCCTACAGCGTTAGTTTGATCTGTTCCTGTATTGTATGATCCACCGCCACCGCCATAGGTTGAATTACTGGACCAGCTGGCAGAAGTTCCTCCACCTGAATATCCACCGCCACCACCGGGACCCCCTAATTGACCGCCACCGCCACCGCCGTATCCGCCATTATTGGTGCTTCCATAACATCTGTTTCCGGTACCACCGGCACCTCCACCAATATAACTGTTACCACCAAATGCTGTCACGCAATGACTGCCGCCATTCGCTCCGTTACTATAGAAACCTCCGCCGGCTCCGCCTTGATAACTTCCAGCTGTTGAGCCGCCATATCCACCCGATCCGCCCGTTCCTGATCCTGAACAGCTGATCGTTACTCCCGAAGTTCCTGTTTGTCCATCGGCTTCGCTTGAAATTCTTGAGCAACCTGATCCATAACTAGTAGAAGGACCGCCGCCGCCGCCGCCAGCGACGATAAAAGGTATAGTACCAATACTTTTGACAACAAAGCTTCCACCACCGCCGCCATTTTCATTTCCCTGTGGATCATAGGAAGAACCACCTGTACCACCTTGCCCACCGACCAATATGTCAAAAACCTCTCCAGGTGTAACAGCAAATGTTCCCCTCATTCTGGCACCACGACCACCAGTAAGACTAATTCCAATTCCGCCACCTCCCTGTGCACCATAGGCATCAATTGTGATGCTAGTAATACCGGTCGGCACAGTGAATGATTGCATAGAACCTGTATAGCTGAAGGTCGTGCTGATCGCTGAATCTGTTAGAGCTTCAGCATAATAGGTTGTAGTAGAATCAGGAGTAACACTAAAGCCAACACCACTCGCTACTGTACCAATCGCACTTCCGCCTACAGAATCTGTATACCATTTAATATTATTGCCGGCTGATACCGCGCTTAATATAGAACTTGAAGAAGGACAAATATTAATTGGAGTGGCCGTCACAATACTTGGTGTAGTTGCTAAAGCGTTAACAGTTATTGTTACAGGTGTTCTGGAAGCACTTATACAGCCAATCGAATTGTGTGATTCTGCATAATACGTTGTAGTGGAAACTGGAGAAACCGAAAAATCTGCTCCACTAGAACTTCTTCCTATATCTGACCCACCAGAGGCAGATGTAAACCAGTATATTGAATCACTGGCCGAGCTGGCATTCAGATTTGAATAAGAACCAACACAGATTGTTGCAGGACTTGCCGTAACTGCTGAAGGTGCGGAAGGCAAACCGAGAGAAATGGTTATCGGCGTTCTAGTAATACTGTAACAAGAACCATTATATGATGCTGCATAATAAGTGGTAGTAGATGAAAGACTTACGCTGAAGTCGACACCACTCGCAGAACTTCCAACAGAAGAACTGCTTAGCGAATCTGTATACCAGTATATAGTTGATCCTGCAGAAACCGCATTTAAATTCACCGTTCCTGATGAGCATAGTCCAATTGGACTTGCTGTAACAATAGGTGCTGTTGGTCCGGTACCTGCCACAACAACTGTTATAGGAGTTCGTTCTGACAGACATCCTGTAACAGCTGACCATGATATAACTAATCTTCCATCACCAGTTTGAACTCCGCTTGTTGTGCTCGCACCTGTTAATCCTCCTAAATAAGAAGAACCGCCACCGCCTGAGCCACCTGAACCACAGGTAGCGCCACCGCCGCCACCATAATATCCACCGCCACCACCTGAACCTGTACCATATGATGAGCAAGCCAATGAACCGCGTCCACCTTCACCTAAAGTTCCAACTGTTCCTCCATAACCGCAACCACCACAATCATAGCCGGCCGTACCGCCTGCTGATCCTGATGCTCCGCCTGCCATTGGCGAACCGCAACAACCGGCACCAACTCCTCCTGAAAGTCCTCCGCCTTCACCGCCAGGGTATGCAGACCAAGAGGAACCAGAAGAACCAGCTCCACCACCACCGCCGGCTACGAGTACCCTGTCAGTTAAAGAAGTTCCTCCAATTCTAATATCGGTTGCACCACCGCCATACACTCCAGGATAAGAACCACCTGAACCCGGCGCACCGCCTCCATTATAACCGGCTTGTCCTCCGACATATACATTCAATGTAGCACCTGGCGTTACAGCAAGGCTACCCTGTGATCTTCCACCTAATCCGCCGCTCGCACCTCCATTATTTCCACCTTGTGCACCGTACGCATCAATAGTCAAACTGGTAACACCTGCAGGCACTATAAATGTTTGTAAATCACCTGTGTAATTAAAAGTAGATGATCCTGCCGGAACATCTGTATTTGCTTCTGCATAATAAATTGTTGTAATCATTGGACGAACCTCAAAATCTAATGTGCTCGCGCTTGTTCCTATAACTGATCCACCCACTGAATCTGTGTACCAGTTAATAGATGAAGCACCCGTATAAGTTGCATTAAGATTTGAGATTGCACCTGGACAAACTGTGTCGGGTGTAGCAGTAACAGGTGTAGGACCTGGCAATCCAATAGTAACTGTTACTGGCGTTCTTGTTGCAGAAACGCATCCTGCCCCTAGTGAATAACTAATTACCACCATTCCATTACCTGCGCGCACACCTGATGTCATTGTTTGGCTGGTTCCAATGTTGTAAGAACCGCCGCCACCGCCTGCTGAACCATCACTATTACCACCAGAGCCGCCACTATAACCGCCGCCGCCGCCTGAACCACCACAACATCCGCTGTAATAGCCGCCGCCGCCGCCATAGCCTCCACCAGAACTGCCGCCTGCACCAGGATAGGCACCCGCACCACTTCCGGTTGATGAAGAACCAGCTCCGTAAAATCCGCCGCCACCGCCGCCATAATATGCGTAACCTCCATTGCCACCTGTTCCACCTGCGGCACCAGCCGAGGCGCCAGGTGTATTGACTCCATTCTGACCGTCATTTCCTGTTTGACCTGGTCCGCCATTTCTTCCGCCGTAGTAGCTACAATAGAAGCCACCTCCACCACCGCCGGCAATGACTAAAGGACTTCCGCTTCTAACAACAAAGCTTCCGCCACCGCCTGCTGAACCACAGGTACCATCCGATCCTCTTTGTCCAACCAATATATCTAATACTTCTCCTGGAGTTACTGAAATATCTCCTTTACTTCTGGCACCTAAACCACCTACATATCCACCAGATGTGCTAGTACCACCTTCGCCACCATACGCATCGATGGTTATACT